>DAHXNF010000040.1 GCA_027366585.1 Thermoplasmatales archaeon | reverse complement strand
CAAGCGAGATAAAATAGAACCTTGATAGGATTGAAAGACATCACCGCAGCTGCCAGCTGCACTGGATTTGAATGGATAAAATAGAACCTTGATAGGATTGAAAGTATATTCGTCTGGTTCCTTTCCCGGTTCATCCGCAAGATAAAATAGAACCTTGATAGGATTGAAAGAGATCGGGACAATGTCAATCCAGGATCATGATCAGGGATAAAATAGAACCTTGATAGGATTGAAAGTGTATAAACCGGCGTACCACCCTGGAATATCGGATTAGATAAAATAGAACCTTGATAGGATTGAAAGGACACTGGCATCCTCAAATACCCGAGCATCATCGAAAACGATAAAATAGAACCTTGATAGGATTGAAAGTCTATACTAAGGTACTGGAGATCTTTGTCAGCCGCGATAAAATAGAACCTTGATAGGATTGAAAGGGAAAATGGCGATAGTATTTCACGGAGAACCGGCAACCCGATAAAATAGAACCTTGATAGGATTGAAAGTGTCAAGCGGTATTCCCAAATCTTTATCATTTGAAAAGATAAAATAGAACCTTGATAGGATTGAAAGATAGCATTCCTGAAGAACTACTCAGCCGCAAAGGTGATAAAATAGAACCTTGATAGGATTGAAAGTCATCAGGTTTTTAAGAAAGAGAAGAGAGATTAAAAGGATAAAATAGAACCTTGATAGGATTGAAAGATCTCAAAGCCATTAGACTTCTCAGGTATATGAATCGATAAAATAGAACCTTGATAGGATTGAAAGGGAAAGGGGCTTTGACTATAATTTGAAACCTTGCTAGATAAAATAGAACCTTGATAGGATTGAAAGATGATTGCATGCCCTATGTTAAGTATCCTCTCATCGATAAAATAGAACCTTGATAGGATTGAAAGCACGTTTGAGAAGAATCTGGGGAGGTCGATACTTCCGGATAAAATAGAACCTTGATAGGATTGAAAGTTGGATTGTACGCATCTTATAAGAAAAATATAGCTGGATAAAATAGAACCTTGATAGGATTGAAAGTTTTAAAAGCTTAGACCAAAACGCCTCGTTCTCTAGATAAAATAGAACCTTGATAGGATTGAAAGGAAGAGGCAAGCGACCTGATCGACAAGCTGATCCAGATAAAATAGAACCTTGATAGGATTGAAAGTCGGAATATTCACCGTTCATCTTGGATCGCCATACGCGATAAAATAGAACCTTGATAGGATTGAAAGGATGCAGGGATAAGGGATGTTTCTGATTTGACAGAGATAAAATAGAACCTTGATAGGATTGAAAGCGGATTAGGAGCATCATGGGGAAGGTCAGGTCATAGTGATAAAATAGAACCTTGATAGGATTGAAAGGGAACCCAGCGGACATGATAAGGCTTGTTCTTCGGCGATAAAATAGAACCTTGATAGGATTGAAAGCCTGATTCACGTACTTTACATAAGTCCTGCCGATCTGGATAAAATAGAACCTTGATAGGATTGAAAGCCCATACTCCCCATTAGCATGGATGCGGCTGCTACTAGATAAAATAGAACCTTGATAGGATTGAAAGTTCATGTTCATTCCAGAAAAGAAGAACACAGACCAGGGATAAAATAGAACCTTGATAGGATTGAAAGTGGAACAATCAGGATTACGGATTTGTTGCATACTGGATAAAATAGAACCTTGATAGGATTGAAAGATGGATTATCCCAAACTATTGATTTTGATACAGTAAGGATAAAATAGAACCTTGATAGGATTGAAAGATTTTTATATAAAATATCATGTAACAAAACCAGCTTGGATAAAATAGAACCTTGATAGGATTGAAAGTATTAACTTTTAAATTAAAATCAAAAGATGATATAGATAAAATAGAACCTTGATAGGATTGAAAGAGGATTTACGGATTGCACGTGCATTCTGTTAGGAAATGATAAAATAGAACCTTGATAGGATTGAAAGATGAAAATAGATAAATTATGTTTGGTTAAATTTTAGATAAAATAGAACCTTGATAGGATTGAAAGGTAAGGCAATTATAGTTGAGAGTGTGAGTGTTTCGAGATAAAATAGAACCTTGATAGGATTGAAAGGAGTCATCAGTGTTTAACCCAACCTCCCACATTCCAGATAAAATAGAACCTTGATAGGATTGAAAGTGTTGTCAGTTTGCTTATACATCGCCAAGACTTCACTGATAAAATAGAACCTTGATAGGATTGAAAGAAAGAGGAAGCACACCGGAATCGATCATGCCTTCCTGATAAAATAGAACCTTGATAGGATTGAAAGTCCTGGTCGTTTGCAGCTTTCCTTTCACTGAGCCGCGATAAAATAGAACCTTGATAGGATTGAAAGGGTTTGTGCTGGGTAGGTAGGAAATGGGGAATCTAATGATAAAATAGAACCTTGATAGGATTGAAAGTCATTCATTCATTCATTTCCTTAAAAAATCAACAAAAAATTGGCACCTATAAGAGGTTAATCACCTTATAGCATTCAAAGTCTTATTTCTTGAAAGATAATTGAGAATTCACACCTGTAAGGGTTCAAGACTTGCCTGCAGTTCCCAGCATGAAGTCTAAAAGGAGCTTGTTGTATCGTTCCTGATCTTCCCAGAAGCTCAGGTGAGAGCAACCATCCAGAATTTCGAGACGCGATCCCCTTATCTCATCGTGAATTGCCCTTGCTACCAGTGGAGTAACTTCGTCAAACTCTCCGACGGTGATGAGCGTCGGGATACGGATTGTATGGAGATCACCGGTAATATCCCATCCCTTTATCGTTCCTGTGATGGTGAATTCGTTTGGACCATTCATGATTCGGTAGACATTCCTCTTCTCGCCATATTCAAGCGATGTCATGACCTCTTTCGGATACTCCTTCATCCTCAGCAGGTGCTTGTGATAGAAGTACCACACCGCGTCGACGTATTCTGGGTTTGGGTAGTCTTCAGCATCTCCATATTTCCGGATGGCATCCCGCTCCTTCTGCGGAAGATTCCCTATGAGCCTCCGCATCTCCTTTACCGTGAGATCAACGCTGGCCAGTCCGCCGGTCACAATCAGCCCAAGGAGCTTATCCTGGTGCTTCAAGGAGTAAGCTAACGCGAGAGCGCCCCCATAACTGGATCCCATCAGGAATATCTTGCGGTTCCCGAAAAGCTTCTGCCTGAGTTCCTCTGCTTCCCTGACGCCGTATTCTATCGTGAAGCTTGAGGGATCATGGGGCTCGTCTGATCTTCCGCACCCGAACTGGTCATAGAAAACAACCGTGATCCCCTCGTTTGCCAGATCTGCAAGCGGGAGGAGATAGTCATGCGTCATTCCCGGGCCGCCGTGCATCGTGAGCAGCAGTGCCTTTTCGTTCTTCGCCCTGTAAGTCTTCGTGTAGATTTTCAGGCCCTGAACTTCCAGATATTTCTCCTCGGGATTCGCTTCCATGTTACCCCTAATCCACCACAGTATTCAAATCCTCTTTTGTGAAGCTTTTCACCTTCGGGGAACGCCATATCGAGTAGACTATACCAAAGACTGCCCATCCAGCAAACAGTTCACTCGCGGTTATCACTGGCGCAGATATCGATATGAACGTGCCATAGAACACCAATACCAGAATCAAGGAGACAGCAACTGGCAGCACCACGTTCAACCAGCCAATCTTCGACCCTTTCTTGTGCAGTATGGCAGGAAGCGACATATTGGCCATCATGTGCACCAGCAGTGCGGACAGTGTTGCCACTGTTCCGGTGAATATGAATGCATTGAATCCGCCCATTTCAACCACGGAGACTGCGCCAACTGCTACGCTTGCAGTTACCATTATTGCAGCCGCAAGATGGGGGGTCTTCCTTGTAGCATGTATCCTGGACAAGAAGAGGGGAAGTACTCCGTCCCTGCTCATTGCAAGCGTTATCCTCGATACGCTGTTTGTAAAGACAACATTATCGGTCAATATGCTGTTTATGTAGAATATCGTGATCAGTATGGCGGCCCAAAGTCCGATGTTTGTATCGGAAAGTGTTATTCCCGGCACCAGGTTCGCAGCGTATGTTCCCATGTTCAATGGCCCCCAGCCGATAGTGAACGCATATGCGGCAAAAACGAAGAAGAGACCGAGCACAACAGTAGAAACCATGACTGCATTTCCAACCATCTTCCTGGCGTCCTTTGCCTCCTCGCCAAGGGGCGTCATACCGCCAAATCCTGAGAATGCTGTGTACATGAAAAGTACGCCAATTGCAACCCCGCTGAATCCACCCGAAGCATACTTGGCCGTGAACACGGATACAGTGTTTGCAGATGGATGCTGCAATACAAGAAACGCACCGATAAAGACTACAACAATGATCTCAAGCGATCCCATGATCATTGCATATCTCAACGAGCCCCTGATTCCGCCGAACGATACAAAGTATCCAAAGGCAGCTGATGCTACCAGGAGCGGAAACCAGGAATATGAAGGTATGTTGATACTATATATCTGTGACAATAGGGCCGGTACGAAGACTGCAATGCTGAGCGAAATGAAAGACATTGCAGTGACCTGGTAGAGAATATACATCCAGCCAGAGAAGGTTCCGGGGATCTTCCCGAAACCCATCTTTATGTAGTCATAATAGCCGCCCGCTCCTGCCACGTGAGCCGAGATCCTCTTGATTATATATCCATTCAGGGCCACGATTGCAAAGGCCACCAGGGCGGCCAGGGGCAGGGCTCCAAGTGCATAGGCAGCAGATCCGGTCATCGTTGCAACGGCTGCCCCGGCTGGAGCCGATGCGGCGATTCCCTGGAAAAGTGTCTGCCTGAAGTTTAACACGCCTTTCCTAAGTTGTTCGGTCATTGTAGTTCCCTCAAGTTCTACCGGAAGCTTTCCCATGTATATAAATGCCATGCTAGCACTGAACACGCTAGTTGTAGGAGTGCCTGTACATGCTGACAAAATTAACCATGCGTAATACAGTGACTCATGACATAGTGAGAAGACGTGCATATAGTTTCTAGCGGCAACGATGGAAAGGCATGATTAGAGATGCTTTGTTAAACTGGATCCCTAATGTCATGAATCAATGATAAGGAGTTCGCAAAGGAGAATCCCTGCAGCATGGGAGAAAAGGAATCAAAGAACCATTAGAAGCTTCTATCTGCATATTCCTTTTTCCTTATGGATCTAGATGGCCGGAACCTCGCTGAGATCGTGGAGAGAGGCTTATGAGCACATAGTGAAGCTTCTCTCCTCCCTGTTCATAAGGATGGATTCTATCTGACATGACAGGTATTATTCAGCACCGTCGTACGTGTACAGGTTGGGCGTTACGAAGGTCTTCGTTATACCAAAGATGAACGCCACGCATAGTGATCATCGAAATGGAATCCACCAAGACGGAGCTTGTCGAGAACACAATGCCATGCCTGGGACAGCATCATAAGAGAAGCGATTCAGAATCAGCCTTTGCGGCACTTCCGCATATGTTTATATCCAGGGATTAAATAATTTCAGGTGAAAGCAGAAGAACCTCGTCTTCAATTTATTTTGGGACCGCTGGCTATAGTATCTGCCTGGGTAACGATAGGAGTATCCATTTACATTAATCCATGGTTCAGGGTGACAAATAATGCATTGAGCGACCTTGGAGGAGGAAATTTGCTTTTGAATGGTCATCCCGCACCCACCGATCCGTGGGTTTACAATTACGGTTTGATCATCACCGGCATAATTATAGCTCTATTCAGTTTGTCCATTATATATAAATCTTCAAGGAAGATCGAAAATATGGGCTTGTCTTTCTTTATTATATCTGGTTTATTCCTTGCACTTATTGGCTATTACCATGAAGGAACATATCCACATGGTTTTGTATCCATCTGGTTCTTCATACTTGCATCGATCTCTTATCTTACGATCGGGATCTCTCTTCTCTCCAAATCCGGAAAATTCGGCACTGTTATCGTATTGCTGATTATCGCATCATGGATTATCTATTCAGTTGTCAACTGGCAATCTGTCGCCGAAGGTGAAATATTCGGCGTGGCTGTGATAGACCTGGCTGTTGTCTTTCACCTACTCTCCATGAAGAAATGGAAAAAGCGCATCGCATCAAGGTCAGGTTAGGCAGGAATGTATTACCGAGCCGAATCAGCACTCATCTATCCACTCATGCTGCCAGGGACAGATGTGCCACCATTTCCTTCACTATTCTCTGTATCCTCTATCTTAATCAAAGGTGATTCGAAACCAGCGAAGGAGGATCTTATGCCCAATGCAAAAGCAACCGGGGCATACAGTTGCAGCGCTACAAGTGCATGGGCCGCAGATCCAGGCATGCTGTTGCACAGAGAGAGGGGAGAAATTTGAGGGCTTGATCATGAATAATGCAAACCGCTTGCCCGCTGATGTTCCAAGTATCATCAACAGGGCTGGTTATTCGGGTGGTTAATCCCCGAAAGCGGCATGTGCTGCCCTTATTGGAACCACGCATATGATTGTGGCATCCATCACTGCGCTCATCCCATGGAATTCGTTCGGCGGTATGAATATGTGATCCCCCTGGTTTGCAGTAAATGTATCCTTCCCGATCAGGACTGAAAGCTTGCCGCTGATAACATAGATCTCGTGCTCGTAATCATGGCTGTGATAAGGCGTCGACTTCCCGTTTTCCACCGTGATAAGGCGCATTGAAAATGTGGGTGCGCCATCCCTGTGCGTGATCAGCCACCGGATCCTTGCGCCTCCTTCGATCTCCGATTCCTCTATCTTATTCGAGCTACGAACAAAACCCCTCACATCAGTCTGCATGTAGAAAACATGACCGCATGCTATTTACAGATGTCTCACAACATGTAAGTTGTTTTAAGCGCTTTCGTTACCGGATCAAGAGCCGGTAGATTCACTGGGGCATTCCTACTTCACTGGATCCGGGAAATATATTCACCCGGGTACTCCTTTCTTCATGGTCTCATCAAACTGCTTATCCGTTATCTTGCCTGTCTTAAGTGCAAGATCCTTGATACTCTTTCCCGTTGTTATTGCTTCGCGCACTATGACGGCTACAGTGTCGTATCCGAGGATTGGGTTCAGGAGTGCCGCCGATCCAAAGCTGCGTGACAGGTGCTCCCTGCAGACTTCCTCGTTACCGGTTATTCCGGCGATGAGCTTCTCCCTAAACATCTTCAGCCCGGTTGTCATTATGTCCAGTGACCTGCATAGCTCGAAATCGATGTGCGGCATCATGACGTTAAGCTCAAGCTGGCCGGCCTGTACCGAAAAATTTAGCGCCTGCTGCGCACCGAGCGTTGAGTGGCATATCATGTTCATTGCCTCTGCGATTGAGGGGTTGACCTTGCCTGGCATGATCGACGAGCCCTGCTGCACTGCAGGTATGTTGATCTCATGTATTCCTGCTCCTGGTCCCGAGTAGAGAAGGCGGATGTCGTTGGCCATCTTCGTTACGTCAAGAGCAAGATTTGCGGTTGCATTCATCAACCTGGAGAAATCTGTCATCGACTGCATTATCCCCATCAGGTTCCTGGATTTCTGGAAATTCAGGTTTGTTATTTCCGCCATCTCCCTGATGAAGTTATCCTGGAAGTTCGGTGACGTATTGATTCCGGTCCCCACAGCGGTGCCGCCTGCGTTGAGTTCCATGATCTTCTCGGTTGCCCATTCGAGTTCCTCGAGGTCATTCTCGATGGCGTATGAATATGCAAGAAACTCCAGTCCAAGTGTTACGGGCGCTGCGTCCTGGAGATGGGTCCTGCCAGGCTTGACCACATGCCTGAGCTCATTGCCCTTCTCTACCAGCTTCTTCATGAATACCTTAAGCTCCTCCTGCAGCCTGATTGCCTTCTTCGCTGCCGTGACCCTGATCATGGTGGGATAAATGTCGTTTGTCGACTGGCTCATGTTGACATTATCATTGGGATGTATGATCTCGTATTTACCGGGTTTTTCTCCTAGTGTTAAGAGGGCAGCATTTGCTATCACCTCGTTGGCGTTCATATTGAATGACGTCCCTGCACCTGCCTGATAAACGTCAATCATGAACTGGTCATGGTATTTCCCGCCTGCTATCAGGTCGCATGCCTTTACTATGGCATCCTTCTTCTTTACGTCGAGCTTCTTTCCGGTGTAGTTTGCTATAGCCGCGGATCTCTTTATCTGGGCCATGGATGCAATATGATCTGCATCGGCCTTCAATCCAGAAATCTGGAAATTTTCCATCGCTCTTTTCGTGTTGATCCCATACATTACGTCGTCGGGTATTTCGATCTCTCCAAGAACATCCTTCTCTTTTCGCGACATGCCAATAATATCGCATCAGCCTATATATGGCTTGACAAGCCCTGGCTGCATGTTTCAAATTTAATAATTACTATCAGTACGATTGTGATATAATTATATCATTTGATATAATACACTTAAAATTGGAAAAAAGAATAAAATGTTTGTAGGAAAAAGAATGGTGATCAGATGTCAAATGTTAAGCAGATAGTAATGCCGGGCGATCCTGTGGAGGTTTCAAACCTCAAGCCGAGAAATGGGGTATACAAGTGCGGAGAGAACAAATATTGCTCCGAGTTTTTTGGAATCCTGCAGGAAAGCGAGCAGTTCGTGGACGTTGTCCCGTTTTCGGGAAGGTACGTTCCGCGCCGGAATGACAAGGTTATCGGGAAAGTGATAGAGATAGGACCATCGATGTGGGTTGTGGACATAAGCTCAACCTATACGACCCTCCTTCATATGAACGATGCGCCATGGAGGGTATCCTCCGGCGAGCTCAAGAGATACATGAATGTCGGCGACTACGTCTACGCCAAGATTCTCTCAATCAACGAGATCAAGGAGAGCTGGATCACGATGAAGGACGTCGGCATGAGGAAGCTTGAAGGGGGAACCCTTGTTACCATATCGTCACCGAAGGTGCCGAGGATAATCGGCAAGGGCGGAAGCATGGTAAACATGATCAAGGATTCCACGCATACCAGGATAATGGTTGGCCAGAACGGTATAATATGGCTGGATGGTGCACCTGAGAACGTCATAGTGGCCATCGATGCATTAAGAATGGTGGAAAAGGAGGCACATACCGTGGGCCTCACAGACAGAGTGAAGAAGTTTTTGGATGACAAGAAAGGTGAGATAGTTGGGAACAGCGAGTGACAAGAAGCTATTTGATGATAACGGCCTGAGGCTGGACGGAAGATCTCCGGGCGACCTGAGGCCGATAAGAATTGAGACGGACGTGCTAAACAGGGCTGACGGGAGCGCATTCATTGAGTGGGGCGGCAACAAGATACAGGTTGCAGTTTATGGTCCCAGGGAGGCGTACCCGAGGCACATGCAGGATATCAACCAGGCTTTCGTGAGGGCGAGATACAACATGGCAGCCTTCTCCGTTGATGAAAGAAAGAGGCCGGGCCCGGACAGGAGATCCATGGAGATATCCAAGGTGATCTCTGAGGCGCTGCAGGCAGCGGTAATGGTTGAACTGTTCCCAAGGGCGCAGATTGACGTTTTCATTGAGGTGCTCCAGGCCGATGCGGGCACCAGGATCGCGGGCTTGACTGCAGCCGCTGTTGCTCTTGCAGCAGCCGGAGTACCGATGCGTGATCTCGTGGTAGGCTGCACTGCTGGCAAGGTGGATGGAAAAGTTGTCCTTGATCTCTCCAAGGAGGAGGACAACTTTGGCCAGGCTGATCTGCCGGTTGCAATAATGCCTAAATCCGGGAAAGTCGTACTTATGCAGATGGATGGGGACCTTTCAATCGATGAGTTCAATGAGGCAACATCCATGATATTCAAGGCAACCGAGAGGATCAACCAGATACAGAGGGATGCATTGAAGAAGAACTATTCATCGAACGCACAGGACTGGGGTGAGTAAGAATGCCGCGAGACGAACTTGACGTAATGTCAGAGATAAAAAGGAACTACATTCTGCAGAAGATCAAGAAGGAAGGGCTGAGAGCTGATGGAAGAAAACTGGACGAGATGCGGGCGGTAACGATACAGACCAACTTCATCCCTAGAGCCGCAGGCTCCGCTGTTGTGACGCTTGGAAGAACCAAGGTGGTTTGTGGCGTCAAGATCGAGGCAGGGGAACCGTTCCCCGATACGCCCAACCAGGGTGTCCTTACCACGAATGTAGAGCTGCTCCCGATGGCTTTCCCGACCTTTGAGGCTGGCCCTCCAAGCGAGGATTCGATCGAGATTGCCCGCGTAGTCGACCGCGGAATCCGTGAATCAAAGATGATCGACCTGCAGAAGCTCGTGGTAGAACCGGCAAAGCAGGTCTGGATCGTGTTCATAGATATTGACGTAATAGATTTTGACGGCAACCTGATAGACGCATGCACGATAGCCGCTGTTTCTGCGCTGTCAACTGCCGTTGTTCCAGGATCAACGATTGGAAAGCAGGATTTCCCGCTTCCAATAACGTGCAAACCTGCCTCGGTGACCATGGTCAAGGTTGGTGACACGGTTGTTGTGGATCCGGATCTGGAGGAAGAACAGATTGCAACTGCCCGGCTTACCGTAACGACGGCAGAGGACGGCCATCTTAAGGCAATGCAGAAGGGAGAGCCCGGTTTCTTCACACTGGAAGAGATCCAAAAAGCTATAAAAACATCAAGCGATGTCGGAAGCCTAATCAGGAATAATTTCCCGAAGTGATCATATGGCAAAAAGAACGGTAAAAGTTGGGGCTGCTGGAAGATTTGGGCCAAGATACGGAGTTACTGTCAGGAAGGAATGGAACGAGGTGTATAAGCAAAAGATCGCTTTCTATTCATGCCCTTCCTGCAAGCAGAGAAAGGTAAAGCGTATCGCGAGCGGCATCTGGGAGTGCAGGCACTGTCACTACAAGTTTGCTGGCGGTTCCTATACGCCCGAATTCTCACGTGCTGTCCTGGAACAGGTGAGGCAGAGTGTATAAGTGCATTAGATGCGGGAAACCGCTAGAGAAATCGATCGGTACTGCAGAGATTGAATGCGAATGCGGCTCCAGGGTCTTCCTCAAGGAAAGACCGCCGATAGAAAAGACAATCATTACGAAGTGAAGCCAGCCATGCCAAACTGGCAGGATCTTGAATTCCTGTCAACATCCCCGATCTGCAAGCGTTGCCTTGGCAGGGTTTTTGGCAGAGTAGGGCATGGTTTATCCAACAATGATCGCGGTGACAGGATGAGTTTTGCACTCACTGCACTTGGCTTTTCTCCTGACCTGAAGGAGGAGCGTGAATGTTCTATTTGCCATGGCCTGTTCCTGGATCTGGAAGGACTGGGAGCGTCAATCCATGAGGCACTGGGGGATTATGATTTCTCGACCTTCCTGGTTGGCTCTGAAAACAGGGTCCATAACCCCCTTGAGAAGGAACTCGAGTCGAGGTTCGGGATGGGGGAGAGTATCAAGAAGGAGTTTAACCGGGAATTTGGGAAGATCCTGTCCGGAAGGATGCAGAAGGAGGTGGAGTTCAAGGACCCTGAAGTCATAGTCACCGTCAACCTGGAATATCTGTCTTACAGGTTCTGGTTCAGGAGTCTCTTTATCCGTGGAAGATACAGGAAGCTTGTCCGCGGGATACCTCAGACCAGGTGGATCAACTTCGACAAGCATGATTCTGTAGAGGAGATCATTGGAATTCCAGCACAGACGATGGTCAGGGCAGAGAATTTCTACCTTCATGCAGCCGGCAGGGAGGATGTTGATGTGCTTATGCTCGGAGGCGGTAGGGAGTTTGTACTTGAGCTATCATCTCCACATTTAAGGAACATCGATCTCTCGAACCTCGCGGAAAAAGTGAGAAAAAGCGGAGCAGTGGAGATAGCGGACCTTGAGATCGTGGGCGGCGAGATGGTTGAGAAGGTGAAGAACAGCAGGCATGACAAGAGCTACAGGGCGCTGATTATTGCAGGAGATCCAATAGATCCTGTAGCATTCCGGAAAGCCGTCTCCGAATTAAGCGGCAAAATTATTTATCAGCGTACTCCATTACGGGTGTCGGGACGCAGGGCAGATCTCATTCGGGAAAGAATAGTAAAGAAAGCTGATACCATATCAATAGATGGTACTCGTGCGGTGGTCGAAATGACTGCAGAAGCGGGGACATACATAAAGGAACTAATCAACGGGGATGGTGGTAGAACAGACCCAAACCTGTCGGGCCTGTATGGATCCAGCCTGAAGGTGGAAGAACTCGACGTGCTCGCGATAACGGAGGAAATGTAAGATGTCTAAAATGTCACATGGACCCAGGTCGGGTTCAAGAATGAAAATGACGAAGTCTATCAAGGAAAGAGGATTCCCCAGGGTTAACGACATGGTCAGGACCTTTGAGATAGGTGATTATGCAGCTGTGCGGATAAATCCATCAGTTCATGACGGAATGCCGTTCCATAACTTCCAGGGTAAGACCGGTGTGATCGTGAAAAAGCAGGGAGAATGCTACGTTCTAGCTATTTCCGTGGGTTCTGTGAAGAAGAAGCTAGTTGCAGCTCCGGTCCACCTGAAGAAGATCGAAGTCGGAAAGAATTAAATTCTCGTTAAATATATAATAGGGGGTGCCGTTTTGGTTGAATATAAATATCTGACGATATCGGAGTCGTTTGCATTACTGTCGAAGCTGGAACTTACAACACCGGTTGAAAAGCAGGGCCTGGAATACCTGGAAAAGTTCCACGCCCTGAAGGCCGCTGAAGTGAAGAAAGCGATCAAGGAGCTCTCAGGGTTTGGAGAGCTGCCCGACAAGGTTGTCGTGAAGATCATTGACCTGGCACCGAGGAACAGGGAAAGCCTGATGGTTATTCTTAACTCAAGTTCCATCAACCTGCCTGAAGAAAAAGTTACCGCCATTCTTGACACAGTGAAGGGGATAGTGGAGTGAGCTATGCCAGGCATGGAGGAATATGCGTATGTCCTGGACTACCTTGCATCCGGACGACCAGATGACAAGGCATATCACAAGACGCCAATTGTGCTTTCAATAGGCGAGGAGGAGTTCAAGCTGCTTGAGCTCGTCCCGAAGAACAATGCCGTCATATCCGTAGGCGAGAAGGTTTACATCGGCAAGACACCGGAACTCAGGACTAAGGTCCTTTCCGTCAAGCGGAGGATATCCTACAGGGACCTGACTCATGCAGCGGAGAACGAACTGCCGTTCATCCTTGAGAGTATTATAAACGACAGGAAGTCGTATTTTGTGGATTTCTTCAACAATGCCCAGCCGATAAACGCGAGGATGCATTCCCTTGAGCTTCTTCCCGGGCTCGGAAACAAGACCATGTGGTCCGTCATAGAAGAGAGGAAGAAGAAGAAATTTGAGACCTTCGAGGATCTCACAGAGAGGGTCAAGACGCTGCACAACCCGCAAAAGATGATTGCCGCCAGGATCGTCGAGGAACTCAGCGATCACTCACAGAAACACCGCCTCTTCGTTTCACAGTGAGCGGTACGGCGCGCAATCGATTCGCGAAAAAATACGGCCAGGTATTCCTGCGCAACAGTGAAATTGCAGAATTCGAGGCTAGTCTTCTTCATGCTCATCCAGGAAGCGTGCTGGAGATTGGACCTGGCGAAGGTTTCCTGACCGGGATCCTGCTTGAAAGAGGCTTCACCGTTGTCGCGGTGGAACCTGATCACAGGCTCGCCAGTTTCATGAGGACAAGATTTGCATCTCATTTGGAGGACGGCCGGCTCACAATCCTGCAGGAAAGCGTGCTTGACATTCCACCTTCGAGATACGAAAGCATCATCGGAAATATTCCGTACATGATCACTGCACCCATAATCTTCAAGATTTTTGACCTTGATTTTGGAGAGGCGATCCTAATGGTGCAGAAGGAATTTGCCGACAAGGCATGCGCAGAGCCGGGAAAGAGAGAAGCAGGTAGAATAAGTTATTCCCTCCGCCTGCGCGCCGATATTTCCTATGTCCGAACCATCCCGAGGGTATTTTTTAATCCTGTTCCAGGCGTAGACTCCGCCATTATCCGCATTGTTCCGAAACAGGTCCCTGTTGATGATGTAAAAGCGGCAGATGACATCCTGAGGAGGATCTTCTCTGCGAGGAGAAAGAAGCTTGGAAGTATATTTCGTGGCATCCCGCATGACTACGCGGAAATGAGGGGAGAGGAACTCACGATGGATAAATTCCTGGACTTCTGCAGAATAATTGAAAAAAATGAAAAAATCAGGGATTAAGGATTTCCTCCTTTTCCCTTCCTGAATACTCCTGAACCGGTGAAGTACATCGCAGAAAATACTCCTGCAATCACGCCTACCAGTGCACCAATTCCGATTCCGCCGAGCAGTGAATCTGTCGTGTTAGGCTTGGAGGTCTGCTGCTTGAAGGTCACAGTAACAGAGGCATTTGCATTGTTCACTGTAACATTCGCTGCAGAAGAAACGGTGTATCCAGCAGGACCTGATGCAGAATACGCATAGATTCCGGAAACCATGGATATATTGAGCGTATCTGATGTGGATGTGTAGTTCTTTCCATTCAGGGTGAATGTCCAGGAGTCACCGGAAGGCAGACCGATCTCCATAACAGTCACTGTGTATGTATTCTGCGAGAATGACACCGTCGTGGAGAGTCCTGCATCGCTTACATTAAAGTTACCAGACGCTGTGGCTGTGTGGTATCCTGTGACTGATCCAATCGAGTAGCTGTATGTTCCATTGGGTTCGCTGAACGTAATGCTTCCGGTGCTTGAGCTCTTTGTGTTTCCATTCAGTGTTACTGACCATGTTGTTCCGGACGGCAGTGTGCTCTGCGTGAACGATACTGCGTAAGTGTACTTTGTAAATGTAAGGGTAACGACTGAGTTTGAGGCATTAAGGTTCAACATTCCGCTTACCATGGAAGAGTTGTATCCAGAGATGCGTGCAACTGAGAAGGATGCGGTAATGTGTTCGGCGTTTGATGGCTGGAAGACAATGGAATCGCCTGTGCCCTTCATTGTTGCCGTTCCCAGAGTGACGGACCACAGAGTGCCTGCCGGAAGACCTGTTTCAACGAAGGTCTCTGTAGGAGATGTCCACATCGAGGTCAGTGGATAATAATCCTTGTAGGAGCCATATACAGGCATGGGAGCGGTGCCTATTCCATTCGAACCGGTACCGGTATAGTTGGACCAGTAGTTCCCGCCGACCGGGAGAGTTGAGTTGAATTCCACGCCGAACTGTCCGCTTGCAACATAGTTCTTCACAGTAGAGTTGGTCGTGTCGTTTATGAAGTTGTTGTGGTAGAAGGTAAGGGATGTCCCATCCGAAACGTCAAGCATGCATAGACCAGATTCATTTGCCTGACTCATGGTGAATGTATTACCGTAGATCAAGCCATTTGTATCGTAGGATGAGGAAAGCCCACATTTTGCATTGGTGATAGTATTGCCATAATAGCTGAAGTTATTGTTTTCATTGGAGCAAAAACCAGTATCGCTCGCATTAAATATAGTGTTACCGAAGACATGGACGTTAGTGCTGTAGCAAATGTTAACCGGGTATGACGTGCCGTATATCATATTTCCATAAACAACCGATGAACCTGTGTCTTCATAAATCGTTATCCCGCAGGTGGTTCCAGTTGAGCCATTGAATGATATGAAATTTCCAGATACAATAATAGTACCCGTACTATCATGTTCTAGATATATTGCCTTTCCAGATGAGGTTGTTACACCGACCTGCTTGAAGGTGTTGTTTGAAACAGCCTCAAAACCAGCTTGTACTGTGTAAATGCCATAATCAGTTACACTATAGATTGTGTTACCGGCAAACGTGATAGAGGATGCACCATATGAGTATACAGCGCAAGTGGGGTTATGGAATATGTTACCGTCGATCACGACATTAGTAGAGGGACAATACAGATAAACAGGATGACTCACGTTATAGAACCTGTTGTTGTTGACGATCACGCTATTTATTGAATCGGAATAACAAGTCAAAACACCATACCCAAGGGCTCCAGATCCACTTGACTTAAAAGTGCTATTAGTAAGCACAATGGAGTCGACATGCAGATACTCATAAACATAAATCGCATATTCGCCCGATGCTGAAACAAACGAATCATTATTCATCGCAAGTGAAACTGAGCCTCCTTCAGTTCTGTCATAAGCACACGAAAGTATGTCATAAGATGTCGAGTTTATGACTGAATCCCTCATGTTCAGTTCGACAGTCTTGTATGTGAGTATTCCATAACCATTAGTCGTATTAATCTGGTCATGGTATAAGGAGACAACATTGTCATAGCAGAGGACTAGACCGTTTCCACTGGTACCGCTCATGTTGAAGCTGTCATATGAAAGGTTGACGTTGTAGATATTGTAGTACAAGTAAAGACCATCGACAGAAGCGTGTGAAAAGTTCGAGTGAGAAATCTGGATACCGCTGCTTTCACATATGTATGAATGATCAGTAGCATTAGCAAAGTTGCCATATGTTATGATTCCGGAGTTCACACATGAGAAATACAGTGGATACTCGTTTGCCTGAGATGCCATATCATGCATCGAGGTAAAGTTCGTATCAGAGTAGAGATAAATACCGTAGGTGGAATCTTGGATCGTATTATTGGAAGAGAGGATGTTTTCGGAAGAATCTATATATATGGCGTAGTCTGCGTATGTAACCAGATTATTGCTCACATTAATGCCTGAGTTTTCATAAACATATACCCCATCGCGGCCGGTATGCATGACAACGTTCCCGCTGATAGTCACACCATGGGCATAATAGGAACGTATAGCACAAAAAGATGTGCTGTTGAAGTAGTTGTTCTCGAGATTTACGGCATTACCATAATCAATGCATACACCATATGTGGTTTTGTTGAAATAGCTGCCGCCAAGGTTAAGATCAGACGTGCGATAGGAATCGAGCCCATAGTAATAGCCGGTAACCTTAATATTTGTAACATTCATTCCAGTTGTAACTGAGGTGTATATTGCAGTATTGCCACTGCTATCAGAGAAGCTGACTGTCGATACTTCGATGTTATTCGATTCACTGACACAAACTCCTGTTGAAGCGTTTATAATGGATGTTGATTCTATTACTACTCCTGAAACGCCGGCCAGCGATATGCCCAATTGGCCGAGTGCATTGACAGTCAGTCCAGAGCCGTCGATGATCGAGTTGTTTAGTTTGTCAAAAATCGTGCCGTTTATGTTCTCAACAAGCGTGGCGGTGCCGCTGTACAAATGCACTGCTGCCGACGCTCCTGAAGAAAGGGTGTCATTAGGGTAGATTGTTATATTACCATGATAAGTACCGATTGGAACACCCTCACTAATATACAGCAATCCGGAACCGGACGCTCCCTGATCATAGTTCGTGACTATGGCAAACGCGGACAAAACCATTACAACACTAACAAGTAAGGAGATAAATTTAAACCTCATGAAAAGGGGTATGCTTCCCTACAGTTAAAGCTATGGTAATAAAGCAGCATGGCAAGATGATAAAAAAAAGATTTGTAAACGCAAAAAAAAATTGATAAGAATTAGTTATAAAACTATTTGTTTGGCGAATCGTTCCCCTGGGCTGCCCCTTTCAGTCCAAGTGCGGAAAGTGGTGAAAATGATCCTGCCTGCATAGCATCGATTGGGATCATCATCAGAGTGCCCTTTCCCTCCAAGCCTATTTCGTAAAGTATGTTCATCCACCTTAGCTGGAATGCAATCGGGTTAGATGCATACTGGTTGGATGCTTCAACCATCTTCTGGGCCGCCTCGACTTCTGCGAGCGCCAGTGTGACCCTCGACCTTCTCTCCCTCTCTGCGCTGGCCTGCCTGGACATTGCTTCCTGCAGGCTCTGTGGGACCTGGACATCCCTGATCTCCACCGATGAGACCTTCACTCCCCAGTGCTCGGTCTTCTCGTCAATGATTTCCCTTGCGGCGCCACCGATCTTTTCCCTTTCGGACAGGACCTCGTCAAAAGTGTATGTACCGACGACTTCCCTTATGGTTGTCTGTGCCGACAGGTTTGTGCCTGTAATGTAATTCTCAATATTCAGTACAGCTTTCTTTGGATCAACAATCTGGAAATACATTATCGCGTCGATGTTCACGGGAACGTTATCCTGTGTGAATGATGCCTCTGTCTTGAATGCGACAGCCTGTATCCTCGTTGAAACTTTCTGTATCCTGCTGACAATGGGCATTACAAATATTATACCAGGACCTTTGATACCTGCAAACCTACCTAAGGTAAGAACAATCGCTCTCTCCCATTCTTTCAATATATGAAGGCCGGAGAGGAATATTATAATGACAACAAGCACCAAGAATGCAAGTAATACTTCCTCAGCCAATCCTACTGATGACATATTACCATATTGGACTCTGGGTATAATAACTTTACACACGGATGAAGTATCCATTACCATGAAAAATTTATCTTGTAAGAAACCAGGGCGATGTCGTTTTGGATTAGCAGTTGCATATGTGTCAGGTTGGTGGTTCAGCTCCACGCCGGACGGTGATTAATATTTGTTCGGAAAAAGAATGAACCAGTCCGTTTATTCTTATCATAGGATTCAGATGTGTCTTTTCTATTGGGTTGGAAAGATATGGCTTGCGGCAGATTAAAATGGTACATGCACTTGCGTCCATTGTTGAGAATCGTTCCGCGATGGGCGGGAATGCCGGAGTCATAGTAGGTTTACGCATTTGTGTGGGTTCTATTGTCGGGGTGGTCGTTTTTCCGATAAATTTGCGATTGCCTGCTTCGACCTGCTGCCCCGGGAACGAATCTAACGATCACGCGAATTCCAGAAGATTGGTGTGGAACGGCTTGGATCTCGAGGATTTGCAGCGGCCCGGCGTCATTTCCCTTTAGACTCCTACCCGTCCAAACCAAATCGGTGTTTCTCCGCTACCTCTCCCTGCATTTGATGACAGCATGTATTGCGTTGCAGATCCGGTATACTTCTATGTCACCCAGGCCTAGGTTTAAAGTCATACATCCGGGGTACAGCATTGGCAAATATGACATTCCCGTGACGGATTTGAGGTCGAGGTACAGGCAGGACACTTTTGTCCAGGAAGTATACGGGTTATTTCGTGACTGAAAGGAATATACTTGAATGTCAGGTAAAAGCTTAAAGATTCATAATACGCTTGAGCCATGAATAATTTGTTTGAAGCACTCCGTAACCCTGGATCAGTTGCTGTGGTTGGTGCATCTCCCGACAGGAGGAAGATAGGGAATGCCGTTTTGGAGAATCTCGTCAGGTACGGATACAGTGGAAGAATATACCCTGTAAATCCCTCCTGCAACGAAATTTTCGGCTTGAGATGCTTTCCATCACTGGATGGGATCGATCAGGCTGTGGATGTTGCAGTCATTGCGCTTCCTGCCGAGAAATCGGTGGAAGTCCTTGACCAGTGTGTCAGGAATTCCTCGAAGTTCGTTATAATGGTCGCCGGCGGTTTCTCGGAACTTGGCGAGGAGGGCAGGAAGCTTGAGGCACAGGTCAGAGCCAGGATCAACGGCACCGGAACAAGGGTGATTGGTCCAAATACAGTCGGCGTGCTCTTCCCGCATTCGGCCCTTAACACAGCACTTACGCCGAATGACAGGATTTACTATCCCGGAAAAGGGAGCGTGGCTTTCATCTCTCAAAGCGGCGCCCTTGGCCTCCTGGTAATGGACTCCATCACGGAATTCGGCATGGGTGTGTCAGGGTTTGTCAACATTGGAAACCGTGTTGATGTTACCGAGGTTGAGGTGCTTTCGATGTTCATGCATGATCCGAACACCAGGTCAATTGTCCTGTACCTGGAAAGTATCTCAGACGGTGCAGCCTTTTTCTCAAAAGCAAGGGAAGCAAGCCTGACGAAACCGGTGGTCTTGCTCAAGACGGGAAGATCGGAGGAGTCGTCGAGAGCGGCTTCATTCCACACTGGTGCAATGGCAACTGATGATCGCGTTCTGGATGGAGTCCTGAGGCAGGCGGGAGTAATCAGGGCATACGACGAGGTGGAGTTGCTTGATTACGGCAGGGCACTCGCATACCAGCCCCCGCCGTCTGGTGACAGGATCGCTGTCATAACGACCGCGGGTGGAGTGGGTGTGGTCACAACGGACCTCCTGACGACATCACATGACGGGATAAGATTGAGGATGGCTTCTTTCAGCTCTGAGGAGAAGGACGAGTTAAAGAAATATGCGTTACCCATAGCTTCGGTGAATAACCCGATTGACCTGACGGCCGATGGCAGCAGCGAGGCATACGCTGCAATCCTGAACGTCCTTGTGGAATCGGATAACGTCGACGGTATTATTGCATACGCCCTGCCACAGACACCTAAGATTGGCGTTGATATTGTTGATCCGCTCAAGGTTGCCTCGAGGAAGAAGACACTGGTTGCAGGGGTAATAGGCAACAGGCTTTCCAAGAGCCTCCTGGTAGAACTTGAGAAGGCAGGGATTCCCGCATATCCTTCCATAGGACGGGCGACCAATGCCATGAAGGCCCTGTATTGCTATGGAGTTTATAGGAGGAGGCTTCTGGATGGAAACTGACTCGAACAGGCAGGACATGGTCATGCTGGTGGAACATGAAGCCAAGGAAATACTGCATGAAGAGGGTATTCCCGTACCATGTGGGATGGAAATATCTGAACTTCCCCACGAGATCAGGCTAAGGTTTCCTGTAGCCCTGAAGGTATCCGATAGCCGCATCCTCCACAAGTCCGATGTTGGAGGGGTCAGGCTTAATCTTGGACAGAAGGATCTCGAAACAGAGTTCCAGAAGATGAAGGAAAAGTTTCCAGGCTCCTCTTTCCTGATAGAAGAGATGCTTCCCCGGGGCATCGAGTTCATTATTGGCGTTGTAAGGGACGGTACATTCGGTCATGTAATAATGCTTGGCGCAGGCGGGATTTACACCGAACTGTATCATGATGTTGCCTTCCGGAAGATACCAATCAGCCTGGCAGACGCAGGTGAGATGCTTGAGGAAATCAAGTCAAACAGGTTCTGTACGGGATTTCGCGGAATGAGGATAAACTGTGCAGCACTCAAGCAGATGCTTGTCTCTGTAAGCAACTTAGTGTCGAAAGGAAAGCATGGCATTGAGACCATGGATCTGAACCCGGTCATCGTAACATCAGAAGATGCCTTGGTTGCGGATGCCAAGATGTCAGTAAGGGCAGGAAAATCTGGGCCGTAAACACATATTCTTTTTCTATAATTAGAAGATGCCGCAAACGATCGGAGCAGGCGCATAAACCACCTTTGGGAAATCCACTGCGGTTCAATCCTCAGCGGCACGCTGCAACATGATAATAAGCATGCAGTAATTCACTGGCCGATGCAGTTCAAGGCTAAACTGGTTACCTGGAAGGAGATCGTGGATTGGTGCCTCTCACTGAGGTCAAGCATCGTCGGAGACTACCAGCCCGATTCGATAATCGGGCTTTCAAGAGGCGGCCTGGTACCGGCTCGCCTACTCTCGGATTACCTCTGGATCAAGGACCTGTTTTCAGTCAAGACCGAGCACTGGGGAATCACGGCATCGAAGGATGGCGAGGCCAGGATCACTGCAGACGCTTCTCTTCCCGTTAAGGGAAAGAATGTGCTCATTGTTGACGACATCACGGACACCGGCAGCAGCATGAAGCTTGCCGTTGACACTATCAAGAAGCTGGGCCCCGCATCCATAAAGACATCAACCATGCTTCATATTGAGCATTCCACGTATGTTCCTGACTATTATGCAGCCAGCGTTTCCGCAAGGGAGTGGACATGGTTCATCTTTCCATGGAATGTTTACGAGGATGTCCTCAACCTGTCCGGAAAGGTAATGCAGCGCCCAATGAGGTTATTCGAGATATCCGCCGCGCTTAAGGAGAACTTCGGCCTGGATCTTGAGAAGGACTATCTCGAGGAACTCCTGAAGAATTTTGCCGTGTCCGGGAAGGTCAAGTCCTCGGGCGACAGGTGGGAATTGCCGAATATTGCATAATTTTGCCCGCATGTCCTGCTATCCACCGCAATTTCATGCAGGCTTGTCCGTTCATGATGCTGCCCGCGATCAGCGAAGATTTGTATGCGATTGTGCGATATCCACCAATGGAAGTAGCTCACACACCGGATCCGGATGATTCTTTCATGTTTTATGGAATGTTCGAGGGAAAGATCAAGGTTCATCACAAGTATGGACAGGTCATAAAGGACATTGAGGCCCTTAACCAGGATGCGCTCTCGGGGAAGTATGAAGTCACAGCAATGTCCGCCCCCGCTTACGCCAGGGTACCGGACAAGTATTTCCTTACCTCTTCGGGGGCAAGTTTCGGGATAAGCTACGGGCCGATCGTCATTGCAAGGAAGCAGGTCGACCTGGCAAATGCTGTTGTGGGTTCGCCCGGGGAACTCACTTCTTCCCATAATCTTTACAGGATGTTCATGCCTGAGCCCAGGAAGCTGGTGGTCATGAAATTTGACCAGATCGTCTCCGCCGTCCTTTCCGGAAAGGTGGACGCAGGGATAATCATACATGATGAGCAGCTTACCTACCAGAACAAGGGACTCGTAAAGGTTGCGGATCTTTTCAAGGAATGGAGCGCTTTTGCACCGGGACTGCCAATACCTCTTGGATTCAATGCAATCTCCAGGAACCTGAGTCCTGATGACATCCATGGATTCATGGACGACTTCAGGCGATCGATAGACTATGGACTGGAGCACGAGGATGATGCTCTCTCATATTCAATGAAATACGCGAGGTACAGCGATTTCGAGCTTGAACGCAGGTTTGTGAAAATGTACGTCAACAAGCTGACGAGGGATTTCGGTTCCGTCGGCAGGGCTGCAATAGAAAAGTACTTCGATCGCGCAGACAGTATGGGCATCCTGAAGAAGCCCGATCTGCAGGTAGTCTAGGATTCTTCCACTGAAGGCTTTTCTTCCGGCTCCCTGGTCTCCTGCCGGTCGGTGTATTCATCGAGACCACCGTACTGGAAACATGACGCAAAATGAGCGGGCCTGACCTCCATCAGCTTCGGAACCTTCGGCTTGAGCAGCTGGATTGTGACGAAATCACCTCCAGGCGATACAGTAACCGAGGATACTGCCTGGAGAGGCGTTCCACCCTCCAGCAGGATCCTGGCTTCTATGAGCCTGTTGAATTCACTTACGAACTCGTAGGAAATGTGCGGGCCGCCTTCAAATGTGATCTTAAGTGAATTACCCGCAGTGTCCGGGATCAGTTCATGATATGGAGGGAAATTACTCAGGTCTGTGTTCCTGTTCAGGATGAGGATTTCCCTAATGAGTGGTGCAATCTCTGCCGCAGTCCAGCCGCAATGCTTGAATGCAACGGGGCAGCGCGTGTGGAATGCGCAACCTGCAGGTATATTCGGTAGGGCCGGGGATCGATCGCTAATTTCGCTGTCGATGAGTCCTTTGCCGTTTTCCAGGGTGATTGCATTCGACAGCAGCTTCTTGGTGTAGGGGTGCAGCATGCCGGAATATATGTTCTGCAGGGTCGAGTACTCAACTATCTTGCCGAGGTACATCACTGCAACCTTATCGGAGAGCACCCTGATTACATTCAGGTCGTTGGATGCCACGATGTAGGACATTCCCCGTGAGTACTGATAGTCCCTGAGAGTATTGAGGATCTGTGCCTGCGCCGAAATATCCATGTCCGACGTTGGTTCATCCAGTATGGCAAGCTTCGGCTCCACGGCAAGGGCCCTTGCTATATTCACGATCTGGAGCTCCTCGACGTTCATGTCATTCGGGTACTTCTGCAGATCGGATTCCCTGAGCCCGGCAGCTTCAGCTACTTCCCTGATCTTTCTGTCGATTTCCGATTTGTTGAGATCCGTTCCACGCTTGAATGACTCCGCGATGATATCCCACACTGTCTTCTTGGGATCTATAGCGGTTCTAGACCCCTGGAAGACAAAGTAGATCTCCTTCCTTACCTTCCTTGTTTTCCGCAGCGGGCCGGCTATCAGCGAAAACCTAGCCCTGATGTCGGCAAGTTCCGGGCTGATGCCGCTTGCGGGGCTCAATGCAGCGGGTTGATTCGATCCGCCCGGGACGTACTCTTTCTCGAGCTTCACTGCCTTGTACATGAATTCAGGCGGCGTCTCGAAGTAAACTGCGCCTGAGTCGACATGTACAAGCCCTGCTATCGCCCTGAGCAGGATAGACTTCCCGCTTCCGGACTCGCCGATTATGCCCAGGGTTTCGCCCTCAAGCAGTTGCAATGAGATGTCGTCCAGCACCTTTGCCTTGTCTCCGGGTCTCCTGGTGATTGCTGCCAGCTCCAGATCCATGTGTGCTGCATATAGAAGCGTTGTTTCATCTATCTCAATCATCTTTCCTCCTCCACTGCCTCAGAATACAGGAAGCATGCCACATTGTGCCCCTCGGCTATAGGAGATAAAAGCGGCTTCTTGATCGAGCACATGTCCATCCTGAACTTGCACCTGGGGTTGAACCTGCAGCCCTTGGGAGGATTCACAAAATCAGGGGAGAATCCCTGGGTGTACTCAAGCTTTACAGTCTTATCCGAAACCCGCTCGGCTGCCTCAAATGTGTTTATCACGCCGCTCGTGAAGGGATGCTTTGAGTCATGAATGAGGACATCTATAGTTGATTCCTCGATCACGTTGCCTGAATACATTACGAGCACCCGGTCCGAGATAGCTGATAAAATTGTGAGATCCTTCGAAAAAATAAGGATGCTGAGATCGTTCCTGGACCTCTGCTCCTCCTTGATCGAGGAGAGTATCTTGAGCTTCGTATTGACGTCAAAGCTTTCGGTGGGTTCGTCGAGAATCACAATCCTCGGCCTGATAGAGAATGCCAGGGCAAGCGCAATCTTCTGCTTGAGCACATTTCCAAGCTCGTGGGGGTATGATGCCAGCAGTGAATCCGTCTCCTCAACACCAAAGTCCCTGAGTATGTTTGCCGCATACATGACTGCGATATCGCGCATGAAGGAGTGCTTTTTCCCCTTCAGCAGGGATCTCTGTGTCTTCTCGAAGGATCCAAGCTCCTTCAGCTTTCCCACGCTGTTTGACAGATCGGTCTGGATATCCTTGACGAGTTCGGTGTCCTTGTCAGCAGTTGCATGTACCAGGTCTACACTTAGCTTTCCTATCCTGGAATGCAGATCGAATATGCTCTTGACTCTTCTAACCTCCCCGAGTTCGGTCTTGCTCTTCTCCGTGCTTGCAATGCTGAACACTTCCTGTGCCAGATCCTCCTGACCATACTTGAAATCGAATGCATTGATTATGATGTCCCTGGTGCTGAATATTGCATGATCTGTCATCCATTGCCTAATGATCCTCTTCCTTCCCGAGATGTCAGGTTGCTGCTCAACCGTGCTTACCAGCCTCTCGACATCCTCCAGCGTGAATTCTTCCCTGTTTATGACGGATTGGCATAATTCGGAGGTATTCTGGCTGAGGATTGCCTCCAGGAACTGGTTCCCAATGCTCTGCATCGGGTTGAGGCTTGCATGTGCGTCCTCTGAAACCAGTGTAATGGTCTTTCCCCTCAGGAGGCCCATTATCTCCTCCTGCTGCTTCAATCCGCGAAGACTGCTCTTCTTCTCCTTTCCGGAAGATATGGCGGCATTAATCTTGTCAAGTTTCTTAACATCCCTGAATATGTTGAACCTTTCTATGTATACTGCGCCCCCGACGACGTAACCGGGGGATCTTAGCAGGTCGACAATAGAGTTGGCAGCAGTTGTCTTGCCGCTCCTGCTCTCTCCAAAAACGCCAAGGATCTCGCTCTTGTTGAGGTTGAAACTGAGCCTGGTGAGAACCTTTGCAACTCCATCAAGAGTAACGAAATATGACTTGAGTCCATCTACGACAAGGGGAGCTTCGGTGTTAACCGGTGTGCCTGGCATCATCTCTGTTCATATCTCCTGCTCTTGTACCTTATGGAACGTTTAAGCCCAGAACCAAGGAGGAAAACACCAAGTGTAAAGCCCAGAAGAAACAGCCCGGGTATCACCAGCGGCCACCATGCCGTAGTTCCAAGCAGGGCGTTGCTGCTCCCCCAGGACATCATATTGCCTATTTCAGGCATATACCTGAACGAGGGATTGAGATTAAGGAAATCCACTGTTGCCAGGACCTGGACAATGAGTCCCAGCTCAATGAATACCCTGGCCGCGA
Source organism: Thermoplasmatales archaeon (assembly GCA_027366585.1). Classification (GTDB taxonomy): domain Archaea; phylum Thermoplasmatota; class Thermoplasmata; order Thermoplasmatales; family Thermoplasmataceae; genus UBA582. Next base: position 51,641 of record DAHXNF010000040.1, on the reverse strand, counting down.
AGTCTGGAAGTATGCTTGGGAAGATGTGCCTGAACGTTATTTCCGTTGCAGTGTCTCCTGACGACATGGCAGAAACTACAAATGTCGCCTTCTTTACAGAATGCGCCTTGTCGCGTACAAACACCGCAAAGACAGGCCACCATGAAATCGCGACAGCAATTGCAAGGTCGAGGAAGGAGAAACCCAGAAGATATGCGATTATTATCGCAAGTCCGATTAGCGGTATCTGAAGGAAGAAATCTGAAATCTTGATGAGTATCATGTCAATAATTCCGCCAAAGAATCCTGCATACAGGCCTATAACCAGTCCGATAAGCGAGCTGACAACCACAACGAAGAGGGAGAATGCCAGGTCAAATTTTATCGCTGCAAGCATGACTGGAAGAATCGGAAGCCCGTACAGTGTTCCACCAAGTATGTACCACCCAGAACCGAAGAGTGGAGAAACCGGTGTGGATGCGGCAAGAGATCCGTGGAATGCTGTAAGTGCGTTACCCATTGATCCCGATGCGCCAAGATAACCGGGAAACGCGGTATCCAGCAGCCCTATAATAAAGTAAATTGCAGTAATGATTGCTCCCGCAAGTGCGCTCTTGTTTGCCAGGGATACCTTCACCGACTTGGTAGCCTGCCGGGACTTCAGGATCATTGTTACTGTCGGAGGTTCAAGCCTGTCATTGCCTTCAATGCCATCCATATCACTCACCCCCGGCAATTTCTGGATCCAGTAAGGCACGTGCGATTCCTGATATGAAAGAAGCCAATATGATGATGATTCCGAATACAAACAGGGAGAATATTGCACCAAAGTAACTGCCGGAAATTATGGATTCGTAAAACACCCAGCCGATTCCCCGGTATGACATTATTGCTTCCACCACAATGTCAAATGTAAGTATGCTTGTCATAACAATTGGCATATACCGGAATATCTCAGAAGCTCCCTTGTTCATCAGGTAATTTCTCACAACCAGCCAGCGTGGGAGTCCAAGGCTGCTGGCTGAGCCAAGATATCCCTGGTTAAGCGACTTAAGTATACCGGACCTGTATATTTGCAGCATCTCAACTGATGCGAAGAATATCATAAGAAGAAGCGGTATGATGAAAACAAGGATGCCAGATCCGGCCAGCGCATAGTTCCCGTTGATCAGGCCGTCGATGAACGGAATGTGAGTGGGAAAACTCCAGTTCGGGAGGTTCTTGCTCGATGCGGAAATGATTAGAGATGTATTATAAAGGAAAAAGCGGGCAAAAGCAGCTACAAGAAAGAGTGGGAAGATTGCGCCGAGTCCCAGGTAAACGTTTGATGCCGCTTTTGTTGTCGTGTTGACCCTCCTGCTGTAACCGATCCCCATCAGTATAACGATAGGCATCGAGACAAGGAGCGATATCAAGAGAAGGATAGCGGTAAGTGGCAGGGAGAATCCTACAACTGTCGTTGCTGGGAAGGCTCCCAGTGTAGGAAATGATGGCGTGACGTTGCCCCAGCTACCGGTGAATACGTCCCTGAGGAAATAAAAGAACTGCAAGAAGGAACTCTGGTTAACGCCCATTGAATATCCTGCCGATTGCAGGATCACTGCATTTTTGTTTGTGTATTCTGCTGCAAGCAGGAACGCGTAGAGGAAAATAAGAAGCGCAATAAACTCAATAACGGCGATCAATACCTTATTTCCAATACCCAGCGAACTTTTCATGAGATGAGCCATCATGGGATGGATGTAATAAAATCTTTTTATTCGCAAAGATGTTATGAAAAACACAAGAATAATCTGTTGGTTACGAGAAATTGCTCACGGCCTCTTCTCTGGTTGGCGTCATCAACCAGTGTATATTATGCATTAGATCACAGAGCTTTTAGCTCGTGTTTTAAAATTAAGCAGCTGTCCCATCTTATCGGTACAGAAAAATCATCGTCATTAAGCGGCGTATATAATTCGATTTAACCCCTTTTTTGTGAATTCCATGATCGGAAGGAAAGCACAGGAATCTCATGTATTGTGAATATTGCAGAGAGGTTTGGCTGTCCCGTCACCTTCAATGTAAGTACTTCCATGAAAGGTTACCTGATCGTGACATTGAGTTCTGCATGATAGGTAGCTCACATGGAAGATTTTCCAAAAAAAGGCATTTTCGGGTATTCGGCATGTATTAATAGATTCTTAAAATACAGTTGCTTGATCTTATGACCAGTGAAGAAGTAATCGTGAGGATAGGTGGCGCTGCAGGCGAAGGTGTCCAATCTGCAGGGTCTGTTGTAGCAAAATCATTTTCAAGAACCGGGCTGTATGCCATGACGTATAACTATTACCAGGATATTGTTAGAGGAGGTCAGAGCTGGTATCAGGTTCGTGCCTCGCACAATAAGGTAAGAAACCAGGGTGATGGCCTCGACGTCCTGATTGCACTGAATATAGATGCACTTGTAAGGCACACAAACCCTGAGATCAACGAGGGTGGGGCTTCGCCGCTAAATGGGATTGCCATATTCGACACTGCACTTACAGGTTTCCAGAAATACGACAATATCCAGTATTGCGCTGTTCCGCTCGCGGAGATAGCGGGAAGGCACAGCAAGGTTTCGCTTGTCAAGAATACAGTTGCAATAGGAGCCGCGATGGCATCAATTGGTATGCCATTTGACGTTGTTGGAGACGTGATCAGGGATACGTTTGGGGGAAAGGGCGATGTGGCTGAACAGAACGTCTCGGCTGCAAAGGAAGGATTTGAATACTTCAACGATCATTTCAAGAAGCTTGACAAGAAGCTGAAGTTCAACAGCAACAAGAAATACCTTCTGGGCGGCGGAGAAGCAATCGGGTTAGGAGCAGTGAATGGCGGACTCAAGATGTACATAGGTTACCCGATGACGCCTGCGTCGTCTGCACTGCATTATATATCGAGCCACGCGAAGGATTTCAACCTGTTTGTCAAGGTACCTGAGGACGAGATATCTGCGATCAACATGGCGATAGGCGCAAATTACGCAGGCCTTAGGGCCATGACAGGATCCTCCGGCGGCGGATTCTCGTTGATGGTGGAAGCGCTTGGAATGGCGGGAATGCTGGAGATACCTCTTGTGGTTTATGAAGCGCAGCGTTCCGGACCATCTACCGGACTTCCGACGAAGACGGAGCAGGGAGACCTGAACCTTGTCCTTGGAGCATCGCAGGGCGACTTCCCAAGGATCGTGCTTGCGCCGAGAAATGTATACGATACCTTCCTACTGACAAGGGAGGCAATGAACCTCGCGGAAAAGTACCAGACCCCGGTGATCGTGATGTCTGATCTGTATCTCGCCGAGCACCTGGAAACAGTAGACAAATTCGACTTCAACTTCAAGATAGATCATGGGTTGAGAGCCCAGGACAACGCGAAGAACTTCAAGCGCTATGAGTACACAGCGAACGGCATTTCCCCGAGAGCAATACCGGGACAGGCTGGCCTGATGCATAATGAGGATTCGGATGAGCATTCCGAGACAGGAGACGTTGTTTCCGATGCCGAGACGGATCCGAAACTCAGGATCGCAATAATGGATAAGAGAATGAGGAAACTCGATACGTACGTGAAGGAGATGCCGCCTACCGACACCTACATGCTTGGTGATGCAGATTACGCAATTGTGCAGTGGGGATCGACCCAGGGTGTAGTTGAGGAAGCCGTGGACATATTGCGGAGCAGGGGAATCAAGGCAGGTGCAGTTGAGGTGAACCGCGTTTTCCCCCTGAACCCGGATATTGGAAAATTACTGAAAAACAGGAAGAAGATCATCGTGGTGGAGAGCAACTACACAGGGCAGTTCAACCGGCTTCTAAGGTCCGAGTTCCTTGTGACCACATCACTGGTGAAGAAATATGACGGTGAAGCGTTTTATCCAGGCGCGCTGGCAGAAGAACTGGAACAGGAGATAAAGAGGTGAAAATATGGTAACAACAGCAGATTTTAATGGAACGGTCAAGCCGGACTGGTGCCCGGCATGCGGTAATTTTGCACAGCTGTCCGCACTCAAGATAGTGCTACCGGAACTCGGTATCGAGCCACATAATACTGTCGTGGTATCGGGAATAGGGTGCTCAAGCAACCTGCCGGAATTCATAAAGGCATATGGCTTCCATGGATTGCATGGCAGGGCCCTGCCCGTGGCTTCCGCAGTAAAATGGGCAAACCCGAAGCTAACCGTGATTGCTTACGGCGGAGACGGCGACGGGTTCTTTGAAGGGACGCAGCACTTCTACCACACGGCAAAGAGGAATGTGGACATAACATACATTGTATCCGATAACCAGATATTCGGCCTCACGACAGGGCAGGCGTCTCCGACGTCGGAGATCGGCTTCAAGTCCAAGACGACCCCGTACGGAAACATTGAGGAGACAACGAACCCACTCACTTTTGGCCTGGCAGCAGGCGCAACGTTCGTTGCGAGAGGATTCTCAGGTGACCCTAAGCATCTCCAGGAAATCATAAAGAGGGGGATACAGCACAAAGGATTCTCCTTCATAGACGTTATGAGTCCCTGCGTTACATTCAACAAGCTCAACACCTACGATTACTTCCGGAAGAGGGTCTACAAGTACGAGGCAAAAGACCTGACTGATTTTGCGGCTGCATACAAGGTATCGGAGGAATGGGGAGATAGGATACCGATCGGCATATTTTATGAAAAGTCTGCCAGGAGCTACATCGACATGGACCCTGTGGCTGGCAACGCCTCGATGATGGAAATCGAGACAGTAAAGCTAAGCGAGAAGTCCGTCGAGGAATTCCTGTAACGTCACATAGATAAGGCATTTCAGCCTACACACCATTATGCCGGGAATCAGGGCACTGAACAGGATTACCCTTGAGGCTAGGGATTATGCAGAATCCAGGTCTTCCAAGTTGAGGAGGGCTATCGCCTCCGTCCTCGGCCACAGGGTGACGGATTCAGGTGGACAGGAGGATTTTCTCCTAAGCTTGAGGGGTGCGCTTCTTTCCAGTAAGGAAGAGATAGCCCTTGCGATCACGGAAGATACTGGAAAACCGGTTGCTGCATCGAGAGCGGAGATTTCTGCTGCGAACGATCTCCTGCATGGCGATCTGGGGCGCATCCGGACGGTGTCCAGCGATACCCCCGGAGAAGGTGAGCATGATGGTTCGCACCCTTCCTGTGACGGCGTTGCGGTTGTTTATCCAGACAGGTGGTGCCCAATCCTGTCATTCGTTGAAAGAGTGATTCCCAGCGTCATTTCCAGGAAGCTTACCGTTGTGTCACCGGACAAGGAGGCATTCACTGCAATTCTAAGGCTGCTTGATTACCCCGATCCTGAGGTGAAGGAAAAAGCGGGCCTGGTGACTTCCCTCTTTGCGGCACGGGGTAAAACCGAAATGCTCCTTGAGAATCTCGTGGTTTCCGACATACTTTTCTCTGGCCCGGAGGATAATCTTACTGCATTCAGGAAAAATAAGGGATATCCGTCGGTGGCCGCAGAATTTGGGGAGGGTTTTTCAGTCGTTGTTACCGCAGATGCATCGCTGGACTCGTGTGCCCGGACAATTGCAAGTCTTTTCCTGGATTACTCGAGATCGCCGTTCAGGAGGCCCGCCACTGTTCTTGTGGAATCAGGTGCTGAAGAGTACCTAAAGAACAGGCTTATTGAAGAGATCGACAAGCTGGAAGCGGGGGATCCGCTGTCCGGGAAATCCGCAGTCGGCACCGTCCAGGATCCCCAGAGGGCGAAGGAAGTGGCTGCATCAATCGCCACCCGGAAAAACAAGACGCTCGATCTCCTGGACTGGCGCGGGTTTGAAAAGAACATATTTTATCCCGCACTGATCGGCAATGTCCAGGACCCGAAGGCGCTTGGAGAGATTTCCAATCTCCCTGTGCTCAGGTTGCAGGTCATCCGCTCCATAGAGGATGCTTTTCAGCAGGTAATGCAGTCCGGTAACCTCATGTTTTCTTCAGTGTGGTCGGAAGACCCGTACCTTGAAGAACTTTCGCGCGACACGCTGCAGGTCTCGTCGATCTTCTTTAACACGCTTCCTCTTAAGCTGCCGGAAAGCTGGACAAACCCGCTCTGCAACCAGAATATTGTCCAGGGGCCAAAGGCGCTGCTTGCATCGATGATGCGGAATAAGTCTGTGATTCATGGAAGCTGACCCCGCGAACGCGGTCAGTCAGGCTTCAGGCCGGGACCATTCTCTTTATGACTTCCTGCCCGAATTCGGAGCATTTTAACTCCTTTATGCCAATGAGGCGGGCAATATCCTGTGTCACCTTCCTCTCCTTGTAGCACTCCGTAATTGCATCCTCAAGTATCTTCGATGCTTCCTTCCACCCGATATAGGTAAGCATCATGCCTGCGGACAGAAGGAGTGATGTGGGGTTCGCAAGATCAAGGCCTGCGTATTTTGGTGCTGTTCCGTGTACAGCCTCGAATATCGCATGCAGATCCCCGACGTTGCCGCCGGGTGCGATGCCGATACCGCCGACCTGGGCCGCAATGTCATCAGACAGGTAGTCACCGTTGAGGTTTGTTGTTGCGATCACGTCGTATTCTTCAGTTCTTGTCAGGACCTGCTGGAACATGTTATCTGTAATCCTGTCTTTCACAACGATCCTGTCCTTGAATTCTTCCTTGTTCTTGAGGTAGTCTTCCTCCCTGACTATGTGGGATCTGAACTCATTTTCGGCCACCTGGTAACCCCAGTCCTTGAACGCGCCTTCGGTGTATTTCATGATATTGCCCTTGTGCACCAGCGTGACGCTCTTCCTCGAGTTATCGATTGCAAAGTTGAGCGCCTTCCTTACAAGGCGGGATGAGCGGAAACGGCTGATCGGCTTTATCCCAATCCCGGTGTCGTCTGTAAGCTTGACGCCGAACTCTGTGTTGAGATAATTCCTGAGCTTCTTTGCCTCTTCGCTGTCATATCTCCACTCTATTCCAGAATAAAGGTCTTCCGTATTTTCCCTGAAGATTACCATGTTGACTCTTTCCGGGTGCACAACAGGGGTTGGAATTCCGGGAAAGTACTTAATCGGCCTTATGTTTGCATAAAGATCGAAATACTGCCTCAATGTGACGTTAAGGCTCCTGAATCCCTCGCCTACAGGAGTAGTTAGGGGACCCTTGATCGAGACAATACATTTCTTCAGCTCGTCGAGCGATTCCTGCGGAAGGTGCTTTCCCGTGGCTTCCATCGCCTCCTCACCGGCAAGTATCTTCTTCCATTCTATTGATCGTTTATCCTTGTATGCAGCTTCCAGTGCGGAATTTACAACCTGTATTGTCGTTCTGGTAATGTCTGAGCCTATGCCATCTCCCTCTATGTAGCCGATTGTTGGATTTTCCGGAACTTTTAGACTGGAACCATCCTTGACCTCAATGTATGTCATATTATCCCCATGAAATGTTTAACTTTCGGATTACTTTTTCCCTTTTCCGGCCCTGTCAATTCTTTGTTGATTTTCAGGAATGGATAGTCGGCAATGAAGAACGGTAAAACGTAATTATATCCTCTTCTACGGGTTGTATCAGCACATAATGCATCTCATATACTTGCTTTCTTCAAACAGATTGTAGCTTTCCGATCCCATCACATATAGAATGCACTGTCCATCTCCAGGTAAATATCAAAGATCCTGGATTTACGCGAACAGGCTGCCGCTGCAAAGTAATTTAATGCTAAAAACAATATACTTGAGGCAGGGCAGGGGTGTTGCATATTTCTTCTGATGATAAGGTGCAGAATATAACAGTGGTTGTTGGACTCCAGTTTGGTGACGAGGGAAAGGGGAAGATTACCGACCATCTTTCCGCTTTTCATGATGTGGTTATTCGATACAATGGAGGAGGAAATGCCGGGCACACAGTCGTTACCGAAAAAGGTACGACAAAGTTCCACCTTGTACCTTCCGGTGCACTCAGGGCAGGAACAGTTGTACTGAGCAATGGCATGGTTATTGATCCAATTGCACTCGTGGAGGAGATCAAGAAGCTTAAGGAGGTGAACCCGGATGTCAGGATTGAGGTCAGCAGGAGCGCACACGTCGTAACGGAGATGCATAAGCATCTCGATCTTGCTGAGGAAGATGTCAGGAAGAACCTGAGGATCGGGACAACTGCCCAGGGAATAGGACCCACGTATGAGGATAAGTATGGCAGGTCCGGGATCCGCATGTCGGATCTTCTTGATCTTTCTATCCTGAAGGAGAAGCTCCGGCTAATATCTAGGCTGAAACAGTCTCTGTTCGAAGGATCCGATTACCTCTATGAATCAAAGATAGACGACCTCGCAGTCAAGCTGCTCGAAAGCGGTAAGCTCCTGAAGGAGTACCTTGTGGACAGCGAAGTCACTATCCAGGCTGCGTATGATGCAGGAAAGAGCCTGATGTTCGAGGGCGCTCATGGCGCATTGCTCGACATTGATTTTGGCATCTATCCGTTCGTTACATCATCTAATACCATCGCAGGTGCATTGACCAATGACACCGGCTTCTCTTTCAGGAAGGTCAAGACTGTCGTGGGCGTGGCAAAGGCATATGTTTCGAAGGTCGGGAACGGTCCCTTCCCGACAGAGATCAGGGGAAAGGCTGCAGAAGTGCTGCGCCAGATCGGATCCGAGTTCGGTACTACAACAGGCAGACCGCGCAGGGTCGGATGGCTTGACATACCTGCGCTCCGGTATTCCCTCCTGCTCAATGACGCTGACTTCATAGCATTGACGAAGCTGGATACCCTTGGAATGCTGGACAAGATTCAGGTGGGTTATGCTTACACACTGAACGGCGAACCCATTCAGCATTTTCCCAAGGACTTCAGGATCCTGGAAAAGGTGACTGTCGAATACAAGGATGTCCAGCCCTGGGGAAAACTTGGCGACGGGATTCTTGAAGATGTCAGGAAGAATGGAATGGCGGGATTCCCGAGGGAACTGAGGGAGTATGTGAGCCTGATTGAGAAGCTCTCCGGCTTCCCTGTCAGGATAATATCTTTCGGGAGCAGGCGGGAACTGACCTTTGATCGCAGCAATCTGGGTGCACCGGATATGGATCAGGTTATTTAACCAAGTTAACATTTTCATCCATGCTGAAAGAAATACATGCTCCGAGAGGACCTGGGCTTAACACCAGGGGATGGGCACAGGAAGCTGCGCTCAGGCTCCTCATGAATAACCTTGATCCGGAAGTTGCCATGGATCCGCAGAATCTGATCGTTTATGGCGGCAGGGGAAAGGCAGCGAGGAACTGGGAAGCGTTTGACAAGATAGTCGCATCACTCAAGACGCTCGAGAATGACGAAACCCTTCTGATACAGTCTGGAAAGCCTGTCGGAATTTTTCGCACTTCAGAGGATGTTCCACGTGTCCTGATAGTAAATGCCCAGATTGTTCCGAGGTGGGCAACAGACGATATTTTCTGGGAACTTGAGCGAAAAGGCCTTACGATGTTCGGCCAGATGACTGCAGGCAGCTGGATCTACATCGGAACGCAGGGTGTCCTTCAGGGAACATTCGAGACACTTGCCAGCATTGCGAGGCTGGATTTCCATACTGATAATCTATCCGGAAAATGGTTCCTGTCTTCAGGCCTCGGAGAGATGGGCGGTGCCCAGCCCCTCGCTGCGAAGCTGAATGACGCCGTAGCCATAGTTATTGAGGTCGATTCTGAGAAGATCAGGAGGAGGCTCAGGGATCATTACGTTGACATAAGCGTGGAGAGCATCGATGAGGCGCTGAAGATAAAGGACGAGCAGATCCGGGAGGGAAAATGCCAGTCAATCGCTGTGCTGGGAAATGCGGCTGCCGTATATGATGCGCTGAACAGCAGGCACATTGTGCCCGATATTGTATCAGACCAGACTGCAGCGCATGACATCAATGTGGGTTACATACCAGAGGGCTATACCGTGGAAGAGGCGAAGGTTTTCAGGTCCAGGGATCCGGAAGGTTACAGGAAAGCAGTCTATGCCTCCATAGTTAAGGAGACAGGGGCAATAATCGGCATGATGAAGGCCGGCTCCCATGCCTTCGATTACGGGAACAACCTGAGGGGGAGAGCAGTCGAGGGCGGCTTCAAGGATGCTTTCAAGATACCGGGTTACGTTCCTGCGTACATACGTGACCTCTTTTCCGTTGGTTCCGGACCGTTCAGGTGGGTCGCGCTATCCGGTGAACCCGCGGATATTTATGCAATAGACGATCGCCTGATGCGGGAGTTTCCGGAAAACAGGCACCTGTCCAAGTGGCTCAAGCTTGCCAGGGAGCATGTACATTTCCAGGGTCTGCCGGCGAGAATCTGCTATGCCGGCTACGGCGAGCGTGAAAAGATCGGGCATATCATCAATGAGATGGTGGCAGACGGTGACCTCGCAGCCCCCGTTGCGATCGGCAGGGACCACCATGATACGGGTTCTGTTGCATCTCCCTACAGGGAAACAGAGGCCATGAAGGACGGCAGTGACGCGATAGCCGACTGGCCCATCCTTAATGCCCTCCTCAACGCAATATCCGGTGCTTCCTGGGTATCGGTCCACCATGGCGGAGGAACAGGCATCGGCAACTCGATCCATGCAGGCTTCGTTCTCGTTGCAGACGGGACGGAGAGGACGGATGAAAAGATGCGAAGGGTCCTGAACGCAGATCCCGGGCTCGGGGTTATCAGGCATGCTGACGCAGGTTACGAGAAGTCCAGGGAACTCATTAAAAAGGGCGTAAGGTTCAGGACACCGTACTTCGAGTAGGATGTGAAGGTTCCGCAGCCTCGCCTCCGGAAAGCACGAGGAGGCGCGAACCCTTCCGGCAGTCTACGCTTGCGGCCTCCTCGGGAATAAGGACCTGATCTTTCAGTATGTTATCATGTCCAGAGGCAATCCATCCGTCCAGGACGAGAATTATGATGTTTGGGCCGGGCTTTACTGCACTGAAGGTCGTGCGTGCGTGATATTCGAAGAGTGAGACCGTCAGGAAACCGTTTGTCTCGATTCCTCCCCATTTCCCTGCTATCCTCAGTTCCCTGCTTTCCTCAGACTCGTAGACAGGTAATGCCGCCGGGCCTGCAAACATTAGGTCTTCAGCAGTTACCTGTGCATGTTCATGAAATTCGATGAGTATTCCCTCAGACTTGCCGGGCTTTGCTGGTGTTGTTACCGAGGCGGGAAGACCTTCCATCGATTTTATCAGGACTGCAGAACCAGCGGAAAGATCATGTTTTCTGTCACCCCTGCTGACAACGGCATCCCCCGAGATCATGTATATGATCAGCGATGTGCCGGGTGAAGCTAGCCTGGTGATCGAGTCGGGTGAATCGGAGAAGAAGTGGTCAAGGCGTACAAACGGTTTCGTAAGGCCAATCCCTACGCTTGGCCTCATCCCTGGAAAATATCGATAGAATTTGATTCTTCCACCGTCGGATGAGAGTGGAGGTTGATAGATCATGCACTACAATCGGGGTTGGTTATTTTAAGTATTACAGACATTGAATCAAACCCTTCAAAGTACTTGCAGTTTTGCGCACCGATGAGGAAGACCTGACATGGGGTAATCTGTGCCTGGACGGTTCAATTGGATAAGACAGCTATTCCGGTAAACAATGCGAAATAATCCCTTTAGAAGAAGGAACTCAGGGGGCGAATAAAAACAACACACTGCGGTGCCGCTGTTCCCTAAATCATGTGTGTGGTAAATGCAATTTCAAATTCATCAATTGATCCTGCAGGCATGGTGAAATGAACGCCTGATTCCGGCCTGAAAGGCTCAGTCCTTGACTGTCTGGAACACCGCAACGGTCTCGGTCTTCTCGATCCCCTGCATTTCCCTCAGCTTGTCGAGAACAAGATCCCCAATCTCCTTCAGGGTATTTCCCCTTGCCTTCAGCAATAGATCCCAGGAACCCGTGATAATGTGCACCTCAACAACTTCCCTCATCTGGCTAATCTTTCTTGCCAGCTCTCTCTGCGATACCTTCTGGTTTGCGCTAAACCCGACAAAGATAAATGCCGTGAATTTGAGTCCTATTGCCTCGTAGTCCGGAACCACGGTAAACCTCCGGATTTCTCCGCGCCTGATCATGCCCTGGATCCTCTCATGAACGGTGACCCTGGGAATATCCAGTTCCCTCGAAATATCGGAGATTTTATCCCTCCCGTTTTCCATAAGGTAGTCAAGTATCTTCAGATCTTTCTTATCCATGACAAAATATCTGGTTATACCCTATAAATTTTGTCATTATGTTTTATTTCCTCGAACTATTCCGATTATAAATAGCATAAATGTTCAATAAATCAGACCAATAGTTAAATCCAATTCTGAAATCCCTGATTATGAACGATAACTTACTGGTTGACAGCCTTCAGCAGCACCTTGAAGACAAGAGAGTGCAGAAAGCGATCGAGGTCCAGAGCGACATAAGGGCATACCTTGGCGAATTTTTCAGGAAACATGGATTCATAGAGGTGCCCCCGGTCATAATATCTCCGATCACTGACCCGCTTAACCACCCCGTACTGGATCCATCGATCGACTATTATGGAATGAAATATGGACTGACCAAGAGCATGATATTCCACAAGCAGATCCTTGCGAAGGAGCTTGGTTCAATCTTCACCTTTTCACCGAACATTCGCCTGGAAACGCCGGAAAAGGAGAAAACCGGCCGCCATCTTTCCGAATTCACGCAGATTGATGTTGAAAAGCGTGGAGCCTCAAGGGAAGAGATGATGGGGCTTGTAGAGGATCTCATGGTCGGGCTGACACAGCATATGAACAGTGAAAGGGCATCGGATCTCAAATTCCTTAGGAGAAAACTCAATGTTCCGTCCAGACCGTTCAAGAAGTTCAGGTTCCTTGACGCGGAGAAGGAATACGGCAAGGACTTTGAATCGATCCTTTCGGGCAGGATGAAGGACCCGTTCTGGATTATAGACATTCCCCTGGAGAACAGGGAATTCTATGACAGGGAAAGTGACAGTGAGCCTGGAATACTTGAGGACATGGACCTGATTTACCCGGAAGGTTTTGGCGAGGGACTCTCGGGAGGAGAAAGGGAGTTCCTTGAAGAACGAATCAGGGAGAGGATTAAGAGGAAGGGACAATCGGAGGAGCAGTTCAAGTGGATACTTGCCTATTCCTCCAAGGGCCTTGCCCCGAGTGCGGGGTTCGGCATTGGGATCGAGAGGTTGACAAGGTACATTTGCGGTCTCCAGAGAATAGAGGATACCCATCCGTTCCCAAAGATTCCCGGGAAGCTTTCTCTGTAGTCTTTTTCCTAAGGGATATTTGCTGATATTTCCTTCCCTGATTGTATCGGATAGTCGTAAAACCTTACCTCTCCAGGATGTGGAATGAATACATCATGGCGGCCTGGTCAGCACCAACGCATGGATTTGACCAGTTAATGTCACATTTTCTATATTCAAGCGCCGGACTCCGCCATGCATCGCAACATGCGGGGAATCCGCAAAAGCGGTGAACTCAACAGAATAGAACTTCTCGTTCTGCAAAGTCATTATATTGTGGTGTATTCCATAAGATTCCATAAAGAAACATGCAGAATGAAGTTTGAATAAGCGCAATGGGTTATGGCACCAAGCAACCATACTACCCCAGGTCGATCGGAAAGTTTATCGATTTTCCACTCGTTATGTCGATGTTCCTGCTGAGTGTTGCTTGAAAACTGATGGCGTTGACCCATTTGAGGATCCGCCTGATCCAATGTTTTGATCCTGAAACAGCGGTGCATAAATTGTCGTACTGGACCCGGAAAAAAACAAGGCAGTTTGATCGTGGAGAAAGGTGCATATAGAGGGATAGTTAATAGAACGTTGAAGTTCCATTGAAATAACCATGGTTTCTATCCGTCTTGGCAGGTATTATTCATCCACATCATACATAGATAAACCTGACAATACAAGGTTATTGTCACCCCGAAAAAGAATGCCACTCTCAATGGTTCACAGGAGTGGAAATCAACCAAGGAGTCTGTTGAGGATACCATGGGATACCTGAAATAGTGCCATGAGATAAGCAGTTCAGAATTTGGATTTGCAGCTGACAAGAAAATGCTCGGATGGAACATAACACAGAAGAGGGATGAAAGGATCGATAATGTTCTGTTCTACACCAACGTGTGTCACAATCTATTCAATATGGGAATGTCTTAGAATAGTGTCTCACACCCATTACATTAACAACGCTTAAATAGATTATATTGATTATAGTGTACAGGTAAAACCAATGAGACAGTGTACCTTGAGGTGCACGATAAAGAGTTCTCATTGGTACTGAATTTTTTTTAAATCATCTAACTTGGTCTCTGTATATTAGGTAACAATGTTACAGCTATTCTCGAAGGTAAACAAATCAGTGTATTCATTATTATGCGTAGAATATTTCTGGTAGATACTCCAGGCGAGTAAGTCTGCGAATTGGAGGCCTGAAAATGATTCAGATCCACTGTGATGTATCTCAATTTTACCTATTGTAGAGCCCTCTCGCAGATGATTAACAAAATATTCATTAAAATCATCCCGGAGTACTTGTTTACCCTTTGACTTGTCAACTCTTATCTCTACGTCAAATCGATCTATGACAATGTTTCTGGCCAAAATCCCGGCAATATAGTTATACAGCTTGTCTTTATTCTCTCTTAAGTATCGACTTTGCAACCGGTCTTTTTTAAGAATAGTATGAAACCCTAATGTTTCAGGGACTTCGTTTAATTTTTTAATCATGTATTTTTTCAACTCGGGAGAGGACTTGTTAGCCTTTATCTCTGATGCTTTTCTCAGTTCTTTTTTAAATTTATTTCTCCTCATATTCTTTATGATTCTATCTAGCTCTCTGTAATCAGCAACCATAAGAGCTGAAATTACCAGAAACTTTGAACTCCCGCTCGAGAAGCCAAGGTCTCCACTCTCATCCAAGTAAAGGTATTTCAAGCCCATTACACTTTCAGAATAATATCGTTATATTTATATATATCTTGGTCGAAACATTTTGAACCACAACGAGTTTGATCTAACTTGAAGGGTGTGGGCTTGCGCTCTGGCATTTGGTCAATGTTGCAGTACTTTCATCTGTGCCATAATCTGCACAACCTTCCTAACTTTAAAACCATATATCTCTTTGAGTTGACAAAGAGTATATTTGCCAACTGCCTGACAAAATCAAGCTTGAAGAAGAATGTACCTCTTATCACCAGCTCCTCGTTGTATTCTTTCCAGTTCCTTCTATCCTTGAAAGGTTTCCCCATCACTTTCCTCTATGAACAGTACTACGAATATGCATAGTACTGCAATGATCGCAATCCTCGTGCTTGTGTGGGTACCCTACACAAGGAAGGGCATGAGTAGAAAGGAACAGGCCAGGATATACAGGCTGCTGTATGGATATAATTCATCAAGCAAGTATGGCAAATACCATTACGGGTGGGCTGGTCTCCCTGACTCGATTCCATCAATAAGATATGGGGATGGAAAGAATAAGATCATGGATTTCCTGGATAAGAATAATGCAAGCTGCAGGATGTGGAAAGTAATTCCTGAAGAAGATGAGATCAAGAAGCTACATTCTGCTTAAATATCTATTCAACACAGCAGCAAGAGTGTGCTCTGTTGAACAGATAACAGTGATACCTCCTGTCTCCATTGATTCTTGATATTTTCTTACTTCTTTGACCTGTTATCCTGTATTTTTCATTTCAGTACCTCCTTTGCGCCATCAATTAGATGATCGTATGCACAGAATTTTAATATCCCTCAGCTTCCAGACCGACAGTGGACCTGCTCACGCAATTCGAGACATAATTCCTTATTGAAATCTGGTTGTCCTCGCTTCATATTCCAGAACTTTTGTTTTGTTCGCTTTCTTCTTCAATGCTGCCAAAGTTTCCCGGTCCAGGCTTATATGATAATAATCGAAATCAAGCAGGGTCTTTTCCACGTCTGAGACGGGAACGAAAAGTCCACCGTAGCTAACATACTCAAAACCAAAAAATGTCCCTTCATTCATTCTGTGCACTATGATCCGGGTCCCCATGATCTCCCTGACACCAGGATTGGCTTTACTTGCAGTTATGATGACCGGAACAGATTGCTGCGTCCAGATCTTTCTTATGGTAAGTGCATACTGAAGTCCGTAATAGAAAGGCCTGAACCTGAAACCAATTGCAGCTTCATTTCTGTGAAATGTGTATGCACCCTTCCCAATTCTGTACAGTCTTCCGGATTTGACTAGGTTGTGAAGCATCAGTCGTATGTAAGATTCACCTGCGCTTAGCCAAATGAGAAATCTTCTTGCATCGTTTGTGGTAAACATGGCCTGCTTCGAAAAGAATTCGATGAAGGAAGCTTCATACTTCATTGATCCACCTCCTGAGATAATCCACCATACGGGCGAAATTCAAATTCCTGGGTCCTGCATAAAGTAATGAACCCAGTATACTTTCATCAACGGGCGCCTTTAATTCATGCAGGAAATGCGACAATCTTGACTTAACCAGGTAATCTGACTTGTCCAGCCAGTTTGTAAGGACATAAAGATCGTAAATATCTCTTATGAACCTCCTGCCCTGATACGCCTCTATCTTCCTTATCATCAGTTCTGTGGTACTAAGTACGTTGATTGTTTTCACGCTACCATCAACTCGTGAATAAGTTCTTATTTCGTTTTCGGCAAAACCTGGTTTTGATTCCAGAAGGATGTCTGTTTCGTTTCTGGCAATCCTAACCCTTGTAGGAAATTCCGGATCATTCCAAGTCATTCTCAGTCCATTCTCTTCAAGCGATATCATGAAGTCGTCAAACGCATGTTTTTCAAGGTAAATGTCAACATCTTCTGAAAATCGCATTCCTCCAAAACATCTCCAGATCGCTGTACCGCCATATAGAAGAGCACCTTGCTGGAAACTATCGTAGATGAGGTCTATCACATAATCTTGGAGTTCAGCAATTTTAAGCCTTTGGCCGCTAAGAAATGATCCGATAGGTTTCATCTAAATGAGTAATTGTTATATTATATTATAACTTTCACTGATTGAAGTTTTCATAAATCGTCGATGAAGCGTGAAAGGAAACGATCTCATATGCAATAAAATGAACTTATTGCTGAATTTGTGTGCGATTTAACAAAAAAATATATTTTTTCAAAGTAAAAGATGCGCGTCATATATCGAGAGAATCATCGGTTAATGATGAACTGCTTCGATAGTCAAGATGAAACGAGCAAATAAGTTTCTAGCCTCGTCAATTCAGCCATAAACCGCCAATATTACAAATAACAGGTGTCAAAAGTCCTTTCCCAAAATTGAACTAAGATATACTTTTATATATCTACGGTTAATCTCATAACAATGAAAATTCCAATATCAAACCAGTTGAAAAAGAGAACTCAACTGGATATTGCAATTTTGCAGGATGAACTGATCGAGATCGTATATTCAGTTACAGATGATTTCGTGCTTCATGGAAGCACTGCAATATGGCGATGCTATGGAGGGAAGCGCTTCTCACAGGATATAGATGGGTATTCTATTTCATTTACTGAGTTAAAAAGCGCTTTTGAAAAAGAAATCAAAGAACGCCGCCTTGTTCTTGACAAATTCAAGGACACGAGGAACGTTATCTTCGCCTCTGTTTCTGATGGCAGAACGGTAGTACAGCTTGAAGTAAACCATTCTGTCCATGTCAAGGGAGTGCAGATAGGTTTTGAACTCATGGACGGTACTGAAATTGACGTACTTTCTCTAACCCCGGAACAACTGATTCTGGAGAAAATATCCGCATACTCTGACAGGCACTATATCAGGGATTTGTTTGACATCTATCACCTCCTGCACTGCGAACTGGATCTGTCAGCCGTACGCGGTCAGTTAGATAAATTATTGATGAACATTCCGGCATCCGAGGATGAATCAGTACTGAGATCTATAGTATACGCTGGACTGGCTCCATCTTTTAATAGAATGGTGGAAGAGATAAGGAGGCTCCTGAGACGAAGTTCATGAAAGAGTTCACTCAGCACTTTTCGAGCAAGCCAGCCTTCACATCAGCCGAATCCAGGCACTTCGTGGTATCCCGTGGTGCTTCAAAAGGCTATTATAAACTCATGCTTCATAATCTGGTGGAATCCGGCCGTATAAGGAGAATCACAAAGGGAGCATACACATTTTATGATGAAGTACAATACGTTGGCTTTGCATATCGGCCTTTCTATTATGGCTTGGAGGATGCACTCTCTCTCAGAGGAATATGGAATCAGCAAACCAATCCAGTTGTGGTTACCCCAAGGGTGGTTAGAACCGGAGTCAGAGATTTTGAAGGAAGAAATTACATTATAAGGAGGTTGGATCGCAGCATGTTTTTTGGGTATTCACTTATAAGATACGGTGATTTTTACATACCAGTTTCAGACAATGAGAAAACGCTCATTGATCTTGTTTATTTTAAGCTCAGAATTCCAGACAGTGTTTATCGAGATCTGGTTGGAATATCTGAACCAGAAATATTGGAAAAATACCTCTCCAAGGTTCCGGCAGGAATTCGTAAGAGAGTTTGTTCTGTCGTTGGAAAGCACAAAGTATGAACTTTCCATGGATAGTTACAGGTGTTTTACGTTTCATCATATAACTTATCATATGTGTAAGAGATCCTATCTGCATAAAACTGAATGATTCAATGAGCAGAACTGCAAAATATCCCTAGCGAAAACTATAGGCCTAATTTTCTTACCTTATCCACCAACAAAGATCAATCGGATCGCGATTCGACCAGTAGATTGTGGGTCCTAAATCATCTATTAGGTTTGACTGCCCAGGTTGAGATGCACAGAATGGGGTATTTTTCATTATGACCATAGGCTGTAAAATTGGTAATTGTATACAGATATGTACAAAGCCTATCATGATAGACGATGAGACTTATGAAAATATAAAGAGAAACAGAAATAACAGGAGAGGATCTGTCTTGTCCTGAAGCGGGCACTCTGAAAGTTACAGCAATGCTTTTCACTGAATCAACTGCTATTGGATGAATAACGATCCAGCGATTCTAATGGTTATGGAGCCTGTTCGCGGAATCAGGATCCATATAATCTGTTAATGATTTCAGGATAAGATAATTTTCCTGCGGGTTGCATATATTTAAAATACTGCCTTTTGATTTAAATTATTCAGATTATGACTATTAAAATAGTCGATGTTACCAAGGTGTACGATAAACGCAACATTCTGGATTCTGTTAGCCTGAGCATTTGCAACGGAGAAATAATGGGTTTCGCTGGCGTCAACGGAGCTGGAAAAACCACAACAATGAAAATCACGGCAGGCGTAATATTTCCAACTGCCGGAGATGTGCTTGTTGAGGACAGGAGTATCGTTACCGATGGGAAGAAAGCAAAATTTGACATTGCCTGGATACCGGAAGCTTCTCTTTTTGATCCTTTTCAGAATCCCATTTCCTTATTCTTGGAATATGGATCTTATTTTGGAAAGCCGCGTGGCGAAATAAAAGAACAGGCCCGGGAGCTCATGGAAGTCGTGGGCCTTGACGGGTTATTGAAGAAAAGGATAGGACATTTTTCAAATGGGATGAAAAAGAGACTGATGATAGCTCTATCTCTCTTCCAGGATCCTGTAAATTATCTTTTGGATGAGACTTTTACCGGCCTTGACCCTGAAGGGGCGAGGTTCCTAAGGGAGAATTTGATCAAACTTAAGTCAAAGGGCAAAGCAATATTGCTTTCAACGCATGTTTTAACTGAACTCAACGGGTTGGCTGATAAGGTTGCAATAATCCACAATGGTAGAATAGTCAGTGTTGCCAGCGTAGATGAAATAATGGAATTTTCCGTGTTCATAATAAGGTGCGATGGAGAGGAGCCGAAGGTAAGGGCCGCTCTGGAAGAATTTGGCAGTGTAATTCTCACAGGAAAAAAATATGAACTGCACCTTTCCGGCAGGAAGCCTGTAAGCTCCTGGGAGATTGGTAAAGCCCTGGAAAATTCGGGGTCAAAAGTTCTGTCCGTTGAGAGGAAGGAAGACACTATAGAGAGGTATTTCTTTGAGAAAATCGGGAAGAGCTAACCTGCTGAAGTCGCTCTGGAAAACCCTGTCCTCCAGAAGACTTATCGCTGTTTTCCTGCTGATGGAGTTGCTTCTGGTTCTCCTCACTTTTGGCCAGACATCGTCTGAGGGACCAACTATAAATCTAGAAAATGAGAATGGATTCTACTCCTTTTACAGCGACGGTGCATATCATCTGGTGGTTTTTTCATACACAGACAATGGGACTCCATTATATTCACAGGGTGTTAAGATGGTTTTCACCAATTCCACGACCCAGGTCTCAAAAACGGCACTGGGAACAATTGGCGCTGATGGGATGGCTGTGATAAATTTCACTTCCAATGAAACATGGAATGCGGAGTTGTACCTGTCTGAGCCAACAGGTTACCAGTACTCGGTTGGATATCTAATAGGCCCATCAAACTCGACAGGCGGTTTTCTCAGCTACCTAGACATCTACGACCATGGGTTTAGTAACAGGGCAGGTTTCGTTGTCTTTTATGTTAGTACCAATGACACAAAGGCGCCTCAGACACAATTCAGGTTATCTTATTCCAGCGAAGATTCAGGAGTTGTATGCTTGTATAGCCCTTCCATTGGCGGCGGCAATAACTTAAACGCTGGATTTAGTGGCACTATTGATCTAGGAAGTGCGGGGGATTTCAGCTACACACGCTTGTATCCTGACTACAATTCCATCCCTGCAAACATAAGCACCGCATTTGGTACCTTGCAATACAACACGAGCTCTGGATGGAAAAACGTCAATAATTTTCAGCCTATCACTGGCCAGTATGAGGTATTTGTCAGGGTAACTCAAAAGTACTTGGAACCGCAAGTTTACTCTGAGTTTTTCAGCACCGACATACTGTTGGTCAGCTTTTTTGGGATTATAGTTGCAATTCTTTCTTTCGGCTATCCGCGGGCCACACATTCCATTGAACTCCTTCTGGCAAAACCGCTTTCAAGAAATGACATAATAGTTTCCAGATATTTGGCTACCATTATCTTTACAGGCCTGGCAATAGTATCTGCGCTTGTTGGGTCAGATCTACTGTTCTACTACTACTTTGGAATATACCTGAGTGCCGGGACATTTTTCTTGGTCTTTGGTGTATCGCTGCTGACAGGGGCAATTTTCTCATCGCTGACTTTTCTTGTTGCCGCCATTGGCAAAGGCCTTGTCACTATCTTTGCTTTACCATTGGCAATCCTGTTATTTTTCTATTATATCCTTGGATCTTTCATCGCTGGCCTGTTTTATTTTCTGCGAACGCTAAACATCGTTACCTCTTACAAGGTTTCAACTTATGGCATGTACTTGACTCCTTTCCAAATAGTGTCCGGAATACTACAAAGATTGGACAGGGGATTAGGAATAGGGATAGGAGGTGAGCTTACCCTGCTTCCATTTTCCATGCAGGACATGATTGTCTTCCTGTTTCTGTGGGCCTTCATCCCAATACTTCTGGCAACTGTAATATGGAGAAGGTCTGAGGTATGAATCCCCAAGCTTCATTTTCACAACTTGAGGCAGTTTTTGGACCCCTGCCTCCACGTTCAAAAAGAGACCTTCGGGGAAGTCAACTTCCTACCGGTCATACGAGAAGTGAAACGGCAGCAGTTTAAGCCCATTCGAGGAGATGATGGACCAAAAAGTAAATGGAATTGTAGGCCTGAGGGTCAAGTCTCAGTTCTCTCAATGCAGGATAAGTCCACAGCATTGTGTCAAAGACGACATACATAAAATAGAAAGCCCTTCTCAGCTTAGTAAGGCATCTAAAAATCTTATCATGTTGGCAGCGGATTCCTATTGCAATAATGAGCTGAAAAAGAACGATAAAAAACACGATAATTATCATATTTGCCGTATTTAGGGCGGTGGAATAGCATTTAGTAAATATCTCTCTTTAAAGCCAAAAAAATATACTTTGACCCCCAACCCCAAACTTTTTAGGGAATATATCCGCACAGAACGCTGTATGAAATCCAGAATACAGAACCCGTATGGCATTGATCGTTTTAGTCGCTCCTCTTACTACGTTATCAAGATATAGAGAGGATAATTATCTTAGGTATGCCTAATAAAAGAGTGGTTGAAGGCTGTGAATGCAGTCTTTTCTGTTATTGCAGTGTATTATGCGTGGAGGGATTTTAACGTTCCACGGCTCATACCTTGAAATGATTTTCTTGCTTCTAATAATGGGCTTCTCCATCTACTTGTCATTTCCAATCATCTTTCACAGAAACCTTACCGCGAGGTCCAGCGTATTGCTTGTCTCATTTGCAGTCGGTATCCTTGTCTTCCTGATGGGCGATATTTTCTCAGATGTGTCCACCGTGATATATCCATCGGGATCGTACATTGCAAATGGCTGGTTATCGATAACTTTTTTCCTGTCTGTGGCATTGATCTTCGCACTTCTCTATCTTATTGAGAACAGGAGGAAATCTGCAGGCAAGCCAGGCGCATATATTCCGGGGAAGGTTGCACTCATTGTCGCGAATGGAATGGGGCTCCAGAACCTCACTGAAGGCCTGGTCTTTGGAGCAGACTATGCCGTGGGCCTCACCGGAGTGTTTCTTGTTATACTTGTTGGATTCACCCTCCAGAATTTCACCGAAGGGTTCCCAATTGTTTCCCCTTACCTGGGAAGGGAAAGGCCGAAGGTGGCGCTCCTGGCAGGATTCTACTTCATAGGCGGGTTTCCTACGATCATAGGGGGAATGATTGGATATTCTTATTCAAGTGCCCTTTTCGAGGTACTCTTTGACGGCCTTGCAATCGGCGCGATCCTGTATGTCATAATACCAATGCTGAGAACCCTGTTTAGACAGGCAGACACAGGATATTTACAAAAACTGCTGTATATTGGAATGGTTCTTGGATTTCTTGCAGGCTTTGCTGTCAATGCCGTTTGATTATCTCGATCATAAGCGATTTTACCCTCCCGCTCTTTGGATGCATTCGACAAATTGTGACGAGATCCGAGTTGCTCCTAGGCAACGTGATGACCAAAAATTCAATTTATACCGGTTAATTCTCCCAGATTGGAAGTTATAGATGTTAAGTACCGAAAACCTGTCAAAAACATATAAAGGCGGAATAAAGGCTCTTGACTCAGTCACGCTGACTGTTGACAAGCGGCTGGTCGCTTTCATAGGGAGGAATGGTGCGGGCAAGACAACTTTGCTCAGGATACTGTCGACCCAGCTTAAGCCCTCATCGGGTACAGCCAATGTTGCAGGATACGATATACTGAAGCAGCCTGATCAGATAAGGAGGAAGATCGTGAGCATACCACAGGAAGCATCGACGCTGGGTGTCCTTACGCCGATGGAGCACATGAAGCTATATCTAATTGCACGCGGGTTTTCCGTTCTCCAGGCTAATGAGGAGTCGCTGAGAGCGCTGCGCGAACTGGAAATGTATGATGCAAGGAACAGGCCTTCGGATACCCTCTCAGGCGGAATGAAGAGAAAGGTTTTCGTTGCAATGGCTCTTGCAGCAAATGACGAGATAACTTTCCTGGACGAGCCTACGACCGGCCTGGACCCGGTGTCGAGATTCGAGGTCTGGGCTGCCATAAAGAACCTTTCCGGTAATATTGTGCTTACAACGCACTACATGGAGGAAGCACAGGAGCTTGCCGAGGAAGTAATCCTGGTCGAGGCTGGAAAGATACTGGAAAAGGGTCCTGTTAAGGAGCTTTTGCGAAGATTCGATGGAAAAGTCAGGGTGGAGAGCATTCTTCCTGGATCCGGCGATTACCAGATCGGCAGGACTTATGTCAAATACGTGAAGCAGGAGGATGCAGAGGATTTCGTCAAGAAAGGCTATAACGTGCGCCGGATAACGCTGGATGATCTATTCATCGTCAGGGGTGTGACCATTGAACCCTAGGTTCTCGCTTGCTTTT
Source organism: Thermoplasmatales archaeon (assembly GCA_027366585.1). GTDB lineage: Archaea > Thermoplasmatota > Thermoplasmata > Thermoplasmatales > Thermoplasmataceae > UBA582. The sequence continues at coordinate 27,677 of DAHXNF010000040.1, read as the reverse complement.
GCATGGTACTACGGGTTCAGGACGATAAAGAGAGGTCCTTCCTACGTCATCGCTTCCCTGAGCTCACCGCTCACGTTACTCTTCCTTATCTATATCATAAGCAAAGGGGAGCTGATCAAGTATGCGGTTGTCGGAGGGTTCCTTGGACTTGTTGCATCTGTAAGCTTTGCGAGCGTGGCCGATGCTGCATTCCTGAGGATACAGCTCAGGATCCAGGACCTGTTCGTTGCCACATCTATTTCTCCGACAGATTACATACTCGGCCTCACGCTAAGTTACATAATATTCTCCATGCCGGGAATCATCCTCTATGCGATCATAGGGGCGCTCATACATATCTTCACGCTCGAATCCATAATCGCACTTGTTCTCCTCCTGGTGATTCTTACAGTAAGCACCGCTGGCCTGTCAATGACGATCGGCGGCGCAGTGAACCATATCAGGAATGTCTGGGGGATATCGGCAATAATGTCTGTCGTCCTGACGGTACTGCCGCCTACCTTCTATCCCTACTCGTACCTGCCGAAATACATAATCTACATACTCGCGATCTCGCCCACGACTCCGGCAGCAGTGCTTGCCCAGGGGTTCTTTGGCTTTGAGCCGATCATGTACACCATGATACCGATCATGCTGGTTGAGATGGTGTTCTTCTTCGCACTTGCCCGGTTCTTTACGAGGTGGAGGGAGAACTGATCCCCGGACGGTGGAGTTATCATGAAAAAAGCACTGTTCATTGACCGGGACGGGACGATCAACCGGGACTGCCCATACTGCAGGGATCCAAAAGACCTGGTAATATATGACGACGCAGTGGATATTATCAGGAATTACAGGGAGAGCGGTTATCTCATAGTGATAGTGACAAACCAGTCGGGAATAAACAGGGGATATTTCACGGAAGAACAGTACGAGGAATTCAACCGCGCGCTGTTGTCCGAGCTTGAGCGACGCGGAGCGAAGGTCGATGCCGTCTATCACTGCCCCCACAGGCCTGATGAGGGCTGTACATGCAGGAAACCTGGAACAGGCTTGATCCTCAGGGCAGTGAATGATCTCGATATCGATCTCGGTGGATCGATCGTGATCGGCGACAGGGATGATGTTGACGGCGAGATGGCAAGAAGGCTGGGGATGCAATACAGGATATTACGGCACTAGGAAATGACTTCCCTGCATCATGCGAAGCCACCCAGGCTTATATGGAGTCCCATATTGACTCGTTATATATCCGGGATCCGGTGAGGATGAAGTCATCAACCTTCTTCCTCGATGTGATCTCGTATAAGAGCTCAATATAGTGGTTCGCAAGAGATGACGGCAGGAATGTGTGTATTTCCAGCTTATCCTTGACGATTTTTGCAAGGACCGAGCCTCTTGGAATGTGCTTCTCATTGCAACTGTTCCATACCTCGGTTACAAAGTCAGAATTTATCTTCGACAGGTACACGCCGTCTTCGGCTGAAATAGGGCGGCCGATCTTCCTATCTTTTTCCGATGCATCGTAGAGTACGATAGACTCAATCTCCTTGTCATTGAAAGTTGAGTACTTGGCGTCGAACATGAAGTTTTCCGTGCTGCCCTCCGGGCCGGAGGGAGTCCATGCAACTTCATACGATATTACGCTTAGTTTAACCCTGTCATTTATCCGGTTAATGGATGCGATTCCTCCCTTTCCTGCTCCGAGGTCCGTTATTTGCACGTGGTTCTCGAGCGAGACGATCTTTCCAATTATATCAGAGATCTTCCTCAGGTCTGAATGATGGAACCTGAAGTCTGCATTTATCCTGTTACCCTCGAGATAGAAACCGCTGGGGCATACCGAATCTATTGAAAGCAGGTCGCGAACAACAGCAGAAACCACCTGCACCTCTTCAAGGTCCATCCTGACTATCCTGACATCATCGATTCGGACCACAGGATAGTTGGCGGCTATGCTTTCAATCTGCCGCCCTCCGCCGGATCCAAGGAAGAGGTCTATGTAGGAGTGCCCTCCATATACATCGAGGTTGAGGGGGACAGTCTGATAATCACGGTTTATCATTGATATAAGGGGGTGTTTCTGCTCCGCAGATATGCTGACTGTCATATCCAGCTTTCCATCGACATTTCGATAAAGCATAGGCAATCGCATGCTGTTGATATATAAAAAATGGTGCCCTAGTTGGCTGGTGAGTGAAGTATTTTCCGGTCTAGGCTATCCTTTCTCAGGTACGCATCGTATGTGAAACGGCATGGGTAGTGGTTTCCTGGTTGACCGTGCATTAAAGGGTCAGCACCATGTACACTACAACCAGGATAGCTATGACAACCGAGAGGATTCCAGCCAATGCCTCCGGGAAAGCAGAAGGGATGAATATGCCTCTTTCAATGCTTTTCTTGTTCCTGAAGAAACTCCTAAGCGCAAGGAGTTGCATCCCGCCGCCTATGATCACCAGCACTATACCTATTTCCGATGATAAGTGATAAGATGTGGACGGTGCGCCAGGAACAAGTTCCTTTATTATGATTCCAAATTTTGCAACAACGAAGCCCAGTGCTATGACTGTTATTCCGGTTCTGACCCATGAAAGGTACGTCCTCTCGTTTGCCATGTGATCCGTGGCCGTCGATAACGTTTGTTCTGCTTTCAAGCATTATCAGATACCTTAATGATATATAAGAAGCTGGGGATTTTGGCATACAAATCGTGAGTTTACATGATTTTTATCGCCGATAGATTCCAGAGAGGCAATTAGAGCGTGTGCACGCTTAATCTCTTTTGTAGTGCATATTGACAACATACACCACTTGGTCTATGCTGTCAGGCGATCTTCTGAAGAAACCTATGTGGCCCTTCTTCAGTACCGGTTTCTTCCTTTCTGTAGGCTGTGGCATGATCTCGTATGATTTGCCGTTCTTCTCGCCTATGTTGGAAGGGTGGCGTTTCTTGTATTCATCAAGCTGTTCCTTCAACCTTTATTCTCGTCCTGCAGTTCATCTATCTTCCTATCCTTCCACTTCTCAGCCTTCTTCATGGCGTCAATGATCCTCTGATCCCTTGGCGTTTCTGCAAATAATTTAATCATGTTATTAATATAATGCAATCTTTATATATGGATCTTTCGGTCCAGTGACATAGCGGTTCTAGTAATGATTTAACTACAGAACAGCAACCTGTTACATTTAATAACAACATTTATAGATTTGTGTTGTATTTGAGCATGGTGATTTACACTATGACTTTTGAAGATGAGTATAACGATATTATAACCAAAAGAAAACCTGGTATTGGAGAAGTAGAGCAACTTTTCAGACAGTATCAGAAGCATATAGAAATTTACCAAAAATATAACAAAATATATAGTACATTTCCGAAGGTTTCAGTTACTGATTCGACGTCTATGAAACGGCGCTGAGTATGCCTACTTGGAGTGAACTACTTGCCGAAATATCCCAAATTACAACGGCATCCGCGTTCGATATTGTGAGACGGAAGTATCTTAAACAACTTACAGAGCACACTCATCGAAGTGCAGTACTGTACGCTTCCAGTTGGACACAACCCAAAGGACAAATATCTCCTGAATTGTTATCCATAGCAGATGAGGACATTGAAGCATTTATGGAAGTGTTACACGGACTGGACGGAAATGAAATTGACCTAATAGTACATAGCCCTGGAGGTACTGCTGAAGCTACTGGTGCACTAGTTAAATATTTGAGAACGAGGTTCACTGATGTTAGAGTGATTGTACCTCACGCCGCGATGTCGGCTGCCACTATGCTATCTTGTTCAGCAAATCGGATAGTAATGGGAAAACATTCTTTCATTGGACCTATTGACCCTCAGTTTGTGCTTCCATATCAAGGAAGTGCAATGTCATGGCCTGCTCAAGCTATTATCGACCAATTTGAGAAAGCAAAAGAGGAAATTAAACATGACCCAGATAGTATCGGTGTTTGGATGCCTATCATATCTCAGTATGGACCTGCGTTAATTCAAGATGCATCAGATCAGTTAGAACTTTCAAAGAGTTTAGTGAGTGAATGGTTGACAACGTACATGTTTGGTGACGACCAGGATGCCAAGATCAAAGCGTCCAAAATCTCTGCTTGGCTAAGTGATCATCATGAATTCAAAAGTCACGGTATATACATAGATAGAGAAAATGCTAGGAATCATGGAATGAAAATTGATAATTTAGAAGATGATCAGACTTTACAGGACTTGGTGCTGTCTGTTTATCATTCAGCAATGATAACTTTTACATACACTACAGCGGTTAAGATAGTGGAAAATAATATGGGAAAATCCTTTATTAAGACAGCTCTACCGAGTCAACCTAATGTGACTGCTCCGCCTTCGAACGATTTGCATCAGCTCTAAAAGTGCAAAGTACTATACATGGCGTCATAATTATTTGCGCATAGTATAAATATACTTTTTGATTACCTGTATTATGAGAAAACTTACCATATCAGATGACAGAAAGATGGACATAATCGACGAGATTAGACGCAACGATGATTCCAGGTATGATCACAGGCTTCATGGTCTCCTCCTTGTGGCCAACGGCATGAGCCCATACCAGGTATCTGAGGTTATGGGCAACAGCCCCAAGATCATAGAGACATGGGTCAAGGCTTTTCTGAAGGATGGTTTTGACGGGCTCAGGGAACAAGGGAGGCCTGGCAGGCCTGCAAGACTGTCGAGCATAATGGATGAAATAGGGAGGGATCTTCGGAAGAATCCTGTGGACCTTGGTTATGATCAGAATCTCTGGGATGGCAAACTGCTTAGCCATCACATAAAGGACAGATATGGCATTGTCCTGGGAACCAGACAGTGCCAGAGGATATTCAGGAAGCTTGGCCTCCGGCTGAGGAAACCAAGACCTGTAATAGCAAAGGGTGATGATGCCAAAAAAGAGATTTTCAAAAAAAAATGACTGCACTTCTTCGTGAGGAAAAATCTCTTGTATTCATGGATGAGTGCCATTTCTATCAACACGGCACTAGGGTAAGGGCATGGTACCCTCCTGAAGATGCAGATCCAGCAGTGCTGCAGGAACCGAACCGGAAAGGAATAAGTGTCTTCGGTGCCGTGAGCATAAAAGACGGCAGCCTTGTCAGCGAGGTCAGGAAAAAGTACAATGCACTCACATTCCTGGAGTTCCTCTCCCGTGTGCATGCAAGATTGCCGGACAGTATACTTGTACTGAACAATGCACTGTATCACCATGCATGTCTAATCACAGATTATGCATTCCTTACGTGTATTGATATGATATTTCTTCCACCGTACTCACCGGAACTGAACCCCATTGAAAGGGTGAGGAAGCTTGTAAAGAAGCATGCAACACAACAGGTATTTCCGGTTGCTGAGTGAGCTGAAGAATGCCCTTTCTGAAGAATTCAGCAAACATTCCAGGCCAAATGAGGAGTTGAGAAAACTATCAGAGGCTCAAAGCTTCGATTACCTGCATAAGCGTGGAAAGAATAAACTAAAGGAGAATAAGCAGTAATGTTTTCACCACGAGCACAGGCTCATAGTTTGGCCTTCCTGCCTTCTCTGTATCGTTGTTATAGAGGTCTGTAAGAATATCCTTGATCCTGTCTGGAGCAGATTTATTCAATTTGACTTGGGGTTATGAAAAAAGGTAACGATATGGTTTTTGAGAAAGCTTGTAGGAATTTTAATAATCGTTCGATATGGTGTCAAAATACTCTTAGGTTTTGATCGATTTGACCCATGCTTTTACTTCTTTGATTGGTAGATCCTCATACGTTTCAAGGATCTACACAATGATATCAAGAACTGGCTTCATCTCCCAATCTTTTCTTACTATTGGCTTACTTGGGTTCGGCCCTACGAGTTTCCTTGCATTATCCATCTCCTCTGGGCTCATGGATACAAACTCATTCAGGAAATCTACCCTTGAGAGGACATTCTCAATGTAATTCTTATTTTCAATGTTTGAGAGGATAGCTGTCAGGGCACCATACATTGCCATCTCCTTTGCAGTCTGTGATCTTCCGTGCGTCTTCGATTGTGCACCTGGATCCACCCGTGACTGATCTCACCTCCTCTTTCCTGTACGAGAAGCTAAAAATGATCCTAGAAGACCTGGGTCTTACACTCAACCCTGAGAAGACGAGACTTGTTGAAGCGGAGCGTGGCATCGAATTCCTCGGCTTTAGGTTTGTGAGGCAGTATTCCTGATGGAGGAGGAAGAGGGTAATGAGATGTTTTCCCTCTCCAAAATCCGAGAAGAGAATACGTGAGAAGACAAGAAACCTCACAAACAACAGGGCACGTTCCATCAAGGAGCCAGTGGATGCAAAGGAGATGGGCAACAACTTTGCACACAGCCCTGCATCTAATGTCGAAATAGGGAAGGATGTCATTAAAAAGCTAAATCTTGAAGAAATTGTGTAGCACCTGAAGGCAATTAGCAATCCAGGCAGCATTGAAGGTTATCTTCAAATAATCAGCTAAATGATTTATGTAAAGTCACATATATGTCCTTTGAACCTATTTGCCAGAAGACAATTCATTACCTTCTAAGTTCATTAGAAGTTGCTTTTGATATTCCTTTTGCGATCTTATCTCTGAGATCCAACTTTTGTTTCTCCTTCAGAAGTATCCAGACATGATATGGTATCAAAACTCTTATCTTCGCGAGACCGGGTAGCACTTTATCATAAATCAATTCGTTAACATTAGATTTCAATGCCCTAAACCTAATTTCATTGTCTTCACGTACAGTGAATAAAGTAGCTTTCTTTTGCATAATAGGCTGATCGATTAGCACGAGTGGGATCCCTATATGTATTTCTGCGTCGGATTTGCCAGAAATCTTCAATTCTTCCTCTACCAAACCTGCAAACTTACGCTCAAGGTGTGAAACATCTATAGTTTGCAGTTCTTCAAATTCAGGTTCTGTGCTATTATATACTTTAATTCTCTTGTAAAGTTTTCTCTCTAAGATACAGTCGATCATTAGTGCCCCTTCTTCTGAAGTATTACGCTTCAACATAAGCAAAAATGATTTATCAGAATAACCAAGTGTTCTGCCCCAAAGTATTTCCGCGTCTTGTTTCAAATCAAATTCCTTCTCATACTGTTCAATAAACTCCATAACATTTCGTTTATTCCTTTCTGGTATCTTCTCCACAACAAAACTCAGCATTCGCTTCAAGATCCTAACCGTGTGGTGCCAATATGCAACAGAGAACATTGCATATCTTGCGAATGATAGCATTTCAGCTGCTATCCTTCCTTTTTCCTTAACTGCTATTTCCGGGCCATCTTGGATCTCCTTCTTTCTATCATTTTGAATAATATCTGTGTTTTCGCTATATTCTAGAGTCAAATTCCTTATCATTTGACTCCGGTCAATACCTTCGGCGTAAGGTAGACCTAAGTGTCTGCAATCTCTGTAAACGTAATCCAGTTTGTCAGAATCAATCACGCCGCTAATTAGCGATCTTATTATTTTCCATCTGAATTCATTATTCTTATAATTCGACTCATCGCCTGACAAAAGTGAATATACATCTTCGACAGAAACGCTCCACTCGCCCGACATAACGTCCTTGAATTGTGGTATAACGTCTAACCCAATTTGCTCATGAAGTTTCAGACCACTATGTGTTTCCTTTGGATTAATGAAATGTGTATCCTCAAGATCATGTGCCATTGGAAAGTACCCAACATCATGTAGCAACGCAGCCAGAATAGCGAGTTCAAGGTCTTGCTTTCTCATGACTGATTTGAACATGGGATTCAAATTATCGTTCCAAAGTGCAATAATGTACTGTATCGTCAGCAAGTACACGCCTATAGAATGTTCAAACCGTGTTCCTATAGCCCCAGGAAAGACCAATCTAACAAACCCCAACTGGCTCACGTTAGACAGTCTGGCAAACTTAACGTGATCGACTATTTTTTTGACTCGGTTAGATAATGGTGCCATCAGCTGTGAACCACCTACGTTTAGCAGCCTAATAGTCTCGTTCTCCATTATAGAAGCCTCGGGCAGTAAACTAATCAGTGCAACCCTTGCATTCATCTTATCTAATTCAATTACAAAATCAGAAGCCGAGTCGAATTTAAGCTGCTTCGCCGACTCAAGAGTAACTCGGGTCAAATAGTAGCTAAATTCGTTTAAGCCTTCTGAATTCTCATTAGTTTCAGGAAATGCGGAGTTTGACAATAGCCTCCCTATGATTATATAGACATACCTCTTTCTGTATGGATCAATCCAATCATCTGAAAGTCCAAACTTGACCATGCCATGGTCTATTTTCTCGAAGATAATCTTCATAGTCTTACCAAGCTCGTAGAGATCGAAAAGGTCCCCGTAGTTTTTCAATTCCCTCACCCCGATAGAATAAACCATACCTTCCCGTGAGTATCCCTTTTCAAGACAGTTTTTAAAAAATGGGGGAGCGACTTCGTAGTCGCACCTGATGTTGATTTTAGTTGATTCAGAAGAGTTCTCCGCGCTTTCATTGAAGTTCTTGTAAACAGAGTAGCCTAAATCAGTAATGAATGCCCTGCACACACCAGTATTAGGCGTTCTGGATATCAAAATATTTCCGGGTTTGACATCAAGGTGCACAATTCCTTCACTATGGAGATATGACAGTCCGTCTCCGACGTCTCTAAAAATTTGTATGAAGTTTTCGAAAGTAAAATTAAAAGTAGGTTTCTTCTTTCCAATACTACTCAAAACTTGGTCAAAGGCTGTGAGTCCACCTCCATGTGTTTGGACAGAATGGGGTTGTGGAGTCTCGAAATCCACAAATTCACCCAAGTCTACAGCACCTTCAATGTATTCCATGAGAAACCACATCAGGGAATCCTCTTTACCGACAACTCCGGTTTTGATGGTTTCAATATGATTGACTGACACAATGTTTGGGTGGTGCAATTTAGCCAACTTGTCCGCTTCACCCTTGATTGCTCTTAGATTAGATAGTTTGAATTCTCCTTGTGTGGGTCGAGGAAACTTGACTACTTTGTATCGCTCGTGAGAAATCACTTGTTCATTTTTCACTTTTTCTACCAAAAATGCTACCGCAGAACTACCTATTCCCAGTATCTTTGAATATTCATACCCTAAACTCCTCAATTTAATAAAGGTTTCTTCAAGTGGTTTCTTGAGTAATTTCCAATCTTCAGCGAAATTTCCTATATTTTTTGATTCATACTTTTCGTTTAGGTTTTTTTCGAATAGTGAAATAGAATCGGTCGAAACGCCAAGGTCAAGATATTTTGACTTTTTTATGAAGCCTTCTGCCTCAAGCTTTACAACCTCAGAAGTTAGCAGTTCCATTTCGCGAGGATCAGCGCTAAAGTAAGATTTTACTAACCTGCTAACAATACCATGTGCACTTTCCCCTAATCCTAAGTCGGGTCTAGATTTCATTTCCAACCATTCTTCAGGTGAAATGCGTTTGTCAACTAGATAACTTGTTAATGCATCGCTCATAGGTCCGTGAGTTCCCAGAGTGAAAGAAAATGGAAGTAAATTATCAGAATTCACAAAGTGATGCACAGTTTCTAGCATAAATATTGTCTTTTGCATCTTTATGTTATGCTCCCAGCACATACCTGTGCTTTTTTTACTTTTTCCAACTTTGTAAGGGGTATTTTTGCATTTACTGCAATTGCTAATCGATGGCAAATTTAGGAACAAAACCAAATTCGCTAATTTTGGTCCAGTCAAGTTTTTCAATGAACTATATTCTGCCGAGCCGATCTTTTCTAGGTCTACAATGTCTTTAAAGTCGTTCTTCTTTAGCTCGCCTACTATATACTCATGGCAGAATACCCAAGATTCAAGCGAACTTGAACAAAACCGAGTGTAGTGATCTTTACCGAAGATGCTGGGAGATTTGCGGTTAACTCTACATTGGTCACTTTCGCTATCGTAATAAGTACACAAATGCTCCGTTGAAGTCATTTTTAACAAATTATATATATATTCTGTTTATTAATGTTTCGAGACTCCCTATCGTGAGTTCACTTGATTTTATCGCTGATAGATTCCAGAGAGGCAATTTGAGGGACTGTCCTCCCATCCTCTCCTGTAGTGCATGTCACACTGACATGAGATCCAGTGCATAGATCGTTTATAGCATCCACGATCAGGCACCCGGAGAATGCTGGGGTTGGGAACTGCAAACCTTATGGGTACTTGAAGGAAATAAAAAGAAAGAGACAGAAAATCCCCCAGATCATAATGGAGATAAAAAGAAGCCATGTGCATTGAAGGGTTACAAGGGATATCACAGCAGAAGCTTCTACCTTGCAATCATGAAAGCAAGCCACAAAACAAATGAGATGCCCGAGAGATATCCCAAGCCGGAAAAATACGGATTGTCAAACGGTATTCCAACTTCAATTATCTTAGCATTACTCATAGCATATAATACGAGTTCAAGAATGAAACTGCCTAAAAAGACATAAAGTGATACTTTTCTGGAGGCTCTAAGCTGAACGGTGCTACTGGCTGTTAGTTGGCTCATTTCATTGCTTTCAACTTCGTGAGCGACCTCACCGGTTTGATTTTTCTCTCCATATTTCATGCTTAGCCATAGTATTAGCGATAAGCCATCAAAAAGAACAAGGAGATAAATTAAGAAATAACCGATTGATGCAGCTGAACTGCTTTTTAGATAAAGATAGTAAGAGAGTGACACGGCGACTAGAGCAATTGTAACTGAAATAAAGAAAGCAAGTCCATAGGTTTCATTTTTGAAGTGTTCGATATTCTTACTTCTGGAACGCCCTTGAACCTGCTGGGAGGACCTCCAAAGCATCGTGGCCAAAAGGAATATGGGAATCCAGCTTAAAACAAATAGAGCAGAATATAATCCCACATTGAAGTGAAAGGACGCATTTCCGATTTGATTGCTTGATAGTACTAGAATCGCAATTCCAATTATGTACGCCGTAGAATCAAGAACAACAAGAATGGAAACTGCATTCAGCCTGCGAACGACTAACTTTTTGCTTCTAGGTTTTCTGTATCTGAGAAAAGCATCAACCAAAATCAAGAGTGCAGCCATATAGAATGCTGACACACTCAACAGAAAATAGATAAAAGGGTTAGTCATTTTTATCTCACATCTTCAATTCCTTCAAGCTATTATTCCCATCCATCTCATTAGATTTACCCACATCACTATAGCCCTTACTCTTTGCATGGAGCTAATCCAACGCTAGTTTCAAGGTACAAATATCTCTGTCCAAGGATAGTGGACGCCAGCCCAGACCCATTGCAAGCCAAAATTATTAACATAGTCATGGGGAGAGGTTGATATTCCTGGAGAATCAAGTGCACTCGCTACTAAAGGAATGAGAGCCTTGCCCCATCCTGTACCTAGGCACAACCTTTGATTTCGAGTACTTCTTCACCGTCTTTCTTTCAAGGTTCAGGTCCCTTGCTATGTCAGATATTTTCGAACCGTTCTCTACCAAGTTTCTTATCATACGCCACCTCTCATCGCGCAACACGTAATTTCCTCGTCATGTGCATGAAATGGTGAAATTTCAATGAGCGTATTTGGGGATTTTTTATTTGGGTGTTTTTGGGAAAAATTGAATGGGCGTTGACAATGTTTCAGTGTACGAATCCCTTTCCATGTGAAGTGACATGAGATCACTGTGGTCCGAAAGCACGAGAGCAACGATGTATTTCTTCTCACCAAGAAGTGAAACATTCTTCTCAGTGTTGTAAATGCCATGAATATCACCGTGGAATCCCGAGGGATATTGCCCACTATCCATGGAAATGTACCGGAATCATGCAAATTGCCGGGATAGGATTCACCGTAGAAAGGAATATAGTCATCATTTGCCGCTATGTAATGTGCGATTTGGTTCAGATCAATGCGGTGCTGCTTGCTGTGTGCTTTCTTTGCCATGTCATTCTCCTAATGAAGGTGTAGAAATTGGAGCCTTCAACAAAGAGTGGAATGATCATAACCAAGGGAGATAAGTCTCTCCTTTGTCATGTCCCTTATTGCTTTCATTCCTTCTTCGGAGAAACGATCCATCATGTTCCAGAATCCCTGTGAAGTCACTTTTGGATAGAGTGTGGGTGGGTAATCGCCTCGCATCCACTCATGCATCCGGTTCTTCGATCTCGGACAGAGAGGCGGTTCATTGTGAATATGAGGGCATAGTCGCCGGGAGAAAGACCGTTGTTCCTGTGCCCAATGATTGAATCCACGGTATCCCTGAGATACCTATCCCTCTACACCAGAAGTACAGCGGCGGTTACCCCGAAAGATTGTGAATATGCATCTACAGCTCAATTGCCAGAAGTCCTCTAATTCAGCGATTCCGAGGTAAGTTGAAAGGGAAATGATGTAAAGTTAAGCAAATTTATTTATCAGGTATCTTCTATTATATTTCAGTCATGAAGGGGAAAATTGGTTGCTCTGGCTGGAGTTACACGGGCTGGGTGGGTTCCTTCTACCCTCCGGGAACTCTCGCGGAGGATTACCTTAAACTGTATTCAAGGGTTTTTGATGCAGTCGAGATAGACTCGACCTTTTATGGAATACCGTCACCTGAAACTGTAAAAAAGTGGTACAACGCGGTACCTGACGGATTCATTTTTGCACCTAAGGTACCGCAGGAAATAACTCACACTCCTCCGGGACCTAGGCCTGATAGTATTATGTCAAGGTTCCTTGAAGTGATCAACGGGCTGGAAAATAAGCTGGGGCCCATCCTGATCCAGTTTCCCCCGTCTTTCAGGTATCCCGCCGGAAAGGAGAAGTTGCGGGATTTGATGGACGCGCTCCCCGGCGGATACAGCTTTGCAGTCGAGTTCAGGCATCCGTCCTGGTTCAACGATGTCACTTTAAGTGACCTCAGGTCCAGGAAGATAGTTCTTGCTTGGTCAGATACACCGTTCGTTGAGCCCCAGACAAACCTGACTTCTAAAAGCATATACCTCCGGCTTGTTGGCGACAGATCCATAAAGGAAAGCGAATTTGGAAATGTCACAATAAGACGGAGTGCACAGATACAGGCTTGGGCGGATCGGGTTAAGGAGAAGCTGGATGAAGTACAGGATTTTGTTGTTTTCGTCAACAACCACTTCGAGGGGTTCAGCCCTTCAACTGCAAACGCCTTCAGGTCAGCTTTGGGGAATCCAGCGAAGAACTGGGACATCCTGCGGGCTGATGCCGTTTCGGGAAAAAACTTGTTCAGCAGCTGGAAATGAAAGCCGGATGCTCATCCTGACGTGCCGGATGGTGCAACCGTCACGCACTTCAACCCGGGGTTTGCTGCAATGAACGCGCCATTTTAACGAGTTTTTTCCGGGGCCCATTCCATGCGTTATATAATGTGAGGAGATCTCCTTCAAGTTCCTTGAGATCGCTGTCGTCAACGCTGAAATAGTCTATCGGATCACGCTCGCTAAACCTCTTCCCCGATCTTACCATTGAGCCTGCCTGTTGATACGATTCCTTCCATTTCCCGGTTTTCCTGAATAACTCATATGCCTCATGCAATGCATATGACTGGTTCTCGATAGCTTCCCTGGATGCGGTAGGATCGAACTTCATTTCCTGCATAAGCTGATTCATGTGCTTCGAGATGCTTTCGACCAGCAGGATGTTTGATACGGTCCTGTCCTTTGAGACCTGGAATTCCCTGTGATAGCCGGTATTACTGCCTGCCAGAATTGCTGCGGCTGCAGCAAGATCTCCGGTGAACTGGGATGCGTATCCCTGGACCATTTCGAGAAAATCCGGGTTTCGCTTGTTTGGCATGAGCGAGCTTCCGGTAAGAAACGATTCCGGCAGGATAAGAAAAGGGTTACTTCCTGACGAGTAGAGAATTAGATCCGCCGATACCCGGGAATAGAAGATCATTATTCTGACCAGCAGGGACATCACATCGATGTCATCGAAACCCCGATAGAATGCAGCGGCAACAGGGTTCTTCGGGCCGGCAGCGAATCCAAGATATTCTGCAACCTGATCAAAAGACGCATTGGATAGGCTTCCATAGCCTGAGCCCAGTCCCATTGGCGAAAATTTCCTGAGTCTCCTGATCAGCGACACTGCCTCACCCGCGAGATCCATGTTTATACGGGAAATGTAATCAAGATAGGTTGAGATTGAGACCGGCATTGCCTGCCTCCAGTGGGTAAACCCGGGAATCTTGCCCTTTGCAGTGGAGGAGATTTCCTCCAATGAAGCCGAGCCCTGCAGCAGGATTCCTGCCAGAATAAGAAGGTGGTCAATGTAGAAGGATCTCAGGTTGCACTGGCTCTGCTCGTTCCTGGAGATGAAAAGCCTGAGGTTCCCGGCTGAATCGCCGGCTTTCTCACGGATCCGGTTTTCCACGTATGCGTGTACATCCTCTTCTTCCGGATCGATGCTTATTTTCTTTCCAAGCATTCCCACGAGATGCGTGATTATTGATGCACTTTCTGCCGGCGGAATTATCTCCCTGTCCTTCATGTCCAGGTGGAATGCGATCAGGTTCATCAGCTCGTAATCGAGCATGATTGCATCTATTCGCGAATCCTCCTTGGTTAATATGTCGCTCAGGTCCGTGCCCGATGGCATGGCTGCGCCCCCTGCCCAGATTTTTTGCAGGTTATCGCCCTTCCAGGCTGATTTCCGTTAACTTTTGGCTCCTGACTTTTCTGGAAGCAACAGTTGACGCACCGTATACATAGATGAAGCCGGGAGACATTGTCTGGTCAAATGTCTGTGCCTTCCCGTAAGTAGAGGTGGCCTGGTCGTACAGTGAGCTGCCTGATTCAACGCCAGCGTGCTTTATGCTTCCCATAAAAAGATCCAGTTGCACAGTTCCTGTTACAGGACCGTTCATGCGCTTTTCAAAATCGCAGATATAGGCGGTCAGCGGATCATGCCAGAGACCACCGTAAACCAGTTCGGAAAACTGGTCGTCCATGAACTTCTTTACCTTCAGCTCACGCCTGCTCAACACCGCCGATTCAAGGTACTTATGGCCTTCAATGAGGGTCACGGCCGCAGGGCATTCGTAGAACTCATGGCTCTTGATGCCGACAACCCTGTCCTCGATCATGTCGATTGCACCTATTCCATGTGAACCTGCGATCTCGTTCATCTTCATCACCAGGTCCTTGAGCGGCATGTTCTTTCCATCTATTGCGACCGGTATTCCGCTCTCGTAGGTGATTGAAACCCTCCTCCTGGATCCGCGCAATTCATCGAGCGGCATGACCCAGCGGTAGGCGTCGACCGGAACTGGTGCGCTTATATCCTCGATTGTGGAGCCCTCAACCGATCTGCCCCAGAGGTTCTCGTCAACCGAGTATTTTCCGCCGTATGGTATGGCTATGCCTTTCTCCTTCGCATACTCAATTTCCTCCTCACGGTTCATGTTCATTTCCCTGACCGGCGCAAGTACCTTGATGCCATCATCCAGTGCCTTGATTGATACCTCGAAGCGAACCTGGTCGTTCCCCTTGCCGGTGGAGCCGTGGACTATTATGCCGCACGAGTTTTCCTGTGCGTATTTCACTGCAAGCTCGGCCATAAGCGGCCGCGCAAGGCTGGTTGAAAGCGGGTATCTGTCCGCGTAAAGGCCGTTGCTTAATATCCCCATGGAAATAAAATCGTCCGCAAACTTGTCGGTCGCATCATGCGTGATCGACTTTATGGCTCCCAAAAGCTTCGCCTTCTCTCCAATTGCCATGAGGTCATTCTTTTCCTGCCCGACGTCGAGTGTCAGGGTTAACACGTTATAATTCTTCATTTCCTGGAGCCATTTTATCATTACCGAAGTATCCAGTCCGCCAGAGTAAAGTAGCAGTGCCTTTTCTTTCATGCCTGCCGATCAGGCAGGTTGATATTAACTTCTATATTAAAAATGTCAAAAATAATCAAATTAATGATAAAAAAATATGAATAGTATTAACATTAACAATACTATTATCAGTTTGTGAAAGTTAAACGGGAAAGGAAAACGCTGGAAAGCATCGTCACGGGATACCTGGACGAGAACCCTGACATACTGCTCGCCCTGAGGGATGGTGTTGTCAACATAAGCGGCCTTGCACTGCGTATAAGAAAGGAACATGTTGATCTTAACCTAATTTCAATAAGGGCTGCATTGAAAAGGATAAAGGAGAGAGGTCCTTCCTCGTCCGGAAAGGAAAACGCAGACTCGCTCCTGAAAAAGAGCAGGGTTTCCATCCAGGACAAGATATGCGTCGTGACGTCAAAATCGGTCCTGCCTGTTGGCTATATCTCGGCGACTTTCCTGCAGGACAGCATCGTCTATATCGTGGATGAGATGAAAACGAGAATTCCACGGAATGCACAGGGAGTGACTCTGGAGGCGGATGTAAGCATGATCCACATCCTGTCCCCAAAGGAAATTGAGTCAACTCCCGGTTTTGTGATGAGGATTACCCACAAGCTCTATTCAAGGGGGATCAACATAATCCAGCTTATCTCATGCTCCAACGAGACTATCATAATAACGACGAAAAAGGACTCGACCGCTTCCTATGAGATACTGACTGCGGCATGAGCTTACTTGTCATTAGAGCCGGGAATTTTCCCGGCCATTTGTATCCGTAATCTTCCGATCGATTCGGAATATTATCTGTTTTCGTCGACACAATGCATGCATTTTTCCCTGTTATGAAGGAAAAAGCAGTGAAAATATAAGGCAGGATAAACTGAACCAATCCATGACAAGGAGCCTCTGTAAAAGAACTGTTTCCGATTTCGGCATGGGTACATGGGGTGTTGGTGGAAAATCTGCTCCCGATCCAAAAGAGGATGATCTTCATGTTGAATCGCTAAGATATGCCATAGACAAGGGAATAAACGTGATAGATACTGCTGAGATGTATGCTTCCGGGCACACAGAAGAACTGGTTGGAAAGGCTATCTCGATCTATGACCGCGAAGACCTTTTCATAATTACAAAGGTCTGGAATACACATCTCATGCGGGATGACCTCATTAAGGCAGCTAAGCACAGCCTTGAGAGGCTTCATACATCTTATGCCGATCTCTACCTGATTCACTGGCCCAATCAATCTGTCCCCATTGGGGAAACGATTTCTGCGATGGAACAGCTTGTCCGTGACGGGTTGGTTCGAAGCATAGGAGTGAGCAATTTTGGCGTTACTGAAATGCAGGAAGCAATGGACGCTGCCAAGACATGCGACATTGCTGCGAACCAGATCGAGTACAGCTATGGAAAGAGGAGCCCTGAAAACGACATAATACCGTTCTGTGAGAAGAGCGGAGTGGAAGTTATCGCTTACACGCCCATCATGAAAGGCAATGTCAACTCATATGACTCTCTTCGCAGGATTGCGGCAAAGCATGACGCTACCCCGGTTCAGGTCGCGCTCAGGTACGTGATGAGGAAAAGCTATCCAATCCCCAAATCTTCCAGCAAGGGAAATATCGATGAACTCCTCGGAGCCAATGCTTTTGATCTCACCGATGCAGAATATATGCAATTGCATGATAAGCAATAATCATCTCAGTATGAGGGGAAAGGCCTGGGTTCCTGGCAACAAGTCCGCATGGAAACACATGCCCATGGCTTTAGTTTTGACATATAGCAAACATGCTGCACCTTAGATCCTGCAGGGAAGAATTATCGTGAATGATAATATCTTCATTATGATTATTTCAGATCAAACCTGTCAAGATCCATTACTTTTGACCAGGCCATGATGAAATCCTTCACGAATTTCTCCCTGCCATCAATACTGGCGTAGACTTCGGCAACGGCGCGCAGCTCCGAGTGCGATCCGATAATCAGGTCCACCCGGCTTGCAGACCACATGGTCTTCCCAGTCCGCAGATCTGTTCCGTCAAAGATGGTGTGCTTTTCATCTTTTGCCTCCCAGTGGATGTTGTTGTCAAGCAGGTTGACAAAGAAATCGTTTGTCAGTATTCCTGGTCTGTTGGTGAAGACACCAAGCCGGGAATGTTTATGGTTAGCGTCAAGGGCCCGCATGCCGCCAATGAGAACAACCATTTCCGGCACAGTCAGCGTCAGCAGCTGTGTCCTGTCGACGAGCATAAACTCATCGCCAACGGACATTGAAGCACTCCTGTAGTTGCGGAATCCGTCTGCCTTTGGTTCCAGCACCTCGAACGACTGGATGTCTGTTTGCTCCTGCAGTGCATCCATCCTTCCTGGATTGAAGGGTACTTCGGTCCTGAAACCCGCGTCACCTGCAGCCTTCTCGATACCTGCATTACCTGCGAGAACTATCAGGTCCGCCAGCGATACCTTCTTTCCCTCTTTCGCTCCCGAGTTGAATTCACTCCTGATTTTTTCCAGCACATCAAGGACACGCCTCAGCTGGGCAGGATCGTTCACTTCCCAGTTCCTCTGGGGATCAAGCCTGATTCGGGAACCGTTTGCTCCACCTCTCTTATCGCTTCCCCTGAACGTTGAGGCAGATGACCATGCCGTGTACACCAGTTCGCGTGCACTGATTCCAGAACGCAGGATTGCCTTCTTGAGATCGATGATATCTTTCCTGTCGACCAGCTTGTGATCAATCCGCGGGATCGGATCCTGCCAGATCAGGTCTTCCTCCGGCACCTCCGGGCCAAGGTACCTGGATCTTGGCCCCATGTCCCGGTGTGTCAACTTGAACCATGCCCTTGCAAATGCATCAGCGAACTCTCCCGGCTCCGCGAGAAAGCGCCTGGAAATTTTCTCATAAACTGGGTCATAACGAAGCGCCAGATCCGTGACAAGCATTGTTGGCTTCCTTTTCTTGCTGGAATGAGCATAGGGAATCACTTCCTCAGCATTCTTGGCAACAAACTGGTATGCGCCGGCCGGGCTCTTTTCGAGTTCCCATTCATACTTGAAAAGGTTCTCAAGGAAGTCCATGCTCCATTTTGTCGGTGTTGTTGTCCAGGTAACCTCAGGCCCGCCGCCAATTGTGTCGTCCCCCTTGCCTGATTTATATGTGCTGACCCAGCCAATCCCCTGGTTCTCTGTCGGGGCAGCTTCAGGCTCGGGACCAACATGCGAGACGGGACCTGCTCCATGTGTTTTTCCAAAAGTGTGGCCACCGGCGATTAATGCAACCGTCTCCTCGTCATTCATCGCCATTCGCGCAAAGGTTTCCCGTATGTCAATCGCGGCTTTCTTTGGATCTGGGATACCGTTCGGGCCTTCTGGGTTAACGTAGATTAGGCCCATCTGCACTGCTGCAAGCGGTTTCTCCAGGTCCCTGTTGCCCGAATAACGCCTATCTCCAAGCCATGTTTCCTCCTTCCCCCAGTAGACGGATTCATCCGGTTGGTAGACATCTTCCCTGCCGCCGCCGAAACCAAAGGTCTTGAAGCCCATTGTCTCGAGGGCTTCATTGCCCGTAAGAATCATCAGGTCTCCCCATGAGAGCTTCCTGCCATACTTCTGCTTTATCTGCCATATGAGCCTTCTCGCCCTGTCGAGAAGAACGTTATCGGGCCAGCTGTTTATCGGCGGGAAGCGCTGCTGTGCAGAGCCTGCTCCGCCCCTACCGTCACCAACTCTATAAGTACCGGCAGCGTGCCAGGCCATCCTAATCATCAGGGGGCCATAATTCCCAAAATCGGCCGGCCACCACTCCTGAGAATTTGACAGAAGATCGGCTATGTCTTTCTTCACCTCGGAAAGATTGAGCGTCCTGAATTCTTTCCTGTAGTCAAAATTCTTGTCCATGGGACTGGATTCGATCGAGTTCTGGCGCAAAATCCTGAGGTCCAGCCTGTTCGGCCACCACTCTTCTATGCTCTTAGCAACCTGTTTCCTGTTTTCAGCGGATTTGCCTTTGTCTTCCATAATGACTCACGTTCCTCGAGCTTCTACTTCAATTAATGTATTGCCATACGAAGCTTGCTCTAGTGTTAAATTTATTTTAATACTAAATGATAGTAATTATACGTTATTAAACTTATAGTCGTGTTATCAGTTGACCGCCCTGACAGAAGTTTTCCCTTCTGCATGCGCTGAAATGCAAGATAGAATGCGGGAAGAATGATAATTCCCTAGTTAGGTTCACATCTATTGAATTAAAAACACGAAGCCACTTATAATCTTTCCTTGTTGGAAATGAAGTGCGCTCGCCGAAACTCTTGGATGAATTGGTTTGCCAGGCGAAGTGCAGCATCCTGAACTGGATCCGGGTGCATGTTGAATGCCCAATTCGCATATTTGGGCGCAATGTTGAAATTGATTCAGATCGGATATCCCGCAATATATGCTGCATTTTCGGGACCCACGCTATTGATCTCTCGACCTGCTTTGGACGCGGAGGCAATCGGTTCAGGAGTGGATTAGAATCGCACGGTCCTCAACAATGGCCGGCTTTACTTTGCTGTTAGTGCCTTCTTCAATATGGCAACATGCATGAGGGCCGGTGCACCGGATAGCAGAACTGCCACGTATGAAGCTTCCATGATCTCCTCGTCTGTTGCGCCAAGATCCTTTGCCGCCTTGACATGGTAAGTTATGCACCATTCGCAATTGCTTGAGAGGGATAGGGCGACAGCAATGAGCTCCTTGACCTTGGTAGACAGACTTCCCTGGGCGAGGACTGCCTGGTTGAAATTCATGAATGCTTTCTGCGCCATCGGATCCTTCTCTCCGGCAAACTTCATCGTATCCTGCACTTGCCTCATTATCTCGTCTGATGATTCCATTTTTGATCTGCCGCTCCATTCCATACCCACTCTAAAGCATTTAGATTGGTGCAATTGACGGCTTTTCGCCTCCTTCAAGTCTGGGATTGTGTTGAGTGGGGGAGAGAATGATATGCATTCACAATGCACCGTGAGCCTGAAGTGCAGGTGCTTGAAGTCAGGAAAATAGATGTACGTGAAACGACTTTCAAAATGTGTATAAATTTGAGAGGATTGTAGACCTGGATACTGAAAAGACGTTCCTGAAGATCTCCCAGAAGCTCAAGGAAATAGGTTTCGCTTTACTGTCCTATGTGGACGTGAAGGAAATAATAAAAAACAAGTTCGGGGATGATTTTCCCGTGTACTATATCCTGGACGTATGCAAACCGGAAGCGGCCAGGGAGCTTATCGGCAGAAATCATGATTTCGGCCTGTATCTACCCTGCAAGATAGTTATCGAGGGCGATGGGAAGAGGAGCAAGATAAAGATGTTACTAATATCTGAACTTGCGCAAAAGTACATTGATGAGGATCCAGGAAGACCGAGGTTTTATGAGAATGAGCTGAGGATGGCACTCGAATCAATATAGCGGGTCCAGGCCATGATTCCAGCACTCTTTGCTTCAATGATTCGCCTATTGTCATCGGCTATCATGCAGCACGCTACGTGCATTTAAGGCATTAGATGGTATATTTTGCAATCATGTCCTGAAAGTGTAGCTGAAACCACTCTTTGTCATCCCAACAGTCGATAGATACCGGTCAATGCCGAACGATTCCTCGACATTCAGGGCCTCCTTAACGGTGTTCCTGATTGCATCAGGCGGTACTTGCGCCCAACGCGGAAAGATCAGGTTCTCCTCTTTATCGTTATGCTCCTCCAGGATCTTGAAGTAAAGCGGTAGCCGCTCAGCATACAACTGCCTGTTGCCATCATTATTCCACTTTGCAAGGTTCTGAAAAAGAGTGTTTATAAGCTTGTGGTCTGCGATTATCATGTCGATTTGCGAGAAGAATTCTTTTGAGTCCTTCCATGATGATTCCTTCAGCACCGGAAAAAATATCTTCTCCTCTACCTCGATATGGCACTCCTTCAGGAATCTGTGAAATTCATACATCTGGTCGAAGGCTCCCCAGTGTGCCGATTCCTTCCTTATGTGCCTGATAGCAAGATGTTCCAGTGTGAGAATTTCCGCAAGGTCTGCCATTAAGATTCAAAAGGCGTACTACTAAAATAAGTGTTGCCATTACTTATCCCTTGATCCGGACCGGCAACTTTTTGGCATTAAGGGAAGTATATACTCTTCTTGATGCGTAATTCAAGAATACTTATACTACTTCAGTTATGATACCAAGATGCTTAGAAACCTCTGCCTGTCCCTGATCAGAAGTGACCAGCGAGCAGTTCTCTGCCCTGGCAGCAGCGATAAACAGCGAGTCATAAATTGTGATATGGTTGGCAACCGCAATTTTAAACGCTTCTTCCAAGTACTTTCCTTGCTCGAAGATCTTCGCAATCCTCTGAAATTCCTTTATAACTTCAACTGCTGCCTCCATCTCGAAAAGGCGGAGATTTACCTTTTTCCATAGCGCATTTCCAAGTTCTATGACCGAAAGTTCAATTGTAACGGGAGAATTCAGGATTTCGCGAAGGCGTTCCCAGCCGGGCTCAGCACTAAAGAACTTGACGATTGTGGAAGAATCAATGATTTTCATCACGATCCTCACGAATCGATTGGACAGCAAATCCTGGCTTAGAGGGTTTGGAGTGTTTGCGAATAACCTCCTCTAACCTTGCCATAGTATTCATTGCATCCTGCTTCCAGGCAAGCTCCTCGAGGTATTTTCTCACTTCTTCTGAAGTATTTATCCCCAGTTTTTTCAGTCGTTCTTTTGTTCCAGGTCTAAGACGGATGCTTATTAGCTCACTGTCCATTTTGTTCGAATACAGGATGTAATACAAAACCATAAACATTTCTGTCATACATCTATCGCTGCATATTGCATTTACCGATATTTTTAGGTAACTTGCATTCCGTGCTTCAGGGAAAAGGAATCATAAACTAACAGCCGAATAGATCAGGAAAACCGCAGGATAACAGTATAGCGTTCTCCCCGTGAAAGACCGTATTGCGACGAGGGGAGGATATGCCAAGGTGCACATGTGTTTTAACAATGATTAGGAGGGTGAAGGTCAAGTCCACTATCTTGTGCCCTGGATACAATTTCCTTACATTGCTTGCATTGAAGAAATAGGGCAGAACAGCGTAAGTTGTGAAAAAACATGTAAAGATCATGCCAATACACAAAGGAACTGACTTTTAGCCCTGAAAACAGTCTACTTCAAACCAAGAACCGCTGAAACTTACAAAACGACGGGTTAATTGAAAATGTCCTTGAGGCATTGAGAATCATGCTTTTCAGTCCTTCGTTAATCAGCTCAGAAATGTGTCTAGCGTCACCGAATCTCCTTATGCTTTCTTTTACCAAGTCTTCGCAGACAGAGCTTGCCAGCGTAACTCCCGTGTGCTTTTGCAAGCAAACACCGTTCCTTCTTGACCGATAAGCATTGAAATGATATGTGAATATTAAGCAGGTGGGCACTTGCAGCCTTTTCAAGAGCAACCGGTCGGGTCAGATATCGAGAAAACCGCAGGCGATTATTTGTTTTTCCTGGCAGATCTCAACCTGTTTACCACCACATATCCCACTGTTCCTGTTATAAGACCCGCTACCGTACCAATTGCCAACGCATCGTAGATGATTCCTGGTGATGTCTTTACAGTTGAAGATGGCTTGTTTAAACTCGCAAACGAAACATTGAATTGAACACTATTGCTGTTGACGACTAGGAATGGATGTGATAGAGTTACAGAGTACCCCGACGGCCCGGATGCCGAAACAGAGAAATTGCCTGACACCAAGTCGATCTGCAATGAATTACCGGATGTATTATACGCAATTCCGTCCACGTAGAACGCCCAATAAACTCCGGCAGGCAGTCCCGTCTCGTTTACTGTCACGACGTATACCGCAGGGAACGTAATCGTCACACTGATATTGCTTCCATTCACCCTGACAGATCCAGTTGTAGCGTATCCGACACTTGACGTGATTGAGTAATTATAAGTTCCATTGACCACGGTGTAAGAAATGCTCGATGCGGCAGAAGACTGAGTTAGTGTATTTAACGATACCTGCCACTTTGATGACGATGGTTTGCCATTTTCATCGAATGCCAGCGTATAAGATGTCACGCCGCTCCGAGTCTGGGTAACTTGCTTGCCGAACACCACGAGAAGGCTCTCGTTACTGTTATGTATCTGAGCTAAGCTGCTCTGTAGATTGACAGAAACTCCAACCGGGCCAATTGCAGCTAATGAATAGTTACCGTTGACGAGTGGTATTAGTATATAGCCTGAAGTTGTATTATACTCAATGCCTGAAAGTAGGATAGTCCAGGGTGTTCCTGAAGGCAGTCCTTCCTCGGAAACATTTAGGTAATAATACGCCGGGAATTTTACGTTAACAGTTGTCAAGCCGCTCACGGTCACAGATCCGGTAAAGGAGAAACCCGCATTTGAGGAGACATGGTAAGCGTAACTACCATTCTGCAATGAAAAGTTAAGTTGTGGCGAGGTTGAAGTTTCAACAAATCCGGCAATAGAAACTGCCCAGGGCGAGTTTTGCGGGTTTCCTGTTTCTGCGAAGACCACCCTGGACTCGTAAGGTACAAATTGTATCTGTATGACCTGATTCGTGCCATTCAATTCGAGTGTTCCACTGCCCTCAGCAGGGAGGCTGCCCAAGGCAGGTGAAACAGTGAAATTGGAGGATATGTTTTCAGCAGCGTCCTGAGGAAATACAATGACCTGTGTTGTTGATTCCAATGTTATGGATCCCAGGGATACACTCCACTGAGAGCCGGGTTGCAAGCCGGTTTCCGTGAAGCTGACCGTGTAGGGGGTCCACTTTCGCGTGAGAGGATAATGATCAAGTGCAGCATTGACGACAGGATATGGCGTTGTTCCGATTCCATCTATGCCGGTACCTGCATAGTTACTCCAGTAATTACCGCCAACTGGAAGCGAAAGGTTCCAGGAAATGCCTGTTGAGGCAGAGCAGGTGACGTTGTTAAACTGCCCGTCAAGGAAGTTGTTATGGTAGAACAACAGGTCACTGGAGTTGCTAACTGCAACAGACAACTTTGAACTGTTCATAACAGTGTTCGAATGGAACACACCATTTTTAGCATAAGAAACACTCAATGAAGTGGAAGAATTGGTGAGCAAGTTATCATTATAGCTAAAGTTGTAAGTGTTCTTTCCAGCAATGAGGCCAGTGGCAGCACCGTAAACCTGGTTATTTACAACACTGAAATTACCTGCGTAACATAATGCGACGCCGTATCCTCCATTATAAATCGTACTTGCCTGAACCGTGTCAAAATCTGAATAACAAACTAAAATGCCTTCCTGCAGGCTGCCCTTTGGCAAAGTCAAACTATTGTCGTAGATTGAGGATGGTGTTGTGCATCTTACCCAAATTACCGGGTTTGACGAGTAGATCGTTGACGATGTCACGCCGGAGTTGTTCACGAAGTTATGGCTGATATTAGCTTCAATCCCTCCAGTCAAGAATATGCCGTACCTATTCGAATCAATAATCGTGTTGCCTTGTATATTCACAAATTCCAGGCCCTTGAGGGGAGCATTTACGTACACGCCTCTAGAGTTAATTATTGTATTGTTGTCTATAGCGAAGTTGTTTCCATCCTGGACTCTTAGGTTAATGGGACAGGTGATGTTCATAAAAGTATTTCCTGAGATAGTGAGTCCATTCACGTTGAGGCTTGAGGAAGTATGCATGCAAACACCTGTCCTAACCTCCCCTGTAGAGTAAAAATTGTTGTTCTGGATCGTTATTGCGCTATATTGATCGCTACCGGAGCTTGGAAAATCGACTGCAGTTCCCTGGTCAAGGAATGTGTTACCTGAAATTGCTACCCCGCTTGCGCTGGACCCACAAATGAAGAATATGCCGACGCCTGAACAATTGAAAAATGAAGAAGCTACCGAGACGCCGGATGTTACTCCCCCGAACTTGACTGCACAGAATGTCTGGTTTTCAAACGTGCTATTTTCAAGATTTATGGATTTATCACCCATTAAAGAGAGGGTCCCCCCGGTAACTTTGACATTGCTGAAGGTTATTTGGCTGGAATTACAGATCTTGATGTCGCTTATGTCGCTGAACTCGAAGGGCGAAATGAAGTCTGAATTGAAGATGGTGACATTATTGGACGAATTAACAAGTAGACAGTTAGAGCCATTGACAACGGGCATCGTGTCATTGATTATGCTCACATTGCTTGAGCCGCACGCAAATATTGGCCTATATGTAGCGCTCAAGTTGCTTGAGGATATGGAAATATTATTGTCGTCAATTAAATTAAATCCATATGCGAAATCGCCAATAAACTTGGCACCAGTAACATTGACATTGGACGCAGTGAGCAGGGTTATTCCTGATGACTGTACACTGGAAGTGGACTCAATGGTATTGTTCGTAAGTTTTATGCCATTTCCCTGCATAATGATCGGATAGCCTTTAGTCGAGCCTGAATAGCATACTACATTATTGCAAATATTCATTCCATAGTTACAGGGATAAGCGTCGATAAAAAAGTTGGTAGTGCCCTGAGATGTGAATCTGATGTCTTTTACAGTCAAATTATAGGTATTTAAAGGGTCAATCCCTGTGGCTGCGTCTGAGAATATCCCATTGCATATGGTGATGTTTTTCGCGTCGTTGATTGATACTGCAAGGCAAGTTATATTCGTTCTGAGGTTCTCCAGGGTCAGGTTGTTAGCATTGAATACGCCAAATGAACATTTTACGGATTCATTCCCACCAACTGGCAGATAGTTACCATTTAATGTAGCGTCGCTCCTTTCTATCTTAAGGTACCCGATGATCTGTTCATTGAGCACATAAGTTGTCCCATCAAGTGAAAGAACCCCCGATTTATCCACATTGCCAAGGGAAAAGAATCCATTGGCTTCAACAGATCCATTTGCATTAATTATCACCGAGCCATTAAAGGAAGATGAGACCGCCTGGGGAAAATAAAATGATACTGTTGTTGATTCTTGCACCGAGCCAACGTAAGCGAAAGACGCGAGAGTAATAATAAGAATCAAAAAAACAAGCACTCGCTTGATAGATAGACGAGGTTTGAGTTTCATCCAAAAAGAGAATTACTATTTATATAAAATATTATCGACGTTTCCGGGCGTGGGGCGATTTGTCGTCAAAATGTTCTCAGGCCTTGATCAATTTGACCAATTTTTCCATATCCTTGATCACCAGATCTTCGAGCGTTTCAAGTGTCTTTACCGTGTATCAAGAGCATGCTTTTCATCGATATACCTGCAAGTATGCGGTACCTTTACAGTACCATGGAATATTTGGTGAGATTCTTCACGTCAGCGCAAATCACCATGACCGGTTTCGCAACCTTCATGTGCGAGCATCCGACCCTACGATCGATTCAGTATTCTCCTGATCTCCAGGCATCGCCCAGGAACAAGGAGATACGGCAGAGCGAGGAAAGAATTGCCCAGCACCATACGGGAATGTAGAATGTGTTCGGCTGAGATTGGACAGCCATATGTGCCGTACCGGAAGGAAAAACGGGTATGGTATCGAAGATCTACTTCCTCCTCGCTGCGTAGAGAACGATGCCAATAACGACAGCAGCAGCTATTACTCCGATGGCTATGTATAATATGTCACTACTGGAAGAGGACGAGGGGGTTTTTGGCGAGATCCTTGTAAATGCGATCGAGACGGACTGGCTGCTGTCATTCAGTGTGACAGAACCTGTCTTGTTCACGTATCCATTCGATGTCGCGGTGTAGCTGTATGTACCATTCACGAGGGAGACGGTGATAGTTGTGCTGCTTGATGACAGTGACTTGCCATCTGAGAGG
>DAHXNF010000030.1 GCA_027366585.1 Thermoplasmatales archaeon | reverse complement strand
ATCAAAGGAATACCAGGAAGCCGTAACGCTCAATCCTGAAAATCCAGCGTACCACTACAACGCGGGAAGAGCATTGCAGGATCGAGGCAAGTTCGACACAGCACTCGAGGAATACGAGAAGGCGGTCAAACTAGATCCGGATAATGCCGAGTACCACTTTTCACAGGCGACATCGCTGCTAAAGCAAAGAAAGACAAAGGATGCAATGAAGAAACTCGACGAGGCAATTGCCCTCGACTCCTCAAATGCAGCATATCACTACGAGAAGGCGATCGCACTCTTGAGGCAGAGGCAATACGACGACAGCCTTAAGGAATTTGACGCTGCGATCTCGCTGGAAAGCAATAACTCTAAGTATCACAGGGAGAAGGCATCTGCTTACTCAGAAATGGAGATGTTCGATCAGGCCTTGGCGGAATTCGATAAGGCAATCTCCATCGATCCGGAAATTATCGATTATCGCAGGGATAAGTCAAATCTTCTGATGGAGCTTTCAAGGCACGATGAAGCAGTCCAGTCCATCGAAGAACTTTTGAAGCTGAAGAGTGGCAACCCTGATGTATGGGTTACATATGCTGAAGCACTTACCTATGCAAGGGGGCAAAAGGACGGAATTGAGGGGTTGTACAAGGGAATAAGGGGCAAGAGCGTTACCCCCAAGCAACTGTGTGAGGCCGTTTCCGATCAGCTAAAGAAGGAGTCGCCGCAATCGGTTAAGCAAATGTTAATTCAGTACTACAGGGAAAACTGCGACAAGAAGCAGTGAATATTTCTCCTAAAAGGATGCTCCGCAGGATTCCAAAATTATAAATCGTGTTTTAATATGCCCTCACTGCGGGTCCGTAGCTTAGCCTGGTAGAGCGATGGACTCTTAATCCATAGGTCGGGGGTTCGAAGCCCTCCGGACCCGCTTTATGCAGGATTGTTTCTGCGAGCTTTTTATTTTCCACATATTCGCTAGAGAATAATATCGTGTTTATTTTTTGATTATGAATATTGTGGAAATAAATATGGTTCGACCGCGAAAGAAAAAATGTGAAAGATTTATGTTAGAAAAATATGTGAAAGGAACGCCAGTATGAGCTTCAAAACCCATTAGAAACGAGGAACGGTAAATCTAGGCGTAAAAGGATTAATAGTGTCAATGAACTTAAGATTTAAAATGAAGCCGGTATCCAACAGTATTATTGTCCCTCTTCTTTTTGCGGCCATTGGACTGGAGATTTACTTCTTTGCAGAACTGTTCTCGGCAATATTTCGATGGCCATTTTCATACAGTTCGTTCAGCCTGCTTGAATTATATTACAACTTGGGGATAGATGCACTCTCTATTTTTGGAATTATTGTTGCATATAGGGCCAGAACAAGATGGGAGATGGCTAATACAAAATACTAACTGAATTATAGGCCAGGAAGATAATAGGAAATGCCAAATTTTTGTTGACATTGTGCGTTGGGCTATGTGATGATGACACGCATTCACCGGCTGACTATTAATATTGAATATCCACGTTCTTTGGTTGTCCATTATCTGATACATACTTCACGAAAATAAGCAAAGATCAGACAGTGTAAGACGCTGCTAAAATATTTAAATCTCCGGTTGATTTAAGAGTATGACGGACAAGCTCCTCGTTATAATCTCGTCCGGAGATGAAGCTCAGGAAAAGGCCCTGACAGGAATGATGTATGCAACCAACGTCAAGAAGAATAAGTGGCTTGAAGAGGTGAACGTCATATTCTTTGGACCAAGCGAAAAAATGATAGCAAAATCCCATCCTGACAGCCCGGTTGGTAAAAGCCTGAAACAACTCATCGATCAGGGGATTACTCCTATAGCCTGCCGTGCAGTAGCTGACAGGGATAATCTCACCACTGATCTCACAGGACTGGGACTCAGTGTGGAATTCGTGGGGCACATTATCAGCTCCTATATCAAGAAAGACTACCAGGTAATCACGTTCTAGAAACTCGCTGTAAATGATATAAAGCTTGCAGAGACTTTATGGCCTTGTGTATGCATTGAAATATGAGAAGGACAAAATTTAACAAATTCTATTGCGCAAAACAGAAGGAATTACTAAATAGTCCAATTCATGCAACTTATTATCGCCATGCTGTAAGTATTCTCTCCCTGTTGAAAGACTTCCTTCCCACATAGAAAACCACAATGAATGCAATGAATAACGCTGCTCCTATGTAAAGGATGTTTGTTATATCTGCAAGGTTCACAATCTGGACTTCACCCAGCACATAAAGAATCAGGAATGGAATCAATGATACGGCTCCAAGCTGATAAGATGTCTGTACACTGCTGGATCTTGCAGAAGCCAGTGTCCCGAAGCTAACGCCATACAGCATGGCAAGCGGAGCATCAAGGAACATAAGAATATCTGAAGTCTGGTTTGGATAGTAATAATACCCGATGAACCTGTACGTCATTAAATCGGAAAGTACGATGAATAAAGTCATTCCAATGTACAGGGCAAGCAATACCGGTACCAGAGAGGCAAGATATTTACCAACAAGTATCTCGCTATCCGACGTTGGAGTTGCCAGTAATGGCTCAAGACTTTTCTCGGTCTTTTCGCCTACGAGGCTGTAGGATGACAGGTAAAGGGGCAACAGTGCTGCCAGTAGTACAAAGAAGAAAGCGAAAGAAGAAAGCAGGTCAATTATGATCACATTCGAAGCATGTTTCTTTGTCGCAGTGTAAAGAAGGATAGAAGGAAGGGCAACGCTCAGGACAAGAGGAAAGAGGAAAGTCATTGCTAAAAGTGGTTTTCGGCCGGCGAGAATGCTGAGATCTTTCCTTGCAATAATCCAGGCTTTCCACAATCTAATTTCAATCACCCTTTACAACCTTGAAATAGGCATCCTCGAGCGACACCTTTACCTCATTGACAGACCTAATCTTTCCGCCTGCTGCAGTTATGGCGTTCACCACCGAAGGCGTGTCCCTGTCCGGATCTGCAAGATCGATGATGATAGTGTTACCTTCCAGGACTGTCTGCCCTAGTTTGAGAAATCTTACAGCTTCCATAATCCTGTCATTAACTTCCACTAACTGTACCGCCACCTTGTTTCCGGAGAAGGATTTTTCCAACTGCGCGGGTGTATCCACTGCAATCAGTCTGGTCTTCAGAACGCCTATCTTTCCGCAGATGCGCTGTGCCTCGTCGAGGTTGTGTGTATTCAGAAGGATTGTCCTGTCCTGTTCCTTCAGGCTCACTATCAGGTCACGTATTGTCTTCGTGGCTTCCGGATCCAGGTTTGCGGTGGGTTCATCCAGAAAAAGTATGCGTGGATCATGTATCAATGCCCTTGCAAGAGCTACCTTCTGTTTCATTCCTTTCGAGTAAGTACCAACCGGTCTGTCCCTTGCTTCCCAAAGGTCCATCAGTTGAAGGTATTTTTTAATGTTAGCTTCGATCAAAGATTCCGGGGACTCATACATCCTACCGTAGAACCTGAGGTTCTTCACTGCACTTAAGGAATCATAGAGGCCCACATTGTCCGGGACTACGCCGATGATCTTCCGGATCTCAAGTGACCCATTTGGATCAGTAATGCTGTTTCCACTAACAATAGCGGAGCCGCTGGATGGCGGCAAAAGACAGGACAGCATCCTCATTGTTGTGGTCTTGCCTGCACCATTGGGTCCAAGCAGTCCCATAATTTCGCCCTGTTCGACCTGAAAAGTCAAATCTTCCACGGCAGTAATGTCCCTGAACTTCTTTGTTAAATTCCTGACGTCTATTTCAACTGCCATAGAAGAATAATCATCTATCAATCCACAGTCTGCATATAAATATTCGTGCCTTAATTGATCAGTAAGAAAACCAGTATTTACTGCCTTTCTATGCGAACCTCAAAAGTTTGTAACAACCTTTGCCCCTGCCGCCTTCAGATCATGTAGAATAGCAGTGTAATTATCATTGTTCTCTGCGATCAGTTCCGGAGGTAAAATCCCTTCCGCATCGATCCTGCCATCATGAACCAACCGGGCTACTGTAACTGCAGGAAGTGCAGTCAGTGTGCTCATCGCACTGGTTGTTTCAGTTCCTTCAGCGGTGAGGAGTATTTCCTTCTTCTTGTCACCGGATCGTACGAGAAGAATGCAAAAATCATCTCCTGCCCGGAATTTGTTGAACACTCCTTCAGTCAACTTTCTGGGAGAGATCCTATCAATAGGCTTTTCTGAGAAAAACCCCATCTCCCTTAAGAATATCATCCTGTCAATGTGTCCCTTTATCCTGAGAGTCTTCTCAGAAAGGTTCTTTATATGCATCGTTGATAGGAGCGTTCTTAATCCGTCGGAAGTAAAATACTCAAATTCACCGAATCCACTGAGTTCTAAAGTGCCTATTGACGAGAACGGATCCACTACCTTGGTGGAATAATCCTGAATTACAGTCGCTGCTCTTGTATATTCATCTATGAGGCCTTCAGCACTCCATGTTATGGAATGCAGGAATGGCTCCACCGGCTCGCGTGGCAACCCACCGACTATTATTTCCACATCCTCTGCTGAAAAGAGCCTGTGGATGCGATATGCAAATATGTTTGAAAGCCCAGGCGCGAATCCGCAATCCGGTATATATAATGCACCCGTTTTTTTTGCAATGCTTTCTAGATTGTAGGAGTTTTCAGGAGTATAGGATATATCTACTACCTTCTTTCCCCATGAAAGGATCTTCTTTACAGTCTTGTATGCTGCCTGTCCAGGTAGAGCGGCAACTATAACTTCGCTCTCCTTTATCCTATCAGAGGCATCTTCCACTGTGCCGGCAACCTTGAATGCCGCATCTGCTCGTTCAACTCTCTCTTTATCGGCATCAACGGCAACAACCTCGTTCGTTTTTGAAAGTTCGCTTGCAATTCTCGAGCCAATATTACCCAGACCTACCACAGCAATCATTGCCAGAGATAATCCTATTGTATTGATTATCTATTCTATTTTGCATTCTGAAGAGAGGCAACTTCCTGAAATATATTGTGGAAGCTTTATGACATTACTTATGATGTCTTTCCGGGGTAGTATATGCAAATAATAGATTCAGACAAGCTTCCAGGTTTAGTGAAACCAGGTTCAAAGATTTACGTGCATGGAGTGCCCTCGACACCGCTGCATATTCTAAAGATCATCGCAGATAATTCAGAGAAGAATTCACCGTTGAGCCTGTACCATGAAGAAATAAGTGGGAAAGAACCTTATTTCAGGCCTGGACAGAGTAAATACCTGCATGACTATTCTCTCTTCATAGGAAAGAATTTCAGGTCCGCGTATGCGGAGGGGACGACACGTTATCTTCCAATCTTTCTTTCTGACATCCCGAAGTTTATAGAAAACACGCTGAAACCTGATATTGCCCTGATCAGCGTAACTCCTGCCGATAAGCACGGTCTCCACAGCCTTGGAGCATCTGTCATCGCAGTCAAGTCTGCGATAAGGGTTGCTCCACTTGTTATTGCGCAGATAAACGGCTCGATACCAAGGACGTTCGGGGATTCAACCGTAAGCGACAACTTCATAGATTATGCAATAGAAATGAAAGAACCCCTGCACGAAGAACAGCGAACCATGCTGACCAAACAGGAAATACAGATTGGTGTGAACATTGCTGATCTCGTTCCGGATGGTGCTACACTGCAGGCAGGAATTGGTGCTATACCTGACGCAGTAATGAAGAGCCTGGTTGGCAGAAAGGATCTGGGAATACATACTGAAATGTTTTCAGAAGGCATGCTTGACCTGATCGAGAGTGGATCAGTTACCAACATGAAGAAGGATCTTGACGTTGGCCATGCGGTTGCGACATTCGCAAAAGGTTCCAGGAGGCTCTATGATTACCTGAATGACAATCCCATGGTGATGATGAAGAGCGTCGATTACACGAATGACACATCAATAATAAGGAAGCAGAAGAACATGGTTTCTATAAATTCCGCAGTTGCAGTGGATCTAACAGGGCAGGTCTGCGCTGAATCAATCGGCGATCGTATGATCTCTGGCGTGGGTGGCCAGATGGATTTTGTGAGGGGATCTGCTCTTTCGTTCGGTGGAAAATCCATAATCGCGGTAACTTCGCGCACAAAGTCTGGAAAGCCGAAAATAGTGTCATCGCTGCTTCCAGGATCAGGTATAACAACAACCAGGAACCATGTGCAGTGCGTCGTGACCGAATACGGTGCCGTGAATCTTCATGGAATGGATCTTTGCGAACGTGCAAGAAAATTGATATCGATCGCACATCCTGATGACAGAGACAAACTGATAAAAGATGCGATAAAAATGTACCCTGGTTTTCTGCCAGGGTGAAAATTTTGACTACATGACAATTCTATTGTGTATTTTTCGCACCACATACAATAGGAGCAGGATTGAAAGCATTGTGTGTTCCACTGGTTCGGCTGGGCTATCCCCTTCTTTCGTTTTCGTCTCATTGTCCCAGTGCAACTCATGTGGAAATTCAAGTTCCTGGCCTATTTCCATCCCGGAGGATAAATGGACCATGGTCAATCCAGTTTCGTGTAGCCGGATTTCCGGGGCCATGGTAATCGTGTCCATTACTTCTGGAGGATCAGCGAATGAACAGTCTATTGACATGTTCAATCCCATTATCCTTCATGGAGGGCTTGCAAGGTGTGAGTTGAATCCCATGTACCCGATTACGAGTGCAAAGATTGTTGCAATTCCCAGGATTATCCACTCAACGTAGTATAGGTACTTATTGCCGGAACTCGGCTTGATATACGCTATTGGAGCCAGAAGAGCGCCGATACCAGCGAATATATACAGTCCCAATGCAGTGATCAAGTTGTTACCAGATTCGAGTTTCAGCTGCACAATCGAGTATGCTCCCACCAATACGTATATCCCAAGGAGAACTGAGAGCAAGGGTATCAGGCCCAGGTTCATCTTCTTGTAATATGCAACCGATGTCATTATCATTATCAGGCCAAAGAGCAGTAACGGATCTCCGAACAGCATGTTATATCCGCCAGGAAGTGGCCAACTGAATGACATAATAAAACCTGCGATGAAGTCGAAGAGACCTATCACAAAAGCTGGTACTATAAGCGAATTCAGCATCTTCTCATCTTCTCTTGCCCTGAAGAAGAAGTAGAACGATCCAAGAGCCAATCCCATTGCCAGACCGATTAACATTACGGTCAAACCATCTACAAACGGCATTTTTTATCACCGAATGACAAGTTTTAGCCAGTTCTTTAATAGTCATGCACTTGGAGGTGCATGCATGCACGTGGTAATCAAATAATCATGGATTAGGTTAATTCATAAATCTTTCAGTTACAATAATATAATTCCTTGCGCTTAGTAATAGTCTAAGATGACTCGAATGAACCTTTCACTGCGGCCCGATCTAGCGAAGCAGCTGGAAGATGAGGCCGAGAAGGAAGGCAAGATGATCAGCTCTATCACCGGCGAGGCCCTGCAAATGTATTTCGAGGCAAGGAAATCCGGTGTCGACAGTGGTGTTGTTTCAAAGATCTCGAACATTCTTAGCTTAATGGATTCCCTCAGGGCGGTCCCTGTCCCCTCAATGCTCCTGGATCAGATGCTCCAGATTTCCCTCAAGAATGATTCTAAGAGTAGCCTTGAAAAATGGGAGGAAGCTGGATATGCATTTGCAGAGATATGCAAGATCAATGCGCCGGATCTGGAAAAACTATGGGAATATGCACAGCTCTTCAAGGAATTCATACCGGCCGACAGATTTGAAATGAGCTTCAACAGAGAAACCGCTTCTATACTGCTTGTTGGGGCGGGATATAGTCCAGAAGCGTCGAGATGTAGTTTTGCAGGCTTATCGGGATTGCTGAAGGGATACAATTACGACATTGAAGAGAAGCACATAGAGAAGGGGCTGATAAAAATCACATGTCATCCCGCAAAACGGTCAAGAACTCAAGACTGATCCAACTGTATTACATGCAGGACTCAGGGCATCAACCAAGCAAGATTAAATTATAATAATATCATTTAATGCTGAACTCGTGCAGAATTTATTCTGGGTGATTTTCACTGAAGTGGTCATGACCGCCTTCATTATCTGGGTAATAAATTATCTCAGATTGTTCAGGCATAAAATCACTCTTAAGGGTTTTGCACTTGGTCTCTTCCTCATTACAATGATGGGAAGCATGCTGGATGCTCTCCTGTATTATATCGTTGCCCCTCCATCATTCCTGAACTCGATACTTGCCGTCAATATTTCAATGATAATAATGACAATTGCCGTAGTCTACATACTGATTGCTGCGACCACTGAAACATATTCTAGATTCGCGGGACTTGAAGTTTTTGTATTCGCATTGCTGCTTTCGTGGAACGAGATTTCTATGGCGCTGTTCCTGAGAGTAATCGGCTTCGGATTTGACGGAGTATCATCGCTCGGTTCCTATATCTCTTATTTCTCGCTATCAATAACTAGCATCCTTTTCCTTGCACCAATGCTGGCCGAGATGGTTTACTTCATCTTCTTCAGGATGAGCCCCGGTTTTGAAAAGAGATCGGTGATTACAATACTAATAATGCAGCTTGCAGATCCGGCAAT
Organism: Thermoplasmatales archaeon; assembly: GCA_027366585.1. Classification (GTDB taxonomy): domain Archaea; phylum Thermoplasmatota; class Thermoplasmata; order Thermoplasmatales; family Thermoplasmataceae; genus UBA582. The sequence continues at coordinate 63,356 of DAHXNF010000030.1, read as the reverse complement.
GCTCGGTAAATCATCTCTCGTCGTACCTCTCCTCGCTGCATATTCGCTCCTCATGATTGCGGCAATCTATTATCTTTTCAGCTATGTCTATGCGCATCGTGATGAAATCACGTTGAGCAGTCGAAAGATTTTGCGGTGGATCATAGTTTTAATCGTTATTTCTGCAGCAGGCTTGCTCGAACCGGTCCTGTATACACATCCGTTCGGACTGTCCTGGTTAATATTCGCAGTTTCCATGATGGTGGCAATGACGCTATATTTCACGATTATACTTGGAATGTTTCAGGATGAGAAGATTGCGGTACCCGATGTCTAGTCCTTCTTTGAAAGCTTCTCCCTTAGCCAATGCCTGACATCATAATAGAATATGTTTTCGTACGGGCACGCATCAACGCAGTCTCCAATACCCACGCACCTGGATTCCTTATACTCTCCTGACTGAATGAACTTTCCAGGCTGTCCGTAGTTACCTATTGGGCAGGCAGAGGCGCAGTCCTTTGTTTCGCATGTTACGCACTGATTTGTGTCCCGGACCTTGAGCCTGAAGAAGCCAAATCTTGAAAGAAACCTGTTGAAGTTTCCCCAGTGACAGTAACCGGTATTGATGCATCCATACGACCCAAGGAAAGGCATCGAGATGAAGACAGCATACCAGAGAAAGCCGAAGAGGAACAGGTAAACCATGTATGAAGGATCTGACCCGTAAAAGTAGAAATGCAGGTATCCCATGGAATCAAGCAGGGATGCAGCAGCAGAAAGTATCAGGGCTGTATATACGCTAAGGGAAACCACCCTGTATACAGTTCCGCCGACCCTTGACTGTCTCGTCAGCAGGGTTGCTGTTGAGGATGAACCATTGAATTTCTTCATTGAGTCATAGAAAGTGCCCTGGTACATGACCGGGGCAGTGCAGAAGGTTGAGCATAACTGCCTGGACCCGAAAAGCAGGGAGAGAACGCCGCTTATCAGGTAAGTTAGAAGTATCGGGATCAAAAAGACAAGGGAAAATGCTCCTCCGGATCCAATGCCCATCGTCCATCCAATGAATGGCATGCTTGATGGACTCGACAGCAGGAAAGACGGCAGGTAGATCGAATAGACTGCATATGCAGCAAGCATCAGGCCAAGCCGGATCCTCGTTTCCAGTTCCCTGGTTGTGCGAATCTTGAATACAACAAGTGATCCCATCTCAATGCCCATCATAACAAGGAACCACGAGGAGAGTGAAACATGAGCAAAAAAGGTGAAGAAATCATAAAAGGCGATCCCCGGGTACATCGGAATGGGACCCGAGAAATCCACAATGCCGGTCGACTGGATGAATGCTGTTGATCCGTAGTAAGAGAGATCAAATACTGCGCCCATGAAGAATTCTGCTGCAAAAACCAGCAGGAGGAAAAGGAATGACCACGACCTGCTGGCGATCCAATAAAGGCTTTTGCCTGAAGACAATCGGTTCAGACTGAGGGAAGCAGACAGATAAACTATCATGTCACTGACCATGGCGATTGCAATCAAGGCATAACTGCGAAGAGAAATCCATGCAAAGATTCCGGCCATCATAATGCCATACACAAAAAGAAGGAGAAGGAGGTAGTTGCTGAGGCTCATCTTCAATGACTGCTTCCTGTAAAGATATTCAAACAAGTAGACGAAAAATGCAGTCATCAGGGCGCCGGATATATATATGGTTGACAGCGACCATATCTGCGAAGACAGTGCTGTAGGTTCGAGGAACATCAGCGCAGCTTGGACAATCAGGACAACCCTGACATTTGCTTTCAGTTCTTTCCACATGAATATTATGGTGACAAGCATTTCGAGGGCCATGGGAAAGACAAACCAGTAACTTGAGATGGCGCTCCAGATAAAACCAAGCGGGTTGGAATGCAGCATTGCAAGATATCCCTCCTGATCCATGATGAGGTTGAATACAATGCTCATCATCACCTCATCCGCAATCACGGTGATTGCGGTTACTAATAGAATGAAGGACCTCGATCTCTCATCTCTCCTTTCAATTAAATCATCAATGAAAACTACAAGTGCTGGTATAACAAGCAGTGTCATGGCGAATAGAGAGACCTCTACCGCCCCTGCAACACTTAAGCTGCCGGGAATAACCAGATAGATCATTGGGCCAACGAGCATGCCGGTCATCATTGAAGCTATAAGATAAGTGAACAGGCGCTGCAAGACGTTCGTGGCTTTGCGTGCGTAGAGGATAAGAAAGGACATTGCCCCTCCCATTGCAAGCATCAGCAGCAGAAGAATCACATAAACGAAATGAAGCAAAACGCGGTACCCTCATTAAGCGAATGTAAATATTATTCTTACACTTTTGTGAGCGTGTGCTGCTCAAAAAAACTGTCGCAATGAATCGTGTTTATGGTTTTCGTCCAGGTCTCAGACTCCTCGCCTGGTCTGTACGCAATTCGCGTTTCAGAACCTTTCCCACAAGTGTCCTCGGCAGATCTTTCTTGAACTCGACCGATCTCGGCCGCTTGTAGGGTGCAAGCTGCTTAGAGGCAAAGGCCATAAGCTCCTGCTCCGTAACACTGGATCCTTCTTTCTTTACCACGTACACCTTGACACTCTGGCCTCTTCTCTCATCCGGAACACCAATCGCAGCGGCTTCTATGACATCAGGATGCCGGTAGAAGACTTCCTCTATTTCGCGGGGATAAACGTTGTAACCGCTTGATATTATCATGTCCTTCTTTCTGTCCACCAGGTAGAGAAAACCGGTGCTATCGAATCGTCCGATGTCACCAGTCCTGAGCCAGCCATCATCCATAACGCCTGCTGTTTCCGATTCGCTTCTCCAGTATCCTAGCATTACCTGAGGTCCACGAACAAATATCTCTCCTTCCTCGCCCAAGGGTACCTCCTGCAGGCTATAGGGATTCACGATCTTGAAATCAGTATTGCCTAGCGGAAGCCCAACCGAGCCAATCTTTCTCTTGTTCCGATCAACTGGATTCGCGGCAATTACAGGCGATGTTTCAGAAAGTCCATACCCTTCAATCAGGAGTCCGCCGGTTGCCTCCTCAAACTTCTTCAACGTTTCAACGGGAAGAGCTGCTCCTCCGGATACGCACACTTTTATTGACTTCAGATCGAACTTCTTCACACTTGGGTGGTTCAATAAGGACTTGTAAAGTGTTGGAACTCCCGGAAGATAGTCAGGCTTGTATTTCTTTATCAGCTTGAGAAGCATTTCCGTATCTCTTGGATCAGGGACCAGGACCATAGTTGAGGCCGTCGCGACCGGAAGAACAAGAGAGGTCATCATTCCATAGACATGGAAGAACGGCAGGGTGGACATGAATCTCCCAGGATCACGCAGGCTGGAATGCCAGGCCTTAAGCTGAGTTACATTGGCAATAAGGTTCCGGTGTGAAAGCATTGCAGCTTTTGGAACCCCTGTCGTGCCTCCGGTGAACTGGAACAGGACAGGATCAACCTTTGATTCAATCTGCTCCTCTAATGCGGGTCCCCCTTTCAGAAGATCCATGAACTTGAAGACCTTGCCCTCGAACGTAATCTTCTCCAACTTTGGATCTTTTCTCGTCTTTCTTGAATACACCATGGAAGCAAGCGGAGTAAGGAAATCCTTTATTCTTGTAACTACAATGGACATGCCATCCTTTTCCAGCGCCTTGACTTTTGAATAGTACATGTCAAGCGTTATGACTGCAGAAGCCTCGGTAGTCTTGTATTCATTCTGTATCTCAGTTTCTGTGTAAATAGGGTTTGTCTGGACAACTACACCGCCAATCTTCGCTATGGCAAAAAATGATATGACATACTGTGGGGAGTTCGGCAAAATTAAACCTATCTTTGAGTCCTTGAAGAGGCGAAGGCGCTCTTTAAGATTGAAGGCCAAAGAATCAACCATTGCAAGAAGTTTCCTGTAGGTTAACTTCTTTCCAAAGAAAATGATGGCTGTGGAGTCTGGGTGCTTGGATGCAGATTCTGCAAGAAGCTTGTAGATCGTGTAATCTGGAATTTCAATTCTCCTCTCGTTTCCCTCGGGATAACTCTTCTTCCAAACATCTTCCATTTCCGTTGCAGCCGAAGGTTCTTCTACCATTGATGCAGTCAATTGCAAATGGATAATAAAATTTGTTAATGTGTTATCCGATACATGTCTGTGAAGGACAAATCAATCATGAGCAACGAAAGAAGGCTAATCATCAACGTCAAGCACTACGAAAATGCTGTCGGAAAGAGGGCCAAGAATTTTTTTAAATCACTTCCAGGCAGTAATTCATTCGACGGATGGCAGATCCATTATGCAATAGGAGCTTACGATCTCTACCTTGCGAAGGAGTTCAGTGACAAAGTCTTCATTGCCCAGCACGTCGACCCTAACGGTTATGGAGCATTCACAGGAAGAATCTCTATGGAGATGCTCATCGATTCTAAAATCAATGGTTCTCTTATCAATCACTCCGAATGCAGGGTCAGCAGTGGAATTATTGAAAAAGTGATTGCAAAAGCCAGGAATATGGAATTCGATTTAGTAGTGTGCGCGGAGAACATTGATGAAGTTACCAGTTTTGCTAAGTCTGGTGCACGAATCGTTGCATACGAGCCACCGGAACTCATTGGAGGGAATATCTCTGTATCGACGGAAAAGCCTGATATAATAGCGAAGGCCGCGAATATCTGCGAAAATAACGATTCCCGGCTCATAGTTGGTGCTGGAATCAAAACCGGCAGGGATATTTCAATATCGCTAAAACTGGGCGCGGTTGGAGGGCTCGTTGCATCCGGCGTAGTGTTATCCAGTAATCCAGCAGACGCAATAACTTCATTAATCAACATTTGATTAACCCGGGTTAGATGGCAAAGGAAAAGGATCAGGAAATCTTCGTCGAGCCGGAGTTTGTGGAGAAGGATTTCCTTCTGAGCGAGAAGGAGCGGGCCAAGTCAACTATAGTCATATTTCTCCTCGCTGCGGGACTTGGATTATTTTCCGGATATCTCTTCATAATCGGTATCTGGTATGTTGGCCTACTCCTGATGTTTATCCTACTGCTAAGCTTCAAGAGACTTGTGGAGGCTCTTCACCTGAAACTGCCGCAGAGGGGTTCACAGGTATTCATTCTTGTCATGGTTTTCATGCTTACATGGATACTATTCTGGACAGTTTCACTAAATCCGCCTATAACTTCGGTTGGTGGTCCTCAGGTTACTGGACTTCAGGTATACGATGCTTCAACTTCCTCATGGACTGCACTTGCACAATCAAACGGTGCATACTCCTACTCAATCCCTCATAATTCCAATTTGTCGTTCAGGGTTTACGCATCATACATTTCAACAATAAGCAATGTCACAATGACTGTTTCAAGCGGAGGTGGTACACCAATTTCTCTCCCTGTAACTTATCACAACGATTATGCTTACTTTAACGAAAGTTATGTTGTCCCCCCTGTCATTTATGATTTCAATGTCGATGTTGTTGTTCATAATACTTCTTATTCTACTCTATTCGAAGTACAAATATTTAGCATAAGTTAGGTTATAAACAAGAAATATTAACAGGTTCAACATTCTCGGGAAAAAGCAGGTGTAGTGTAGACTGGTCTAGCACGGAAGCCTTCCAAGCTTTCGACCTGGGTTCAAATCCCGGCACCTGCATTGTATTTTTGTAACAAAAGCGTTGTAAGGATAGGTCATTTCAGACTGGTTCTTTACCTTGGATTTAACTTTTCAAGAAAAGAACTTTGAACAACTCATGCAGGATCCAATATGAAACCGGATCAAATTCTGAACTAAGCATGCTTGGCTTCCTGGGAAGATAGATCTCGGACCCAATTTATTGATAGCCCCAACTAACTATCAACCTTTTATTGTCGATTACACTAAGATTAAGCGATGCGCGAGAGCTCGCTTTCAATGAAACGCCTGGTCGTGGGCGGACTTCGGACAAACTGCTACTTTATATCGTCTGGAGGGGAATACATGATTATTGATGCCGGCGGGGATTTTGATTCAATAATGCAAGCCGCAGAGAGCATGCCTGGAAATCCTGTCGGTGTTCTTTCCACGCATGGTCATTTTGACCACACGCTCGTTGCCGATCTCGTTGCTTCCGAATTACGCACCTCTTTTGGTATGCACAAGAAGGATCTTTCTGTGATGCGGGATACATGGTCTCTTGGCAAGCAATTGGGAATAGTTGGAAAACCTCCAAAGCCTGGGTTCCTGATCGACTCGGATAGAGCCACACTTATTGGCAGATCTGAAATCCTTATCAAGAACACTCCTGGTCACACTCCGGGAAGCATCTCCATAATCGCGGGCTCGTCTATATTCACTGGGGATTGTATCTTCAGGGGCAACATTGGAAGAATGGACCTCGGCGGCAATCCAACGGATATGTTGAAAAGCCTTAACTGGTTCCTCCAGCTTCCACCGGAAACAACCATTTACCCTGGCCATGGGGAGCCATCCACCATCGGAAATGAGCGAAGTAACATTATGCATTTCATTCAAATGATCAGCAATGGTAGAATCTGAACACATAAAGGTGAAAAGAATTTTATATTATCCGATCTTAGCCAATAGTGGTCACTGAGAGCGCAGAAAGGTCGGGGATTAATCCATTTGTCTCCAATCTTTCAGCACTCAACTCTATTTTCTCTCTCTCGATGACCGTCTTTTCATTTGCAATCATCGTATACCTGGACGGCGCAAATATACCTGTCTATCTGGCAGGCGTAGGCCTGACGGCCGGGCAGGCAATACTTATCGGCATCTCAATGATACAGGGAAGAGCAATTGACAAAGGGCATTCTTTCACCATGATGATAGCAGGCAGTTTTTTGTATGGGGTCGGCTTGATCCTGCTTTATCTTGACATATCCAGGGCTTTGGTAGCGGTTGAATTCATACCTGCATTCATTGCGATCATAATAATTTCTGAGGGATTATTCAGATCATCTCTAAACTCATTCATCGCTAAGGCGAGCGCTTCCAACATTATTGGCAAGAACTATGCCAGGATACTAACTGGGGAGGCAGTCGGGAGCACGGTAGCCTATCTGGTACTTATCCTTGGATTATTGTCTGATGACTTTTCATATGTCTTTGTTGGAAGCGGTCTGCTGTTGATATGCATGTCATTCCTTGCATTCTTCATTCTTTACACAAAAGAAAAGGAGGTCATGAAAGATGAAGTGGCTCGGACTCGCAGGCCAGGTTTTTTTGAGAGCCTGCGGGCGCTTAAGGAAAAGAGAGGCTTCATTGCTCCATTGATAAGTTCTAAAGCACTAATGACAGTTGGTGTGATCGGCTTCAGCCTCTTCTACGTACCTTCCGGTCTGCTGATCGGCGTTCCAGCTGAATACTCATTTGGAGTACTTCTTGGTACCTACTTGATCGCCTCATTCCTGGGAAGATACAGTGAGCGCTTTATCGACCGTAAAAGTAACCTTGGAAGGAGTTTCGTATCATTAACGATGCTTACAGATGTTGTCACTTACGGGCTCATTCTTCTTGCAGTTTTTGAGAAGGATGCCTATCTTTTCCTGGCAGCTGCCTTCTTCTCAAGTCCTGGTATTATTACAATAACCGGCGCTATGTCATTTGAAGTAAGGGTAATAGGAAAGGAGAATAGGGGGCTCTTCGGCGGGGTGCAACGTCAAGTCGTTGGCGTAGCAGCTGCCCTTGTTTCTCTTCCCTTAACGCTTTTCTACACCTTGGGTTTCGAGTACCTCTGGGAAGTTGTATGGGGTGCATCCATCGCGTCATTCCTGATAACATTCGCCATACCTAAGTCCGTCACTAATGATCAGTTACCAGCCGCACCGGCATAGGATTTAAGCGATAAGATTAGAAGATCTTGAACAACGTTTTTAAAAATAGCACCACAAGAATTATATAAAAAGAGATTCTGAGAGACGCATGGATTACAAGGCGTCTGATCAGGTCCTCGAATCTTTGCGGGAGATTTTCGAGGAGCAGGTCAGGGTCAGTCCTGACTTGACAGAGGTGATCAGATCTGATGCAATGTTCATGCTTCTTGAATCCCTGAGGTTTCTTGGAGTCGCTTCTGTAAGGGTAGATAAAGGAGGAGTGCCAAGTTACGATGCAAGCAAGGGTAATGCCCCCATTATAATAGAGGAGCAGAAAAAAAGGAAAAATAGCGGGAAACTTGCCGAGATCTTGAGCAAAGTAGATCTGATAAACGCAGGAAAGTTGACCCTTTCTGATGCAGAAATATTCCTCGCCGAAACTTTTCTGCAGGAAGGTAAGGTTGACGAGGCACTGGATACGCTGGAAATACTAGAGAAGACACATCTCTCTTTGCAGGTCGCCAGCAGCATTGGAAAGGTCTCAAGAATAAAAGGCGCAATCGAATTCTTCAAGGGAAATCGTGATGCATCTATAAAATACCTTACTGATGCAGTCAGGCAAGGTGAATCGTCAGATGACATTGATTGCGTTGCTTCAAGCCTTCTTGGTTTAGGTAACGTTTATGGATCAATGGGGAACTACGAAGAAGCATTCCAAAAATACGAGCGGGCGTATCTGTTATTCAAGGAAAAGGATAACTTGCAGGGGATGGCTCGAATCAAGATCAACCAGTCCTACACATATTCTAAGATGGGGCAACTTCTTAAATCTACCGAAGCTAACCAGGAGGCAATTGAGTTATGCGAACGAATCAAGGACATATCACTACTGCAAAGTGCTTATCTTAACCGAAGTGCCCTGCTCTTGGTACTTGGACGGCACAAGGACGCATTTGAAACTACCATGAGTTCATATTATTTATCGCTTGAAACCGGAAACAAGAGGATTTTCCATCTATCGCGGCTTTCCATTCTCGCAATTGATATCTCTGCAAGAAGACCAAATCTTGAGTACCAGTTCCTCAAAGAGGCAATCGATTATTTTGAAGATCTTTCAAGCGAGATAGACCTTGCCTATTGCTATGACATCTTGACTCAGTATTATGTCGCCAACTCAATGCATCATGAGACAAGATCCGCTTTAAGAAATTTACTAGAAAAGCTTACTAAGATCCAGGATTTTGTTGGTCTTGAGGCAGCAGGAATAAAAGTCCTCAGAACAATGGTCATTTATCAAACTGACAAACAACTAATAAAAGAAACAAACCAAAACATAATAAATAACCTGAAAAACACGAGATTAATCAATGAATATAAAGAGTATATAAGTCAATTTTTGTCAAGAGATTACCAAACGTAGGTCCCACCAATTACAGGCTCCATCAGAATTCGCACCTCCTTCTCATCTTTTTCTTGGATCTCAGCTCTTTTTTGTTTTAGGGTTATCATCGAAGAAGGCATTCTATGGTTGGTATTAAATATAATTATTTATATAGTATTTCATAGATATAATTCTATAATTATATAGGAATAAAAATATATAATATTGCTGGAGAAATTTTGGTAGTCCATTGGGGGTCAATAAACACCGTTTCCATTGTCTAACAATATTCAGATTGTATAATATTAAGTTTTTGTAAATAGTTTTAAAATGGAATGTGTTCAGAAAAGGTGAGATTGAGGTGAAAAACTGCTGGTTATGTTCTGCAGATTGTTTAAATATATGCTTAAATTTAGATTTGTGTTTGAATAAACGCCGATGCTTTGCCTCTAATCCGCGTTTCTATTCTCTCTTATAAAAAGTGCGAGGGATGGGATTCGAACCCACGAACCCCTACGGGACAGGATCTTAAGTCCTGCACATTTAACCTGGCTTTGTTACCCTCGCTGTGAGGGTGCAAATACTCCGGGAATATATTAAAAATGCTAAAAATTGAAAATCCCGGGTAGAATCAAACAGCCAGTTTGCATATCAGTAATTTCCCAAACGTCAGTTAGTACATTTTTAGTTGAAATCCCAGATAAATCATCTTAAGATATAACAAGCCAATTTGAAAGCTGAGTAAAAAGTATAAACTTCAAGGAATCTGTTCTAGGTTCACTTTATTCAATAATATGGCCTCGTTCTCTAGATTTTATTAAAGCACTTTGTATGCTTCGGAAACGGGCTCTAATAAAATTATGATGAATGAGCGAATAAATTGGGCAATGCTTTTAAACAAATTAGAATAGCGGTGCCATGGCAATGCAGGGGGGAATGCCCGGTGACGCTGAACTTATTGGATTCGAAATTGACGAGGAGCCAAAGTGGTTAACAGTAAGGCTTCAGGATGGCTCAGTTATACAGATCAAGATGGAAATAGTCTCAATCGCAAGGTCTGGAAACGACATGAATTCCGGTCTCCCCATCTATATGGTACAGGCCACAAACATCATACGTCTACAAAAGGTACCGAAAGAATTGATCGCCAAGAAAAAGTCGTCTGAGGACCAGGGAAAGTCGCTTTACAGGTAATCGCCAAACCTATTTGGTATGACTTAGGCCAGATTGTTCCCGGCTATTATGCTTCAGGTGAGGCACAATTTATTTTTGAAGGATTGCATTCTCTCAGGTGGACGAAAGAGACTGGAAGATCATAGAACTTCTTAACAGGAACTCGCGGATCTCGAATATAGAGATTGCAACTCGACTTGGGATCTCCGAAGGAACTGTCAGGCACAGGATACATAAGCTTCTGAACGATGGCGTGATTCGCAACTTCACGGTGTCTCTTGGATCAGGGGCTTTCACTTCAATTATCCTTGTCAAGGTTAATCCGGAGGATTCAGGTAATGTTCTCCTTGACTTAAGAAGAAGGTTCAACGAAATTTACGAGCTGTCAGGTTCCTATGACTTCTCCGTCAGGATCATAGCGCAAAAGCTTGATGAAATCAACAAAGCGGTTGATACTATAAGATCAATTGAAGGGGTACGAGAAACTGATACACTCATCCGACTAGTCTAAGAATTTTCATTAAACCTTCGGGCGCGATATAATTATATACAGTAAAATACTTTTAGCCGGAGGATTCCTATGGCAGAATTGAACATCATTTACGTCGGGAAAAAACCAACAATGAACTACGTTCTTGCAATAGTAACGCAATTCAACAACAACGTGGACAAGATTACTATCAAAGCAAGGGGAAAGTCTATCAGCAAGGCAGTGGACATTGCGGAAATAACGAAGCACAAGTTCATCAAGGAACTGAAGTACCAGTCTATAAAACTCGACACTGAAGTCCTGGAAGGCGAACGCGGCGAATCCAATGTGTCCTCTATAGAGATACTCCTCTCGCGTTGATTCTTTATTTCAAACCTTTTAGCTGGGTTGAAAATAAACACGGATACATTAAATCTTTAGTTGCAATATGGTGCTGCAGACTTTATGAAGGATTTCCTGGTAGAATGGGAGAGTAGCCTATCTGAAAAAATAACAAAGATCAACACATCGCTTAAGGCAGCAATATACACTGACCAGAAGGAGCTTTACCAGATGACCAGTTACATTGTTGACGCTGGCGGAAAGAGATTTCGTCCTCTGTTGACGATTCTTGCATACGAGATTGCTTCTCCCGGTCCATATGAACGCATCCTCGACCTGGCATCATCTTGTGAGTTAATTCATACTGCCAGTCTGGTTCACGATGATATCATAGACAACGCGCCAACAAGGAGGGGAAAGAAAACTCTCAACTCCCTTTATGGCATCGACAATGCGATTGTCGTCGGGGATTATCTTTTCGCAAAGGCATACGAACTAGGCTCAAGATATGGATATGAAGTATCCAAAATCATGTCGGATTGTGCGTCGCAGTTGGCGGAAGGTCAAATTCTAGAATACCTGAATCTCGGGAAGCTGGATCTCACTGAGGATGCTTACCTGGAAATAATTTCTAAAAAGACTGCTTACTTCTTTTCCGTATGCACGCTAGCGGCTACAACCGCGGCCAAGTCACCTCCTGAACTCAAGAAGAACCTTTCTGAATTTGCATACAACCTGGGAATAGCATTCCAGATAACAGACGACATCCTTGATATTGTGGGAGAGGAGGCAAAGCTTGGGAAAGCAGTGTTTGCAGATATCAAGCATAATGCCATAACTCTTCCAACGATCCACGCGTTGAAGAACTCCGGTCCGCTTTATGACAGACTTGTTGAGATAATCAAGTTCCCAACCGGAGATGCAAACAATAAGGATGAACTCAAGAGGATACTTGCAAAGACAGGCTCTATTGACTATGCGTTCAACAAGGCTAAATTCTACGTAGAGGAATCAGTCAAGGCACTTAACAAGAGCGGAAGTTCGGAGAACATAAACCTCTTGATGGATCTCGCTATGATCGTAATCGATCGTATTGGAAACATGGCTTGAGGATTAAAATAGTATACTCTCCTGCAATATGGCCATGATTATTATGGCTTCAAGCGACAAGAAAAAACAGGAATTATTTGACCACCTGTCATTGGGAGAAATCAATTCAGGAACCTTTTATGGTAAATGGGCAAAACCCTCTGCATCGAAACAGATAGCGTCGTACAGTCCAATTGACGGCCTGCTTCTGGCTTCGGTTACCCCAACCAGTAGGGCAGATTACGACCATGCTGTTTCTTTCTCTGAAAAAGCCTACCTGGAATGGGTAGAACTTCCACCGCCGAAGCGAGGTTCTATAATGCTGAAGATCGGTCAGGCACTGCGTGAAGCAAAGGACGACCTTGGTATGCTCGTCACGCTGGAAGCAGGTAAGACCATAACTGAAGGTAGAGGCGAGATACAGGAAATGATTGACATAGCTGATTTCTCTATCGGCCTATCAAGGCAGCTTGAAGGTTCGGTCTTTGCCAGCGAGCGACCATGGCACAGGATGATGGAGCAGTATGTACCTGTCGGCCCGATTGGGATTATTTCATCCTTCAACTTTCCCTCCTCTGTCTGGTCATGGAATGCATTCATTGCAGCAGTCTGTGGTGACACGTCTATCTGGAAACCTTCCTCCAAGACTCCACTTGCTGCCATCGCAATAACAAAAATATTAAGCAAGGTCCTTGAAACAGAAGGGGTTCCGCAGATCTTTTCCCTTGTCACAGGCAGCGGCGAGGAAATTGGATCAAGAATGGCTTCGGACAGAAGGATAAAACTTGTTTCCTTCACTGGATCAGTAAATTCAGGAAAGAAGGTTTCACAGCTTGTCTCCGATAGACTTGGGAAATCCATTCTCGAACTGGGCGGCAACAATGCAGCCGTTGTTTCAGAACATGCCGACATTGACATTGCTTTGAAAGGCGTTGCTTTCGGTGCTCTTGCAACAGCAGGGCAGAGATGCACTTCAACAAGGAGGGTCATTGTTAGCAATAAGATATACAGTGAGTTCTTGCAAAGATTGGTTAGGATATACAAGGAAGTCTCGGTAGGTGATCCCAGAAGTACAGGAGTCCTTGTGGGTCCTCTGATCGATGAGTCTGCTACCGCGAAGTTCGAATCCGCAATCTCGGAAGCAATGAGACAGGGCGGTAAGCTGCTAGCAGGTGGAACAAGGGCGAAGATTCAGGGACTCAAGGGCCATTACGTTAAACCAGCACTCATTGAGGCAAAACCGGACATGGAGATTTGCAAGACCGAAACGTTTGCCCCCATCCTTTATGTTTTTAAGTATCGGGATCTGGAAGAGGCCGTTCGGATCCACAATTCGGTCCCGCAGGGCCTGTCATCTTCAATATTCACCAGGGACCTGCTTGAGAGCGAGTATTTCATCTCACACCGCGGCTCAGACTGCGGTATAGTCAACGTGAATACAGGTACAGCCGGTGCAGAAATTGGCGGTGCATTCGGCGGCGAAAAGGATACTGGCGGAGGAAGAGAGAGCGGCAGTGATGCCTGGAAGAACTACATGAAACGGCAGACAATCACTATAAACTATGGGAAGGAACTACCGCTTGCCCAGGGAGTCGAATTCAAGATATAGTATTACTTGAGGTAATTATTCATTCACCAATTGATTTTAATGATGAGTGCATTAAAGATAGTGTCCGTCACGCATGTCGCAAAGCGCGTATTACTTCCTTCTGGAATGTTTGCAGATATGCTCCTGATAGGATCACTTAAATGGGAAAGCTGATTATGGTAAAAATTGAAAGCATAGAATATGGTTTGTATCCGAGGACAGAGACGGCAAGACTTTCCATAAGCAAGTGGGAAAGGAAAGCTCTGGATCATCACTCCCTTGGAAAATTATTGGACGACGAAAAGAGAGATCTCCTCAATTATTTCAGGCAATCTGGGGTGAACTACTACACAGATCCACTTATCAACTGGCAGGATATCCTACGAATGGTGGCATCTCTCTCCCTGGATACTCCATTCGAGAAGATTTCCAGGTACAGGGAAACAAATACTTTTTATCGCCAGCCTTACATTGAGAGCTATCCTGTCATTGGTGAGATTAAGGAGGAGGATTCAACCCCAGACTCACATCTACCCGGATCCATGTACGTGAACGATAACACGGATCATTATGTGCATTTCCTCCCCGGTATTGAGAGCTTTGTAAACATGTCATTAGCCTCTCCTGAACTGAGAAGAGAAAGGATAATGGATTCTCTTCTTGAAATATACCTGGATTTGATAAAGGTAAACAAAACGAAGAGGTTGCTGCTTTTTGAGCCGTATCCGGATACCTCAATATATCATGGATACCAGGATATTTTTGATTCAGCCCAGGTATTCTACATCCGGTATGGAATAACAGAAAAAATATTCGGTACAACCCAGAAGGTGAAACCTTATAGCCTTATTGCCGGGAATGAAGCAGAGCTCAGGGTTTCGGCTAAGCATTCCGAGGTACCTGGATTTGCTCTGATAGATTCGCAGAACACTTTTCTTGAAGATCCGCGAAAGTTAAGGGAGAGGGCTGCAAAAGCCTCCTCATCTCTTGGTATTGAAAAAATCCTTGTTACTCACACAGAATACCTGGATTTCCTTCCAAGAATAATTGCAGACAAGAAGGTTCAGATCATCGGAAAGGTAGGTGATTGAATGAAAAATGACATCCTCATAACACAGGAGATAGGTAGCTTCAGGAAACCCCAGTATCTCAGTTCTGTCTTCAGAAAAGCCCCGCCCATGGAGCTTTCAAGGCTCAAGGAAAGGGCAGCACTTGAGACGCTTGACCTGTTCAACAAGGCAGGCTTGGACAACATTGGTGTTGCTGGTGAAATGTACAGGTGGGAAATGTACGAGCATGTTGCCGCCTCACTTGAAGGAGTAAAGTTCTATGGCCCTGTGCGATCCTTTGATAACAGGTATTATCGTAAGGGGAGCGTTGTTTCTGCTATAAGGAGAAAGGAAAGCTTCCATGATGATGAACTGATATTCATAATGAACAATGCCAGGAAGAAGATTAAATTCCCGATAACTGGCCCATACACCATGGCGGACTGGTCATTCAATGAGCATTACAGGGATAAAAGGGAACTGGCACTCGCCTTCGCTGACATCCTGAGGGATGAAATAAGGCATCTTCAGGGAATCTGGTCCAGGTCCAGGTCGGAGGTCTTCGAGATCCAGATAGATGAACCCGCTGCAACTACTCATCCGGCAGAAATGGACATGGTGGTTGAATCCGTCAACAGGGCAATAGAGGGAATAAATGGCTGTGAATTCTCCATACATGTATGTTACAGTGCCGATTACAGTATGTTATTTGAAAGGGGGGCTGACCTGAAGCTCCATGGATACAACCTGGAATTCGCGAACAGGGATACCAATGAGCTTGGGTTGTCCGGAGAACACAGGAAGGCTTTCGCGGAGCTGAAGAACCTATGGGATATAGACAGCACTAAATTCATCGGTATCGGTGTGACCGATGTTCATGTTGATTACGTGGAACCAGTGCAGTTGATCGAGGATCGGATTAAATATGCTATGGGTGCTATCGGCGACCCCAGGATGATCCGTATCAACCCTGACTGTGGCCTTCGAACCCGATCCAGGGAAATAGGCTATGCAAAACTGAAAAATATGGTTGATGCAGTGAACGAAATCAGGAAAGAGCTCTAGACAATCTTCTTTTTCTTGAATGCCCTTCGCAATATCCGTACCGCCACTACAAGATAGGTTATTATTGCAACGTACATGGCGATGTTTATAAGAACGTCCGGAAGTGATACAGCATTCAATGTGAATATCTTGCTTGCGACTATCTGGTTTGATGCAAGAATAGATAGTACCTGTACGTAATAGGTTGCAGCAGGTGTAACCGGAAACAGGATTGTGTAGCTTGAAGTTGCAGGGACTACTACATAGCTGAATCCGGACATATTTGCATTCGTTGAATAATCTATCCTGAATTCACTGACTCCGGGCTGGCTCGGAAGCGTCCATGATACGTAAAGAGAGAGATACCCTATTGGGAAGAAGAAACTCACACCCGCGAGATACACCTCAGAAACGTTTACCGAGGTCGGAAACAAGCCTACATTCTCTGTGAGGTTGCTTGTCAGGTGCTCATTAATTATCGTGGAGTTATAGTAGTCTTTGGAGAAAGTGAAATTATAAGATCCGGGTGGAGCGAAGATCTCGTAAAACCCTGTGTCATTACTATACCCATATATCTTACCGCCGGAACTCACCTCGACTCCCTGGATTGGGAACTTATGTACAGCATCTGTTATGATTCCCTGAAGCGAATAAACCTGTTCCGTAGGTATCAGGATATACTGGAAGCTGTAATTATGTCCAGGAGACAGCTCATAAGTGCTATTCCTGCTATAGAACCCTGGCGCAGATACATTGACGAAGTATGTGCCCGGCATAACAGAATCATGATAAAAACCTGATCTTCCTATCAATATGCTACCATTCAGATTAACCGACGAATTACCAGCAAAAACGAAGATACTGATGCTTGCATTAGCAGGTGTCAAATTGACATCCAACTTTGATCCACCCGCAAATGAAATATTAGACTGATAATATCCCGAGGCGTTCACGGATAACGTGTTAATACCACTGAATCCGTAAATGGAGAGGTTGGATCCTATCAGGCCATTTCCATTTAGGGAATGATCCACAACGTACGATACTTGTGGGATATAGAATGGGTAATGGTTATACACCCTCAGATCTGATTTTAGTATGCGCGGAACCACCACCTCTCTTGAAACATTCCCTCCTTCGAAGTCAGCGGTCACGTTATAAATCCCCGGGTTGGTGAACTGAATAACATTTGATGTTGCATCTGATCCATTGACTTTCCAATAAAGTACTGTCTCGGGGGTGGAAAGGTTGAAGGTAAGGGTCGGATGGCTCGAGTATACCGTGGAATAAATTATGCACGGGCCAGCAGATGTGGCCCCATCGAGAAATGAGTCCGCAGTATTGTTCCCGGAACTTAAGAAAAAATCAGTGCCGTTCTGAGCAATGTTTATCGTTGAATATCTGGAATCACCAGCAATTCCTGAATAGTGCATCTGATACGCCTTAAGCGGTAATGATATCCCGGATGAGTTCAGCAAAGCAACAGACGAAAAATTGGCATCAGGAATAACTGTGAGATTATCAACTGGATTAATTATCTCAACTCCCAGTGCAGGGGCAGAACTGCCGGAATAAGCCTGCATGATCGGATAAGTTCCGGTGAGAGCGCCATTAAGTCCTGTTGTCGCATAGCTTCCATTGTAGTCCAGTTCTAGCTTGTAACTTAAACTTATATTGCTCTTAAGTGAGCCCAGGTACTTGGTATCACTGTAAGCGACAGACCCATCAACTTCTGAGAACCTGTCATACACGCCGGACGAATTCAATGCTATGCCAAATCTCAGGTACGAGGTGCTGGAATAGTACATGGAAAGGTAGTAGAACACGGTACCATTCAATGATAAGTTGCTCTGCGCAACATCCGGGATTGAAAGCGTCCCGTTTAAGGAAGAAAATGCATATCCGCTGTCGAATTTCACCATCGAGCCATAGTCTGACTTTATCTCTGCAACTGCTGAAATCAATCCGCTCACGATGGGTGAGCCAAGTCCTGTTACCGGGTTCCAGCCAGGGCCAGCGGTATAATACCCGTTGCCACCGCTAGTTACTTCGTCGAACGCTGTCTTATAGAGCGGAGATCTGTAAATCTGGTAAAGAACCGGGTTGAGGTAACCAATCGGGTAGCCAAGATGCTGTTCCATCCTGCTGACTATACCAGCCCATATTGGGGTGGCAAGACTTGTTCCGCCGGCAACATAAGTCTTTCCACCTGCAATGAGCAGAACACCGGTATTTTTGTCAGCAACTGCCGAAACGTCTGGAACGCCTCTTGCAGTCATATTGATGTTGGAAGAAATTTGCCAGTAAGGGCTATCGAAAAATTTACTGACACCGCCTCCACTGCCATAGGAAGAGCCACTCTGGTTGCCGCCCCATGCAGTCTCCACATATTTCCCGTTATTGTAGTCAAGCGATGTTCCTCCAACTCCGAGTACGTAGGGATCGCTTGCAGGAAAGTTCACGTTCAGTGATTTGGTGCCATCATAAGCCCCAAGATCGCCGCTGGCAGCAAGAACGGTTATCCCATCCTGGGCTGCCAGCCTGAACATTGAATTCTCGGAATTAAGCGAACTTGAGCCAACGCTTGCTTCCGCTTGACCCCAGCTAAGGGATATTATGCTGGAAACATGCCTGGATATCACATAACTGAGAGCATCCGTAAGTGATGCCTGTGCATCCTGAGTGATTACGAGAATTATCTTGGCTCCCGGAGCAGAAGCATGAGCCCATTCAACATCCAGTGCCGTCTCTACTGCCCAACTCTGGTTATAGGCATTGGGTGTATTATTCATGTAGATTGTTTGAAGCTGAACTGGCGGGAGGCCAGTTAAGTTATCAAAGGCAGAGATATCGTATTGAAGCAGAGGGTCACCGTAAGCATCCACAATGGCGATGCTGGTACCGTTGCCCGTTATCCCCTCTGCGTTGGAAGAATTGAATGAGTATGCCTGGTAGATATTCTGAGGGGTATAATAACCTGATGAACTTTGGGATGGAAAATAAGAAACATATGGAATGAAGGGAGTTGTGGTGTTCAAATATGACAGAGAACCCCCCATTTTCGAAGCAAGTGATATCTCGCTGGCAATGTCTGTCGCTCTCGATGAGGGAAAAGT
This sequence comes from Thermoplasmatales archaeon, assembly GCA_027366585.1. GTDB lineage: Archaea > Thermoplasmatota > Thermoplasmata > Thermoplasmatales > Thermoplasmataceae > UBA582. The sequence continues at coordinate 44,294 of DAHXNF010000030.1, read as the reverse complement.
CAACTTCTCAACGAAGCCATATGACACTACCTTGGTGAATGAACCACTGGAAATCTTTGAAAGGAGTGGAAATGTTACGTCAGGATTGGAGGAGAACAACTGGAGGGTCGTAAAATTCGAATTCACTTCCTGTGGGGTGTAAACCCGCAATTCGTTTGAATGAATTGAGGAAGTGCCTGAATGAGTCATGAAAGCAAGTCCAGGTGCGACTAATGCAACCAAGATCAGGGCGGGTATAAGTTTATTCACTTCAACCTGAATACAAATCTAATTAATATGATTAATCGATGTTCTGGCAAGGATGGATTCTGAAAGCAGGATTAAGGAGTTGTTCCGGGAGTATTACCGCAGCCTTAGATATGAGATACCGGATCTTCTCGGGTCCAGGGAAATTGGCTTCATTCCATTCAGCGGCACAATGATCAGGCATCGATCCCTTCGAGGGAGGGATGAGTTGGGCAAATTTCTTGTTGATGTGGTCCCAAGGCATATGTATTACAGCCTCGCATATTATGATAAACCAACAAAACGATCAATGCAGGAGAAAGGATGGAAAGGCGCAGAACTGATTTTCGACCTTGATGCAGATCACCTGGCGGGTGCATCAGGAATGTCTTATGAGCAGATTCTCGGAGAGGTTAAGAGGCACACGCTGAGGCTGATTTTTACATTCCTGATTGGTATGCTTGGCATCAACGAGGAATCAATAAAACTGTATTTTTCAGGCGGAAGGGGATATCATGTTCATGTACAGGACGAGGGCATTTATCCACTCGATTCAAATTCAAGAAGGGAGATATCAAATCTAGTGCGTGGAGAAGGCGTATCTTTGTCGGCAATGCTAACGGTGCACGATACGTACAGACGAGACCCTTCAGGGTGGTTCTCCATTATCGACGACGAGGTTGTGAAGGTATTTGATGAGGTCGCCAGGGGATCACCGGATAGTAACAGTATCCTGAAACTATTGCTGAAAAAGAATGACCAGGTCGCTAAGTATGTTTCCAGCCTAGACAAGATGGTAAGGCTGGAAGGTAACACCGTCAGGAAAGCAGATGCATTTTCCCTCCCGGGAGTAAGGAAATACGCAGCAATGGGCAAGCAAGATCTTGAAATATCAGAAGACATTGCGAGAACCGCAATAGACCGGGTAAAGTGCGAAATCGATGAACCCGTAACAACTGATGTGCACAGGCTCATTAGGTTCCCGGGAAGCCTGCATGGAAAGACCGGACTTGCAGTCACGAGAATTGCCTTAACGGACCTGGAAGCATTCAATCCACTGGATTCAGCGATTCCCGAAATCTTCATCGGAAAGCAAGATATGATTAGAATCAACAGGCCAATGAACATAACGATGAAGGGAGAAACTTTCTCTCTTGCAGGTGAGGTTGAAGTACCAAGATATGTAGCACTCTTCGCCGCTGCAAGCAGGGCAGGCGAATTCATTTGAATTTTAATTGTTATTTTATAATATATAAACAAAATTAGAAAAGCCTAAAATATCCGTGTAAGATTACATGCAGATTATCATGGATTTGAAGAATAGCAAAACGCTAGACAACTTGAAGGCGGGATTCGCGGGCGAAAGCCAGGCTAACAGGAGATACCTTTATTTTGCACTCGCTGCCGATGAGGAAGGTTACCAGGAAGTGGCTTCTGTTTTCAGATCTACCGCAGATGGAGAGACCTCACATGCGTTTGGCCACATGAAATACCTGAAGCAGGTTGGAGATCCGGTTACTGGCGAACCTATAGGAACAACAACACAGAACCTGAAATCCGCGATTGCTGGTGAGACATACGAGTACTCCCAGATGTATCCAGGCTTCGCGAAAACCGCAAGGGAAGAGGGATTCGAGGAGATCGCTCACTGGTTCGAGGTTCTTTCCAAGGCTGAGAAATCTCATGCTGCAAAATACGAGAAGACACTTGCATCATTGAACTCACCGTGAGCTCTTTTATGCATCCAATACAGCCGGAAGACCTGTATACGCCCGATGAGTACGAGAAAGTGAGGGATGCAGAGTACCGTGACGTGATTGCGATTGAAAATGGCAGGCGGCTTGTCACAAGGACATTCAGCTTTCTTTTCGAGCATCCAAAGATCGTTGTGAATCAGATAAACGAGATGATCTTTCTCGAAAGGATTTACGATAAGGCAGATATCCAGGACCTGATCAACATCTATAGCGAAATCCTTCCGGACCGCAACGAATTGAGCGTTACAATGTTCATTGAATTCCCTGATGAAAAGGCGATGCTTAGCGGCATGCCAAAGCTCGCGGGAATCGAGAAGATGGTATATCTGGCATTCGATGATCAATCGCTGAAGGCAACGCCTGAAGAGGGGAGATCCACGGAGACACTTGAATCCACTCTTCAGTACCTGAAATTCAGGTTCCTGGATTCAGAGAAGGAAGCTTTCTTGAACTGCAGGAACGCATTCATCGAGACAAGGCATCCCAACTACGCAGAAAGCGCCCGTGTGCCGGAAGAACTGCTAAAAACGCTCAAAGCTGAGCTAAAGCAGTAATTCTCCAGATAGAGAAAAACAATTAATTCACATTCACATTTCGCTAATCATGGTGAATGAAGAAAAGATTGCCCTTGAAAACGACGTGCTTTCATACGTCAGGGAATTTGCTGATAAAGAGATAAGACCAATTGCAAGGAAGATAGACGAGGAAGCCAACGTCCCGAAAGAACTCATCAATAAGATGATCGACATGGGACTCTTTTCTTCATACATACCGGAAGAGTATGGAGGAAACTCATTGAGTTTCTCCTTCCTGGTCAGGGTCATCGAGGAAATATCCAGGGCATGCCCAAGTACTGCCTTAGTACTGGATGGAGCGCTCACCCTTTTCGCAGAACCGCTCCTCATGTTTGGAAGTGAAGAACTAAAGAAGAAATATCTCTCGCGGGTTGCCAGGGGGAGCGTCGGCGGGCTCGCAATAACGGAACCGGGAGCAGGAAGCGATGCGGCCTCGATCAAGACCAGGGCCGTCAGGAAAGGATCCAACTATATCGTTAACGGTTCGAAGATTTTTGTCTCAAACGGCAGAATAGCAGAATTCTTTGTCTTTGACGCTGTAACCGATCCATCAAAGGGTCACCGGGGAATAACGACGTTTGTGGCCGAATCAAGCTATCCTGGCATAAGGATAAGCAGGGATATCCACAAGATGGGCATCCGTGGATCTAGCACAGTGGAAATAGTGTTTGAGGATGCAGTTATTCCGGTCGAAAACATCGTAGGATCGGAAGATGATGGATTCAGGGTAGTCATGGAAACACTCGACGCAGGAAGGATAGGAATCGCTGCACAGGCAGTTGGCATAGCACAGGGTGCGCTTGACGAGGCCATGGCTTACATCAAGGAGAGGAAACAGTTTGGAAAGGCGATCGCAGAATTCGAGGGCATTCAGTTCATGCTTGCCGAGATGGGCACCGAACTTGAAGCGTCCCGCCTTCTTACATATAATGCAGCTTCGAAGTGGGACAAGCATGAATCATGTATCATGGAGTCATCCATGGCCAAGTTGCATGCCTCCGACTCCGCGATGCGTATCACAACGGACTGCGTGCAGCTTTTCGGCGGATACGGATATACGACAGACTTCGATGCGGAGCGGCATATGCGGGATGCAAAGATAACGCAGATCTATGAGGGCACTAACCAGATTCAGAGGGTCATCATTGCCAGAGAGATGCTCAAGGCTTCCAAATGATCTATCTTGGGTGCTCCGGATGGTCTTACAGGGACTGGGAAGGCCCATTCTACCCCGACGCAAGCAGGGACAAGCTTTCATATTACGCAACCAGGTTCCAGTCAGTCGAGATTAACAGCACCTTTTACTCGGTTCCAGGTGACAGGACTGTAGAATCATGGATAGGTAAAGTGCGGAGGTTTCCAGGCTTCAAGTTCTCTGTCAAGCTCCCTAAAGACCTGTCACATGATATACTGCTTCGAAACGCAGAAGCTGCAGGCTTTTTCGCTCAGTCATTCGAAGCTTCTGTTCTCGAGACGTTGCGGAAGAATGAAAGACTTGGCGCGATCCTGCTTCAGCTGCCGCCATTCTTCGGTTCCAGGCAGGTCAACAACCTGCTGAAGTTTGCAACGATGATTGATACGTCCAGATACAGGTACGCGGTCGAGGTCCGCAATCGTGACCTGTACGGGAACATCGATGTTGAGGAAAAGCTTTCTGAACACGGTATCAGCTATGTTGCAATTGACAGCCCGGAGAACCGTCTTTACGACATAAAATCGAAAACTGGGTGGGCTTACATACGACTTCATGGCCAGAATTCCGGGGAATGGAATAATCCTTCCAGTCAGGGGATGGACAAGTATCTCTACAGCTACCGGGAGACCGAACTGAAAGGGTTTGCCGGAAAGATTACCGAATCGGTTTCCAGGTACAGTGACCTTTATGTCTACTTCAACAACCATCCGCAGGGAAATGCTCCTAGAAACGCCACAGCACTTGCAGGAATGGTGGGATTGTCTTCCAGCGACAGCGTGCACTCGCTTTCGGAATACTGACACTTTCAGTGTTCGTGAACTAAGCTTTTATTGTCTCAAGAAATCCGGCTAAGCCATGCGTTGTGTACACATGAAAGGCACTGGCTGATAAAGGTGTTGTGATGGATGGGAAGGAATTCGCCGAATTCGGATCGAGGCTCAGAATAGAACATGAAGGACAGACGCTCGATGTAACTTTTATAAAACGCGATGGTGAAGAACTGGTTTTCAAACTCACAAGTGGATATAATGTCCGATTTTCATTGAAAACCGTAAAGATCTTGGAGGAGCTTGAGAAAAGCGGCAGTTTCAGGAATAAGTCTATAGATATCGCAACCCTGGGAACAGGTTCAAGACGGATCAGCCTTCTTTCGACGGGCGGAACTATTGCAAGCAAGGTGGATTATGCAACGGGCGCAGTCAAGCCCACCGAAGATCTGAGCTTCATCCTTGATTCAATCAAGGATATCCAGGACAGGATGACACTGAGCGCGAAAATCATCGACAGCATATTAAGCGAGAACATGCAGCCCGAAAACTGGATCAGGAACGCCAGGCTGGTAAGCAAAGCGCTTGATCATGAAGATGCCGTCGTTCTGCTCCACGGGACCGATACGATGTCGTATACCGCTTCCGCCCTCTCCTTCATGTTCGAGAAGCAGAAAGGACCAATAATTCTCACCGGGTCACAGAGGAGTTCCGACAGGCCCAGCAGCGATGCTTTTGAAAACATTGAGGCTTCGATCCGTTTCTCGCTGGAGGATATCGGGGAGGTCGGAATTTGCATGCATTCATCAATCTCGGACGGAAGATCCACTCTTATAAGAGGAGTCAGGGCACGCAAGATGCACACAACAAGGAGGGATGCTTTCAGGGCTATAGAATCAGGTAACATAGGAACGATTTCGGACAGGAAAGTCTCGCTCAGCAATGATATTAAAAGACCCGATGAAGAGAACGCATTTTCAGACAAACTGGACACCGCAGCAGGAATTTACTACTTCAATCCCCTTTCCAGTGCGGAGGATCTTGAAGCTTTTTCCAGGGGAAAAAAGGCCATTGTCATAATGGCTACAGGCCTCGGCCACGTATCAGAGCGGCTTCTTCCAAAAATACGGGAACTGACTGATGAGGGAAAGCATTTTGTTATCACTTCCCAATGCCTGTACGGCAGGGTCGATCTTGAGGTCTACGCCAGCGGAAGAAAACTGCTTGCCGCAGGAGCTACCCCTCTTGAAAACATGCTGCCTGAAACAGCACTTGCCAAGTCAATGTACGTGCTTGCACATTACCCGGATGAATTTGGCAGGTGGATGACCACTAACCTCCGCGGTGAGATAGCCGAGAGATCTCTTATCGGAGGCGAATTCTGATGCCAAACCCCGTTATGATAGGCCTGGAGGTACATGTCCAGCTTAATACAGGCAAGCTCTTCTGCCGTTGTCCCGTCGAAGGATCCGATGAAGGATCATTTGAGCTTAGCCGCAGGTTGAAGCCTACAGTGGGTGAGGCAGGAGGGGTGGACAGGGCGGCAAGATACGAAGAGGAAAGGGATCGATCGTTCACTTATTTGTGCCCTGAAAACACATGCCTTGTTGAGTATGATGAGGAACCTCCCAGATCGATAAACCGGGAAGCACTCAACGTTTCGCTAAAGGTTGCTGCTTCACTGGGCTGCACAATCCTGCCAGTTATTGAATGCATGCGGAAGATCGTGATCGACGGATCAAACACATCCGGGTTCCAGAGAACTTCTCTCGTTGCCGTCAACGGAAGTATCCAGACATCCAGGGGTAGGGTAGGGATAACGTCGGTGTGCCTGGAGGAGGATTCTGCGAGAAAGCTATCGGACGGGGGAGATCAGGTTCATTATTCCCTCGGCAGGCTTGGCATCCCGCTGATCGAGATAACGACCGATCCCGATATAGTTGACCAGGATCATGCGGTTGAGGTTGCAAGGAAAATTGGTCTCACGGCAATGACAACAGGCATGACAAGGAGGGATTCGGATTCGATCCGACAGGATGTAAACCTATCCATGGGCCATGGGCGCGTCGAGATAAAGGGAATTTCCAGAATCTCACAGATAAAGGATGCAATCGAAAGCGAGACAGAAAGACAAATGATGCTGGAAAGGGTTGCTTCAACTGTGGAGAAAAGAGGTGGCTTATCCAGTAAGGGTTTTCATTTTGTCGATGTGTCAGAGTATCTCCGTGAATCGGGTAGTACCATGATATCCGGCGGGATCAGGGAAGGCAAGCATGTATACCTTTCAAGACTCAATAATATGTCCGGTGTTCTGAAATCGGGCGATATGCGTCTGGGCAGGGAGATTGCCGACCTGACAAAGGTGTTCGCAGTACAGGGGATAATGCACTCAGATGAGCTCCCGGGGTACGGTTTGAGCGGGAAAGAAGTGCGCGAACTTTTCAAAAGGGCTGAATGCGGAGACCTTGATGCCTTCATGATTGTAATAGCCAGCAAGGCGAAGGCATCCCTTCTCGAAAAGGAGATCCCATCCAGGATAGAGCACATCCTTGCCCTCAGGCTGGATGAGACCAGGTACTTCTCTGACCAGGGAAGGACGGCATTCCTGCGTCCCCTCCCGGGCGCGGAAAGGATGTATCCCGAAACGGATCTGGAGCCATTCCGTCTGAGCAAGGAAGAAATAAGCTCTGCTCTGGATTTTGGTAAACTTCCGGCAGAGGACAGGATAAAAAAACTGGCATCTGACTACAATATATCACAGCAGGATGCATCCACTCTGGTTACAGAGTCTAAACTTGGACTCTTCGTATCGCTTTCAAGTGTGCTGAATGCAAGATACAGCGCCAGGCTTATTCTCCAGAGATTGCCGGAACTCGAGAAGAAGAGCGGGAATAAGGTATCCGAGGAAGAGTTGAGACGCCTTGTAGCTGCTATAAAGGAGAGGGGACTTGGTGAACTCTCTCTGGATGCTTCTCTTGATCTTCTACTGAAGGGGTTAAGCATAGAGGAAATAACAAGGTCACCTGATATAGAGCCTCTATCTAAGGAAGAATTGGCGGCAATTATCAATGAGATATCGCGCATTCAGAAGCAGAACAACGCGGGAGAGATGATAGCATCCGTTAAAAAGAGGACCAGCAGGCCATTTGATCCAAAGAAACTGATTGAAATTGCAGAATCAATAAAGAAGTGACCTATGTGCCGGAATTAATTCATCTTGCTTACTTCTGGCGGATGCTTTAGTGAATTAAACAATGCAAGAGCCTTGTTTGCTTCATCCAGAGACATGTACCTGAAGGAATTTTCCATTAAGGACCTGAACATGAGCCTACTTCCTGAGTCCCTTAGCGACCTCAATAGCTCCATTGCGGGAACTGGATCGCCACCAGATCCATGGTAAACATTTACGCCCTCAGGGATAAACATCAGAGAATAGGACTGCTGCTTTTTAGTTGTTTTTTCTCTCCCGATGATGACCGCATCGGCAACACTTGCTATCTGCATTCCACGTGGAGGCACTTTCCTCCTGATTTGAGGAATTATAATCCTCGTTCTGCTGATTACGTAGACAACCCTGAAAATTTTCCTTACCATATAATATGAAGTTGCCAGTGAAAGACCAAGAGGGACAAAAATCGCTGTTACTACAAGCAAAACAATGGCAAGCAGTCCTTGCGATCCTATTGTGCCAAGTCCATGAGAAATTCCCAATATAACCAAGAAGATCAGTGGAAGGAAAGCCGTCAGTGTTTGTGTTAGGAGAATCTTCTTCTTAAGCTTCCTATCGGGCTTGAATATGCCCAGCGCGTCTTCGCCGTCCAAAAGGAACGATCTGCCATCGTTTCGCTTAGGATGGCTTTCAGCAACATCCGGTTGTTCGGCAATCAGGTTACTTTTTTTTTCTGAAGTTTGAATGGCTCCGCAATAAGGGCATACCGCTTCTGATGCGGAGATGAGTTCTCCGCAATTGGTGCATTTTTTCTTTCTCAATCATAATTGTATTAAGTTTTTGGTTTAAAACTTCGGTTGTACCGGAGTGCCTGAAATTTTTTGCCCCGTCTATATGCAATAGCATCAACGATTGAGAAATGAAATGCTAATAGAGTGTGAAAAAGTAAACAACTTAGATATAGAAAGAGTTTATTCAGCGTGCATTTTGGAATATATGTGCATCCATGGGACATTGCGGAAGAGGGTGCAGATAAGGTTGTTTCACGTCTAAGCAGGGTAGGCATCGAATCCATAAACCTGGCTGTGAGCTATCATGGCGGCAGGTTCTTCCTGCCACACAACCCGAAATTCAAGGTTTATAACGCGGAGGAAGGCGTGACTTATTTCGGGTCACCGAAGGAGTGCTTCAAAAATAGTAGCCTTAAGCCTGTAAGAAGCAGTTCATATCGAGAAAGGGATCTATTGAAGGAAACCATTGACGCTGCCCGGAATATCGGTGTCACGGTAAACGCATGGACAGTATGCCTTCACAACGCAGTGTTTGCATCAGCTAGAACCGACCTGGCGGTTGAAAACATTTACGGCGAGAAGGATGTCAATTTCATCTGTCCTGTTAAGAAAGATTCGAAAAACTATGTGACCTCAATGATCAGAACCCTCGGATCTCAATATGATCTGGGTGAAATAGAACTTGAATCAGCGTTCTTTCCATCCGGATTCATCCATGGATCGCATCATGAAGTTTTTGGGGTTAGAGTAAGTCCTGTAATGTCCTTCCTCCTTTCTACATGCTTCTGCGCTGATTGCATTGCGAATGCCAAAGAACGGGGGTTCGATCTTGCATTTGCAAGAAAAAGGGCCATTTCTTTTATTCAAGATGAAATCATGAATATTAAGAATACCAATTCACCGGATCTTGCTTCTTCCGGAAATATTCTGGATTTGTTGGAGGAAGCCGGATTCGGTGACCTCGTATCCTTTAAGGAAGAAATTGTCGGAAACATTTTACGAGATTACACAGAGGATGCAACGGATGCTGGCACAAGGATAAGCATTGTTGGAACCAGCATGGGATTCCGGGCAAACTGCTTTAGATTTAAAAACCTGGCAGGGAAGATCAAAGGACTGGACCTGGTTGCATACTTCCAGGACTCGAAAACGATCAAGAATAACATCTTCGAAATCAGGCGGGAATTACCGGATAGTGTTCCATTGAGGGCGGGAATAAACATAAGCTATCCATATGCATTCAATGCCTCGAGATTGAAGGAAGCAGTACGCAGTGCCGTCTCCGCCGGGTCTGATTCCATTATTTTCTACAATTATGGGTGGGCTACGGATGGCATCATTGATGAAATTGGTAACATATAAGTGTTAAAATTCGATCGACCCGGCGTAACTGACCCCTATCGCTTAGAAAATCGTATATAATAAGTATTTTCTTGAACAGGACTCATAAATTCTTAAATACATTCTTGCGATTTCCGAAGCATGCTTGAGGGATACCTGCCCATAGCCATAATACTGATTCTCCTCATACTGGCTATGACTATGGCTTTCGCTGTGCTTCCAAGCTTGAGCGAGGGCAGATACAAAAAACCTGGTATAAGCCTGAAACCATCTGACATATTGAAAAATCTTGGTAATTCAATGTCGCCGAAGGTAGAAGACTCGACCTACATGGAACCTTATGAGACAGGTGAGGTATCCAGAGGAGATTTTGGTAAATTCGTAAATATCCAATATTATGTTGTGGTGCTGCTTTTTGTACTGTTCGATGTTGACATGGTTCTACTGTTTCCATGGGCTTTCAATTTTTATCAACTCAAAGTGTACGCATTTATTGAAACCATAATATTTCTCCTGATGCCACTCTTCGCCGTATATTATGCCTTCAAGGAGGGCTACATGAGGTGGATTAAATGAAGACTGGTGAAACCGGAGTTCTCACTACAACGCTTGAGAATGCGCTTACCTGGGGAAGGAGCAATTCGCTCTGGCCGCTAACATTGGGATTGGCATGCTGTGCGATCGAGATGATGGCAATTCAAGCTTCTACATTGGATATATCAAGATTCGGAAGCGAGATATTCCGAAATTCACCGAGACAATCCGATCTGATGATAGTCTCTGGCACAGTAACGAAGAAAATGGCTCCGAGGATAAGAAGGGTATACGATGAGATGCCCTATCCAAAGTACGTGATCGCCATGGGCGTTTGTGTGATACAGGGTGGACCCTACGCAAGAGGTTATTCTGTCGTGCTGGGAGTGGATCGAGTTGTTCCAGTTGACGTTTACGTACCAGGATGTCCGCCGACCCCGGAGGCCCTTACATATGGGATCATAACTCTGCAGAAGAAGATCCGAGGGGAAACGGACAGGTGATCATGTGGTCGACATCATACAGGAGAGCATGGGCAAGGATGGTCGTAAAATAATACAGGTTTCAGTTGAAAACCTCATCCCTCTCATGAATGAGATGAGGAGCAACGGATTTGATCACCTATCTCTTGTCACAGCTATCGACAGGAAAGATTCCATCGACGTGGTTTACCACCTTCATTCTATGGATCGCAACGAATATGTTGTTGTCAAGGTGAATACAAAGAACTACGTTGTACCCAGCGTGACTGGAATATGGCCAAGTGCAAACTGGGACGAGCGGGAGCAATATGATCTGGTTGGGGTCAAGTTCGAGGGACATCCGAACCTCAAGAGGCTTTTCCTTCCCGAAGGCTGGATAGGGCATCCGCTCAGGAAGGATTACGATCTGAGCAAGGTCCAGTACGTCAACATGGATGAAGACGGTGAAGATTATGCGACTTTTGACGCTGGTGATGGCTGGTGAGCGATCAATGGGTGGAACTGAACATCGGGCCCCAGCATCCTTCGATGCACGGCGTACTGAGGCTGAAAGCAAAGCTTGATGGCGAGGTGATCAAAGAGCTTGAGCCAGTTATTGGTTACCTTCACAGGAATGCTGAAAAACTCTGTGAAATGGGCTTCTACTGTGACAACCTGATCTATTTTGACCGCATGGACTATGTTGGCGCAATGAACATGGAGGTCGGCTACCTGGAGGCAGCCGAGAAGATTCTTGGCGTACCGCCTCCAGAGAGGGCCAAGTGGATCAGGGTCATAATGGCAGAGCTGAGCAGACTGGCAGCCCATCTCGTTTGGGCCGGGGCATACGGCCTTGACCTTGGCATGCTTACTCCATTCTTCTACTGCTTCGGCGAGAGGGAAAAGATACTCACAATCTTCACCGAGGCCTGCGGATCAAGACAGGAAACAAACTACATGAGCATCGGAGGCGTATACCAGGACTTCAATGAGAAAATCATAGAGGAGATCAAGGATTTCTTGAAAACATTCCCAAAGCGGATGGAGATAATATACAACATCTATGTCAAGAACGATGTTTTTCTTTCGAGAACGAAGGGAATTGGTGTCCTCAGCAGGGATCTGGCGATCGCATACGGTGTAACAGGGCCAATGCTTAGGGCATCCGGTGTTGAATACGACGTTAGGAAAGCTGAACCGTACCTGGTATACGACAAAGTCAACTTTGATATCCCGATATCCCACAAGGGAGATAATCTTGCAAGATTCCTCGTCCGATTCGAGGAGATGAGGCAGTCCCTAAAGATCATTAAGCAGGCTCTTGACAAGCTCCCCGAAGGGCCATACTTCAACCCGAAGGCGAAGAAATCCATGATGATAAGGATGCGCGGTGACGGGGAGTACTATGCCAGGACGGAATCGTCCAAGGGTGAATTTGGCGTTTACATCGTTGGTGATGGCGGCGTAAAGCCTTATCGGGTACGCGTTAGAAGCCCGACATTCAAGAATCTTTCTATACTTCCGGTGCTCTCCAAAGACGTCATGCTTGCAGATATGATTGCGATTAGCGGTTCAATTGATCTTGTGTTTGGAGAGATCGACAGATGAGCATTCTGCAGTGGATATACAGTGTACTGAGCTTCCTGGGCCACGATGTAGGATACGCACTTGCTTACATTATTGAGAGCATAATTCTCCTGATTTTTGTAAGCATCTCTCTTATCGTTATGGTATATCTGTTCAGGAAATACATGGCCAGGGTGCAGCAGCGGATAGGACCAAACAGGGTCGGAAAATTCGGCCTCCTTCAGCTCATTGCGGATGCGCTAAAGTTGGCCGGGAAGGAAGTTATATTTCCAAAGGAGAGGGATGACCTGCCATACAAGGTCGCACCTTTTGTAGTCTTTTTCGGTCTTGTACTCGCGTTCGCATTCCTGCCATATGGTAATCTATCTATATTTGGAGACCTCACAATCACTTATTCAGATGTTAGCATAATCTTCATTTTTGCAATCCTATCCATAATGCCAATCGGAGAGGTGCTTGCGGGAATCGGTTCGCACAACAAGTATGCACTCATGGGAGCCCTGAGATCGGTAGCGAAGGACGTTTCCTTCGAGGTACCAATGATGATCTCGGTTCTTGCGATAGTCATGATGGCATCCGCCAGGACAGCAACATCGCTGAACCTTGAATCTATAGTCACGACAGAGATCCTTCCTTATGGTATATTAGAGCCAATCGGGCTCTTTGTTTTCTTCATTGCAATGATTGCCCGCGCTTCTTATGCACCATTCGACATGGGGGAGAGCGACAGCGAGCTTGTTTCCGGTTACTCAACTGAGTACACCGGACTGAGATTTGGTCTCTTTTACATGGGGCTGTTTGGTACAATCTTCCTGGGATCTTTGCTGGTTTCCCTGCTATATCTTGGTGGGTTCAACGGACCGATTTCATCTCAGGTTGGGTTCATATGGCTCCTGGTAAAGGGAATCGTCCTGGTCCTTATCTCTTTCACAGTCTGGCTGTCAATGCCAAGGATCAGGATTGATAAGCTTGTAAACGTCGGGTGGAAATATCTTCTACCGATATCCTTCATAAACCTAGTATTGGCTGGTGTCCTAACACTCGGACTGGGATGGTAAAATGGAAGTCAAGGAACCAAAGAAAGGAATTCCACTGGTCGGCATAATAGCCGGGATGATCAGCGTAGCCTCGCACCTGTTCAAGAAGCCGCTTACAGTACAGTACCCGGAACAGAAGCCATACGAGCCTGAAAGATTCAGGTTCCGCATATCGCTGAAGCTCGACGACTGCGTTGGATGCACCCTGTGCGAGCAGGTTTGCCCGAACGGCAGCATAAAGATGGAAAAGCTGGAGAGGGAAAATCCAAGGAACAAAAGAATGCTTTATCCTGACGTGAACTTCGGCACATGCACTGTCTGCAGGAACTGCGAGGAAATCTGCCCGACAACGGCAATATATCTAACCCATGAATTCGAAACCTCCAGGACAAGGAATAGCTTCCTGTATTCTCCCGTTGAGCTAACGATGGATGAGAAGGAGGTCAAGAAATGAGTGATTCAACCATAATTTTTACGATACTTTTCCTCATATTCGCCATACTGCTCATAGTAACGGCAATCAAGGCAATACAGGACAAGAATATAGTCCATTCCGCAACATGGCTCATGTTCTTCCTATTCAGCATGGCCGGTGTTTTCCTGTTGCTTGGTTCGTCACTTGTGGCAAGTATCGAACTTCTCGTATACGTTGGTGCGATAGTAACGCTTCTTGTATTTACACTGATGCTCACCGGAGGTAAGGAATTTGAATAAGAAGGCATTCGCCGCAGTTACAGTATTTTTCATAGTTTTCTTTGCTACAATGCTCAGGAGCATAACGAGCTTCCAACCTGTAGTACAGGATATAGGATCGGTTGCAACATCTCTTTTCTCTACATATATTGCTGCTTTTGAGCTCCTATCGCTCATTCTTGTCGGCGGAATAATCGGAATGCTGTACATAACAGGGAGGGAAGATTAAATGTCAATGCCGCTGATCCTGCCCCAAACCGTTTCGCTCCTCCTCTTCTGTATCGGCCTTTATGGTGTCATGAGCTCAAAGGTTGGAATCAAGATGCTGATTTCTCTTGAGATCATGATAAACTCTGCTGTCCTGAACCTGATATCTGTGGCAGGATCGCTCCCGGACCCGATAGTTCTTGCCCTTTTTGTGATAGCTATCGCCGCCGTCGAGTCGGTTGTCGGATTCAGCCTCCTGGTTGCCGTTTACCGGCGTTTCGGTAAGGTCGACATTCCATTGCTCAGTGAGATAAAGGGATGAATATGGATTTTGCAGTTTGGTTTATCTTCCTGTCGCCGCTTCTGGCTTCACCTATCGCATTAGTAGCTGGGATGAAGAAGATCAGGCTTGCCGGGATCATCAGCACCGCATCCATTGCGATATCATTCATCCTTTCCGGTTACGTTTTTCTTACTATTGGATCAACTACCATCAATCAATCTTATTCATGGTTTGCGAACCTGAGCTACGGCGTTTACGTGGATCATCTTGCACTCGTCATGGTGCTGATGGTATCATTCGTATCCCTGATGATACATCTTTTTGCTACATATTACATGAAAGAGGATCCAAAGAAACATGTCTATTTTGCGGAAACTGCTCTTTTCACATCCGCAATGCTGGGCGTCGTACTATCATCCAATCTTGTTATATTTTTCCTCTTCTGGGAAATAGTCGGTCTCTGCTCCTACCTGCTCATCGGCTTCTGGTACTTCAAGCCCAATGCGGCTTCTGCGGCGAAGAAGGCATTCATTGTCACCAGGGTGGGAGACATGTCTTTGATTATCGGCCTTGCCATTATCTACGCCTCACTGTCGGCAACAGCCTCAGATCCGCTGAGCATTCCCTACCTCATACAGAATGCACCACAAGTTGCTGCTATCATGGGATCGGGCAAGCTCGCATTAGCCACCATCCTGATACTTGGCGGTGCTGTCGGGAAGTCTGCACAGTTCCCGTTGCACGTATGGATACCAGATGCCATGGAAGGCCCGACGACAGTGTCAGCGTTGATACATGCTGCCACCATGGTAACAGCCGGAGTATATCTTATTGCAAGAATCTATCCCCTGTTTACCGCATCCGCTTATTACTCACTTTATGCCGTTGCTTTCGTTGGCGCGTTCACCGCAATCTACGCAGGCACCCTGGCCTGGGTGATGAATGATATCAAGAGGGTGCTCGCTTATTCAACTATAAGCCAGATCGGTTATATGATGGCAGCGCTGGGAATCATAGGAATTGTTGGTTCAGCCGGAATTGGACCGGCAGGCGTATCGCTCGCCATTTACCAGCTGGTTGTGCATGCTTTCTTCAAGGCACTCCTCTTCCTTTCCGCAGGCGCTATACTAATTGCTCTTATGGATCTCCGGGATCTGAGGGAAATGGGAGGCTTATGGCGCAGGATGCCATGGACAGTAACGCTGTTGTTTATCGGAGCCATAACGCTATCCGGAATACCTCCGGCTGCAGGATTCTTCTCGAAGGGAGCAATAGTTGACGCCTCATGGGCATACTATGTCTCGTCCGGTTATAATCTGGCGAATGCACTCCCATGGGTCTTTCTTACTTTTGGTGAATTCTTTACTGCGTTCTATACATTCCGTATGTTCTCAATGGTTGCCCTGGGTAAACCAAGATCATACCTGGCAGAGCATTCACGTGATCCACCAAAATACGTACTGATACCGCTCATGGCACTTGCAGTCCTCGCTCTTTCATTCGGCCTCTTCCAGACAAGCTTCTATCGTTATCTTGATGCATCGTATGCTGCATTCACAGAACCGCTTATGGAAGAAATCCTCGTGTATGGGCTCATTGCTGTTGGTGTTCTCCTTGGCCTTTTCGTTGGAACAGCAAACAGGTGGAAGAAACTGGATTCCACGAGCAACAGGGCTTACAGGGTGCTGAAGAAGAAGTACTACCTTGATAAACTCTTTACTAACATAATAGCAGTCAGGGGAATCCTGCCCCTATCCTCGGCATTTTCCGGCTTCGAGGACAGATATAATTCAGCAAATGAGACCTTTGGACAGGATGTTACAAGGATGGGGTCCGCCCTCAGGAAATTACAGACAGGTATTATTGAAAATTACTTCATTGTAATCGTTCTCGTCGCGGCACTCGTATTCCTGGTTGTTGAGATAATAGGAGGCGCCATATGATCATTCTTGGTATATTCATCTGGGTCCTGATTTCGGCTTTTATTGCGTTCCTTGCGAAAAACAGATCATCAGCGTTTTCCCGAATCTCCACCCTAATCACTCTTGCCGCGATCCTGATATACAGCGTATTGAGGTTTTCATCCGGCTATACCGGAGGCTTCCTGTCCCAGTCCAACATTGCTCTCTCGCCTTCACTTGGCATATATTTCTCCATCGGCGTCTCAGGATTCGCTGATTCTCTTCTCATATTGACGGGTATAATATTTGCTGCTGCAGTCTTCGTGACAGACAAGAAGCAATACCCGCCATCAATGTTCCTGCTTATTCTACTTACCGAGGCGGGAATGCTAGGTCTCCTGATTTCAAGAAACTTCCTGTTCTTTTACGTATTCTGGGAGCTTGTGCTCATCCCGGTATATTTCATACTTGGAAAATTCGGTGGACCCAGAAAGGACAGGGTTTCACTGAAATTCTTCGTATATACACACATTGCATCAATATTCATGCTTCTCTCAATCTTTGCCCTCTATAGTTACTATGACCTGCAATATGGCGTGCTGACATTCCAGATGGATCTTCTATTGAGCGCGATGCAGAACCCCGCATTCACGGCAACACTTCCGTTGATTGCTAAGGATTTTATCCTTTTCGGCTTTGTATTCTCCTTCCTTGTAAAGCTTCCATCATTCCCGGTGCATGCCTGGCTGGCAGATTCTTATGAGCAGGCTCCGTACCCGGGAACCATAATACTTGCTGGTGCCTTGTCCGCAATGGGCGGCTATGGGTTGTTTGGAATATTATTTCCCTTCGGCGGGCTCATCGGCACAGCGGGTCTTGACATCCTGGTTGTGCTTGGCCTGATAAGTGTATCCTACTTCGCACTTACTGCCATGTTCCAGCAGTCGCTCAAGAGGATGATGGCATATGCAAGTGCCGCTTCAATGGGTTTTGTCACGCTTGCTTTTGCTTCCGCCTTCCTGGATCCGGTTAAGAGCGAAAATGCACTTATTGCCGCTTCAGGAGGCATGTTCCAGGTTGCCACGCATGGGATAATAATGCTCCTGGTGTTTGCTTCCATTTACTACATTCTTGTAAAGACCGGAAGCGACAGGATACCATCGCTTGGGGGCATATACCGCGATGCCCCGTTCCTATCCACAATCCTCCTTGGCGGTCTTCTGGCGTCACTTGGTCTTCCCGGCCTCGCCGGATTCATTGGTGAATTCTCCATCATTGTTGGGTCCTACCAGGTCATAGGCTACTGGATATTCCTGCTGATATTTGGAATGCTTATCACTGCATCATACCATATCTGGGCTGCCCAGAAAGCACTATATGGGCCATACAACGAGAAACTTGGCAAGATATCTGACATCACGGGTGCTCCACTGGCAATGTTAATTATAGTGTTCACAGTGATCCTTGTTCTTGGAATATTTCCTGTTCTCTTCTTCGGTCCGATACAGGCCTATGCACATGGCATTCTCTTTGGAGGCATAATATGACGTTTGACATCAATCAGCTTGCATTCTACTACCCCATGCTTGTTCTCGGAGCTGCCGGTTTCCTGATACTGGCCCTTGGAATATTCCGGCTTAAGTCCAGGATCTATTCCACCGTTGCGATGGGTGCATTTGTTGTCTCGTTCCTCCTGATACTAATGGAATGGTATGGCATCCTGCCTTTCTCGGTATCCGCAGGCACTCAGTTTAACGGCTTCGGCTTTTACTTTGCACTCCTTTTCCTTGTTTCATCAGGGTTCATCACTTATCCGGCGCTAAGGAACATTGCAGCCAGGAGCGAGATATTCTATGCCCTGCTGCTGTTCGTAACGACAGGAATGCTGGTGGCTGCGTTCAGCTACAACCTGATCACGCTATTCATAGCCTTCGAGGCAGTCAGCATCGGGACTTACATAATAGCAGGATTCCACAAGACAAAAAAGACCCTGGAATCAGCTATAAAATATTTCTTCACAGGAACGGTTGCTACAGCTTTTATCATATTCGGGCTTTCATACTTTTACCTCTCTACCGGGACATTCAGCCTGACGGGAGCACTGAAGATATCGTCCACTCCCGACATGCTGATTGCACTTGCATTCCTTGTAATAGGGTTTGGATTCAAGCTCGCAATATTCCCGATGCATCAGTGGGCCATCGATACCTACGATGGCACAGAAAACTCAGTTTCCAGCTTCCTGTCAACTGGAAGCAAGCTGGTTGCCTTCATGATAATGCTCAAGGTATTCGTGGTAGGCTTTTCCGGGCTTGATTCATACGTTTATGTATTCTTTGCAATCATTGCAGTAGCCACAATGACGTACGCGAATGTTGCTGCCCTCTCGCAGAACAACCTGAAGAAGCTTCTTGCATATTCAAGCGTTGCACAGGCCGGTTACCTGATACTTGTGTTCGCCGTAACGGGTTATGCTCCGGGAACGACGGCAGCTGAGTATGCGATCGCCGCAGGAATGCTCTATTCACTGGTGTATATATTCATGAAGGGAGGCGCATTCCTCACGATGAACATTTTCAAGAGCGATCGAATCAGTGTTGATGATATCTCAGGTCTTGCTAAAAGGTCGCCGGGGGTGGCACTCTCATTCTCCATTATCCTTCTATCGCTTGCGGGAATTCCTCTCACAGGCGGTTTCCTTGCAAAATTCTTCCTGTTCCTGTCCCTTGTGCAGGGCGGTCTCTGGTGGCTTGCGGTGGTAGCAATACTTAACAGTGCGATCTCAGTATTCTACTACTTCCGGGTGATGATGTTTATGTACTGGAGGCAGGGTACTGGCGAAGATAAATTCGATCTATCAATCCAGAACAGGCTTCCGGTATACTTCTCGGCTATTGTTGTGGTTGTTCTTTTCTTCATATTTGGACTGTTCTTCTCAATACTGCCTCTAGTAGGCGGGGTGTAGGGTGGTAAAAATATGAATATACTGACAGATCTGGAAATAATCAGGAGCGCAGTACTGTTCGGGGAGATCGACGACGCAACCTCCAGGATAACGAAAAGGGAGGCAAAATACAGATTCTCCTACTCTATCTCTCACAAGGAAAAATACAGGGCCGCTGCCGACCTTCTGTCAAAGATAAGGAATATATTGTCTGGCGATGCACCAATTGAATCGATCGTAGAATTTGCCTCGATTATAGGAAGTTATGGATTTTCACAATTTGAAGCGGACGCTGCTATGGAATATCTTTCCAACCTTGCATACTACCTGAAAATAACGATGGATCGCTATAACGTCAAGCTTCCCGTTTTTGATCCAAAGAGGTGTGGTGACCTATGAGCTACAAGGAATGCTTTGATACGGTAAGAGATGACGAGGACCAGGCTGCCGAGTGCATTCACTGCCTCAGAAAATACGGTGAAATCATATTCTTCAGCAGCGAAAAGAAGAGGCTGGCTCTCGGCAGGGAGCTTTACGACCAATCCGATGCGTCGGAAATGGCGAAGCTGTCAAGCATCCTGGGCATTGGAGATCGAAAAAGTTACGAGGAAATGGACAGGAAATACAACCTTACAATGTACTAGGCACTAGGCATCTACCGGGACCTGTTTTTCTGCTTCCTGTTTTCTTTCTGCCCTCCTTGCGAAGTATATGCCTCCAAAGTACAGTGCTATAATGGGAATAGCGACTGCCATCATCGTGAAGCCTATCACGCCAGGGGACAATATGAGCCCAATGATGAGTGCCCCAACAACGGCATATCTCCATTTACTTGACCAGAATTCTGCAGAAACGACGCCAAACCTGGTCAGCATGGTCATGAAGACAGGGACTTCAAAAGCAAGCCCAAATCCAAGAACATAAATCAGGATAAAACTAACGAATGATGAGATGCTGATGTACGGCTGCACGTTCAGCCCAATATCATAATCCAGGAAGATGCGCAATATCTCCGGCAGGAACAGCCACAAACCAATGAATGCGCCTGAAATAAAAAGGAGAGATCCAGGTACAACAACTGACTTTAATGCCGCAACCTCATTTCTTTTAAGACCCGGCGTCAGGAATTTTGCTACCTGGTCAACTATAACAGGAATGGAGAAGACAGTTGCCAGAAAGAGGCAGCTATAGAAATCGGCTACTACCCCATCCGTCGGATTTATCGTCAGTATTGTGAATCCTTTGGGTAGGACATGGGCTTCGATAGCAGTCAGGAACTGAGCTCCTACATTCCCGAAGATGTCTGGATAAATGAACGGGAAGCGGTATCCAAATAATGATACATAACGGACGTCGAAAACCAGGAAAACAACGAAAAAAACCCCGAACACTTTTAATATAGTGAATATCCTCCGTCTCAACTCATCAAAGTGACGGAGAAATACCCCGATGAAGCCTTCGGTATCCATCAGGATGTCTTGATTCTGTCAGATATCTCTCTTCTCAGGACCGTCTCGTCCTTGTTTGAAGTATCGATGCCAAGCGCTTTTGCGGCATTAACGACGCTTTCATTATCGGAATGAGCAGGAGCGGCTGCAGCAGCTCTAATCTCCCTCTCAATCTCCATCTTACCCCTCGTGAACTCCCCAGTTGCCTTACCAACGTTTCTGGCAAATTCAGGAAGCTTCTTTGTGCCGAAAAGCACAAGGATCACAAGGACAACAATGGCCCACTCTATGGGTGAATCAAACATAATATAGCAATCAAAAGCCCCTATTTAACTTTTAGATTCCATTCTATTTCATATGATAGAAGGCAAGTCGCACCGCTTCCTTCAAGCTGGTGCGTCAAGCTCAAACTTGAATCCCAATTCGGTAAGGCTTCCTTTCAGTTCGTTAAGTGTCGACGCCTCTTCCTCATTCATTGTGCTGATTGAGACAGATGCAACCTTCTTCGGCAGGTTGAAAACGACAAAGCCTATCGTCCTGTCTTCCGGTAAGATTTCGTCTGTCCTTGCATATTCTTCAATATACTCTTTCAGACTCTCCTCGACATATTCACTGCTTGCCAACGAAAGAAGGCCCTTCAAAGAAGCAGGAAAGCCAGATCTTTCAACACATATGGTGGATGGGTGGAAGTCACCCAGCACCATGTTGAACATTATGCATTCCGTCATTAGGGGATTTAAGCCTTTACTCTCTTCAAGTACCAGCGCTCTGCTCCCTCTTTGTCTCTCTGTAGGCTGTCCTCTAGTGTTAGGGGTGCACCTGCTATTCCAGCCTCACCCGGCTTCCAGTTTGCAGGTGTTGCAAGCTTCTTGTCCCAGTTAAACTGAAGTGCCTTGACCACTCTGATGATCTCATCCATGTTCCTTCCCGTCTCGGCCGGATAATAGATCATCCATCTCACAACCTGGTTCGGATCTATGATGAAGACGCCCCTGACAGTAACTCCAGACTTCTCATCGAAAAGATTGTAAGCCTTCGCCACTTCCTTGTCTATGTCCGCGATAACAGGGAATGGGATCTCAACACCGTAGTGTTCTTTTATGTCCCTCATCCAGGCTATGTGACTGTATATACTGTCCACGCTCAGCCCGATAAGTTCAACGCCAAGCTTCTTGAAATCGTCGTATCTCTCCGTGAACGCGAGAAATTCTGTCGTGCACACCGGAGTAAAATCTGCCGGGTGCGAAAAGAGCAGGACCCATTTCCCCTTCAAAGAGGAAAAAACCAGGGGACCCTTTGTGGTATTCACTGTAAATTCTGGAGCTTTCATTCCTAGATATACTGGCATTTTTATTTCACCTTCATAGCAATTCCCTGAAGGTAAATAATCATTACGAAAGACGCAAAATCTGTGACGCTTGATCATTTCCGGATCTAATTTACTCCAGAAAATCTCAGAAATTCTCGGCAAAGTATTCTGCGAAATAAGTAATAAGCATGTCGGCACCAGCACGGAACGGAGCATACAGGGACTCGAGAATCACTTCCTTCTGTGCAAGTGCTAGATCAACAGCGTTCTTTATCATCGTGTACTCTGCGCTTACGCTGTATACTGCCAGGGGCTTCCTTGTGATCTTGCGAACCTCGCTCACTACATCAAGATAGAAGAGTGATGGCTTGACCATTACGATATCCGCACCCTCCTCAGCATCCAACTCGACCTCTCTGAGGGCTTCTCTGGAGTTCCTGAAATCCATCTGGTAAGTTTTGCGATCACTAAACTTTGGTGTTGATTCTGCAGCATCCCTGAAAGGTCCGTACAGGTATGAAGAATACTTGGCACTATAGCCCATTATTAATGTATCCCTGTAATTTGAGGCATCGAGGGCAGACCTGATTGCTGCAACCTGCCCATCCATCATCCCGCTTGGTGCAACCATGTCGGCTCCAGCCTCTGCGTACGAAGTCGCGATCTTTCCATAAGTCTCGAGCGTGGAATCATTATCTACCTTTCCGTTCTGAACGAGCCCGCAGTGCCCATGATCCGTATACTCACAGAGGCACAGATCTGCGATACTGATAAGTCTTGACGACTCATCGCATATCTTGAGGGCCTTTTGCACTACCCCTTCAGGATCATATGCCGATGTACCCATCGCATCCTTAGATTTGGGTATTCCAAACATTAGAACGGATCGAATGCCAAGATCCTCCAGCCTTCCAAAGTATTCCTCGAGTGCTGCAAGCGGTAGTCGCAGGATCCCGGGCATTGTATCAATCTTCTTCGGTTCCTTCAGGTTTTCGTCCACGAAAACTGGCATTATTAGTTTCTGCTTACTTATCAGGGTTTCAGATACAAGATCGCGCATGGACTCATTCTTCCTAAGTCTGCGCATCCTCTCAGTCGGGAACACATCCATGTTACCGCAAGGAATGAGTTAAATGTTACTCTATAATTCCATGCGGTATGTTTTTGCTGACTGCAAGCGGGGAAATTACGATGAGCTCAAAGATGCAGGCGAAAGTATCAGAGGAGATGAAGAACGAGAAAGAAATCTTCAAGGCAGCTATCCACACAGGTAATGGAGAAAATGAAACGGGTACCGTTACTTACGATCTTTCGGGTAACAGGCTGAAGGTAACTATTGTTTGCAAGCATGAGGACAGGCAATCAGGTATAAAGGAAGCAATGAACCATCTTACGGAGATATTGCTTCAGCTTTACGATATGGAAGAAGAGATAAGTGAATACACTGCCAGAATAAAGGATGCAGGGATAAACAGTATACGTTCTATACCATGATTGAAAGCTTGATGGTGGGCCACCCTTCGGCGTTATTATCAATGCTGCAAAGATACATTTCTGAAGGGCTGGAGTTCACCGTAACATAACCAAAGCTGTCAGACATATGGAAAACGTAAGTTCCGAAGTGGAGAATCTTTTCGTACTCCTCATCATCAGCAATTATCATGATGATGCCGCTTGACCTGAGACTGTTGATAAGCGTAGCGAGATCACCGTAAAATGTTGAACCATATACGAACTGGAGGAAATCGGTGGAGAAAATGTATACATTTGGTTTCTGCGATGAAGAAAGGTAAAAATCGACCACCTCTGTCGGGAAATCCTCGATCATGCTCTTCCCTCCCAGGTTTACGATATAAGGACTCTGCCGATCTGACTTCTCTGCTGTTATGTAATGCGTCATCCAGTCTGGATCAATGCATTGAGAAAGTATCCTGGAGGATTCATAATTGGATGAACTTACGTCTATGACTCCCCTTCCCTGGGCAATGGTTTGTTTAATCAGGTTATTCTTCAGCAAGTTAACATACTTATCGACAGAAGTCGACTTTCCTTTCCTGTGAACGACAAGGACAGAGCCAACAGGAATGCTGCTGGAACCAGGTTCGAGAAGCGTATCAAAACCATCATTCCCGAATGGAACCTCGAGCTGGCTCTGAATATCTTGCAATGGTTCGGAGATCTTCGTGGAAGGGTACCTGATGGTATCCCTGTTGAAGGAGTGGAATCTTCCCTCGTCCAGTGAATATATATAGATAGGGCTTGAACCAATTGAAACTCCTCTAAGTTTCTCTATTCTAACGTTCCTGATGAGAAAATTGTTGAAAAGCTCGTAAGTCATGGCAACGACCCCATCGGAATAGTAATCTAGCTTGTTCTCTCCTTCACTTTCCATCACCACAATCACGTTAGCGCCAGAACCCTCAACAAGATCTTTCTGTATAATCGAGAAAAGTAATCCGGAATCAATGTCATATTTCTCTGACAGTGCTTCTATTGAGTCTATAACAATAATCGGGTTCCTTGTAAGGTTACTGTCGACAAAAGTATAGAGGAATTCCAGTTCTGGGAGAAGCTCCTCAACGTTCAGGACGAGGCCAGTTTGTATCTCGCCATGAGCCCCGTTTGCAAGGCGACCCTCCTCTATCATCTTTTCGAGACTTTCCAGGTTCACTTTCGAGGCTTCGGATAAATTCTCGGTTTCCCTGTTCCTGCTCCGCTTTCCGGAAGAGATTTCCTGAAGCCAAGGGAACTTCTGGAGCAATGGGTCCTCTGATGCCCTCGTTGATATATAATGAATTGGAACCTCCGCCCTAACCATGTTCAACAGCTCAAGAGCAAAAGAAGTTTTCCCCGCTCCAGGTTTACCCTTTATTATAAGTGAATTACCATAATTCTGCCTAAAAAAGGACCTGAAAAGCGATAATAGATAATCATTTAGCAACTCTGACTCTCCTTCTTTATCTATACCTAATGATATACAGTATAAAAATACTATCCTTTTTTTAGATATATCTTCTCTTTACCTAACGATATCTATAAAATAGTATGTCATGAGAGTGGCAATCTAACCTTAATTCTTTATTCTTCACCAAATAAATACCGGTCTCATAAAGTACGGTTTATCAATGTACTCAAGTTTCTGATACTATCCTCTGATCCACAAAGAATCCAGCAGATTGACTGAGTACAGAAAAACAAAAAGACATGAACTCTATAACAGTTTATCATGCTGGACAGTTTTCACAATAGATCCGGTAAGACGATTATGAAATGTCCCCTCACCTTTACTTAATAGCAGTATGGGCCGTGATGCAGTTATTTATGATTCAGTGAAAATTCGTTCGATTCTTAGGGATCTGTTTCTTCATTACACCCGGGCGGGGGATATTGTACAACGATCACGATTATATACTGTCTATCAATCTCGAACTGGTGACGGCCACAACAGTGGGGTAACACCCGGTCTCATTCCGAACCCGACGGTAAAGCTCACTGTGCCCTTCACGCGTACTGTCTTCCGCGAGGGGACGGGAAATGGGGGTCGCTGTCATCACTTTCCAATCCATTTTTCATTCTGGTGCAGGAATCGGATATTTTTTCTATAACAATTTAATAACCGGCAATCAGGTACCGTATTAATGAACGTTACAGAGAAGACCAAGATCACGCCCTGGGAAGTTACGGGCAAGGTTGACTATGAAAAAATCATGACTAAGTTTGGTACCGAACCCATCGACCAGAAAATACTGAAACAACTCTCTGATCTGACAAGTGGCGACATTCATTTTATGCTCAGGAGAGGCATCTTTTTCACGCACAGGGACCTTGGTTGGCTTCTGAACCGAAAAAAGGCCGGTGAGAATTTCTACCTCTACACCGGGCGGGGTCCATCGGATCATACACACATTGGACACCTTGTTCCCTGGGTGTTCACAAAGTGGTTGCAGGAAAAGTTC
Source organism: Thermoplasmatales archaeon (assembly GCA_027366585.1). Classification (GTDB taxonomy): domain Archaea; phylum Thermoplasmatota; class Thermoplasmata; order Thermoplasmatales; family Thermoplasmataceae; genus UBA582. The sequence continues at coordinate 18,114 of DAHXNF010000030.1, read as the reverse complement.
CATGCAAAACTCATTTTTCAGATCACAGATGACGAGAAATTTCTCTTCAATGAAAATCTGGATTCGGAAACGACTCACTCGCTTGCATTAGACAATGCGCTGGATATTGTGGCACTTGGATTTGACCCAAAGCTAACTGAAATCATGATCGATACGGACAGATCAGGACTTCTTTACCCCCAGGCTGTGAAAATTGCCAAGAAGATTACATTTTCCACCGTCAAGGCGACCTTCGGCTTCGATCAATCCGCCAACATCGGAATGATTTTTTACACCAGCATCCAGGCAGTTCCTGCAATGATCGAGAGCGTGAGGAACGGGAAGAATATACCATGTCTGATTCCATACGGAATAGACCAGGATCCTCACTTCAGGATAGCGAGGGATGTGCTACCCAGGCTGGGTTATCTCAAGCCTGCAAGCATTATGAGTATCTTCATACCACCTCTTTCAGGCGTAGACGGCAAGATGAGTTCCTCAGATCCGAACAACGCCATCTTCGTCACCGATTCGGAAGCTGTTGTAAAGAGAAAGATCAATAAATATGCTTTCTCCGGAGGAAGGACATCGGTCGAGGAACATCGCAAACTCGGCGGAGACCCGGATATAGATGTAAGCTATCAATGGCTGAAGATAATGTTTGAGCCGGATGATTCTAAACTAAAGAAAATACATGATGATTATAGATCCGGAGCCTTATTGAGCGGTGAGATGAAAGCAATACTCATTGAGCGAGTAAATTCCTTCCTCAAGCGCCACCAGGAAGCAAGGGAAAGAGCGAAGAGCACTCTTCAGGTATTCCTGGATGATCACTGAGCCCAACGATTAACGCATAAACAGATCAGCATCAATCCTTGTTTTCAGCGCCCGCAGGTTGCCTGGTTCGAAAAGCCCATACTCTGTGATAAATGCAGTAACATACCTGCTTGGAGTGACGTCGAAGGCAGGATTCCTTGAGTGCGACAATTCTGGCGCCAATCTCCTGTCACCTATGCTGAGGACTTCCTCCTCACCCCTCTCTTCAATTGGAATAGAATCCCCCGTCTTAAGGGAAAAGTCGAACGTGCTTCCCGGTGCTGCCACATAGAACGGTATGCCGTTTTCTTTTGCGAGAACAGCTTTCTCGTAGGTGCCTATCTTATTTGCAAAATCTCCATTTGCAGCAATCCTGTCTGCGCCGACTATTGCCAAATCTATCTCACCCTTCTTCATGAAGTAGCCGGCCGCATTGTCAGCGATGATATAATGCTCGATACCTTCCTGTGCGAGCTCCCATGCTGTCAGGCGTGCACCCTGCAGCCTAGGTCTCGTTTCATCAACAAATACCGTTATCTTCTTTCCCTCAGAATTTGCGATTCGCATAGGCGCAAGAGCAGTCCCCCAATCGACCACGGCAAGGGCTCCGGCATTACAGTGTGTGAGTATCCTGCTGTTCTGCTTAATCAGGGTGTTTCCTATTTCACCTATCTTCTTGCATCTCCCGGTGATCTCATTCGCGTATCTCCTTGCCGCACCGGAGTCAAACATGTTCGCCTTCATGTATGATATTGCCTTGAAAAGGTCGAAGGCTGTTGGCCTTGTATTTCTAATGAGTTCAACTGCCTTGTCCATATCTTCTCCGGAATTCTTGGCCACTGCAAGGCCATAAGCAGCTGTGACGCCAATTGCAGGAGCGCCTCTGACAATCATGTCCTTAATTGAATAAGCTATGTCCTGACTGTTCCTCGCAGTATATATCTCAACCGTCTCCGGTATCTTCCGCTGATCGATCATGCGGACACAGTTTTCTTCCATCCACACCGCGAGAATATTCTTTGCTTCACCGTCTGTGATAACCTTCATCCTTTCTCGCTTCGAGATAGAAAGATGGTTAATAAATAACACATATTTCATCCCGATAAGATACTATTATTGCACAGTACAACGTTATCTGAAGACCTGGCCTATCTAAAATCTATAACGCAGGTACCAACTTTCGATATAGGGGTAAATGGAATCACCAATATTTATATTCTGAGTATCAATGCAGAACGCTATCGTTTAGGGCCCGTAGCTCAGTCAGGTAGAGCATCTGGCTTTTAACCAGGTGGTCGGGGGTTCGATCCCCCCCGGGCCCGCGGTGGATGTGATAAAATGGCGAAGTACAACGTATTGCACCATGAAATGGTGCCAGAGCATCATCTAGTCGAGAAGGGAAACGAGGAAAGAGTTTTATCTGAATTGGGGATATCGAAGGAACTGCTGCCCAAAATTATTAAAAGTGACCCTGCCGTTAGAGCGCTAGAAGAAATTCATGGTCCTATCGAGCCAGGAAGGATAGTTGAGATCGTGAGAAAGAGTCCCACGGCTGGAATTTCGAGATATTACAGGGTTGTAGTTAGAGAGGTTTCCAGATGAAGGAGATTGTCAACGCGTTTTTTAAAACAGAAAGTATTGTAAATCACCAAATTGAATCGTTCAACTATTTTGTCGCTACAAGAAACAATCCTGTCAGCATAATGCAGCAGGTTGTAGATGAAACTAAGGTTACCGATGAAGATGAACCAGGTTCCATGACGCTCGACAAGTCGAAAACTGGGGGGCGCGACATCAAGATTTACTTTTCCAGGAAGAAGGGGAATGGAAAGAACGCTATCGAAGGGAGCATCTGGGTCGAGAGACCAGAGATCAAGGAAGCATCAGGAGCTTCCAACCAGATAACGCCGAACGAAGCAAGACTGAGAGATCTCCATTATCTTGCACCCGTAAACCTAAAGGTAAGAATTATTGAGGACGGGGTAGAGAAGGAACCGGAGACAATAAAGATTGGTGATATCCCTGTAATGGTCAGGTCGAAAGTATGCACCCTGCATGAGAGTAACCTTGACTCTTACATAGAGAAGAATAGCGGGCCAGTAAACGGAACAAGAAGAGAGAAGTTGCAGTATGTGGGCGAAGACCCGGACGATGCAGGCGGATACTTCATTATTGGCGGCGGAGAACGTGCCATAGTGTCACTGGAAGATCTTGCACCAAACAAGATCCTGGTTGAGCACGAGGAAAAATACGATGCTATGCTTGAAGTGGCTAAGGTGTTCTCACAAAAAGGAGGATTCCGAGCTCTCACATCAATGGAAAAGCAGGCAGATGGAGGCACAAGTGTTACCATACCATCAGTTGCAGGAACAATTCCGCTTGTAATCCTGATGAAGGCACTCGGCCTTGAAAAAGACGTCAGGATACATGACTCGATAGCCTCGGTGAGGGGGATGGAGCCAATCATCTACTCCAACATAGAGGATGCTCATGATCCAAAATATCTCCCGCCTTCCGGTGTAAATACCACAGTCGATGCAATCTCGTATCTAGAAAAAAGATTTGCAGCCGGCCAGGCCAAAGAATTCAGGGAAAAGAAGGTATCACAGATGCTGGACAAGTCACTCCTGCCACACCTTGGCGATACACCTGAAGACAGGCTGAAGAAAGCTGTCTACCTGGGAAGAATGGCCAGGTCTCTTCTGGAACTTCATCTTGGAATAAGAAAGGAGGATGACAAAGACCATCTCTCAAACAAGAGGATTAAGCTGACCGGTGACCTGATGGAAGAGCTTTTCAGGGCCGCATTTCAGTCAGTAATGAAAGACCTGAAATATCAGCTTGAAAGAACGTTCAACAGGAAGAAAGGAATCAGGCTCAAGCCGGCTATCAGGCAGGATCTCCTCACACAGAAGATACTGCATGCGATGTCAACCGGAAACTGGAACAGCGGAAGAACCGGTATTTCACAGCTTCTGGACAGGGTCTCAAACGTAAGTACCCTGAGTCACCTTAGAAGGATAATATCTCCACTCACAAGATCTCAGCCGCACTTTGAAGCGAGGGATCTTCATCCAACACAGTGGGGGAGGATGTGTCCTAACGAGACGCCAGAAGGGCAGAACTGCGGTCTGGTGAAGAATGCGGCCCTACTTATTAACGTAACAGAGGGTGTAGACGAAACACCGGTGATGCAGCTTCTATCAGCCAACAAGCTTCTCGAAGAGGCAGAGATTGGAAACAAGCTCGGAAGAGTTTACGTGAACGGTGATTTTGTGGGATACCACGAGAACCCGGCAAACCTGACAACCCTCATGAGAAAGGAAAGAAGAGCAGGAAGACTCTCTAATGAAGTCAACGTTAAATACGATACAGAGACAAATGAAGTCATTATCAACTGCGACAGGGGGAGACTAAGGAGACCTCTTCTCACCGTTACTGACGGTGATGTCACACTGGACAAGGAAATACTTAAAAAAATAGATAGCGGTGATTTTTCAATCAACGAAGCAGTCGAGCATGGATATATCGAATGGATTGACGCAGAGGAGGAGGAGAACCTCTTCATATCCATCTACGCTTATGAGATACCCGAGAGATGCCCTAAATGCAACGTTTACCTTCACAGGAATATAGTGAGCTGGGTTAACCCCGGCAAAACCGACGCTTCAACCGTGCAGCTTGAATGCAATGAATGCGGCGCAAGATTCACATCAAGGAAGCTACTCAATAAGGAACATACCCATCTCGAAATAGATCCTTCGCTTATTCTCGGTGTTGTCGCATCCGTGATCCCATACCCGGAACATAACTCTTCACCAAGGATCACAATGGCTGCAGCAATGACCAAGCAGAGTATCGGTCTATATGCATCGAATTTCAGGATAAGGAGCGACACCCGCGGGCATCTGCTTCACTACCCTCAGGCACCTCTGGTCAAGACCCGTGTCATGGATTACATCAAGTACGACAGGAAGCCTGCAGGACAGAACTTTGTGGTTGCCATCCTTTCTTACCAGGGATACAACATACAGGATGCCATTGTTTTCAACAAGGCAGCAATCGAGCGTGGCTTGGGGAGAAGCTCATTTTTCAGGACTTACAGTGCAGAAGAACGCAGATATCCCGGAGGGCAGGAGGATAAGTTCGAAATTCCAACGCATGATGTACTCGGAGCAAGGGCAGAGGAATATTACAAGAATCTAGATGAAGAGGGTATAATCTATCCTGAATCCTATGTTCAGGGATCAGATGTTCTCGTAGGAAAGACATCGCCTCCAAGATTCCTTGAAGAAGGCGGGGATAAACTCGGTCCACAGCGCAGGCGTGAGTCATCCATAACCATGAGGCCTAATGAGCAGGGTTACATTGACAACGTCATTCTTACTGTTTCTGAAAGCAACAGCAAGGTCGTCAAGATCAAGGTGAGAAGCGAGAGAATACCGGAACTTGGAGACAAGTTTGCTTCAAGGCATGGCCAGAAGGGCGTTATTGGCGCAGTTGTGCCACAGGAAGACCTTCCTTTCACCGAAGAAGGAATAATTCCTGATATCATCATCAACCCTCACGCTATTCCATCAAGAATGACCGTCGGTCACATACTGGAAATGATTGGTGGCAAGGTCGCAAGCATGAAGGGCACAACAATCGACGGCACAATCTTTTCCGGAGAGCCGGAAAGAGGACTGCGGGACGGGCTTGAGAAATACGGTTTCAGGCGCTCGTCGACAGAGGTCATGTACGACGGTATCCTTGGCACAAAATTCAAGGCTGACATTTTCACCGGCGTGATATATTACCAGAAGCTGCATCACATGGTTGCAGGCAAATTCCATGCAAGGTCAAGAGGACCAGTACAGATACTCACCAGGCAGCCAACAGAGGGGAGATCCAGGCAGGGCGGTCTGAGGTTCGGAGAAATGGAGCGGGACACGCTCATCGCTCATGGAGCTGCAATGGTCATCAAGGATCGACTGCTTGACCAGAGCGATGGCACTATCCTGTACATATGCGGAAATCCGAAATGCGGACATCTTGCTATCTACGACCGGAGAAAGGGAACGCTTAAATGCCCTGTCTGCGGCAATACCGGCAACATACATCCTGTGGAGACAAGCTACGCGTTCAAGCTGATGAGGGATGAATTATCTTCAATGGGTGTAATGATGCGTCTTATTTTGGGTGATTTGAAATGAACGAGGGTATTTCTAAGAGAATTTTTTCGATAAATTTTGCGCTGCTGTCTCCGGAAGAAATCAGGAAAATGTCACAGATCAAGGTGATCACTGCAGACACCTATGACGATGATGGCTATCCGATAGAGAGGGGCTTGATGGACCTGCATCTGGGCGTCATTGAACCTGGCCTCAAATGTGCAACATGCGGCGGCAAGGTGGATGAATGCCCCGGACACTTCGGTCATATCGAGCTTGCCATGCCAGTCGTGCATGTCGGCTTCATAAAGGAGATCAAGACGTTCCTTGACGCAGCCTGCGGTGCATGCGGTCATGTGAAGCTTGTTCCTGAGAGACTGAACGAATTCAACGCAAAAATAAAGGAAATAGAAGCAACATCAAACGATCCCGACGCCCTGACGGTTGCATCTAAAAAATACATAGAGGAAGCATCATCTGCACCCATCTGCCCGTATTGCGGGGCACACCAGAAGAAAGTGTTCCTGGACAAGCCTACAACCTTCAGGGAAGAGCAGATCAAGATAACGCCAAAGGAGATCAGGGAAAGACTGGAAAAGATACCCAATGAAGATCTCTTCCTCTTCGGAATGAACTACGAAGTGGCGAGACCGGAATGGATGGTCCTGACAGTATTACCTGTTCCGCCTATTAACGTGAGACCCTCGATAACGCTGGAAACTGGTGAGAGGAGCGAGGATGATCTGACGCACAAGCTGGTCGACATAATAAGGATCAGCCAGCGGCTGCGCGAGAGCAGGGATAATGGATCGCCGCAACTGATCATAGAAGATCTCTGGGACCTGCTTCAGTTTCATGTAACAACGTACTTCGACAACCAGACAGCAGGCATACCCCCCGCAAGACACAGATCCGGGAGGGCACTCAAAACGCTTGCCCAGAGACTCAAGGGAAAAGAGGGCAGGTTCAGGTCCAATCTTTCAGGCAAGAGGGTTAACTTCTCTGCCAGGACGGTAATTTCTCCAGAACCATTCCTTTCCATAAACGAGGTCGGGGTTCCAGAGAAAGCAGCAAGAGAACTCACTGTACCCGTGATGGTCAACATATTCAACCTTGAGAACATAAGGGAAATTGTCACGCACGGACCAGAGCCAAGAGATGAGCTTGGAAGGTACGTTCCCGGCGTCAACTACATCATCCGGCCGGATGGAAGAAGAATGAAGGTCACTGCGCAGAATGCTGAGGAAAGCGCCAAGAGAATCGAGGTCGGCTGGACCGTTGAACGGCAATTGATGGAAGGGGACATCGTTCTCTTCAACAGGCAGCCTTCACTGCACAGGATGTCCATGATGGGGCACACAGTGCGTATCCTGTCCGGACAGACATTCAGGTTCAACCTTGCGGTATGCACGCCATACAATGCTGACTTTGACGGCGACGAGATGAACCTGCACATACTGCAGAAGGAAGAAGCCAGGGCTGAAGCCAGGATCATCATGAAGGTGCAGGAGCAGATCATGTCTCCAAGGTTTGGCGGCCCTATTATTGGCGGGATACATGATCATATTACCTCTCTCTTCCTGTTGACGCATCTTAACCCTCTCTTCACTGAAGAAGAGACAATGCACATCCTGAGCTATGTGCCCGATCCAAGGATGCCTGAACCGGTAATTGTCGGCGGAAAGAAATTCTACCATGGAAGATCGATTTTTTCAAGCATTCTTCCTGAAGGACTGAACGTCAAGTTCAGGAGCAAGCTTTGCTCAGGTGCAAAGGATCGCTGCGAATACGAGGACGCCCCCGAGGACAAGGACGTCCTGATAATTGACGGTAAAATGAATACTGGAACCATAGATGAGGCAGCAATCGGTCCTTTCTCCGGTATCATCATCGACAAGATATTCAGGAAGTTCGGGCCGGCAGAGGGCGCCAATTTCATTGACAGAATGACGAGACTGGCAGTGGGCTTTATCAGCAGTCGCGGTTTCTCTACGGGCATAGCCGACTACGATATTCCAGAGAATGCGGTAGCGCAGATCTCCGATATATCCGAGGAAGTTGTCCAGAAGATCAACAAGGTTATTGAGAGTTACAACCAGGGTTTGCTGGAATCAATGCCCGGCAGGTCACTTGAAGAAACGCTTGAAATGGAGATCCTTGGACTCACGGGACAGGTTCGAGATGAATCGGGAAAGATCGCAAGCGCATATCTTGGACTCAACAACCCCTCGGTCATAATGGCAAGATCCGGTGCAAGAGCAAAGATGTTGAACATATCTGAAGTCGCAGGAATGGTAGGTCAGCAGTCAGTCCGGGGAGGAAGAATCAACAGGGGATACAGCGGAAGAACGCTGCCGCACTTCCAGAAGGGAGATGTCGGCGCCTACGCAAGAGGCTTCGTGCAATCCTCATACAAGAAGGGCCTTGAGCCGCTTGAGTACTTCTTCCACAGTATTGGAGGAAGAGAGGGTCTTGTCGATATCGCCGTCAGGACGTCAAGGTCCGGCTACATGCAGAGGAGACTGATCAATGCCTTCGAGGATCTCAAGGTGGACGAGAAGAGGAGAGTCGAGGACACTGTCGGATCAATCATACAGTTCAAGTACGGCGAAGATGGTGTTGATCCTACCAAGAGCGATCACGGAAAAACGGTCGATATGGACTTTATAATCATGGATGAAGAGAATGAGGTGAAGCAATGAACGTTATCCTCTGGAAAGACAGCAAGAAGAACGTTGAGATGCTTGTTTCAAGTGCTCCATGTCTTTACGCAGTGGATTTTGACCTTCCCGAAGAAGTGCCCAAAGAGGGCTATATTGCTTCAGATATGAAGGCGGCACGGTACAGGATAGCTATAAGCTCTGCAGAACCTTTGAAGAAGCAGAAGAATGTCCTGAAGAAGAAAAAAGAAGGACTTAAGGCGGTATTCAAAATCGATTTAATACAGGAAATATCACCAATACCGCTTTCTGAGTTTTCGCTACCCGACGAAGGACTTAAAACATTTGTCATCACCGAGCGTCTGTCCATGAAAATTACAGAGAAGGATGCGCTGGAGAGCTTTATTACCGAAGAGGAAAATAAGTTGAAGGAGAAGGCAAAGCAGATCGGAATCGAGCTCCCATACTCAGTAATAAGGGAACTTACAACGAGAGTCCGTAACCTTCCGGAAAAAGAGATAAAGATAGTTCTAAAGAGGGTTGAGGAGGCTATTCTCCGGAAACAGATCGATCCTTATGAGGCAGTTGGCATCATAGCTGCCCAGAGCATAGGTGAGCCGGGTACACAGATGACCATGAGGACTTTCCACTTCGCGGGTGTAAGAGAAATGAACGTCACGCTCGGCCTGCCGAGATTGATTGAAATCGTTGATGCGAGAAGGACGCCCAGCACGCCGTCCATGACAATCTACCTTAAGCCGGAGTTCCAGTCCTCAAGGGAGGCAGTTGAGAGCGTTATAAAGCTCGTTGAAAACACAGCACTCCTGGATGTCTGTGACATTGAGACAGATACTGTCAACATGTCTGTATCCATAGTGCCGATAAAGAACAGGATGGCAGAGAGGCAGATTACACAGGAAGACCTTCTGAATTCGCTTTCCAAGCTCAAGGGTAAGTCCCTGAATATCGAGGATACTAAGAAGTCACAGGCTATTGTTGTCAAGCCAATGCAGGAGTCATTCAAGAGACTCTACCAGCTTCAGGAGCAGCTTAAATCCCTGACAATAAAAGGCGTACCTGGAATAAAGAGGGCAATGGCACGACTCGAACCGTCCAAGGACTGGGTCATCTACACACAGGGCTCCAACCTTCGAGGAGTTCTGGACATAGATGAAATAGACACGAACAGGACCTACACAAACGACATAAGCGAAATTTACGAGGTGCTTGGTGTGGAAGCAGCAAGGAATGCAGTCTTCCAGGAAGCTCTCAGGACCCTGCAGGAACAGGGACTTGAAGTCGATCAGAGGCATCTCATGCTTGTTTCTGACATGATGACATTCACTGGCCAGGTAAGGGCAGTAGGCAGGCAGGGAATATCTGGAAAGAAAAGCAGCGTGCTTGCGAGAGCGGCTTTCGAAATAACCACGAAGCACCTTCTTCATGCAGGAATATCCGGCGAGATAGATCCACTTACCGGGGTTGCTGAGAACATCATTGTCGGCCAGCCGATAACCCTCGGTACCGGGTCTGTGAATCTAGTTTACAGGAAAGGAAACTGAATAACAAGATGAAAGACATAGTGGTCGACAACAAGATAATGGGCTATATCGCGATATTTGAAAGAATAGCCCATACTGAACTCAAGGAATGCCTGGAAAACGAGGACATGATCATCTTCATCGTAGGTGAAAAGAGGATGGCTGAGCTTTTCAAGCGCAATCCGTCGTTCGTGGCCGAACTTAAGCAGAAGACCAACAAGCACATCCTGGTTGCGGAAGCATCTCATGATCTCATAAACTTCGTCAGGAACATATTCTTCCGGCTTGGTGTAAAGGAGATCCAGGTCAACTGGAAAGAGGGAATGACAGATGTCCTTGTCTCCGTGGATCCGATGGAGATAGGAAAAGCAATAGGAAAGGAAGGAAGAAACATAAAGCTCTTCAGGGACACGGTGCAGAGATTTTTCAACATCCGGAACCTGGCGATAAAGCAATAATTACGCATAACATTCTTGTTAATCGTAACCTGTTAGCCAGCAGCGCACATGCACCTTCTTTGCAGAAATTTGGCAATTAAAAGATCCAAACATAATACCGCAATTTTGAAATACAGAACAGAGTAAAGCCCTGACTTTAGCCATAGAAAAGAGAATGCTTGTCGACGATGGCGATCCGAGAGATTCAGAGCATAGTTGGCCGCTGCTCACAGTTGAATAATACCTCCATTGCTACACATGACACTATCCAGTATTCTTCAAGGATAGTGGTTGAATATCTGAAGCATTCAGCGCACAAACTGTATGAGGTGAAACGAGTCAATGGAAAGGGGAAGGCGAAATATACCGGTTACCAGGGACAGGGTCCCGGATACGGAGATATCCGATTCAGAGATCAGGAACATCCTGAAAAGGATAGGCGTAAAGTGTGAAATATCATCCATAAGAATGATTGTGCTGGAGAATGACCTGAAGCTGAAGAAGTCATTCATAAGGGTAAATGAGGAAAGTATCCTGTACTGACAGGAAACGATATCCTAATTGCAGCAAGAAAATGAATGGGCGTTGACAATGCCGGATTACATGAAGCTTGTATTCTGATCCACTGATGTCGCTTTTAGGGTCGCCGATAGCAGGGAAGCATTGCGGAAGGACGCAATTCGACTAGTTACAAGGAAGAGGTTGCTTGAGCTAGTGGACTGGGGAAAGATGGGTTAATATCCAGTCTCTTATGAAACCATGGAAACTGCCTATATTGCAAGGAAAACAGAGCTTGCACAGGACGAAGGAAATGATGTGAGGCATGACAGTTTTTTGGCGCCATAGTCTGCATGCTTAGACATAAATATTGGAAAATGTTAAGCTTTAGTATGGTCACGAGAAGGAACGGCCGGATCATATTTATTGCAGTAATATCTGCGATAATTCTTGCAGTTCCTATTTCCTTCTACGAAATTACTAATATTACTGCCCATCAAGTTGCCAGTGTAGATGGAATTGTTAAAGATGGGGTGCAGAATTTTCAGTATAACCGGCCGTTGAATTTACATGAGAATGGATCAAACAATCTTACTACTGGCTGGATTTTCAACTATGCCAGCGTGTTGGAAAAAGGTGCGCTGAACTCATCTCTGAAGACTTATTCAAGGGATTGTTCTGGTTGGGCACCTTTTGATAGCAATCAGAACGCAACAATGGTATGGGCTGACTTTGCAGTTGTTGTTAATTTTTCCTCTAACCTTATTATCAAGGGGATCCGCATGTCCACAAATATATCTGGCCCGGTTGAATATTATGGTTCCTCATTTTTTTATGTGTATCCATGTTTTTATTTACATGGCAGTGAAAACTTTTCGTGTGGCAGTGGGATACCTCTTAGGACTGGAAACTACCCAAATTCAGCCTGTCAATCTATCCTTGCCACACCACTGAACGAATCCAACATGGGTCCTGTCCACATGTATCACTTTGTATTATCGATTTACTTTGAATATTTCTTCTTGTATGATTCAAGTTCTACCTATTACATGGATTTCAACTCTTCACTGGTTGGTTTCAACCAGCCGATATACGCAAATACCGAGGTCGTATTGAAATGAGGGCGAGATACAATGTCATCTGGCTTCACATATAAGAAAAAAAGGATCTCTAGAACTCTTTGGGTAAATAATATCCCTCACTCATTTACATTTTATGAATTCTGAGGAACTGTTCAGGAGACTTATAGGTTTAGAGAAGCCGAGTATCATTAAGGAAATAAAGTTCGATCACCAGGAAGAGAGGGTTGATATCTTCATAGATTTTCCAAGATTATCTAAATTCTAGTGTTTTTCTCAAAGTGAGACAAAGCGCGAAAAGAATCATGATCCACTCAGCGACAGATACGTTAGCATAACGACAATACATTACTCTCAAGGAAGTTACACCAGATACAACTTCGTGGTGTCAGGCAATAGCGATTATATCGCATAAACGTACCTGCTGCAAGGAGTTTTAGCAAGAATTTCCGATTCTGGCCGATTTTGAATCAATGGTTCTTGTGATAGCAATAATAGTGAAATAGAGGAGTGTGACTTTGAGAGTTACCAATCTATCTTGAATCTGCACTACACAGGTTCAGATCGGATTGAAATTACAGAGTTTCAACCACGATTTGAGAATCTTCGAAAACATCTCTCTTTATATTCATTGATATAATATCCACGATGCTACAATGAGCTTCAACCAACCAGCACCGGAAGGCGAGAATGCTGAGAACATTCGAGTCATACTTCCAAACAGGAAGAAGGGGGAAATGTTCGGATTAGTTGAGAAGCTATCAGGGGCATCGAGATTAAGCGTTATGTGCGAGGATGGATTTACCCGAAATTCCCGCATCCCAGGAAAGATGAAGAAAAGAATGTGGATCCGGGAAGGCGATCTCGTCATAGTCAAGCCATGGGAATTCCAGAAGGATCGTGCAGATGTAGTTTACAGGTATACCCAGACGCAGGCGGGTTACCTGAGCCGAAACAGAATTTTACCAGAAGTCATAAACATGTTCAAATGACAGCCGAAGATCGATCAGCACTGGAGCAACTAATTTTTTCAAAGGAGTTTATCAGATCCGGGGATCCAGGGAGGAAAACCCAGGATATTGTTTTCGACCTCAGGACACTGAAAGCCGTTTTCGAGAGCATGAAGAAATTCAACATCGATTACCTGGATTTTCCGATAATGTCAGGAAAAGAGAGCATAGTTTTCAAGGCATACAGCAGGAAGAAGCCTATAGTCGTGAAGATTTTTAAGATGTCAACATTGAGGTTTTCAAACCTTTATCTCTATGTGCAGGGTGACAGGAGGTTTGAGAATGAGAAGAAGGATCGATCCCGAATCGTCTACCTTTGGACGAGAAAGGAATTCATCAATCTCAGGACTGCCAGGGAATGCCATATTGCCGTCCCCAATCCGATTGGATTCCATCAGAACATAATACTGATGCAATACCTAGGGACAGCAGCCTCGCCATCCCCAGAGCTGCGCAAGTCTTCGATCGATATGGAAGATGCATATTCACAGGTAAGGGAAAGCATGCATCTGCTATACACAAAAGCAAAACTTGTTCACGCCGATCTAAGCGAATACAACATGCTCACTTACCGAAATAAGGTATACATGATTGATTTTGGGCAGTCAGTAAGCATTGAACACCCCTCAGCACAGATTTTCCTGGAGCGTGACGCAAGGAATGTCTGTAACTTCTTCAACAGGAAAGGAATTAAATGCGATGTTAACGATCTGCTATCCTTCGTTACCGGTGAAAGTGCATGATTGTTGGAACCAAAAAGATACCCAAGGACAGAATTGCAGCAGTTATCGGCAGGAACGGTGATACCCGCAGGCAGATCGAGTCAAAAGGTCATGTTTCACTTCATGTTGACTCCGAAGCCGGAGAGGTCTCCGTTGTCCAGAGAGACGATGCACTGAAGGCCACGCTGACGATGTCGGTGATTCAGGCAATCGCCAGGGGCTTCAGCCCTGAGAAGGCTTTTCTACTTTACGAGGAGGATTACAGCTTTTACGTGATTTCTTTGCGTGAATTTGCAAAGCCCGGCAGTCACAGGATATCAGAGATAAAAGGCCGTCTCATAGGAAGGAACGGCAGGACCAGGCAGATTGTCGAGGAAATGACAATGACTCACATATCGATCTACGGGGATACCGTGTCCATCATTGGCGATTACATCTCGATAGAGTATGGAAAAGAGGCGGTGATGCGACTGATAGCTGGAAGTAAACAGAGAACAGTTTACCAGTATCTCGAGAAACAGGTCAGGAACATAAAACTGAAGAAACTTGAGGAATCTTTTAGATGATTCATAACACTCCTCAAGCATTCTATATTGATTGACCTACCTTGGATATAGCCAATTGAACATCTAACAATTTTGGTTGATTGAATAAGGCAGCGAAGAACCTTATATCAATATTTGATACAGGGCACAAAGCGGGGTAGGGTAGTTAGGAAATCCCGACGGGCTCATAACCCGTAGATCAATGGTTCAAATCCATTCCCCGCTATTGCAATGAATTTTTGAGATTTCTTTGACTATTGCATCAAAATCGCTCTCCGTATTTAATGGCTCGCAATGCAGACCCAGAGACGCCGCCGTTTCCATGGTGGGTCTCCCGATGCAGAAAATTTTCCTATTCCTGAAAGCGGAGGTATCGGCAACGTCACGCGCAATGGATGCAAAGACCCCTGCTTCCATCGAGGAAGTCAGGATTATTCCCCTGCAATTCTCATTCATAAAATCGCTCACAAGAGTGGATGAACGCAATTCCTCTATATCATAGAGATCGAAGCACCTATAATTGTAGCCATTTGATGAGAGAAACTCGTCGAGTTCACTGCTATGTTTTTTGCTTCGGCATAAGGCAATTCTCGTTCTATCCCTGGGGTAATGAGAAACAAGATCAACAATGCCGGTTGAATTTTCTTCGCCCGGCACCAGAACCTTTCTCTTTAAAGCAGAAAAAGGTTCCGCGGTTTTTCTGCCAATGCATATAATCGTGAAATCTCCAACTATTCCAGCACCAAGAAAGACATTTGCCCCAATGCTGCTGGTAACAATAACGAGGCTGGGCTCGTAAGCTTCTATCTTAATCTTAAGGTTCACCGGATCCTGGTTGTAGACAATTCTAGTTAATGGGATATTTCTCACATCAAAGCACTTTCCACCGGCGATTGTCCTGTATTTTTCTGCAGGACGCGTTGTGACCAGGAAGCTCTTTATCTCCATTTGTAACCGAACGACTCCGGAACTTTTTCCTTCAATGCACTGGAATATCCCGCTGCTTCTTCTGGATCATGTACTGTGAAGACAAAATCCTTGTAAGAACGGCCGGCAAGTGAATATATCCTGATGAAAAGCCGTATCGGATCAGATCCGGTTGCAAGCACCGCAACAGGATCATCGCACGAGAGCTTCAACTGCATTAGAACGGTCCTCTCAATGAGCATTGCAGTCATGGACATTCTATCAGAAAGACTCCTTAAAATAGATGCGTATTCAGAACCAGCTTTTGCTGTAACAGCAATGATTCCCTGATTTGCAGCCGGTGGAAATGAGTGGACATCAAGAACATACGCGTTCTCATCCAGTCCAAGACGGTCATATGCTGCCTTTGCCAGTATGATCGCATCATACTGCCCCTCCACATATTTGCGGATCCTGGTGTCAACATTCCCCCTAATGCTCTTAACCTCCAGATCGGGCCTAGCGAACAGGATTTCATGGCTCCTCCTCAAGCTCGAGGTGCCGACAACAGATCCTTTGGGCATTCTTTCCAGCGGGGTTCTTGAAACAAGGAGATCTTCGACTGGACCACGCTCGAGAACCCCGGCAATTTCTATGTCTTCCGGGATAGAAGTTGGAATGTCCTTTGCGCTGTGGACTGCCACATCGATCTCTCCGGAAAGAATCTTTTCATTCAACGCAGAAACGAACACTCCGGTACCACCCATGGTGTATATTGGTGCCTCTTTATCCCTGTCACCCGCAGTTTCTACCACAATTAATTCGGTCGTTATCCCAGATGAATTTAGGTGGGCAGACAGCATTTTAGCCTGGATCATAGCAAGTTTGCTGCCACGTGTACCGATTCTAATTCCGTTCATTGTCTGAGAAACCCCCCAGTAGCCGCGAGTAGACAGTCAGCGTCTTTACTTTCATGGAAAATCTTCATGAAGGATCCGATGTCACTGAATCTTGCAATTGATACATCACCATAAAGTTCTTCTGGTATCCCTGGAGATGAATGGATGCCATGAGTCAGGACAACGCGTCCTGCCTTTAAGGGTGCGTAGTCTTGTGATCCATGGAGGAAGCCTTCCGCTTTTACAATCCCCTTTCTATTAGTATATGGTCGTGCAAGACTTACCGCATGCATAGTTGCTTCTGTAACATATGAGGAGAATTGTATCTTTTGAATCATTGGTATCGCGCTTTTTATTGCAGATCCAAGCTCCACCTCATATTCGGTAGAAGCGCGAAAATTTATTCCTGTCTTGCCTGCTCTTTCAAGGGCCCTTTTCATTGATGGATGGGCACGCCCAAGTATCAAGGATCCACATGCAGGGCGGTAATCCGTGTATATATTCCCGTCGATATCGAATATCCTGGAACCTTCCCCTCTTGAAACATACCTGGGCTTGGGTCCGTAATTCCTGATCGGGGAATTCACGCCTCTTTGAAACAACTCAGAGGCGAGCGTGAATTTGCCTGAGGATTGCGTCACGGTTGTAAATCGCAATTAGAGATTAAACGTTGCCACATGTTTTTGGCAAAATAAATAGGGTGAGCAGGGATTTGGTCAGGCAGGTATCAAAATCAACCAGGCATTTTGAGATTCAATGGCAAAGGAATGAAACGGATTGGGATGGGAATGAAGGCAATCGCACTTCCAAGGGATATAGCGGATAAGGAGTTGAAAAGGCTTCTCAGGGCTGACAGCGTGGACAGGACGCACAGGATAACCGCAGACAGCAATTTTGTCTATGTTCCCATCTTAACGGATCAGGTATCATCAAAATTCGGGGTCGTGGACGTCGATCCGGTAGACAGAACTCTGCCGGGTTCACCGGTGGAACAGGTAAAAGAGAAAGCAGCCGGCCATGGGATCCCCCTGGAAGCAATACCCGAGAGATGGGTCAGATATGGTGACTCCATTGTTATCAGGTATGACGGTAAGGATCCATCCTTACTTGCAGGTATTTTCGCTGAAGTTCTCGGCGTGAAATCCGTTTACCGTTACCGGGGAGGAGTCCGCTACAGCACGAGAAAACCCTCAGTTGAGTTACTTTTTGGGCCTGGTGGATCTGTTACGCACCTGGAGAATGGCATAAGGTATACGTTTGATCCAGCCGAGATATTGTTCTCGCCAGGAAATGTGGGTATAAGAACTTCCATGAAACGCTTAGATGTCCGGAACAAGACTGTATATGACATGTTTGCAGGGATTGGTTACTTCTCGATTCCAATCGCAAAATATGGTTCCCCGAATCACATATATGCTGCTGAAATCAATCCCGTCTCTTACGAGTACCTGGAATCAAACATTGCAAGGAACAAGGTCAAGAAATTCTTCACAATCTACAACGACGACTGCAAATCAGTCATTCTCCCAGAAAAAGTTGACCTGATAATCATGGGTCACTACAGTTCACCCTCATTCCTCCCGGATGCATTGAAGAATCTGAACCCTGCCGGTGTCATAATGATTCATCACCTGGTCTCAACAGAAAATCTTCCGTCTTCTGCGGCCGAGATAGAGAAAAAGCTGCTTGATATTTGCGCTTCATTCAATATTCTGTCAAGCAGGGTTGTGAAATCATACTCCCCGCATCACTGGCATGTAATAACCGAGGTACAGATCGCATGAACCAAGGTACACATAATAGGAGGAAATCAATTTATATGCATTTCAGCGATACTACCGCATGGACGCTATTGTCCAGAATATCTAC
>DAHXNF010000029.1 GCA_027366585.1 Thermoplasmatales archaeon | reverse complement strand
CACCACCTTCTCTTTCTTGTACGTGATCTCAACCTTTACGTCCAGCATCTCTCCGGCAAGTGTAATATATTTGTAGACTCCCTGCCTCTTTTGCACTATTTCCGGATCAATCCTAACCTCTGCTCCAGACACAAAAGGCTGGACGAGGACACTCTCCTTTATCGCATGGGCCAGGGACTCAAGATTGCTCAAATTTATTGGAACTCCCACATACTGGTGATAAATGGTGCCCAATTTTATCCCCGCCTCAAAAATAGCCCTTTCCCTGTCAGTGCAGTTAAAGTATGGTTCGGCAGGGTCATGCATTAGAAAACGATATCTCACCGAAGTAATTTAATCTTTCATTCCTTCATGTTGCTTTAAGGAAGAAGTGGGAATCTTCTTGATATTCCTCTCTTCAGGGGTTACCCTAGAAAGTGCTCAGGGCTTGACTGGGCGCAATGAGATAACTATTGAATCCACCCTGTCGCATGATTAGTAGGTATTATTACATTGAATTGCATTCGCATCCTATCCATGGCGCAGGCATCAAGATCAGTAAAGGAAATTACCAAACACGCAGGGTCCTATCTTACTGTCAGGAACTTCTACAGAGCGTTTGCATTTATCATGATAATATCTGGTGCAGGATTTTATCTTGGCTGGTCCATAGCTTATGATACATGGGCGGACATTGGACTCTATTCATTTGCAGTCCCGCTTATAATGTTCGGTATTCTTTTGCTTGTTCTTGATTTTGAGAAGCATAACCCGCAGGAGAAGAATTCGGAATAGTCTTCCTCTCGAAGGCAGTCGCAGTAACGTGCACCTTCTTTATACGATTCTTGAAAATCATGAAGCACTCCGAATAATCATAATTCTTGCCTCCGGCAAGGAGTTCGGGCTGTATGGAAAAGTATTCGAAGCGCATCCGATCGTTACCAGTATTCTGCACGGACCTGGTGCGGAAAAGGAATGTCGCTATTGAATTGTCTCTGATCGTATTTGCATACTGTGAACCTTCAAGATCATAACTATTCTGTGTAATCCCTATGACCGATGTGTTGAAATGCCTTGAATTTCTGAACAGGTTGGCGAGGAACCTGGCGTTATCAACATTGTTTTGATAAAGATGCATTTCGTCAAGCAATAGGACTTTGTCGGTGTTATCCGATCTTGCGATATATCGGGCTGTGGTCAACGCAAATGCTAGAGTTCTATCCCTTTCCTGGCCAGGCTCAGAGGGTGCTCTTATGATAGTCACCCTGATATCTTTGAGTGAAGCGTCTATCCTGTGCCTGAAAAATTTCTGCCGAAGATATCTAATCCTGTCATTCAGTTCATCGTCCTCAATATGTTTGGCAAGGTGATCCATCAGTGTGGCAATCCCTTCATACTTCTGCACGGTGGCGGATGCACGCCTTAATAGGGAACTGTCCTCGTCGTCAAGCGAAAGGGTATCCGTCACGAAGGTCAGGGCCTCAGAAATCCTGCTCTCTTCAGGGTAGAATTCGAAGAAATCAACATACTCTCCCTTGGTAGCGTCAATGACGGCCGTGTCATTTCCGAAATAGTCAGTGCTGTATTCATCCAGCGGATCAACAATGATCGCTCTCCTGCAGACGCCAGATATAAGGGATCGCATCAGCAGAATCTTCCCGAAATATGACTTCCCGGAACCTGTTTCTCCAATGATCAGCATATTGTGTGAAGCTTCCTTCATCTGGTTCATGAATATGGGCATTCCAGTAGAGGAATCGGTACCAATAATCATGCCGGAAGTATCTGGTTCAGCAGCCAGGAAGATTGGAAGCATAGATGCCAGCGGCTCTGAATCAACAAGGTATTTTTTCCTCACCCTGCCAAAAAGCCTGGAAGAAAGATCTCTTCTCCTCATCAGATCCGGGGACCGGAATTTTAACCCAAGGAGGTCCATAGACATCAGGAACCTGTTGGTGGTTCTCTGGAGATTTGCAGGATGTTCACTTGATAATTTTACGCAGATTGAGAGGTCAAGTAGTGAGTTTCCGGCAACACCTGTGCTATTGAGCATTCTGTCAAGTACAGGCAGTTCGCTTCTTATCTTCTCATTCCTTGCATCGACGGATCGGTTGACCCTCAATTCAGATGATCTCTCTGCCCTCATTGCCTTCAGTCTCCTGCTGGCAATAGCGGTTGGGATGCTTTTAACTGTTATTACGACAGTTGCTTCTTCACCGAAAGAATCAATCCACCGTGAAAATTCATTTCCGAGTGAATATGATGCATCTTCCAGGAAAAACCTGGCGGAATATTTCCTGTCAATGTAATACTTCTTCCTTATTCTTATCCCTTGCTCCTTTCCCGATCCATGGTTAGGCGCTGCTCCGGCAACCACCGCGATAAAAATGAATGAAATCAGATTGAGTGCAAATATAATGATTCTATCTCCTCCCCCTCAACTTCAGTTTCCGCAGCAAAGCCGCTTGCCTCGAAAAGTGATATAACAGCGGCTACCCTCTTTTCAAGGTCGGCTAAGCCAGAGCTCCCGGAACCTTTTTCATTGAAAAGTAAAAGATAGACACGGTGATATCTCGCAGCCGAAAGCGACTGGCTCACCATCTGGTTATATTCAGAAGCACCGGCAAACTCTGTCGATATCGGTTTGGCATAAATTCCCCGATCCATTGGCACAACAAACACTTTCATCACACCGTTAATAGAATTAAGAATCCTTCTCACGCTGTCAAACAAAGGGTTCACGTTCTCTTCAAGCAAGTCGTATATCTCATCTGTCTTCAGGCGGACAATCAATCCATGCTTTCCATCCTCGGTTACCACCGTGAGAGCGCCTTTCTGCACGGAAGCTTTCAAGTCAGGAATAAATGATTTCCTGCTAAGTTTCCATGAAACCCACCCTGCAAGCCGTATGAGTAAATGTTTTTCGCCTCTCCTGTATAAAGTGACGAAGGCCGCAAACATGAGAATTGAAATCGCAGCAACAGGGAAAGACCTGTAAAGCAGGAAAGCTATAAACACGAATGCTGCGAGTATGATCAACCTTTCCGGTGCAATACCGAGTATCGACGACTTGAATCCGTACATGTTGGGTGGAAAGCGGCCGTTCTGCATGATTACACCTCCTTCCTGTAGTTTAGATCCCGGGCATAGATTTCACTCCAATCTATCCCCCTTCCAGATCCGGTGAAATCAGGAGTAATTCCTGCTGCAGACCCAAGTGCCTGTGGTATATCCAGGGAAGCTATACCCGCAGCAGTTCCTCCAATCCTGCCGACAGTTTCCTCAACCGAGACTCCGCTCGCAATGCCCAGAAGGGAGGAAGAGGAGAATATTCTGAATGAAGACACAATGACGAACGGTGACGACGCTGCGAATACAACGAAGGCAAGCTGAAGCAGGAAATTCCCGGAAGATTCTATGGCGAAATAGACTGCAACGATTGTGAAGAAGGGAAATATTGCCGTCTCCAGAAAGAGTTTCCACATTCTTCTAGCGTATTCATCAATCTTCGGAACTGCGAAGAGAACGGAGAAAATTGGTAACATTATGGATAGAACAACCAGGAGCGCCTGCCGCAATTCCAATGTAATGATTAGGCTTGTGGTAGCCAGGAAGTAACCGCTGAGGAAAAAGAACTGCATTATGGACAGGAAGGATGGTGCCGCTCCCGATGCCTGTGAAATGGAATCTATTGAGGATGTGTAAGATAGTCCTCCTGTCCAGTTGACTCCTGCATTATTCCATATATAAGAGAAGCCGGAGCCGGAAGCATACATAATAACCGCAAGGACCTGTATCGTAAAAAGCGGAAGTATGACCGCCAGAGACATCCGAATGAGAAGGTTCATCCTATTGATCGGTCCCCACAACGCATTTATTGCCAGGAATGCCGTAGCCATGAATATCAGGGCAAGTTCTGCAATTATGAAGTAGGAAGCACCGAAAATCAAGTTGTAGATTGCGAAGTAGGCAGGAGAACCACCTATGATTGAAAAGAAGGAATAGCTGGGGTTCAGTCCGTACTGCATTGCAATGTACCAGAAAGGCGTGATTATAGCAAGGTAAGTGCTATCTATGAGTGCAAACAGTGAAAAGAATATGGACTCGACTGACAGGGGATCACGAGCCGAGAGCTATATACTGGAAAATGGCGTAGAGTACCCCGCTTACAGCAAGCACGTAGATTATTGTGCCGTAGACAGCATTCTTCAGGCGCATCTTAGCCTCTGTCTTCTTTGTCTCTTCGGCACTGAAAAAGCCAAGTGCTATGGGTATCCATAGAAGAGCAATCACAATCGCGGAAACTGAAAGAGCAATCAAATACACCCTGTTCAGAATGTCAAATACCTGAGTGTTTGTCGTGGAAGATGCAATAAATGCACTTAGTTCATTTAGTGGCATTGACGTGGAAAGACCGTCATATATTTATTACTTCTCTTTGACCAAGAATTTCTATATCTATAACTTCTCCTGGCATCATGATCCTTGGAGCTTGCAAGAACGCCTTTAGATGGTCCACACCAGACCCGGCAGACGACTGGATCCAGGTCGGGCATATATTCATATTTGATGAGAGAGTGATTCTGATAGATCCACCACTTGTGCCGGGCTTATACGATGAAATTTTAAAACTCGGAAAACCGGAGGCAGTAATTCTTACCACCCAAAATCACACCAGGGCTACGGCCTTTTTACACAAAAGGTATGGACTTACCGCCTATCTGCCGGATCAGGATGCAAACTCGATAGATCCGAGAGAAGCCGTCAGGGTTCATGATATTGGCGATTATGAGACCTATGCCAGCGGGAATGTGCTTGGCCTGAAAGCGATAAAATTCGGCGCTGAGTATTGCCTAGCAACAGATGATGGGATTATTGCCTTCGGAGATAACGTGACGGGCGACGCCTCCGGAAACATTGTATTGTGGCCTGACTGGTATACACCCGGGCCACCATATGATGCATACTTGAACGAAATGAATGCAGCAGAAAAAAATAATTTCAGGAGCGCTTTTGTAAATTTAGTGAAGGAGTCAAATGGCAAAACTCTGCTCGCTTCGCATGGATACGACATCGCAGAGAATCTTCAATCAAGGATCACCGATATGAGATTTTAAAAATGATTAGAAATTTGATGGTTGGCTGCACATTCAAATCCCACAAACAAATCAAGCACTGGTACTTCTATCGCAGGAAACGGGAAACACACGTCAATCATAGTACGCGGAAACAGGACTATCTTTGATCTATCTCGTCCCGTATCTTCTTGAGCAGAACTTTCCTTGCAGCGCTCCTTGCGCTGGCTTCCTCAAATCTTTTCCTGTCGTCATCAGTTTCGAGCAGTAACTCAGGCACAGAAATCGGCTTGCCCTCCTCATCAATCGCAACATAAGTAAGATATGCCTTTGTGGTGAACCTTCTCTCACCGGTAATGCCCTCCTCTGATTCAACGTCAACCTCAATTTCCATAGTCGAGTGAGTCGTGAAATTTATCCTGCTTGTCAGGTATACGATGTATCCCATTCTAATGGATGAAAGGAAGAACAGACTGTCTATGCTCCCTGTTACTGTTCTGCGCCTGCTGTGCTTTATCGCAACTATGGATGCTATATTGTCTATCCACTCCACCAGTCGTCCGCCATAAAGGCTGTTGAAAAGATTCGTGTCTTCAGGCAATACAATCCTCTGCAACTGTGATGCTGACTCTTTCCAGCTTTTGCGTTCCATTGGAAGGTATAGTCTTCATGCAATACTAATTTATCTTAATTTCTGGATCGTTTGCGAGCCAAGCATTATATCTCGCTTATATTAACGGACAAACATGTCGGATAAGATAGGGGAAGCTGGCAAAAAGTCCGCCGCGAAGAGAGCACTCTCATATGTCAGGGATGACATGACCATAGGTCTCGGAACGGGAACCACTGCTGCTTACTTCATTAAGTATCTATCCGAACAGGTTGACGATGGGCTCACCATAACCGGTATTCCAACATCGAGGGCAACGGAAAAGATGGCTAAAAAGCTCGGGATAAAGGTATTGGCAGATTTTAATGGTGTTATAGACATAGATTTCGATGGAGCAGACGAAGTAGACTCTTCTGGCAATCTCGTGAAGGGCGGGGGTGGGGCTCTCACGCGTGAGAAGATTATCGCTGCAAGCAGCAGGATGTTCATTGTCATGGTTGATGACTCAAAACTAACAGAAGGTAATCTGAGTAGATCAAAAATACCTGTAGAAATACTGCCTTTCATGTACCGTCTCACCATGAGGAAGCTGGAGAACATGGCATTAAGCTGCGAATTAAGAAAATCATTCACAACCGATAACGGCAATTACATAATCGACTGCGACTTCGGAAAAATATCAGAGCCTGCCCACCTCGAATCTCAGATCAAGATGCTTCCTGGTGTTGTAGAGGTTGGACTATTCGTCAAGATGGCAAGCAAGATAATTGTGGGAAGCAAGGATTCCTCCTTCGAGCTTACCTATTGATTCATCTTTCAAAGCTCTTGAGTTTCTCAATTTTTCCCTTTATTTCATCTATCTCCGTGGTAAGATCCTGTATAATCTCCTCCAGTATCTCATTGAATCCCTTTGACAGCTTGTAGCCATGAATTGGCCGGCCTTTGCCCTCCTTCTTCATGTTTCTCTTGTTGACCCATCCTCTGCGGCGCAGCCACTGCATCGCAATCGACACTTCAGGTTGTCTGAGGCTGGTTTCCCTCTCTATCTCTACACTGGTGATTTCCCCTTTGTCTTTTATGTAGACCAGGGTATAGGCTACACTGCGTGGGATGTCGGACAGTACTAAAGACTTGGCTAGTTTTTCACCTTCATCTGATATAGGCAAGTTGATCCACCTGCAATATTATAATTCTATAAATATTTAGCTTAAGCTATGATACATACTATCATTATTCTTGATTGTTTGCGGGAATCCTTTCAGAGGCTGATTTCCAGCTTTTTCAATCCCCGCATGACAGTGTTTCGGTTCCATTCGGCCTTTCCCTCAAGCCTCGCTCCATGGAAACCATCCAGCAACGCATTGAATGCAATACTTGCTTCAAGCCTGGCTAGAGGGGAACCGAGGCAAAAGTGTATGCCTTTCCCGAAAGCCAGATGCTCATTCTCCTTCCTTCGAAGGTTCAGTGATTGCGGTGCAGGAAATTTCTCAGGATCCCTGTTTGCAGACCCTACCACTGCAGATATCACCGATCCTCTGTGTATTTCAATTCCCGCAAAATTCACCTCCTCAAATGCTGTCCTGCTGATCCTCTGCACAGGAGACTCGAATCGGAGCATCTCCTCTATGGCAGAATGCATTAACGAGCGATCCTGATCGAGTTCAATCATCTTGCTTCTATCCCTGAGTAGCGAGTAGAAGCCGTTACCTATCAAATTTGTAGTTGTTTCGTGCCCAGCTACAAGCAGGAGCAGGCACATTCCCAGGAGCTCCACTGGATCCAGCATGCTGTCTTTCTCCCTCGCATCTATAAGCTGGCTGACAAGATCCATTCCAGGCCTTCTCTTCTTTTCTTCTATGAGTTCAGTAAAATAGGATGCAAGGGCAAGGCTGGCGTTCTGTGATTTCCTCAAGTCGTCTGAAGGTAGAGTACCATCCATCCCTTTTATGATGTCATTTGACCAGTCCTTGAATCGCTCCCTGAAAGATGGATCGACTCCAAGCAATTCGGCTATGACCAACGCTGGGAAAGGCGCTGCATATGCTTCCATTAAATCGAACCTGTCAGATGAGTCAATCGTTTCCATGAGATTGGATGATATCGCGAGTATGTTTGGACGCAGGTTCTCAACAACCCTTGGTATGAATGCCTTGTTCACCAGAGATCTGAGGCGTGTATGGTCTGGCGGATCCGAATAGAGCATTGTTCTTGACCAGATCTGCCTGGCTTCATCCAGAACAGGTTCCCCCGATCCGGATAAAACACTATGGTTCCCAAACCTTCCTCCAGAAAGCGCTGCAGATACATCATTGTACCTGGTTATCCAGAAAGATCCAGTGCTCTCAACGAAGTGGACTGGATCTTTTTTTCTAAGAGCCGAATACCATTCGTACGGATCCTGGATGAACTCGTAATTGGAAGGGTCAAATTCCTCCGGGTCGTAATTTTCTCCCATGAAGCAATAAGAAAAAACTGCTTAAAAGGTTTCCTTGAAGCAGGATGCAGCAAGTTCAGGACTTAGAGAATGATTCCAGCTTGCTCATCAGTGTGTATAGAAATGTTCTTGCATGCGCCGGGACGTTTGGATCATTTGTAAGGTCATCAAGGGAAGACATGACCTTTGCACACCTCAGGTCAAGACTCTCGTTCTTGTTCGACAGCCTCATCTTTGCGTCAGTAGCATGCTTCCTGACATTTCGGGGTATCGTGTTGTCCTGGGCCAGCTCATCCAACAAATATATTATTTCATCATACAGCTTTGTATCCATTTGCATCACTCCATCATTATTTTTCCCTGATCTTTCATAGTCGTCAGAACCATCATGGTCTTGATCGACCTAACGCCGGGAACTTTGCTCAACTCATCAACAAGGAATTCCTGAAGTGTCCAGAATTCCGGGAACCTGACCTTAAGGATGATATCAAAGTCACCAGTAACGATGAAAGTGTCGTCCACGTAGTTATGCCCTACAACGCTCCTAGCAACAGCTTCAACCCTGTTTACGTCAGTTTCGATACCGACAATTGCAGTGACAATCTTGTCCTTATAGTACTTATCAAAGGTATGCTCAGTTCCCTGTGTTTCCAGATTCCCACCTAGATTATGGTAATAGTCATGAAATATAACTATGTTTCCTGATTATTGCTTTTGATGAGAGCTATATTAAGTGTAAGCATAAAACATATGGCATTATTCAACAATTATCGAGCCAAATTCCTGCCATCGCGAGATTCTTCATAGTCATTATTGCTTACTATTGCCTCCCCATCCTGGAGATAACATTTGGCAAAACCAAATTAGTATCTTCCCGGGTATATTCGCAGTTATTATGTATCTTGTCAGGTCTGCGAGGCGATGGCCGCGCTCATTCCTTCTCCGACAGCTTCGATGGCCACCAGTTGTACTTCTTCAGGTAAAGCATCACGACCGGAACAAAGAAGGGCCAGCTTATGAATGTATCAATAAGTACTCCAAGTGCAAGTCCAAGTCCGATTTCATACATTATCGGGATGCCGGTGAAGGATAGGGAAACAAAAGTAACGAACAGAAGAAGGCCCAGTGTTATTATGACGCCACCATTTTCCCGTATAGTCTGCGTGATTGCCTCTTCGGTAGACGCTCCTTTTAGCATCTCCTCTCTCACTCGCGTGATCATGAAGATATCATAATCGAGACCCACCGCCAGCAGGGTGATTACTACGAAAATAGGAAGGAAAATTATCAGTGCATAGTGCAGAATGTAGTTTATGACGATATAGGTGCCTGCCAATGAGATTGCAACAGCGATAAGCACCATTAATATCAGCCGGAGAGGAGTGAAGACAGCATAAAGCTGGACGAAGAGTACAATGAAAATTGCAATTACAAGAATTGGTAATGCAAGCATGAAGGTTGAAGATGCATAAGAGAACACGTCGTTCAAACCTTGTGAAGTTCCTCCCATATAATAGGTGAATGAATATGTATTCTCAAGTGCAGTAAGGTTGGAGTCAAGATGTGTCGTATCTGCGGAACTGATAGGATCCCACGCAAGATTGGACATAGTTATCTCGATCTGGGCGTAATTTGTATTGTTTCCAATGTAACTTAACATCGTGGCTCGATAAATGGGCGCGTTCGTCGAGGATATATTTGACAGATTGTAAGGAACGCTATATCCAAAAGGATACGTAGGTCCCTGTATGGACGATATTCCTGGTTGCTTCAGGATAGTGGCTTCAATGGCTTGAATAGCACTCATTTCCTGAGCATTGAAAGTAATATTACCTGATGCATTGGTATAGATTGGGGAACTGAATTGTATGACTACAAAATTTCGGTCAAGGACATCACCTCCAAATGTATTATTGACGCCCTGTACAAGTTGTATTGCCTGATTGCTCGGCAAAAGACCAAAAACATCCAGGCCTGTAGCAGTACTCTCATAAAGATAGAGAGAGGCCAGCGTAAGTACAACCATTACCGCTACCAGTTTCTTCTTGTTGCGAACTGAAAACCTGGCAACCTTGTCCATTGATTTCTCCAACGGAATATCCCCTTCCAGGGAGAACTTAACCGGCCAGAATATCTTCCTCCCATACTTTGCAAGGAGAGCTATCAACATTGTGTTAGCCAGCAATATAGTAACTGCGACGCCGATGGCATTCGTGAAACCAGAATCGCTGAATATGGGTATGTTTGATAGCCAGAGAACTAAATATGCAAGAGTAACGGTAAGACCGGAAGTGAAAACGGCATGGCCAGACCATTTCGATGAAACCTCGGCCGCTTTATCGTTCCCGGCTTTTAGTTCTCTCCTGTACCTGGACATTATGTACACCATGTAATCGGTCGTCAGTCCGAGTATAAGTATCAGCATGAGCGTCGGCGTAATAAACGAGACTTGGGTACGAAATATAAACTTGTAAAGAATGCCGTTAATTCCCATGGATATTACAGCGGAAAATAGGAACATAAGCAGAGGCAGGAATGCGGCTACAGGTGACTTGAAGAATATACCAATAAGAAGAATGGAGAGTGAGATTCCTATTACGAGCGCTATAATGAGTCCTCTCGTGAACTGGCTGCTCGTCTCCGTCGACTGAGAAGAGGACGATGTCACGAGAAAATGGGAGCCAGGTATCTGTGACAAAACAGTACCAGTTTCATTTGTCACTTCGCCGCTTACGGAACTTGAAATATTCTGGTTGAAATTGAGAATCAGGAGCATCGAGTCAAGCTTTGTGCCGACGAAGTTACTTTTCAAATACGGTGTTGGAACCAGCGGATACATTGGCAATGAATTGTTGTTCATCCAGGCATTCACGATCACGTTGGCATTCTCGAATTCAGGTGCAGCAGTGTAATTAGTCGGGGTCACTGTTGTAAAAACGGACTCATTGACAAAGGAGGTTATCGTTAACTGATTGGCTCTGTAGGCAGGATTCGTGGAAAAAAGCTCCACGAAGGAATTCGATATCAAGGATACAAGGTATGCCTTAATTCCGGTGTAAGAAGTGAGATTGTACACCGATCCTGCAAAGGCAGTCGCAGTCGTATTCAGCGATAAAAACAGCGAACTGCTCAGGCTGTTCGCTGAAAGTTCTTGCGCAGCCGTTAGGATTGTTTCATGTTCCAGGAACGCAGCTACCGAGGAGGGCTGCAGGAACTCGAGGAATGAAAAGCTACCGCTTATATCTTCCATTTGTTTCAGAATGGCGAGAAGTGTGTTATTTCCAGTCGCTGCAGTAAAAAGTTTAGATTGGTTCGCTGTAGAGGCGAAAACGCTCGCCACGGAGGCATTCATCTCAAAGAAGCTTACATTCTGACTAAGGTCGTAGGATAATGTGGCATTCCATGCTTCACTGAAAGAGTCAAGGTATGCTATCTGGAAAGTCGCAATAGAACCGCCTGTTGCCGCTGAAATTGAGGAGTATACGCCGCCATATGCAGCATTATTGGCTTCTGTTGTATTATTTGCATAGGTCTGAAGACTTTTCACATAAAATGATACATATTCCGCCGGAAGCCCGTACTGTATGCTCACGCTGCTATCCACGAAACTTCTTATCTGCGAAATAGAAGCATCGATCGACAGAGCACCTGAGAATTCCTGCTGAGTGGCATTGGAAACCAAGAGCATGCCAGACTTAAGCTCGGTAAAAATTGACGAAATACCTGTGAATCCTGAATGGTCAGCAAGAGACTTGTTGAGTGTATTCTGAAGGTTAAGTATCATCTTCGCTACATTGACGTCATTAAGGTCAGTATTGTTTGTAAAAATTATAAGTTGATTGGATGTTCCCGAAGTGCCCTTTCCGCCAAACTCATCAGTCAAGAGGGTCTGAGCTTGATTTGACATTGAATTTTTCGAGACTATATTGCTTGCTATGTCGAAATTTACATTTTGAAAGAAAACAATTGAAAAAGGGGCCATTATGACCAGAATAACAACCCATGCTATGATAACCTTGCCACTGTGCTTGGAAACCTTTCTTCCCAATATCTGAAAGACGCTTTCAAACAATGCAAATCAATATACCGAATCGCGAGACGATATATATAACAAATTCTCATTCCCGAAGAGATGTTCAATTTAAGCGTTCTCTTCTCTTCTCTTTTCTTGCGATGTTAAACATCGATTCAAAGTTTTATTAAGGGCAAAGCCATTCAGTCGAAATACCCGGCTTAGCTCAGTTGGTAGAGCGGCGGACTGTAGAGGATTTTCCAAGGATGGATATACCGCCGTAATCCGCAGGTCTCTGGTTCGAATCCGGAAGCCGGGATCTTTCCAAGAGTATCTAAATTTTTTTTGAAGAATTAAGGAAATAAAACAGCAAATAAATATTCCAGCATCGCAAGCTGAGCTTGCAGGATTTAGTACTTTGCGATGTGAGTTGGACCATATCTTATAAGGATCGGATTCCTGAAAGTTTGAGTTAGGTTGAATAGATTAACGATAGTGAAAAGTGTTTAATAAAATAATTCCGCTTCGAGACCATGGAAATATTCAAGAAAACTTTTGGTCTGCAAACAACAAAAGATGTAAACACTATAGTAACCGGGTTCGAGCAGTCCCTGAGAAACTCGGGATGGAAGACACAAAGCAGGATAGAAGATGGGCAGGCAGTACTTCAGGTCACGAAATCCGGTTTTTTGCGGGATATTATAGCTGCCGACCGTGCCCTCACCTTTTTGTTCAAGGAAAACGCAGGCAGTATGGAGGTTCATGTCGGCATCGGTAAACTGGGACAGAACCTGGCTGTTACCGCGATAGAATTCCTGCTCCTTTCAGATATTTTCATTGCGGTGGATATTCCGGAGATGTTGTGGACTAAGCATGTTGAAACCGAACTTCTCGGTCAGCTCAAAGAGTTAGCCCAGTGATGCCCGATTGCAGGTTTCACTGTAATATTCTTGTCCAGGAGTACTTTTAAGAAGCCTGTGATTATTTAATAAAAATCAGGGTTGCTCATACTATGCCTTTAGGATAAATGATAAACAAGAGACTTCAGGGAGTGGAGCAAACATTCAATATCGACTTTGTCAAATTTTCGTTGGTATTTGACTTCCTGCCATCTGCTCCACATCTTTTAACTGCTTCACAGCTTCACCTGGCAGGCCATTTAGGGCTCGTATCAGTCTTGCCCGAACCCTGCGTGCAATGTTAATGCATGCATTCACGTCTCGATCGATCTCGAGACCGCAGGAATCACACTTCAGGATCCTGTCATGCTCTATTCGGGTCATTGACCCACACTTCGAGCATTCCACTGTTGTGTTCCTTGTCTCTTTTCTTGTCAGCTCAATTACAGG
>DAHXNF010000014.1 GCA_027366585.1 Thermoplasmatales archaeon | reverse complement strand
CCCAGTTCATGAACCACTTAGTTCGTCAATATCCACTCGGTCTTTACTGTGCCGGAGATAAAAGCACTTATAATTTGGGGAACCCAGGCTACGGAATTTATAAGGTTATGAAGGTGAGGTTATTGTGTTAATATACCAATGGCCTCCTTACCAAGTTTCTGAAGGATAAGATTAAAATTACCTTGTCAATAACCGCCCTGATGATCCTTCAATGAAAGAAAGCAACGGCGTGGCTGCAGATAGCCATAAAAATAATTTGATCACAATTGGTCAGAAAGTAAAAATAAGCGATAAAGGTGAAACCTTCTCTAATTTTACCGAGATATACCCGTGGAGATCACCTATTCCTGTTGTATTTGTAGAAGGAAGTTCGACCGAGATGGGCCAACAGTTCGGATCAGCGGCGAGAGAAGTCATTCAGAAGGTTGTCAAATTCAATCTCCCAATTCTTCACAACATTCTTGGTAAGTCAAATGTAAATGCCTCAGATTATATAGAGCGTTCAGAAGATTCAATAAAGAAATACACAGAACCTGATTACCTGGATGAGATTGGGGCAATGGCGGAATCCTCTGGAGTTTCTTACCAGGATTTACTTCTCACAAACCTGAACTTTGGCATTCTTTCTTCTTTCCCCACTCCTGAATCCCACTACCCGCTTTATCCAGAAACTATTTCAGAAAAGCCAATGCACTGCACCACATTTAGTGCATTCGGAAACGCCACAGAGAAGGGCAATCTGGTGGCAGGACACAACGATGACGGAGCCAGGTTCATGGATCAGTTCCTTGTGCTGAAGGTTGCCAAACCAAGGAGAGGTAAAGCCTTTGTTTCTCCAGTTGTGCCTGGATACATAGGATATCACAGTGTAGTTAACTCAAACCATGCATTTCTTTGCGCCTCTGGCATTTCCGACGTTATGAAGAACGAGGAACTGACGCCAAACGGAGTTCCCACCTGGTTCCTGTTTAGGTGGCTGGGTCAGTTCTCTGAAAACAGAGACGATGCAGTGAGGCGATTCCTTTCTGTACCAAACTTGGCTATTGTCAGCAACTGGTGCTTTTCAAGCATCAATCAAGGAACCACAGTGATAAATGCTACTCCAAAACACCATGTCATTGCAAAATTTCCCGACGAAACGAAGGAGTGGACAGTTACTGCCGGTAAATTGTTGACAAAAGAATTGGAACCTTACATACTGAAGGTAAGGCACCCTAATGAGGGAGATTACAGGTATGAATCCGCAGCCAGGGCTGTAAAGAGCAGGTTGGGTAAAATAAATCTTAAGGAAGGCGTTGAAATCCTGTCCGACCATTTTGACTCCGCCACTGGAACGATATCGGCTAGCGAAAACACAGTGTGCAGGCACATGGAATATGGCGGCGGATTTGGAGGCACTGTTCGCTCCATGGTGGTTGAATTCACGAAATCATCTGGCAGTTCAGAAACAACTACTGACGTTGCAGTTTCTCTTGGAAATCCATGTAATGCCATTTGGAGAAAAATGTCATTCGATGAAAAGATGAACATGCAGAACTAATTTCCAAGACCATCGTTGCAGAGGATTGATGGTTCCGCGAATTTTGAACCAGTCTTTCTTTTCCTGGAAACCAATGCCGTATAAGCATGTACTGTAAAATATGCTGCCTACCTTCTCCACCGACTTGCACCCTTTGATCGATTGCATGAGATACACGAAGGTACCAGATTTCTCAGATAATCTGATCCGCCGCGAGCTCGAGGATTGCTGTGATCCACTTCCCAAGACCCTCTTTTGCCAGTCATGCCGTAATTTATGAATGCGAGTTTCTTGTCGCACCACCAGCAATACCCATCATTCTTATCGTAAATGTAGTTTAACTCATCGTTTGTATATGCCAAAGTAACACAGTATAATTATTTTGCAATATCAATTTATTGCATAATCCGTCATTTAGCCATTTATCTTTTTTTTATAAAATGACCGGATCTATCCATAAGTTAGAAATGATTTCACATTCATAACCATGTAGACTCGGTCTATCTTATGCAACCAAACCATAATCATTCTCAGATCTATTCATAGGGATCCAATGCTGTCTTATCGGGATATCACTTTAATCTTAAGCGGGATAATTCACTTCCAAGATATTGACTCTCTAGGCTAACCAAGTCATACTGTAATCCGTGAAGTATCTGGCCAGGAATTTATCTTTCGCTTCATTGATGAAATCAGGGTCAGAGGATTTCAATGCAACGCCCAGGGAAGCATCGCTAATTTCCTGATCCTTATCCTCTATCATATTTAGTATTTTCAGCTTTACGTCTGAATATCCAAGATAATGAAACAGCTCATTTACAGCGGCAAGACGCAATTCCTTTGCAAGTGAAAACTGTGCAACTTTTAGGAGTTCACCCGCTGCTTGCTCAGTTCCAATTTTTGACATTCCCCTGATCGAACCTATTGCAATTGCATTTCCGTGTGAGTATTGATTGAGTCCCTCAATCAAAATATCCAAAGCCCCCGGTATACCAGTTTTACCCAATGAATGGTGGATCTCCCCAAGGACGTAGTAACTCTTTTCATCGCCTAACAAGGACTTCAGCAATTCGTAGGACTCTTTCGTTTTGAATTCCCCCAGCGACGAAACGACGGATTTCCTCACTTTTGGGTGTCTGTGCTTGCTGAACATCTTGAGTATATTGAACGATTCCTCTGAATATGTTGAGCCCAGAACAAGCGCAGCTTCTGAAGCCATGCTCCAGTGCTCTTCCGCATTAGAAAGAACATTTTTAAGGGCATTTAAGACCTCATTTCTGGCATTTCCCCTCAAACTTCTAATTGCCCGGATCCTGCATATGAGATGCGTGTCTGACTCAATCTTGGCAAGTGCCTTTTCTACGTTCTCCTCCAATTCAATCTTTCCCACGATTGACTGATCTGGATCCACACATACAAACTTTGGTGATGAGTTGCACTTTGCAGCAACAGTTTCCTTCTGATCAGATAGTTCTACCGTTTCCTCGACAGTCTTCCCTTCGTCAGTTCGTATAAAAACTTTGAACCTCAGTCTGAAAGCCCTGCGTATTTGCTGTTTCTGATCGAATTTTATTAAAACGACTTTATCCCTCTCTGAAAAGGAGTAATTGACAGATACTCTGGGGAAGCCTTTAGAATATACGAATTCATTGAAAAACCAGCTTAGCTCTTGCCCGGAAGTTTCCTCCATTATTTCTTGTAAATCCTTCGTTGATGCCGCTCCAAATTTGAATCTTGAAAAGTAGTTGACGATGCCCTCCCTGAAGAGTTCCTTGCCCAAAATATTTCTGAGTGAATTTATTACAATGGACCCCTTCTCTATATTGTATCGCCCAAACGATTGTTTCGGATTCTCGCTGTAAGTACTGCACACTTCCTCCCCGCCAAGTATATGCCTGGTCTCTGTGAGGCTATCTATCTTTTCAAGGCAGTAATAAAGATAGTCATTCTCGCAATGTCTGTTCTCGAGATAAAGGGCATATGCAAAAATTGCAAAACTTTCATTGAGCCAGACATCCTCCCATGATTTGCAAGTCACGATATCGCCAAACCACTGATGTGCCATATGATGACCCACGTTTTCTTCATAATTGTAATCGATATGGGCCCGTTCGTCATGAAGCATCCTCTCCGTCATGGTGTTAGCCGTGGTATTCTCCATCCCGCCGAATGCTGCTCCATAAACGCAAGTCTGGGCAAACTTATTAAATGGATACGGAAAGCCGGTGTAGTTGCCAAAGAATTCCAGGAATTCTTTTGTGCAGCTAAATACTCTGTCAATATCCTGTTTTCTTCCTCTTGGAACATAATACATTAACTTAACCTTACCAGAAAGTTCTATCTTTGAATCAAACTCGCCAGCAGCCATGGATATGAGGTAGGTAGAATGTCTTTCGTTCATCTTCCAGTGATATCTTCTCTTCTCTCCCAGATCGACAACGCTTATAAGATCCCCATTGGAGATTACCTCCTGCTCCCCCGGCACCGTGATTATGGTTTCAGAGGTGCACTTAGTTTCCGGTCCAGGAATGTTTGGAAACCAGTAACTATTTTCTTCCTCAACCTCGAAATGCTTTGTCTGCCCTTCCCCAGTGCTCCACGCCTGGTCCTGGACATACGGGCCATACTTGTCTTTGGTGACAAAGTGTAGACCCTTATCTGGGTCAGTGACAATATAATTAACATGAACTGTGACTTCTTTTCCCCTGTATTTCTGTGGAATTTTTATGTGAATAGTATTCATATCATAATTGTACGCCGCCGATTCATCATCCAACTTAATAGAAAAGATCGAAAAGTTTGCAGCCCCCAGCAGCAACTCTTTAGCTTCGTTTCCAAACTTGATAGTCAAGCTTGAAGATGCAGTGAAAGTCTTTGAAGAATAATTCAGCTCACCCTCAATTTTAACGTGGACGAGGTCTATTTCATGGATACCACGATTTCCTGAGAAATTATCGCCAGTCATGAGAGCTTCAACCTACTTGTTTCCATACTTTTCAGCGGAGCGATTCTCCTTCCATTGTAAATATAGATTGTAGAGGAACTGAAAGTTTTCCATGATACCTTCCTCGTTGAACATCTTTCTCAAGTCCTTGACGACAGGCTCAAAGTTCCTCCAGATAGGTTCAAAGTAAAATGTATCAAAAAAGAGATCCTCGGGTAGAAGTTTATTTTTTATTAGTACGCCTGATACTTCAAGAAAATGACCTACTGAATAGAAGGACTCGAACTCTTTCCCGCCTGGCGGGTATTTCCTGACGAAATCTTCGTAATTTTCTGCCTTGAATGTGTGCAGGGAAAAATCCCATCCACCGAAGATCCGGTCAGTTTGCTGAAGTTCATATAGTTTCAGCAATAGAAGTGCATCATCCTTGTTCATATTGTAATCGCGGAAATTGCTATTAATCTATTAATTTTGCCCAGACGCCTCAAACTTCTGGGGAATCCAGGCAAAGCGTACAATAAAGCTGTCAAGAATCGTTATTTTCTAACGCCCAATATCCAAATCGCCTTTCTCTTAACAGTTCCTTGATAGTCTTTGTTATCACAATCTTACTCGTCGTTGAAGTACAAGAACATAAGTGGATCGTAATTTTCTCCAAATATATGCCGAAGTAAGACCATTTCAATCAATCTAGCGATAGGCTTCAATGAAGGTGAGATCGGTGCATCAATCTCCCGTTTCGCAGGGATAGTTCTGGCTAACGCCATAATATCCGCTTTCTCAGCGTTTGATCACTCCCTTGCAAGCGCGTACATATTTTAGCAGTGATCTTTTACTTCTCAAAATTGACATCAAGGAATAGTAAAGGTCAATGCATTAGAGCATCTCAAAGTAAGTGCAGCAGGTAAAACCCTAAATCAATTTAAGCTGATAAATCAAGTATAAGGGATGCAGCTTCAGCCAGGATGCGCGATACTTCATGAAAGTTAAAAAAATGTCACTCGATGATCAGACTAG
The DNA here is from genome assembly GCA_027366585.1 of Thermoplasmatales archaeon. Lineage (GTDB taxonomy): Archaea > Thermoplasmatota > Thermoplasmata > Thermoplasmatales > Thermoplasmataceae > UBA582. The sequence goes on along the minus strand of DAHXNF010000014.1, from coordinate 73,224 downwards.
AGTCACACTTTGAGATTCAATGTAGTATCTCCTGATGAAAAGATCCTTTGCTTTATCGGCGTATTCGCGGTCACCATGTTTCCTAGCAATCGAGAAGGCAGCCTCCCTTATATCGAGGTCCAGGCTCTCTATGAGACCAGACATTTCTTTTCTTACCACTTCATCGTCCATGAAGCGAGATAGCTCGGCAATCGATGCAAGCTTCAATTCCTTAACTTCGGAGGTCTGTTCAATCCACATTAGTGTTTCGGCACACTCTTTTGTGCCGAGAGCACCCATTCCTCTGATTGCACCCAATGGCACTACATGATTATGAGAGCGCTCAGAAATTCCGGCAACCAACGTTGGAAATGCTTCTGGGAATCCGGTTTTTCCTATTGAATGCATAATTTCTGATCTCACATAGTAGCTTTTCTCCTCGCTGAGCATCAACTTTAATGTTTCGAGTGATTCTTCGGGGCATAACTCCCCCAAAGCTCTCGCAATTGATTTTCTAACTCTAGAGTTCGCATTTTTCCTATTTTCTTTGATTGCTTCGAAAGCAGATTTCGTACCGATCTTGGACAACGTTCTTGCCGCTTCAGCGGATATAGACCAGTGCTCTTCCCGGCTGGACAGAATCTTGCTAAGTGTCTTGACTACAATTTCAGAGCTACTGGAAGCTATTGATCTTATTGCCCGAATCCTGCAGGCATAATGGGAATCTACCTCAATCTTTGTAATAGTACTTTCCAGGCTTTCCCTTATGGTCAGGTCACCCACAATAGAGAGTTCCGGATCCACGCAGACGAAAGACGGGGTTATTTCGCAAGGAATCAAGATAGACTGTGACCTCTCACTTATTGTAACGAGAACTCTCCTGGGAGGTTTCCCATCGAAATTCAATGTCAGCGAAATACTGATATCATACTCCCTGCCTTTCTGTTCCTGACGAACGTAAACACTCAGGAGTTTATTCGTGCTGCTATAACTGTAAGCCACTGAAATTGAAGGATAACCCCTGCTATAGACATACTGGCTGAAGAATTGGCCAGGGTCATAGCCTGTTACTTCTCTGATTAGATGCTCTAGATCCTTGGTTCTTGCAGTCTTGAATGAAAATCGCGTGAAATATTCCTGGATTGTCTTCCTCATGAGATCCCTGCCTACAAGCTGTTCTAAGGAGAGCATGACGAGGCCACCCTTCTCACTGTTGAATCTATCAAAGGATTTTCTTGGTTCCGGTCCATAGGTGGTGCAAACTTCACTTACTCCTCTCTTCTTCTCAACTGACACATACATGTCAATCTTGTCCAGGACATGGCTGAAAAATTCAGCATCGCCATACTTATCCCGCAGATATACGGCGTATGCAAAAGCCGCAAGGCCCTCATTAAGCCAGACATCCTCCCAAGTCCCGCATGTTACGATGTCACCGAACCACTGATGTGCAAGATGGTGACCTATGTTTTCCTCGCTGCTGAAGTCCATTTCTGCTGTTTCGTCGTGCAGTGTTCTTTCGGTAATCGTGTTGGCGGTGGTATTTTCCATCCCTCCATATGTAGCCCCAAATACGCAGGTCTGTGAAAACTTTTCATGAGGGTATCTAAACCCAGTGTAATCTTCATAAAACTTGAATAGCCCCTCGGTAAATTTAAACGTTCTATTCACATCAGATTTCCGCCCCTTAGGAACTATATACATCAATCTGACGTCTCTATACTTCTCCTCAACGGTGTCAAACGTTCCGGCTACGAGCGATATTAAGTAAGGGGAATGAGGCAGGTCCATTTTCCAATGAAACCTCCGTTTCTCACCAAGGTCTTCAACCTCAACGAGTGAACCATTGGAGATGATTTCTTGTGGCTTGGGGACGGTTATGATAGTCTCTGAAGTGCACTTTGATGCTGGCCCAGTAACATAAGGAAACCAGTAGTGGTTGTCCTCAACTACTGTGAAATCGTTGGTATGGCCTTCTCCGAGGGTCCACAATTGTTCCTGAACATACGGCCCGTACTTGTCTTTTGTTATGAAATACATTCCAAGTGGAGGGTCGACCACGGCATAATCAACCTTAAGCTCCAGATTTCTATCTTTAATTGTTTTTGGGACTTTAACACCAATTATCTTCCTATCGTAGTTGAATTCAGAATCTAATCCATTTAATGAGACTGCGCTGATTGTAAAATCGTAAGCTTCTAGTTCGATCGAATCAACTTCTTTTGAAACCTCGAACTTCAAGACTGCAGATGCGGTGAAGGTTTTTGAGTTGTAGTTTATCTCCCCGTTCAGCTTAATGTGAAGAAGCTTTGCGCTGGTCGCAGCGATCTGATCAATATTACCCAGGTTATCTTTGGCCATATAACACTCACTCCGGATTCAAGAGTCTCAACTAGTGCTTCTTCTTCCACTCAACCAACCTTTTGTAAAGAAATTCGAAGTTCTCTTCCAAGGATGGCTCATTAAATTTCTTACGCATGCTCTTTATGACAGGTTCAAAATTCTTCCAGATATTTTCAAACCAGAACGTGTCAAAAAAGAGATCTTCAGAAATCAACTTGTGCTTTACCATAACCCCGGAGAGTTCAAGAAAGTGTCCAACGGAATAAAATGAATTAAACCCCTTGCTTCCATCAGGATACTTTTTCAGGAAATCATCGTAGTCATCCGCTTTGAACTCAAACTGTGAAAACGCCCATCCTTCAAATATTCTGTCAGACTGCTGGAATTCGTTTAGCTTCAGTAGCAACATTGCTTCTTCCTTGTCCATTTTTTGCATTTCTCCTGAGAGCAACAGTAAGGCTGCTCATTTCAGGCTGATTGAACTTACATACATTAAGTTTTACTGTTGTAAATCACGAGAAACGCGCATTAACTGGAATCAGGCATACGACCTCGTGTTCTGCCTGAGACCAGCGTAGAATGCCTCAAGCAAATCATCAGGACAGTTCATGATTATAAGCGATAAGAAAACGGTGGTGATTGATCTTCACAGGAACCGTTAGAACACATTATTCCTTAATCTTTTATCTTCTTGAATTCTATCTTTTTAGTAATATGTGTATATCTTGGTTTAACTAAGAAATGGAACAATTAAATCCGTTATAAACCCTCTGCATAAACTTCATTGGCACATACCTTTTAGTTACTTTAGGAGATTTGATGAAATTACCATCTAAGATCAGGCACTCGTAATTCTTTTATTTGATTTGCATTAGAATATGGAGACAGCTTTCTCAATTAACGAGTTACATTAGACAGAGTCGCTTGTAAGGGAGTGTTTCCCCAGCCTCTCTAATGCTTTTCGTAATATCTAAGAAATAAAAGTTCCTTTGATGAGTGGTATTGTTGTCATGTTAGTTTGAAGCAAAACACTTATTACACAATCTAAAGGGTTGCAATCAAGTATCATATGATCAATCTCTATAAGACTTCGGTTGTAACAAGATTGCGAAGCAGACAAGGTAGAATTTAATTGTTATTAAATTACCTAAAGCCAAAAAGGTATACTTCCCGTCAACTCGGGAGGTTTAATACCTTTCAAGGCAAAGTATGCAATCTTGTCGCTATAGTGGATAGTTACTGGCATCCTAGGCGGGTTTAACGATCCATAATGCAACTGTGTAAGAGCCAATATAGATCTAATAGCCTGATTCGTATTGATTGGCCCGTAGTTACGAATCCTAACTGGGCGTGGAGTAGAACCCCTAAAAGGCGGCGGCGATGAAATTAGAAAAGCATTACAGTCATCAATCATGAATACTGTCCCTTTTTTAGGGCTCGTTATGTTTCCACTATCCTCTAAATAAAGTCTCGGTGCCTCTGTCTTTATTACTTCCACTAATGAAAATTCTGCTCCTATCGATTTTGCCCTTTTTTCCAGTGTTTTACGTTCTTCTCCTCTGAAATAGCCATCACGATGAATAATCACCCGTTTTCCCTCGAATTCTTCTACTGGAAATAAACTGTCTAGGACTTCCCGAGGTATTGTTTCACCTTCAAGAGGAGCGTCATGTATGGTGTACTTCAAAAAATCACCGTTATTAAAATACACTCTTGCGATAGCCGCTGCATTCTTTGACCCTGGAAGGTTTTGCTTCTTTTCTCTTGCTATGTCTAGACCAACCACAATATCGCAGAAATCTAAGGGATTTGCCAGCACATAAGGTATATTTCCTGTCTTTCCTAACACACCAAGTATAATGTTATCGATTGCATATTCATTGTCTAAAGTGTCATAATTTACAACCTGTCCACCAACCCCTTTCTTTATTGTTACTTGTTTGAAAACATGATACAAATCAACTTCTTCTAAGTCTCCCTCATCATCTGGCTTTTCCGGAAAAAAGGCAAGGATTACATCTGACCCATTCTCTATTAAGTCATTGATTGACCGTTCAAGGTCTACACGGTCACTCTGGTCGAATTTATAGATATTTGGGACCACGAGATCAAATCCTAAGGTTTTAATCAAGTTTTTAACTTTATTGACGAAAGACTGAACTTTTGCTTCATTTTTGTAGCTAGATGTCATTAGCAAACCAATTTTTATTGACCTGTTCTTAAGATTATTGGAATACTTATAGAGACCAAATCTCCTCAAACTATTCATTATTGCTCTAGGGTTAAACTCACATTTTTCACCCTTTCCAACGATCACTGGTTCGCTATATGGAACTTTGAAGAGATTTGGGAAGAGCTCAGGATTTGTTCTTGAGTCAAAATTGTTAAGTAAAATACTCTGTTCATTATGTGCATCCCCTGTCATTGTGCGTTCAATTAGAGAGATCAAACGCTTTCTATTATCTGGGGTAAACTTGAGATATTGGGAAATCTGCTTTGATGAAATTCCAAAAAGATATGCATTTTGCAAAGTAAGAATGATATTAAGTGAACTTGCTATATATGAGTATGTATTTTGGCCAGTCCTTACTGCTACGACGTCAACGTCGTCATGAGCCTCTTCAATGGCTCTGAGAGTTTGCGTATCCTGAGCTTGTGACATCAGTCTTTTCCTATGTTCACTCAATGGACCCAGAATACGCGTCACTTCTCCCTTTGTGGACTGATACGAGACCGCAACATATTTTCCTACAGGGTCTTTCCCGCTTCTAATGTAATCTTCTAGATCGCCTTCTAATGTTATTTTGGAGCTGACTGATATAGAAACAGCTGGGCGATTGTCTACGACCAACCCTCTTAATTCGTGTTGACGCGTGATTCTTGCATTCTTTATATTAGTTACATTTTCATTTTTAATTTTGGAAGCAACTTGCTTGTAAAAGTCGCTTAATATCCCTTTTGCAACAAATTCTGATATTTCAATTGTACTTGGAACTGAATCTCTATTCAATTTCATTCCAATTAGATTCTTGAACTGGCTATTATTATCTTTCCAGAGTTCGTTTAGAGTCTTATTAATTTCTTCCAGGCTTAAATTTTTATCAGAGATCACATTCCCGAAAGACGAGGCCCAGTGACCATGATACATCTTCTTTAATCTATAGGCAAGTTTTCCGGCAACTGAGTTTTTGTTGTCAGTAGTATTTATTTCATATTTGTATAATTTTGGAAGAGACTCATAACGTACTGGAAAGATATCTGATATTAACATTATAGGCCATAATCTTTTGTGTAAAATAAACATTTGTTCGGCACTGTTTAATCGTATGCAAAATAGTTCTAATTGTTAAAAATTAATAGGACAAAAATCATAGGGTTCAAAAAGGTATCCTGATATGTTAGGCAAAAATGATAGAGTTTGAAACATACACAATGAATTATTAGTATCTGATATATACTTCTTAAAAATCAACAAAGATTCGACAGTTTAATAAAAGGAAATACTAAAATCGAATGAACTACTCTTTGTAAGGAAGCTGCATTCAAACAGAGGAAGTTGATGCGAAGTGAGAATTGAATCAATTACCCTTAGCAACTTTCGTTGCTTTGGTAAGGATCCCATTACAATAGATTTAACGAGTGATTTGACGGCATTAGTTGGGGCAAACGGTACAGGAAAAACTGCGTTATTGATTGCATTAGGCAGAATGTTTGGAGTGTCACAAGAACTACGCAAAATAGTTCGTTCAGACTTCCATATTCCGCTCGGTTCGAACGAGAAGGACATAACTGAATTAGTCCTATTTGAGGAAGTCAAAATTGGATTCCAAGAACTTGAACAAGACTTACAAAATAATCTTTCAATACCACGTTTGTTTAAAAACATGTTAATAACTGGTCCTGGACAGCCGCCATTTTGTAAAATAAGACTCGAAGCAAGATGGACAGCGGATGGTACCGTCGAAGGAGAAATTGAACAGAACACATATTGGATAACTACGTCTGGAGACCAACCCACCGAAGAAATTAAAACGCCTATGAACAATTCGGATAGGAGACTTATCCAAGCTTATTATATATCGGCCACTCGCGACCCTTCAACTGAATTAAAATACAACTCAAAAGCTAACATGGGAAGGTTGTTGAACGCAATTGAATGGACTAATGATCTCGTTGACAAAGTTAAAAGCAATTCCACATCGATATTGTCTATGTTCGACAGTGAGCCTCCGATAATTACAATCAATAATCATTTGCAGGACATTTGGCAAAAATTGAATGATGATGGATTTTCAGCTAATGCTCACTTACAATTCTCTGGGTCTCAGTTCGACAACGTTCTTCGTAGTTTATCCGTTACATTTAAACATGATGATAATGACCAGGAACTGGATCTGGAAAGCCTAAGTGATGGGCAACGATCGCTTTTTTCCTTGTCGTTAATTGCAGCCATCTTCGAAATAGAACGAAAATTAATTGGTAAGAATTCACAAAATACGCCCAAAGACGATGAAACAACAGGTACTAGCAAGGAAATGAAGGAAAAAGACAGGCAATCCGCGTTTCAACTCAATAAGTTAAACATTCCCGCTCTCTATATTTATCTTATAGAAGAACCAGAAAACCATTTAGCACCTCACTTACTCGGGCGTGTGGTAGAGATGTTTAGATCAATCACTAAATCAGGTCAAGCACAGGTCTTATTATCTAGTCATTCTCCTATACTCCTAAGAAGAGTCGAACCAGACGAAGTAAGGCATTTTCGCATTAATCAATCTAAAAGGATATCTGTTGTAAAGAAGTTAGATTTACCAGATGACCCTCAGGACGTGGCAAAATACGTACGCGCTGCGCTTAAGATATACCCTGAAATATACTTTACAAAACTTGTCATTCTCGTAGAAGGCCCTTCTGAAGAAATAGTATTACCCGATCTGGCGCGTTCCTTGAGATTGGAGTTGGATAGATCCTTTGCCGCGGTTGTTCCTATTGGAGGCAGGCACTTAAAATATGTTTGGAAAATTCTGAAAGATCTGGACGTGCCTTTTCTAACTCTTCTTGATCTTGACATGGGTAGAGAGGGTGGAGGATGGGGAAGAATTAAATATGTCTGTCAGGAACTACACTCTATCGGAGTAGACTTAGTTGATTTGTTAAATATAAGAACCGAAGAAGGGAAGTCCATCAGCATTCCAGAATCTGATTTTGGACAACTTCACAAGCAAAAGGCTGTTTCCTTCGATGAATTCAGTCCATGGATACATCATCTTGAGAAATACGGAGTATATTTTTCAGCGCCATTGGATTTAGACTTATCTATGCTTAGGAGTTTCCGAGAAGAATATATAAATACAGTAAATGGGGGTGAGCCAAACATTCCTGATGATTCTGCATCGAATTATGATTCATATATAAAAAACGCTATCGAAGCGGTTCTTGGAACCGCTTATAAGGATAATTCGGCTTATGATTCATTACCATCCAAGGATAAAGAACTCTTCGCCTGGTATAGGTATCTTTTCTTAAATCACAGCAAACCCGCAACACATTTACTAGCCATATCGAGCATAGATAAAAAAACCCTTGAAAAAAATTCACCTGACGTACTAAAGAGGCTCGTTGGTGGAATTAGAAGTAAATTAGAGGAAAGGGAAATTGGCTAAACTAATTTTGAAGGACAAATGGAAACCAATCGAAGTAAAAGAATTGGAGCCTGCAGCTTGGGAGGTCATAAAATCTGACTTCAATAAGTCAGTCGTTGCCGGTCCTGGAGCGGGAAAAACAGAGCTCCTTGCTCAAAGAGCTTATTATCTTTTGCAAACTGGATGTTGTCCGTGGCCAAAGCGTATTTTGGCTATAAGTTTTAAGCGTGATTCTGCAACTAATCTAGGAGAAAGGGTTAAAAAACGATGTGGGCATGAGCTGGCCTCTCGTTTCGATTCTTATACGTATGACGCTTTTTCAAAAATTTTACTCGACCGCTTTATACTCGGAATCCCGGAAAATTGGAGACCAACGAATTATGTGATTGAAGAAAAGAGAGACGAAATTAATTTGTTTCTTGATTCAGTTTATGTTGAGAATGACGAGAATCGACTCTATGATTTTTCGCCTAGGCCTTCAGTATCTGAATTTATAACGAAGTACCTTGTTGGCTTTGAATTGCCTATAGGTTCTTTTGATCCAAAAAACCTTTGGCAATATGCAGCCATGCGTTGGTGGCGCAGGTCCCTAAAAGGATCGAGGAACAAGTCAAGGTTGTCATTTGCTATGATTGAACGTTTAGCAGCATTAATACTGAATGCTAATCCTATGTTAAGAAAAGCTATTCAAATGACTTACTCTCATGTATTTTTGGATGAATTCCAAGATACTACTGGCCCTCAATACTCCTTTGTGAAGACTGCATTTAAGAATTCAAAAACTGTAATCACTGCAGTTGGCGACTACAAGCAACAAATAATGACTTGGGCCGGGGCCCTACCAGACGTATTCGATCTTTTTAATTCTGATTTCGATGCAAAGCGTCATGATCTAATCTCTAACTATCGATCAGTTCCAGAGCTAGTATCTATATTGCATGTACTTGCAAGGAGAATAGATCCAAAATATATTGAAACAACGTCGATGTCCCCCTCTGCCTTCTCGGGCGATCACTGTATAATCTATGAGTATGAGACGCGAGAAGGAGAAGCACTTCATATAGCTGAGTTAATCAGTGATTTGATCAATAACCACAATATATCACCTAAAGACATTGCTTTAATTGTTCGTCAGAAGCCAGATGATTTTGTTCCACAATTAACACCGTACTTCATAAGATATCGACTAAAACTACGAAATGAAAGAGAATTGCAGGACTTAATAGCTGAGCGATTTACTCGTATAGTCCCTCCATTTCTGCGTCTTGCCTTATCAGGAAATTCCGGGCATTTATGGAGCGAATGCCGTGACATATTAATGCATCTGCGTGGAATCGATTGGGAAGACTCTTCGAATCAAATCATAGACGAACTCGATAGGTTTTTAGGTCTAATTAAAAAGGAGTCCTATGTTTGGCCACCAGCAAGGGAAAATATTCAAAAAATCATTGAACTAACCTTAGGATTATTTGGAGTAGGGAATGTAAAATTATATTATCCTGAATATGAACATGGAGATTACCTTCAAAAGATCATTAATTCATTGGTATGCCATTTAGAGAAGTTTTGTGACAGTTCTAGTGATTGGGGCAGTTCACTAGACGAATTTGAAGGATTTAATTCCATACCTCTTTTGACAATCCACAAAAGTAAGGGCTTAGAATACGACACAGTCATATTTCTCGGATTAGATGATAATTCATGGTGGAACTTTTCCAACCAGCCTGATGAATCTACTCGTGAATTTTTTGTTGCTTTTTCCAGGGCTAAGCAGAGAGTCTTCTTTACATATTGCGAAAATAGGGGAGCGCACGAAAAAATTGCCTCTCTTTATGACCTTTTACGCACTTCAGGGGTACAATCCGTTAAAGTACTAGGGTCTGATTTCTATTCGAAGTAGTATAGAACTTTTAGTTGCTTCTATCGCTGGCGAAAAAAAACAACAAGCGGATGCTAATTCTTCATGGCACTCTCCTCCGATGGAAGGGAACCAATGATCTTGATTCTAAGCCTGATTTGCTTGTTCATCCGTTCCATGAGGTTCGAAGAGTGAATTGATCTCCTTATGAATTCTGGATAATCATAGTACTTCAGCAGCACTTCAAGGTCCTTCTCCATATTGTACACAGACTTGGGAAACTATCTCATCCGAAAGACAATTTAGAAGATATGCCAAAACTTTCACTTCTATAAGAGAAGGATAAACGAGAACTGCTATTAGTAGAGCAGATTATCATTAATCCAATATTGTCCTCTCTAAAAGGCTGAAGTGAAAATCCCAGTTCCTCATTTCTTCCTGGTTATGGCATACCCTGCAGCACCAATGATTACAACTGCAGCTACAACTCCGACTGCAATGTAGATGAGATTACTGCTTAAATTCGCAGGAAAAGTTTTGGGCGAGGCCCTGGTAAATGTTATCGTGATAGACTGGTTGCTGTCATTCAGTGTTACAGAACCCGTCTTGTTTTGGAATCCATTCGAAGTTGCAGTGTAGCTGTATGTGCCATTCACAAGAGAAACGGTTATTGTTGTGCTGTTTGAAGACAGTGTCTTTCCGTCTGAAAGGTTGAGGTACCATGTAGATCCTGATGGGAGACCAGATTCAGTGAATGTAACGGTAGAGATCAGCTGCCGGAATATTACAGTGGTGGAAATTGCGGAACCATTCACCGTCACAGAAGAGAAGTATGCCCCATACTCATGATTCGAAGTTGCGATTGTATATGCATAGGAACCGTTTGGTTCCATGAACGTTATTACAGAAGAGGTACTGGTATTGGTGATACCGTTTATAGTGACAGACCACGAACTTCCGCCTGGTAAACCGGTTTCGGAGAACGTAACTTAGTATCTCAATTCCAGGAATAAGACTGATTCTGATATCATACTTCCATCTACAGCTATTGATCCTGAATAAAATGGTACGTAGGTCTTGTCGGATGTTGTAACTGTATATGTGTATGTTCCATTGACAAGTGTGAAAACGTAGGAAGATCCAGTTATAGCTCCTGATTTCATTCCGTTGCTCAGGTTTATATACCATGTCAATCCTGCCGGAAGGCCAGATTCCGTAAATGTCACAGAATATCCTCCGGCAAATGGTACATTTACTGTTATATTGCTGCCGTCCACAGAAACAATGCCAGTCTCATTACTCAGGATTGTGAAACCACTTACCGCGGTTACGATGTAATTGTATGAACCATTCCCTTCAGTGAATGAGATTGTGCCTGTTACTGTTGATTCCTTTGTGCCATTAAGCGTGACCGACCAAGATGTCCCTTCCGGTAAATTATGCTCTGAAAATGTAACAATATAGCATGCCGATGGGTTGTAGTCTGAAATAACCACTTCCTGGAAATTATCATTATAGCCGGGGGCACTCCCATTCAGGGGCGCTGCTGATATTGCCTCGCTTGTGCCGTTATATGGATTTTCTATTGCAACAGATTTAGTAATAATATAATTTGTGAAATTAAGGAGTGAATCCGTGTTGTCCTTGAACTGCAGCAGGGAGAGGAGTACAGGTCCACGGAGTGGAGTTATAAGTAAAGAATTATTCGGCATTCTGTCATATTCTACGTATGTGCCATTAGGCGCCAAATTTTCATACGGGTAAGTGAAATTTCCATAGATAGGATAATTGTACTGAGATGCAGGAATATTGAAGAGAGGGGAATCGCTGCCTCCAAATACAATTTCTCCGGGCGGGATACTCTTATTCTGGAAATTTCCCTGAATGCTCCACAGGTTTAGTCCCATCGCCCCGGGTTCTCCCGGAAAATTTCCTCCCCAATTTTCCCCTACATTGTTGAATGCAAAATTTGGTACGGTTTCCCACTGCCCATTAACTCTTACTCTCATTGCAGTAAGAGCTGTTACTTTTATCGGCAGCAGGGAGGTGGCATTTTCTGAACCTGCTCTTGCTTCAGAAAGCACTTCAAAGCCCATTGTCACTCCCTCATTTGCGTACGATGAGGTGGTGTTTATGTAACCTGGTAATCCAGGCTCCAGTATAGGCCTCCCATTTGCGAAGAATCCCCATGTGTCATTTGATATGAGTTGCATGCTGACAGTATATGTTTCATTTGCTATCAGTGGAAATGCCCCATCGGTTCCACCAGGACTTCCGAAGATGTTCGAGAAAACTCCCCAGCCTGCGTACGAAACATCGTTCATGCCGCCAAGCCAGTTGTTAAAACCTACCTGTGCCCACCACTCTTTTCCCGTGACTGGATTGAAGTATCCTTCCCCAATCCAGAAGGCAAGCGCTACCGGATCAGAATAATAGGGTGCTATGAAGGTGAAAGAAATTCCAGTATTATTATACAGGGGAGAAAAAGTGCCAGTCGGGTTCAGATTTTCTGAGAACTGCGGCGGAACGGTCTCAAGTGAGGCGGTATAATTCGAGATATAGTAGTTCCACAGATTATAGGCAAACAGCCCTGAATTTGGTCCACTGTTGGTTGCATACACCTCCACCGCGCTTCCATTTGCATCATAATTAACATAACCGTAGCTGCCTGTTCTTTCCATGACATCCAGTTGGGTAGGCTGCCCTATTATTGTTTTATTCAATATCGTATCCGTACCTTCAACAATTCTTACATTTATGGTACTGTTCATCACATCGAAACTGATTGCAGTTGGTCCGTTTGTTGCGGGCACACTAAATTCGCTTGTATTACCCGCGAGAATTGGTGATAGACCTCTGCTGCAGATTGAAGTTGGGCTGATTTCAAAGGACAGATTCACATTTAGATTGCCGGAGACTGACAGCTTTCCTGTTGCCTGTGGTGTTGTATATCTATCCGCATATTCCGAATATGATGAGTCGGTAAGGGCAACGTATTTGTAATCTCCCTTAGGAAGCTTCAATGACAGAGAAGATCCGCTTGAGGAGTAATTTCCATAATAAGAAGATGCATTAGCTGAGTTGTTTATAATTCGAACAATCCATGGCATACCCTGGGGAAGGCCAGTTTCATTGAAGGTAATGGTATATCCGCTTCCGCTAAAAATGGAGGGCGTTTCATTTGCGTAGAAATATGATACGAAATTCTGTCCAGCCTCTATCCTGAAAGCAGGATTGTATACCGGACTATTTTGAACATAATCCGTTGCAAACATCCATGGGAATGACTTTTCATTTATGAAAGAATATGGAATCCAGACTATCATTGTACTGCCATTGACAAATATGGAAGAATTATCTGTCGGATAATTTTCAAAAACACCCTCTTGCGACACTTTGGAAATTCCAAAATCGTTCCAGCTGCTGTATTGGAACGTGAGAGGATTAATGCTGAATTCTGAAGCGTAGTTTAATTGGTTAACAGGTGCAACGGTCCAACCTTTTGCCGTAAGATTCTGGAATAGAATCTGATTCCACTGTACAAGGTAATTAATTGACGTTATTGGGAAAGTGCCGTTTGCAACGCGGTAGAATTCAATATAATTCCCGTCGCGTACCACTGCTCCACATTTTAAATTGGAATATGGTACATATTTAGATGCATTTGGGTAGTGAGCACCATACATCATTTCAGAATAGGTATACGGAACGGCGAAATAATTATAGAAATTAGTAGAGCTATTGCTTAGTGTTATGAGATAATCCCCTGAACTTATTGCAGCAGAAAGGTTTGTTTCAAACGAAAATCTTCCCGCGGAATTCGTAGTAACTGGATCCGTTATGTTTGCATAGGATATTGTGTATTGCGAATCTGGCAGCAGGAATTGACCATAAAATGTTATAGCGGAACCTGGACTAGTAACAGTCTCATTTGTATAAACGTAAAATTCCTGCTGGTTGGGGAAACTATATGAAACAGAGGACGGGTTTTTAAATAATGAAGCACTCATATCTACAAACGTTCCGTTTGTGTACAATTTTCCCAGCAGAGCTCCTGAATAATTTCCATATTGAGTTGACATCCCTCCGGCCACGATGGCTTCATTCCCGCTGGACGATAAACCGAATGTCTCCCCGCCTCTTGCATTCCACGCTCCAGACAGGGAAAAGTTAAGCACTGAGCTGGTGGAAATATTTAGTTCGGAGACAAGTGGCGAATCAATACTCCATCCGCCTACAAATAAATTCCCCCATAAAGGACCCAAACTTGTAATTTGAGCCGAATTGCTGTAGAATCTGGTCAGGTTAGTTACTGCTCCAGAGGGTGATATCTCGAAAAGAGCTCCTCCAGGTACTGAGCCACCGCCCAGATAAAAATCACCACCGAGAACAGTCCCAGTGGTTATCCCGTAAACATCAGCAGGCAGAGGGATATTTGTTTCAGAACCGGTTGATACGTTATAAATCAGGGCAAAAACTGATGATTGGCCGGAACCCGCTAAAAGCAGCGAATTTTTGTAAGAGACAACGGCATTGATCATCGTTGTTCCTGCCGGTAAATCGTGTGTGAGGTTGAGCATGGTACCTGTCGATGTATTATAGGATAATAACAGGGCATTCTGGCCAGCCTGCTGATAATAACCTCCCATGTAAATTGTCGTTCCAATCAACGTTGCCTGATAAATATTCGCGCCTGAAGGAGAGGATGAAAACGAATTTGAAAGATCTCTAAATGTACCATTGGAAATATTATACTCTGCAAATGGAAGCGTATTTCCAGTGGGGGTACCTAAAAGATACAAATTCTGACCCATGGCAATCATTGTGTTAATCGTCCTTAAACTTGAAGGGACTTCCTGCGAGGGGTAATCGAAAGTTGATGTTGAGGAATTGTAGAGAATAAAAAGAGGGGTCTGGGACGTATTTTCTCCTGCAAGAACATACTTACCATTTGTGTAACCTATCGTAGTTATCTGCAGGTTCTGCGTAGCTATAGTTACTTCTTTATTCTGGTATATTGACGGAGTTTCGAATGAGCTTAAATTTTCTCCTAAACTGGAAAATGCACTTCCATTGTCGGCAACATTTAACTGTGATTGAATTGAATTTATCGGATCCTGGCTTGGATACTGGGATGCAACAGGCGACTTACCACTTGAACTGGAAGTCCCAATTGGCACTTTAATATTTTTTTGCGCTGTAATAGGAGAAAACACCATCAAAACAAATAACAATACAACCGCAAAAGCAAAAATCCCTTTCCAATTCGCCTTTGAAATTGCCACCTGAAGGTATATACAAAATAATATTTATAACATAGCTCATTCATCTGTTCCTTTTCATCGCCTGAATTCATCATATTTATGGAAGCCTAAAGCGGATCGAATGATTCTGACTCTTTATCGTCCAACAAAGAAAGGAACACTTGAAACTTAAGATCCAGAATGCACTATTGCCTGATTCAACGTCGCAATACGCATGAGACGCCTGATGGTTGATGATTCCAGAAACATAGATAGATATGTTTTCAATCTGGGTCATGGCGTTCTGCCTGAGACCAGCGTGGAATGCCTCAAGCAAATCGTCAGGACAGTTCATGAATATGGGCGGTAAGAAAGCAGCAGTTATAATGGCTTATGGGAGCCCGGAAAGCACCCTTGATATCGACGAATACCTGCAGGATATCTTTGGAAAGAACCCGGTCCCTCCAGAGGCGAGGGCTGACAACATCAAGAAATACACCCTCTTCGGGGGAAGATCACCATCCAACAAGATCCTGGACTCTTTGCAGAAAAAACTGCACTCTAGGCTTCAGGAAACCGGGATTGACGTATTTCTCGCCTTCAAGCACTGGCACCCAAAGCTTGAGGAGATAGCAGATCAGATCGTAAACAAAGGATACGACGATATTGTGGAGATCCCGCTGTTTCCTTTTCCATCTGATGGTGTCTTCATGTCGTACGACATGCCCTTCAAGGAGGAGTTGAGGAAGAAGGGCTATTCCTCAAGGACAGAAAGCATAAACGGCATGTACCAGTATGACGGCTTCCTCGATCTGTGGGTGTCAAGAATCCGCGCAATTCTTGAGAAAGGAGAATACGACAGGTTATTGCTGACAGCCCACAGCCTGCCTACTGGGAGGAGCAATGAACCTGTGTACAAGGAGGCATTCGAATCGTTCAGCAAAAGGATAGCAGATCGCTTCCCATCGATCAGGACGCTGCATGGTTTCCAGAGCAGGAGCAAATATGGCAATTCATGGCTCGAACCTGCTATACAGAAGGTGATCCTTGAGGACGATGGAATGCGTTCGGTACTCGTAGCATCCCTCGGATTCTGCTATGAGCACCTTGAGGTTCTCTACGATCTTGATGTGGATTTTTCATCGTTCCTCAACGGCAGGGGGATAGGATACCAGAGGGTCAAGCTGATGAACGATTCAGATGATTTTGTCTCTTTCCTTGCCCGGATAATAGAGAAAAGGTTATCGTGATTCAGGAACCTGTTACATCCGGTACAGGCAGCCTGGCCTTGCATTCCCAAGTTCGTGAGTAAGGAAGTCGGCAGCAAGTATTCTGCGTCGAAAAGATTGATCCTTCCAGAGCGCATGAGAATAGATATTTAGCCTGGATCATATCCTTGTTGCATGAATTCGCTCACCGTGTTCACATACAACGCAGAAGAGTTCCTGAGGGAGGTTTCAAAAAAAGGTACCTCCTCTGATATCGAGTTTCATGAAAGGAAGAGCGACGACTCGATTTTGACGTTCGTCTCGCCGATGAGGTATCCGGAGAAGATTTCATCGCTCACCGACTCGATCTACCCGGCAGATGCTTCTGTGGTCAATGTATCCGCGCTTAACAGGGAACTTGGCGAGGTGATTGTTGCCCTTGATCTCATGGGACCATCCGCCGGATATATTACCTTCCAGGATGCATCCATGATTGACCAGGTGAAGCCGCTCCTCAAGGGTACGAGGCTCGAGGCCTATAAGATCACGGAGAAGCAGCCGGTCGAGATCGCAGACGAGATATCAGCCATGAAGACTGCGAAGCCCGCCGGTCCTACCATGGTCATAATCGATCACTTCTTCGGCGTAAAGAGCGTCGGCACTGTTGCCCTTGGCTTCGTTCTTTCAGGCAATGTTGAGAAGCACCAGGACCTCCTGCTATCCTACATGGATCGGAAGGTCCAGGTCCGATCGATACAGATGCATGATGTCGATGTCGATTCCGCAGGTCCAGGAGCGCGGGTTGGCCTGGCGCTTAAGGGAGTGGATCCAGAGGAACTCGAACGCGGGATGATATTATCTGAGAAGGAAGTGAATTGCTCATCATCAATGGAGAAGAGAATAGACCTGCATCGCTCGGTGAAGAAGTTTCCAGACGGGCAGGTAGAGGTATTCGTATCCGATTACATGCGGTACCAGAGGGGCTTCTATGACGGCAAGTCGCTTATCATGGACAAGAGGATATGCATACCTGGAAAGAGCATGGTAATGTCCAGTCCGGCCGTAGTGCCGAGGGTCTTCGGGAAAATCAATCTTTGAGATGCTTCATCTTTTCCGACAGCATTTCTTCTGTTCCGATATCTTTCCTCATGTAAAAGTCGCCATGCACATGACTAACGAGGGCATCGACCTTCAACCCTGCTTCCCTGATTGAATCTGCAATGCCCACAAGGGCAAGGGTTCTCGATTTTGTCATCTCCACATGATTCAGGGTGCCATTGACGGATGCATAATAGATGAGTGCATCCCTCCTCCCGGGATCATCGATGTTGATTGACCCTGGAAGTGGATCTGACCCGTAGCCGCGGGGCACTGCATACCTCAGAACTGTTGCCTTGTTCGCGAACCTCGCTTCTGCTTTCATGCTGCCTCCGGCGATCCCGAAGAGTATTTCCACGAGATCATCTTCGAGGATTGAGAGAACATTTATTCCTTCAGGATCGGCGAATCTCGCATTTATCTCGATCAGCTTCGTACCGGAACGAGTCAGCATGAACTGCCCGTACATTATGCCCCTGAATGGCATACCCTCTTTTTGCATGGCATTGCTCACCCTCCTCATGATATCAAGTGCGGCATCTCTTGACGATCTATCGATGAAGGGAAGCAGGTGATCATGATCCGTGATCGATCCCATGCCGCCAGTATTCGGTCCCCGATCACCAGGCAGGGAACGCTTGTAATCCTGGGCAAGCGGCATCGCAACCATACGGGACCCGTCTGAGAATGCCTGAAGTGAAAACTCTTCACCGGACAGTTTCTCCTCTATCAGGACGCTGCCATCCTTTCTTATAAGCTGCAGGGCATAATCCATGCCCTCCTGCCGGGAAGAAAAATGGTCACCCATGACCTTCACCCCCTTCCCGCCCGTGAGCCCTCTCGGCTTGACTACAAATTCTCCATCGTAGGAGGAGATCCATTTCCTGCAGTCCGCCTCGGACTCGAAACTCTGGTTTTCTATGTTTCCTGGGATCCTGTGCCTGGAAAGCATGTCACGCATGAATATCTTGTCCGTTTCTATTCTCGCTGCACTTCTTGACGGAGATGCGGTAGGTATACCCTTTTCGATCAGGGAATCCACCAGTGGAGTTGCAAGCACAGGATCAGGACCTATGAACGCAAGATCCACCCGATTCTGGATGGCATACTCAAGTATCTTTTCCCAGTCCACCTCACTGCAGATAAGAGAAGAGGTTGCATACCTCGAGATGGAAGGATTCCTGTTCCCCATTGCCGCATATATGTCGGATCCTGAGAGATGAAGCTGCCTTGCCACTGCATCCTCCCTTCCTCCGCTGCCTACAAGTAGTATCTTATTCGTCAGGCTTGTCCACCTGGCTTGAATGCACTAGATCGTTGACCTTCTCCCTTGAGACGTTGAAGTATTTGTAAAAATTCTTTCCTATGCGGAAGATCTCGGTGTTCCTGTATTTTTCTGATGTGATTATCCTGCTTGCCTTCAGGTCGGAAATGAGTTTTTCTGCTGAGTCCCCGAACCTCCTGGTTACCTCACCGCGCAACAACCCGTCCGATGTCAGTATCATGGAGAGGAGTTCCTGTGACTCTTTCGGAAATTCAGGCTGTGAAACAGGTTCCGCCACCTCGACGTATTCATCCTTGACCTCCATCTTGTACCTGATGCCGATTTTTGCAATACGCAATGCCGTGTCTCGTGAAGCATAATCCTTTATGAGCGATCGGAGTGCCTTTGACACCGTTTCCTTATCCTCATTCAACGGAATGGACATGTCGCCAACTGACATGGGTTCCTTCGATGCAAAAAGGAGAGCCTCGACAGCAAGCTTCACATCCATGGTGTAAGATATGTTAACAATAATAATATTATTTGCTAAGCACAATTGCACATAGGCGGATAAAAGCTCTCTCTTCCTTTCTTTTGAGGTTGATTGCTATTACGAGTGCAGCATTTATGACCGTGCCAATAGATGTTTCATGAGGCTTGACTCTCCATTTGGCGTTCATAACCTGCTTTTTTAAGAGATTTACTTTCCTTTGTGGCTGAATAAAATCAATTAAAAATTAGAAGGACTTATTAGCAAGATTGAGGCGCAGCGCCACCTTCCTATTTTGCCGAAGGAAAATATGAAATCTGATTCTCACATCACGTCCATATGAGTTTACGGTTCCTTATCACTGGAGGGGAAGGCTTTATTGGCAGAAATCTCGCTTCTGCCCTTCGCAATTCTGGAAACGATGTTAAAACAATAGACATAGCTGGAAAACCTGATTATAAATTTTCAATCACGGATAAGGATGCTTTCCACACAATAAAGGAAAAGTTTGACTGCATCTTCCATCTTGCTGCAGTAACTTCGCCTCCTCAGTTCGAAGAAGACCCGGGGAATGGTCTTACTGTCAATATAAACGGGACGTTCAATGTCCTAGACTATGCATCCCGTACGGGCACAAGGAAGGTAGTTATCGCATCTTCTTCCGCCATATATGGTGACTCAAAGGACATTTCCGTTGAGGAAAAACCTCAGGATACATTCATGAACCTGTATCCCGTCACCAAGGTCACGGACGAATATCTGGCAAGGTATTTCTCGGTTCGCGGTGATCTTGAATGTGTTGCTTTGCGATATTTCAACACCTTCGGTTCCGGGGAAAATACGAAGGGAATGTACTCAAGCCCGATACACAAGTTCCTGCTTTCTGCCATGCATTCCGAGGACATCGACATCTTTGGTGACGGAAAGCAATCCAGGGATTTTATTTATGTAAAGGATACAGTGAAAGCAACAATTCTCGCTTTTGAAAAAGGCAGACCCGGTGAGTCCTATAACGTCGGCACCGGTATATCGACAGATTTCAACCGGATAGCAGCAATCATAAAGGAAGTAACTGGATCCTCTTCCATCATCAGGCATGTGAAAAATCCATTCAAGAGTTATCAGATGTTCACGAAGGCAGATATGTCAAAATCGGAAAGGGAACTTGGATTCAAGCCATCATACGACCTGGAATCAGCTATCAGGGAAATGAAGGAAGCTGAACTGACTGCTCATAGATAAAAGATCTGGAAGAAAAAATCCTCTTGAACTTGTAATAATCTAACTACCACTTAAGCGACGATATTTATTCTATTGGACTGACTGAAACAGCGTACAGCTCTCATATGTCCTCAAATGTTACATAGACAATTCTTTCTTCTGCTGTTTTTGCCATTGATCAACAGCCGATCCTTTACCGATCACTGTAGGGTGGTCTTTCCAGACTGCCGAGGTTCTATAATTGTGATGAATTCCTACCTAACGAGGAACTGCATTATCATGTTAAACAATAGTTTTTGAATGAGCGGAGATCCATACTTATAATTGGTATCTATCATCGAAACAGACAACCTTTGTATTATAACCTAACGGGTTGGAAAGGCTTTAAGTCGGTAAGCTCATTTGCAATCCTGTCCAGAGAGTGGTTTATTTTGTGCCACCCATGGCTCAGCTTCAAATAAATCCCGATTGGGATGCGCGGCAGATCCTTCACTTCTCTTTTAAGATCGTTAATCCACCAGTCTACCAGGTCCTTGTCACCCTTTGAAGAATTGCAGTGCTTGCACACTTTAACCTCATTGTGTATGCCTTCCGGGGCACCCAATTTCCTAGGAACCACATGATCGAAAGCGGTCGCTTGATCTCCGCAATAAACACATTCATTACTTGCCCTCATCTGAAGACGGATTTCACCATCAAAATCTGCCCATCGAATTTCCTCGTTCTTAAGTCGCTTGTATTGGTAGGTAATGAATCCCCACTGGTCCATTTTGCCAGCGGCTCTGGCAATAACCAGCCATGCATAGTAGAAGTTTATCACATCTGATACCGTTCTAACATATTTCGGAGGCATAGTCTTCATGAGATCATGTTTTGGGTATTTATATTAATTTTTCAAATCTTCGTGCCCTGTTCAAAAAGGCTGTTTTAAAGAGAAAGTATTTACACTTTTTATTCGCGAAAATTTAAGACGTAAAATTACCAAATGAGCCTAATACCACTTAATCTATGTTTAATTTGGATCTATTTTAGTAATTCATAAAGGTCAATCCCGGCACAGTTATCGAATGCGGTCACTGCACGGATAAAAAAAGTTCTACTTCTTATAACTATTATGCCTTAGAAAATGTATGGAAAAAAGATTAAAAATTGAAATAAAATATTGTACTAGGAGTAGGTTTCAGGTTCCGGAACTCACATCATATGTTACAAGGTTTCCATTTCTCGTTACCAATGAATTGTTTACTGCCACTTCATAAAGATCGTAGAAACCAATCACTTTTCCATTAAGTTCGGTGAGGCTTTGTACGCTCTTCGAAGTCATCGCATGATTGTAGGTCAAAGATGTAAGTACGTCATGTACGAGTGTCCCGACGAAAAATCCATTTCCTGTTACTGTTGTGTTATTGTAACTGACTGTGTTGTATCCGCCTGGAATACCGTTGAATTCATAGCTTACTGTTGTGTAATCAGTTGTGTCCCTTATCTGGGTAACGTTGAATCCTACACCAATGGCTTTTAAGACACCAGTATCGTTCAGGTAGAGATATTCAGAGCTGGTACCATTTATCTGGATGTATTCTGTTTCAAAGTTTGTTACATTCATTTCGCCTGAAATAGTACCTCTTCCGTTGTAATAGTAGTTAGTAGATGAGCTGAAGGAAGTTATAGTTTCATTGACAAAGAAGCTTTCCACTATAGGTATAACGAAGCCTGTAGACGTAACATTTACTACATTCTCGTTTGGATCAAACTCGGTGGAATTGCCGAAGAATATATCCGTTGACCTGCTATAATAATTCGCAAGGTAATTCGCCTCAGCAGAAATTCCTGTTGCAGTGAGCACGCTGGATGCGTAGTTGGTGTCATTAAGGTACGTCGCATTGCTGGGAATAGACTCTGTTGTCAGATTCGTTTCCGGCGACTGGATGTTGGTATAGGAGAACTGGAAATTGTTGGAGATCAGATGAGATGAGACCTGCTGAGAACTGGTGTTAATCATGAAGTTCAGGGCAGATCTAATCCAGAGATTCTCATCGTTGATGACCTCCACCTTTACTTCCTGTGTTCCCCTGAGGAGTGACAGGTATGGCGACAGGTTGATCTCATGCGGTGGATATACCTCGGCTCCTATAGCGAGGATCGGCTGCCACTGGAACAGGTTTCCGCCTCCAGTCTGTATGTTTGGATAAGGTTCAACTGTTGCAACGAGCTGATTGCCTATAAAGATCTTGAATTCCCTGAATGGCGGCTCTGAGGCGTACCAGAACTCGTCATTGCCATTTTGTTGTTCGTAGAAGTTAACATATGCACTTGTAATGTGAGCCGGGAAAGTTACGTTTGCAGTCCTTGTCACGTTGAAAGGGATTGGAACGTTGTTTGGAAATGCATTCGCTGGAGTCGGGAACGAGATGTCCGTAAACGCAGGTATCACAGTCTGAGGATGCGCTGCTTCCGGACCGAGGTAAAACGTAAACCATGTACTGAGCCTGGATGCGTATCCTGGACTGAACTG
Source organism: Thermoplasmatales archaeon (assembly GCA_027366585.1). Lineage (GTDB taxonomy): Archaea > Thermoplasmatota > Thermoplasmata > Thermoplasmatales > Thermoplasmataceae > UBA582. The sequence goes on along the minus strand of DAHXNF010000014.1, from coordinate 50,363 downwards.
CGGGCTTAGCGCAGTAACAGATGTTTCACCCTGGAGTATGCTGTAATACTGCGTGACAGGCTGGGTGACAGAGGTATTCTCATCCTCGAGGGTGTTACCCGCAAGAATCTGTGTATTTCCAGCCTGGACAATGAAACTGTCATCAAACGGATTCGATATGAACTGATCAAAGAATGTAACACCGATGCTGCTATATGAACCGTATGGGAAGTACACACTATTATTAGTGATAGTCGAGGTGGTGCTGTGAGATACATACGCCGCATAAACGGGAACAACCACAATGGCATCCATCGGTGTCTGTATAAGTGGTCCGTATGGTACCATGAGTATATTCAGTGGTTCATAGTCTCCTCCAATTGCTATGCACCCCGTATCATTGTAAGGTATTATGCCATTGAAATTATACCAGTAGTTTCCTCCCTGGTAAGTGGAATTCACTATTGATCCGCTTAGATTGTATCCATTGACCATGGAAACCGATGCTGCCGGTCTTAAGGATACATTCCAGGAATTCTCGTAATAAGCCGGATTTCCGGTGTATATGCTGTAATCCGGGCTGTACGCCGGTAATGAGGTCGTGAAGTTGTTGTTGTATATCAGGTTGCCAGAGCTGTAGATCGAGAGAGCAAGCTGTATTCCATACAGTGTGACATTGGCAACGCCAGACTGGTTCAGCAGTAGCGGGGACACATTCATGAACGTGTTTCCCCATACCGTGTTATTGGTTCCGCCGAATATCAGCATTGAACTATCCATGGTCTGGAACACGCTGGAGCCAACGAGATCGCTGGATGAGTTCCACATGATTATATTAGCATAGGGGAATCCAGACCCGAACGGGCTGAACCATCCTGTTATGAGCGATGTATTCCATATTGAGATATCAGATGTGTTATACAGCCAGTAGCCCATATAGTTTGTTTCTGAAATATTGTAAAACGTCAGAAATGCATCCAAGTATTGAGGCATCTGGAAAGTGAAGTTTGGCATCTCGTTCATCTGGAAATATGCATTGGTATTCATGATCATCACGCCCTCAAACACAGGGAAGAGGAAATCGTTAACCTGGCTGAAGAGCGGATTTATGTTCGTAACCTGAACGTTTTCTGCAATGTATGGATTATCCCTTGATCCATTGCCCGACATGGAGATGTTGGCCAGTTGTGCATCGCTGCTGGCGAAAAGAGGAGTATATATGCCGGCAGCCGTATTTTTAGAAAGCGTTGTCATCATTGAACTACCAGTCAATCTGGAAGTAACGGTGCTGTAATAGCTCAGCAGGTATTCAGCAGTATACGTTCCTGCAGGCAGCCAGAAGTTGTATGTTCCGGAAGCAGAAAGCGGAGACCACCCTGCGTTATCCGGATTGACGCTTGTACCGCTGTCTACGAACATGAAGGCATTGGAGGGCGATACCTGGCCGGTGAAATGTTCCATGCCTGTCGCCGAAGAAACGTTCCACATGCCGTAGAGGAGAGAGGGTCCCGCGGTGAGAATTGCCTGATCCTGTGAATTCCATGCAACCGCGACCCCTTCTGATGTCTCGCCGGTATCTGTTCCAAAGTCAAATGCCGATGGAACATTCAGGTATCGGCCACCTGTCCCCGGACTGTTGGATCCTGTATTTGAGAATATTTCAGTATAATGTGGCTGAGGTGAGATAGCTTGTTGCGGTGTTGACAGATATTTCAGGGACATCGTGGAATTCATTGCATATATGGAATTGGTGCTGCCTCCTCCCGGCCCTCCTATCATTAGCTCTGCATCATAGAGGAGGCCTTCCGGGTTAAGCTTATTTCCATTGACCTCAAAATATGCAGGCTGTGCTGAATATCGGGAATGCATCCCGTGAATTGAGTTGAACATGACACGATCGTAAGTTCCGCTGAGCTTAAGTGTTGGAATTGAATAGTTGAAGTAAACAGTGTCCCTGCCGTCCAGAACGGTGGTGTTAAGGAACAGATTCACGGTGAACGGGTATTGAAGCGTTACAGTGGGGCCGAGAGCTATGTGTACACCCGGGTATGGTATTACATTTCCTGTGGAGTTGTATATTGTGCCTGATGTCATCACTGCCGTCGGGCTGGAAAAGTTCCATATATTATCCTCGAAAGTCAATTCATTCGTTCTTGTGGAATAGACAATAACATTCTGTGTCCAGTAGACATAATTTGATTTACCCAGGACTGTTGTGTGTGCAAGGATTGTGTTCAACTGCACCGTCACTGAGTAAGGACCATCATTGCCCAGGTTAAAGGCAGTGAGATTGTTTACATTCCATGTACCTTCGAAACTTGATGTTTGCATCTCCGTTCCAACAATCTGACCATCCTGGTTCACAAGTCCAAAGTCGCCTATACCCATTGGGGCCGGAGACTGACCGTACAGAGGCTCCACATGATTACCCTGCATCCCAGGAAGAAAATTCACGTTGGGGATGAAAATGTCTTTTGTGATATTCCTGTCTTTTAGTGCATTGTTGACCAGTCCCTTCAAAGTAGTATGCCCGGTTGAAGCAGCCGGCTGGGTTTGGAGCACAGCGGGCTGAGCGGATACTGCACTTCGCGCCGATGATGCGGGGGCAGCGGAAAAGTCACTGCCATAAAAGAAACCCAGCATAGACAAGACGGTGATTAAAGACACAAAAACAACGATAACAGCCTTAAGTTTACCGGAAAGCATGTCAATCATAATGGGTACTAATTAAAGGTATATAAGCATATCAGGTTGGTTGTTTTTGATGGAGATTACTGTTTGAAGCACAGGGCAAAAGACAGACATTTTCAGATACGTCGACACAATAATAATCAGCATGATAATGTATAGTCGTGACATGGAGGGTACCTCCTCGCAGTACTATTATACACCCAAGGCACAATCAATCCTGGTATATGGCAGAAGGAAAGTTGGCAAAATCACAATCTTTCTTGAGTATGGCGGTGCGGATCCCAACGATATAAGATATATATCATTCTTTTGAATCCAAGATTAGATGGGACTCAGTGATCCACAGGACAGGATACCAATGAAAACTAATGCCTCCTCACATGATCTGCCCTTTATTTGTCTCGTCATTGTAACTTATATGATCGTTTTCTCCCTCATTTATTACATCAGGTACCTGGATTTCTTCACATCAAACTGGGATCTTGGCATTGAAATGCAGATGCTCTACTCAACAGGACATGGACTTATCCTCTATGAAGCGGGTGATTTTCAGACCTATGGGGTCCTGTCTCATCTCGAAATTCACTCTACATATATTGCGATACCTGTGGCCTATCTTTTCCAGATATTCCGGTCAGCGTTGTTCCTCTATGTTATGCAGGCATTTTTCATTTCAATTGCGATAATACCCCTGAGGAAGATAGCGGCAATATCTGGCATTTCCAGGAAGGCGGCATTCTTCCTTATAGCAGTTTACCTGCTTAATTTCCCTCTGATTGCAAGCAGCTTCTACGACTTCCACTGGATGTCACTGATGCCGTTCCTGCTGTTCTCCCTCTTCGTGACTGTAAAGGAGAGGAGGTTCTATTCATCCATCTCGCTGGTAGTGATTGGCACACTGACGCTCGAGGTATTTCCATTCCTTGCACTTGGGATCCTGCTGTACTTTTACCTGGAGAATTCTGGTCTCCGTGTGAGCGGGATCATCAGGAACATAAAAAAGAAGGAATCCATTCTCCTTTATGGAATCGCCATCCTGAGCATCTCTAGCTACGTGATTGTGACTATATTACAAACACGGATCATACCGGGTCTCCTTGATAATGCAGCAGGGATCGCAAATGTTGAGACGTATTCTACCCAGTCTCTTTATCCAGTCAGTTTCCACCTGATGGAGGCAGGAGACTCACTTTTTTACTGGCTCATCCTATATTCAGCGTTTGGGTTCATCCCTTTCCTGTATCCAAAGCACCTGATCCTGAACATACCATGGTTATATGAATCGATATTCCTCATGCCAAGATATGCTGGAATTGCTGATCAGTACAATTTCATCGCGATACCGGCATTGGTCATCGGATTGGCGTTCGGACTAAAGAAGATAGAGGCATCGGGGGATAAGCGGCTCGTCTATCTCATTCCCCTTATCGCCGTCATCACGGTGCTTGTTATGATAGCTGCAAACGGTTTTACAATCACCGGAACAAGCCCGGCCCGGATTATCCTGATGGCAATTGGCGGGATTGCGGTCAATGCCACCTTCTATATCCTGCTCAAGAGGGTGCACTTGAAGGGAACAGGCGGCAATCTGCGGAGATCCCTTATAACGGCAAGAAAATTTTCCCTGGTTGTTCTCCTGGTCTTACTACTTGCTTTCAATGTTGCAATGAGTCCTCTGAATACCCATAATGATAGTAATACACCTGATTCAGGATACGCCTTTTCATATAGCCTGAATCCAGAGTACCCGAAGATGCAAATGCTCGTATCCATGATTCCCGGAAATTCCACTGTTGTTGCCTCAGATAACCTGTTTCCGTATGTCGCTTCGGATAGCAACGCATTATCATTCTACTGGAGAAACCTGAGTAATATCGGATACCCTGTCTACGTTGATTTCTCCAATGGAAGTAATGCAGCGTTTATTCTGGTTGACCAGAGCGAGTATTATTTGATTCCATCTTCCGTGATTAGCGAAATAACAAATCCTGCTGAATACGGTCTCTACGCCGCGGTGTATTCCAACTTATCGTATCCAGGAAACATTTACCTGTACGAGAAAAGTTATAGTGGTAACGCAAAAATATTCAGTGGCTGAGATTCCGGAGAAGTCTTGGAAGATAGCAGATGCGTTTGGCCTGGACTCACATCCATGGATTGTAAGTAGTCAGGGTTGATGCTTATTTTTGTCATTCCCTTATCGCACCGGAGGACTATCTTCGACCTGAGGATCATCCTGTTCTCTGCGCTGTGTGATCTTGTTATCCTCTCAAGCTCTCGCTTCTCATCCGGATTGGGAACTATATTTGTGGAAGGTCTGCCCATTCTTCCCATGGATAGATGACCATAGAGGATATTTACAATTAGTAGGCTGATTCAGAGGACAGTATACTAGAAATCATGCAAGGTGATCCAAGGCAGAGTCTGGAAAGGGCATTATTCTACCTATGCTAAATGTAATGCGCATTTATTATAATATTGCGCATTATAATACGCAACAATATAATACCTCTATCCGATTCCGTACAATGATGCAAAAATCACTCTTACGAACGGTGATGCAGGATCAACGGAATGAAATCGAGCGATTGGATGGTATCGTAGAAAGAGATGTTTTTAACATTGGGTTATCGTACAACGGAACGTCTGCATTTGTCATCAAAGGAGTCAGGAGGTGCGGAAAAAGTACAATGCTGAAGCAGATCATCAACAGAAGGTTCAAGGATTCATTTTTCTATTTTAATTTCGATGATGAACGCATATTAGGATTTGATGTGGAAGATTTCCAGCTATTAATGGAAATGTTCATAGAGTTATTCGGCGACATGAAGAACGTCTTCTTTGACGAAATACAGAATGTCAAAGGCTGGGAACTGTTCATCAACCGACTTCTTCGTGAGGGCTACAGGGTATTTATCACTGGGTCAAATTCAAATCTCCTGAGCAGGGAGCTTGGAACTCACCTGACAGGAAGACATGTTGATCTGGAGCTCTACCCCTTCTCTTTTGCAGAATTCCTGAGGGCAAGAAACATTGAGTTCTCGAGTGGTAACTATTCTACCCAGGATAGAGCGACAGTGTCTAAACTCTTCAACGAATATTTCTCCTCTGGAGGAATGCCTGAATCGATTATTTTCGGAAACAGTGCAATCTTGCTCCAGCTAATAAATGACATAATACAGAAGGACGTAATGAACAGGTACAACGTCAGGAAGTTTTCTGAGCTCAGAAATATCCTGAGATTTCTTATGTCTAACGTATCAAATGAAATTACATATCGTTCTCTCTCCCGAAACTTAGATGTGAAAAGTGAAAACACCATAAAAAAATACATAGAATACCTTCAGGAAACATATCTAATATTTGAAGTTAGAAGATTTGACCGCAAGTTAAAAAGAGCAGGAAAAAGCCCACGAAAATTATACTGCATTGATAATGGAATCATATTAAGAAACATTCCAGATTTCAGCAAGAATAATGGAGCATTACTCGAAAATATGGTTGCAGTACAGCTTAAGAGGACTGGTACAGAATATTATTACTACAGGCATGAAAGCAACGCAGAAGTTGATTTTTTGATTCCAGAGAAACGAGAAATGATACAGGTATGCTACGAACTCAACGAAATAAACATGGAACGGGAAATAAGGGCGCTACAGAAAGCTTCGAAGGAAATCGATGCAAACAGGTTCCTGATACTCACATTGGACCAAGAAAGAGAGATATCCAGAAACGGTTTAAAAATTGAAGTTAAGCCAGTGTGGAAATGGCTACTGGAGATTTGATCTCTATTTCGGAACTATGATTGCGTAATGAAAGTGCTGTAAAATTGAAAAGGTCCTGCACAATTCGACTAGAGAAATGAAAAAACGCAGGATCAAATGGAAATGGTGGCAGGAGGTCTGAAATTACCTCCACAAAGTTAAAGAGGTCCAAATAGTCAGACTCTCCGCCTGTGTATAGAACGGACATAGTATACATGCTGATCGATTGAATATCACCTCATCTCATGTCTCATTGGAGGGAAAATTGATCATCACAACGCATTGTCATTCTACTGGATGAACATGAGTACCATAGGATATCCTCTCTATGTTAATTTCTCAAATGGAAGTAAAGCCACCTTTATTCTTGTAGACCAGGGCGAGTATTATATCATCCCATCTTCGGTGATTAGCGAAATAACAAATCCTGCTGAATACGGTCTATACGCCGCAGTGTATTCCAACTTATCGTATCCTGGAAACATTTACTTGTACGAGAAAAATTACACCGGTCAAGCAAGAATATTCCGAGGGTGAGATTCAATGAGGATAAGTGTGTTCTTTCTACCCATAAGGCTTCTGTTATAATTAAAATCTCAGCAGCATTGGGTCTTCGCTCCATTCCGAATCTAAAGAGTGCATGCTTTCCAATGTGTAAAATCGAAGGAATGGTCATTTCCTTCACTGTTCGAATGCAGCATCCTGATACCCATAGCTGAAGTTAGCGCGAGCGCCGGAGAACGTAAAGCAGGTCAGGATAAACTCTCAGAAATTGGGAATGCTTATCGATGGAGTGCCGCTATATTCAACCGTTATCGACTAAGAACCATTCTGATTCACGGCAATACTAATGTGCACCGGGTGGAAATACAACACTGTCATACCTTAGATATCTTGGATCCTCAAATCTCAAAAGATCCGGATTCACATGATATCTTAGAGCGAGGTAATAAGCCATATAGTATGCTGAAAGAACATTGATCAGGGTGTCTGATGCAATAGATCCGGTCCGTTCATACTCAATGGTATAGTCACCGTTACCATTGATAACCAGAGTGCGTGAGTTGACCTCTCTCGATGCCTTCACTATGTCCTGCACTCTTTCGTTGACTATCGCATTGTTTGCAATTATGAGCAGGGTATCCTGGTCCATTACAGCTGTACATCCATGATTGAATTCCTCCAGCTCTATTCCTTCTGCCTTGACATGTGTCGCCTCCCGGATCTTCTGGGCTGATTCTCTTGCAAACACCATGTCAGGACCGGCACCAAGTACAAAAATACTTTTTATTCCATCAAGTACGGATGCAATTGATTTAACCTGCCTCTCTATACCCGGGACTTGGGATACGAGCCTTTGAGCCAGGGATTCTGCCCCGCTTTCTTCTCCATATATCTTTGCCGCGAAAATCATCGCACTGAAGGCGTTGTCAAAAAAAGCCTTCGTGTTGCATAGTGAGAGATCAGGAGAATTTCCAATCAAAACAGGCAGATCTGATACCTGGAAGAGCGGCGAATGATCATAATGAGAGATCCCAATTGTATATGTCCTGGAACGATGTTTTTTCACTGCATCCACTGTGGATTTTGTTTTTCCCGTATGTGAAAAGGCAATAATGGTACCTTCAGGTTTGTAAAAATTCTCAAGTTCATAGGCCTGAACAAATCGCATGATGCCATCTTTTCTATCATGTAACTGAGCACCGGCGATAGCTGCATGATATGCAGTTCCGTTTCCTGTGAAATAAAATGGCTTTTTAGCAGGATCTATTTTTATATCTGAAGTCTTATTAATTGTGGCTTTAATGCCGTTGGGAATGTCTTTCAGCATATCGTACATCACGAATGGATGGTTTTTCCTCTTTTCCGGTAGGTCGTCTGTCAACATTCTAAGATTCCTACCTACGATAAAAGACTTATTCAGTTGAACTAAAATCCCGGGTGAGCGATTAATTAGTCTTAGGTTAGGAAGTCAAATGAACTACACTACTGGAAATCAAAGCTTCTCCTTTTCTATGTCTGTGAGATTTTCCATTCTGTTAATGTAGAAGCATTTAGTGATCATGCCATGTTCAAAGAATGATCTTAACTCCTCCTTTCCGGCGGTAAGGCCATTCATTCCATTCTCTGCATACCATTGGGATCTATAGGATATCAGAATTAGATCCTATCCCTTGACATTTGGAAATTAATCAATGTATAGTATGGTAATCAAAAAGTATTAGATTATGTATAATACACTGTACAATATGGCAACAATTGGTAGAGTCGGCACCAGCTAAATCATTTATATAGCGTCAAATACCCTAAGGTTAAGATCGATTAAACGCATACTTTTACCTCATTATTCGGAGTATCCTATTACGTTTCTAGAAACTTCACAAGTGCATTAAGAAATGCATACCTTTTCTTTTTCTCAATGCTCTTTCAAATTTCTCCATATCAATGTTAATAATGTCAAAAACGTCAAGGGAACCTGGTTTTAAGCCATCACATGTCCCAGAATCTTCTATTCAAGAAATGATAGAAGCAGAATTACCTGTGTCAAGATATTAGATCAGGAAAAATCAAATCCACCTGAACTTCCGATAGTAGAGGTCAACAAGTGACTTAGGTATCTTTTCATAGAACTTGGATCTCCTGATTATGAAGGCAAGGAGCGAGACACCCTGCCCAATTACTTCACCAATTGGATGAAACGTGCTTCCATCGTTGTGCCGATAAGAAACATCCGTCTCGATAATATGAGAACCGCTCTTTTGCAGGTAGTAGAGAAGCGCCACGTCAAAGAATGTATTAGTCACACTAACCTTATTCATTGCTTCCTTGAACTGCTTCGTGTTTATGATCTTGTAACCAGATTGCGTATCATTGATGTCTAGTTTCAGGAATATGTGAAGGAGAAAGTTGAAGCCCCTGCTTATGATCCTTCTTATGAAAGGAAAGTCATTGGATCCACCATACCTGGATAGAATAACAACATCCGCTTCCTTGCAAAGAGGTACCTTATCCATGATTTCAGTAATGCTCACGCTGTTGTCTGCATCCATGAGGAGCGTGAAATCGCCGTCGGCCTTCGTGAGTGCACGCTTGACCGCATGTCCTTTCCCGCTTCGTCCAGACTCTCTTGAGATCTCCACGAAATCATATTTCTCCGCATAGGCTCCAACTATGTCACTCGTTGAGTCTCCACCATCTACGGCAACGATGATGTTCCAGGCAAGGTTTTTCTCATTAATCGCACGGATAATATCATCCAGTACGGGTGTTATTCTCTTCTCCTCATTAAAGGCGGGCATTATAACAGTGATATCATGAGTGATCTGCTCCTCTGGTATTGTAAACTTTCCATAACTGGGAGATAAACTTGCAGAATTTTCCTGTTCTATCACTTTAAAGGGCAATATCTCAAGATTTATATATTTTTGCCGCGTGAAACGAAGTAAATTGTTATTACCAAATAATCAGGCGTATCCGGGAAGTATACGCCAGGCCTGCGATTCGATCCAGCTACAGCGGCACTCCTATCTATCTTTATCGCCATGGTCATGATGACCCTTAATTTTTCAATCAATCAGCAGTGGAGACAGGCTTTTATTCCCGCGGATAGCCAGTGTAAGGATGGTTGGCCATCATTGCATCTGCATGGGATGCGGTGTCATTCGATTGCTTCGATTCGCATTCTGCGAGGAAATAAAGCTTATCTATTGCTCCAACATCATGGGTTGTGTCCGAACATATGTTCGCTCCTGATAACGAGAAGGCAGTTGAGGACCTCGACGTAATACCGGAATCCTCGAGAGGAAAGAAACCATCGTCACTCTTCTGGCTGTGGTTTGCATCCAACCTCACGATTGGAGATTTCCTCATAGGTCTGATTGCACAGTCGTATTCCTTAGGATACGTATATACGGTCATAGCTCTTGTTACCGGTACGGTGCTTGGTGGTGTTCTGCTCGCTTTGATGAGCATCATGGGTCCTCTTTTCGGGATGTCACAGATGAGGATTGGCAGATATACCTTCGGCAGGAAAGGAGGGGTAGCGATGTCCATCCTGCAGTGGGGAAACACCCTTGGATGGTTCACATTTAATTCGATCATTGCTGCCTCGGCTCTCGCACTTGCTATTGGCACCAGGGCATATGCACTTCCTGTCGCGATCACCGTGATACTCGTACTGGGCCTGATACTTCTTGGTCACAGGACAATAACTGTATTTGAGAGGATCATGTCGCTCGTTCTGGGCGTGCTTTTCGTAATAATCCTCATCTATTCGATAGACAAAGTGGGTCCATTCGGCAATATAAGCGGGCCGATTGCCTTCTCCGCGGTATCGTTTGGAACCATTGTTGCGTTTAGTTTTTCATACATCATGAGCTGGGGTCCATATGCTTCCGACTACTCGAAGCACCTTGTTTCCCGTACATCGAGGAGAAGCATATTCATTTACGTTCTCCTTGGAGGTGGCCTCGCCTCATTCTTTTCAGAACTTGTCGGTTTCTATGTAGGGATTGCAACCAATTCCACGAGCCCGAATCCGGCGGAACCTCTTGCGGCTTTCCTGGGAAAGTACGCACTCATAGGGCTATACTTCCTCTTTCTTGGCGGATTGGCTGCAAATGCCATAAATCTTTACTCTAACACGATGAGCATCAGGGCAGCAGGCGTGAAAGTTGACAGGAAGATCCTTGCGCTTGTCGTTTCTGCTATAGCTTTTGCACTTGCTTACATTGGTTATAATAGCTTTTACGTATCATACGAGGCTTTCCTCTTCATCCTTGATTACTGGATCACGCCATGGCTTGCCGTCATGCTCGTGGATTTCTTCATGCGTTCCGGATCTTATGGCAAAGGCGGCTTCAGGGAGATCGTGAACTATCGCGCAATATTCGCATACGTATTCGGGATTGCGGTATCCGTGCCTTTCATGTACCAGCCCGGATACTTTATAGGACCTGTTGCCGGTGTTCTTGGATTTGACATAAGCTATTTCATTTCCTTCCTGGTAGCGGCATTCTCCTATTACCTGTTACAAAGAGAGCATGATAATAAATCAGGAAATGCATTGCCTTCATGAATATGACAGTTCTTAATGACAGGGTTATAGGAGAAATGATTGCAAAAGGATCCCTTATCTGCGGAAATCTTGATACCAAGCTGATAACTCCGAACGGGTATGATATCCGCGCGGATAAGATCCGCATCCCTGGATCCGATGCGGATCAAGGAGGAGACATCATGCCCATGACCAACTTCTTCATCTCGTCCATGGAGACAATAAACCTTCCGGATAATATGACAGCCGGGATCTGGATACGGTCCTCGTATGCGAGGAAGGGAGTTATTGGATCATTCGGCTTCATAGATGCTGGATTCAGGGGGCAGCTTACACTGTCTTTTTTCAACGCGTCACCGGAAAAGGTACGCATTGTCAGGGGGGACAGGATTGCGCAGGTTGTTTTCTTCCAAATGTTGTCGCCTGCAGATCATGACTACTCAGATCGATCCGGGAATTATCAGGACAGCAAGGGTATCAAGCTATCTTAACTGGATCCAGGATCCGCATGCATGGCTTTGTGAATTATGAAGAATAATGCGCAATATGCACTGAGACATTAGCTGATAATTTAAAGTAGTCTGGAGCAATCTCAAGATGCCTGAAAAGGCAGGAAATCTTATATGGTTGAAGACTTAGACCCGTTTGACATAGCCGTCAAACAGCTTGAAAAGGCAGCGAAAGTAATAAACTTGGACAAACAGGCACTCAGCATTCTGAAGGAACCGCAGCAGATCCTCCAGATACGGATACCGGTGAAAATGGATGATGGCAGAACCGAGGTCTTTACGGGCTTCAGGGTGCATTACAACAACGCACGGGGACCGGTAAAGGGCGGAATAAGATTCCATCCAGAAGAGAGCCTGTCAACGGTCAAGGCACTTGCTGCATGGATGACATGGAAAACAGCAATCATTGACATACCGCTTGGTGGAGCAAAGGGAGGAATAATCTGCGATACAAAGAAACTCAGCACTGGCGAGCTTGAAAGACTGAGCCGTGCATATGTGAGATCACTTGGGGAATATATTGGACCGGAGGTAGATGTCCCAGCGCCGGATGTGTATACAACGCCTCAGATAATGGCATGGATGATGGACGAGTACGAGAATATCGTGCGCAGATCCTCTCCGGGCGTGATAACCGGGAAACCGCTGGAGATCGGTGGATCACTTGGCCGTGGTGATGCGACAGCAAAGGGCGGAATGTATGTCCTGAGGGAAGGAGCAAAGAAGCTCGGACTGGATCTTTCCAAGGCCACAGTTGCAATCCAAGGTTTCGGCAACGCCGGGCAGTTTGCCGTCAAGCTGGTGCAGGAGCACTTCCATTCCAAGGTAGTTGCTGTTTCCGATACAAAGGGAGGAATCTACAGCGAGAAGGGGATCAACTATGATGCTCTTATGGAACATAAGAAGAAGACAGGATCAGTGCAGAACTTCCCTGGTTCTAAGAATATCACAAATCAGGAGCTACTGGAACTTGGCGTCGACGTCCTGATTCCCGCTGCGATTGAGAACCAGCTGACAGCAAAGAACGCAGACAAGGTGAAGGCAAAGATAATACTTGAGCTTGCGAATGGTCCTACTACACCGGATGCGGATGAGATCTTCTTCAAGAAGAAAATACTGCTGCTTCCTGATTTTCTTTCGAACTCAGGTGGTGTCACGGTGTCATACTTCGAGTGGGTCCAGAACGTAGGAGGCTACTACTGGGATCTAGACGAAGTCTATGCAAGACTTGATAAGAAGATGACAAAAGCCGCGAAGGAAGTCCTCGATGCCGCAGATAAGTACAAAATCGACCCCAGAACTGCTGCATACACGATCTCAATAAAGAGGGTCGCGGACGCAATGAAGCTTAGGGGATGGTATTAACCAAGCCCTAATTTTTCATAATTTTTTACACCTTTTAGTCTCCTTGTATAAAATATGGTTTCGTCTTCTTACTGATTTGCATCTAATTTAAGCATCTATACTATGTTCGGGTTATCGTGGATTTTATGTATTAGCAATTAATCCCTCGATGAGACTATATCCAATCAGCGGAAGTAGTGTAGAGGTTATCACAGGGGCTTCCCAAGCCCTTAACCCGGGTTCAAATCCCGGCTTCCGCATGAGTTATTGTGTGTTATTACTCGCACGAAAAATCCATTCAATTAACAAATTATACTTACCCTAAGCCAAATTTGATAATTTAATGGCTTTGATCTTATTCATATCGCTATTTACCATTATGCGCACAAGATCATTGAATTTTGTCTTTGGTTTCCATTTGAGTTTTTTTAATGCTTTGGTATAATCCGCTCTAAAGTTATCTGACTCCAGAGGCCTGAAAAATTCCCTACTAACTTTGACGAGCGTTCGGCCATCTTCGGACAATCCAACTTCGTTTACGCCGCTTCCTTTCCAGGTTATTTTTATCTTAATTAAAGTAAATGCAGCCTCAACAAACTCTCTGACAGTATGCGCTTCTCCAGTTCCTAAGACAAAGTCATCTGGGTAATCTTGCTGCAGCATCTTCCACATACCATTAACGTAATCCTTCGCATAACCCCAATCCTTAACTGCCCCCAGGTTTCCTAGTACAATTGGTTCATCTGATCCATTCCCTATTCTAGCTACACCCTGAGAAATCTTTCTGGTGACAAACTCTGGCCCTCTTACTTCGGATTCATGATTAAAAAGTATGCCATTTGTCATGAATAGTCTATAAGCATCCCTGTACGTCCTCACTGTCCAGAACCCTGCAAGTTTTGCCACAGCATACGGGCTTCTGGGGACAAAGGGAGTTAATTCGTTCTGCGGTGACTCCTTTGGTTGCCCGAACAACTCAGATGTTGCAGCAAAATATAACCGTGAGTCCGGGGATGAATCTTTCACAGCGTTACAGACATTCAATGTTCCTCCTATATTCGTATCGTAAGTCGAAAGTGCGTTCTGGAAGCTATACCCAACAAAACTCTGTGCAGCAAGATGATAAATTTCCTCCGGTCTCTCCTTTGAAAGTATGTTGGATATGAAGTTTCCATCGGTAACATCTCCATAATGGATGGATATTTGTTTCATTATATTTTCAGGGAGTAAATCCATTGTACCTTTACTCATTGAACTGTTTCGCCTGAGTATTCCGTGCACTTCATAGCCCTTTGACAATAGCATCTGGGTAAGAAAATATCCATCTTGTCCTGATATTCCTGAGATGATTGCTTTCACTTACAGGCATCGAATTAGAGATATATTTTACTAACGGTAAACATACAAAATCTTCCTCTGTTCAATTCTACTATGAAAGAAGTTTTTTTGGGTCTATTACAACATCTACTGCTATAACATCGTTAAACGTGCTAGAGAGTATGGGTCGAAAGTCAATAAAATGTCTTGACTGATTTTCAAGCAGGTATTTAGTTATTGCCCCTTATTTGGCGAGACAGCCTACCGCTCAGCTGGATTTGAGCTGAATAGTGGCATAGCTAACGTTTCCATGTCAACTCTCTTTTCATTTTCAGCCTTCCTGAATTTGTTGTAAATTGGCATATATGAGTCAAAATTCATTGTATTTTGATTGGCACGAATGTATGAATTGAAACGAAGTAGAGGTATACGAAATGCTTCTCTCAATTTGAGACAAATCAGGAAATTAATTATGATCATACATATTTAAAGCCCTGAAAATGGTAGAACAGAAGAGGATGTATACACCGGAAGAGAAGCTGCAGATTGTACTTGAAGGTTTGAGTGGAACAACGACAATCTCTGATGTTTGCAGGAAATATAGCATAAGTGTTGCAAGGTTCTACAGGTAGATGAAGGATTTGATTGAGAAGTCAAAGGATATCTTTCGTAAAAAAAGAAAAACCAACGTGGATGGAAGGCTCTCGGATCTGACGGCAGAGAACCAAAGACTCAAGGATGTGATCCCAGAGATCACACAGGAAAACCTTGAACTCAAAAAAAGGATTGAAAACTACGGAGTGAGAAGATGACCGCAGTATTCAGTGAGATAAGAGATGCCGTAACATCGACGCAATCCACTGTAAGCTTCTCTATTTTACGTATCCTGTCAGACATGCGGAGAGTCTTAAGAGAGCCAAAAAATTTAATCATCATCATATTATAACTGAGAACTTTAATGGCAGGTGAGTTTATTTAGAATAGTTGTGATATTAGACAGTTTATCAGGTCATAATGGCACATCAAAGCTTGCCATAAAACTTTTTGAAGCTCTTCGCGCGCTGAAACATGATGTTAGTGTACTTGCGCTTAGGAAAACAATCGATTGGAAAAATCTCCTCTCTGAACTGAAAGATGCTAAGCCAGAATTTGTTGGTAGTAGAATCTCTGATTTCATATCCTTCCTTATTGAAGCACCTTTGATCAAACTGAGAATGAAAGGTTCCTTTGATCTGGATGACAGAGTTAACATTTTCGGTCTATTATTTAACAGAACGCTTAAAAATAAATTATATGGTGCTGATATAGTTATTTTCATGAACATATGGGCATCATTCAGTCTTTTACTTTTGTCTGGTTGCAGAATAAGATATACTGTTACGTATTTTCACGAATCTTACTCACCATTTCCTTGGCCATATAAAACTGTGCTTGACGCACTTCTTAAGAAGACTGTGAGGAATTCCTCTACACTTATTTCTGTGACTGAAGAAACTCGTAAAGCCCTGTTGTATGAAAATAATATTGTGACATTTACGCTTGAACAGGCTGTAGACCTTAAAGAAGTTGTCCACAACAAGGATGACTATATACTAGCAGATACTAGGTGGACAAAAGAGCGAAATCCATTCTTTTTAATAGAGATAGCAAAATTTCTCCCAAATTTCAAAATTATCATGTGCGGTAAATTTGGTAGTGAAGAACTGAAATCAAATTTCACGAAATCCATCATAGACAATAGACTGGATAACCAAATAGTAATACAAAACAATTTAGAAGAAGATGAATTAAATTCACTTTACAAACATGCTTTTTGTTACGTTAGGTGGGGGGGATTGGTACCACATGGAGAAAAACTTGCTGAGCGGGGACCATCTTTTGGAGTATATCAAGCAATTTCTAATGGTTGTATACCCATTATAAGTAATAATTTGGGCTCTGCAGAAGTGATTAAAATGCAAATCTCACAGGAAATCGTTGTGCCTCTCGTGGCGTTTAATTTTGCACAAATTATATTAAAATTGTTTAACGAAAGAGAATTTTTTGATGAAATTTTTGGTCGTCTATTGAAGTTCAGAAAGAACAATACATGGGAAAAATATGCCAAGAGGCTTTTGAACATTGTCAAAACTCAAAAAGGTATCAACTACGCGGAAGACAATTAGATTGATATTTATATCTTTCAATCAGCACGGTAACCATATATATTTCCTTCTTTCTGGGCAGTGGAGTCTATTAAAGAGATTTTAAATTCCTCCTTTATTAGTAACATCTGAACGTCATCATAATTCTCTTCTTTAACCTCAATTAACACCGCTTTAGTCTTTTTTAAGATATTTGTTGCCCCCTTGAGTACCGCATATCCATTACCTTCGCAGTCTACCTTAAAAAGGGAAATTTCTTGTATTCCGTGACAAACTAAGTCTAAAGTCACTATCTTCACATCAAAAATAGTAATAGCGTGATCTTTCAAATATTTCCAATTGGAGCGTAGAGACGAGACCTGAGTAGAAAAGTTTTCTGAATAAAGTTTGCCTATTCCTACAAAGTCTGCTAATGCTACGCCCCGGGTACACATATTCTTAATTGAATTTAGTTTCATATTTCTTACAAGAATTTCGAGGGCCCTTGGATCGGGCTCTATTGAAATTACTTTCTCTAAGTTATCGTTGAATAAAATTGAATAAACCCAGCGTTCGCGCCAACATCAATGAATACTTTGCCGATCGTTGATTCCATCTTCCCATATGTTTCTGGCTCAAAATAACGCAAATTAAGGTAATACCCGAATGAAGTATATTTGTTCAATATCAGCAATTTTTTATTGCTGATTACGACACTTTCACCGAGTAAAAACTGAGATGGGTTTATGATTTTCCTGAAGACATTATAATAAACAAAGCTCATGAGAAGAGCAAAATAATAGTTAAGTCTCCCCTGTATGACTTTAGCGTTTAGCATCATTTGCCTAGTTTTTCTAAACGAAAACGTAATAGGTCACTGTTCTGAAGTGTATTAATAATATAATTAAAGCTATAGCAATTATATGGCGTCAAAATGCTCTTAGGTTTTGATCGATTTGACCCATGCTTTCACTTCTTTGATCGGTATATCCTCGTGCGTTTCAAGCATCTTCACAAGTGCATCAAGAACAGGCTTTCTATCTCTATCATTGCGAATTATTGGTTCACACGGGTTCGGCCTGACGAGTTTTCTTGCACTATCCATCTCCTCTGGGCTGATGGATACAAACTCATTCAGGAAATTGATCCCTGGGAGAGCATTATCGATGTAATGCTTATTCTCAACGTTGGATAGTATCGCTGTTAGGGCACCAAACATTGCCATATCCCTTGCAGTCTGTGATTTTCCCGTGCGTCTTCGGATATGCATCCCGCTCCACCTGTGACCGATCTCCTCTATGCCCGTTGTGCCTTTTGACATTGATTATTCTTCCATCAAGCATCACGGGAGAGAGGAGTTCTTCCCTGTGCTCTTCTATGCGATTCCTGAATATCTTTGACATCCTCCCAAGATCGCTGCCTGTGGACTCACCCTCCTTCATAATAGGACTAAGGGACGCATTGAGATTCATACTGATCATGGCGATGTCTGGAACTTCCTTCGCAGATTCGGTTGAATTCATCTCCCTCGAGACCCTAAGCGCTTTCTTTATGGGCTCGAACCATGACCATGCCCTTGCCCTTGCAAGTATACGGTATCTTTCCGGCACCTTTGGATCCATGGTTACTTTCTGCACCGCTGCGTATATTTCCATGACGGGTTTCACCATCTTCATGCGCGTTGCATTCCACCGTACGATGGATTCAAGCATCTTCCTGATCTCCATGCATCTTTCAAGAACCTGCATATAAGGCAGGACGAATGGAAACTTGCCTCAATTTCGTATATATTAAAACTCAGGAAAAGTAGCTTAATGATGGATGGCCATAGTGAAATAATAAAATGGATGGATAAAAGAAGAAGGAAGAAGATGGAGGAGAAGCTGAACACATCAGGGAAAATGTCGGGTTTAGATTCATAACACTACATAACCTGTTACTCCAATCCAAAAAGTTTTTTTGCTTAATTTAGATGCTTTGTAGAATGTCAATTTCTAAAGTGGCTATAATTACTGGGATAACTGGACAAGATGGGTTCTTTTTAACTCAACTTTTGGAAGAAAAGAAATATGAAATTCATGGAGTAATCAGAATGAATAGTTCTATGAGTAAAGGAACGCTTGATTTTCAGGAATCTAAAGCGAAGGAAAAAGTTCAGATTCATTATGGAGGTCTCACTGACGCTCATTTCTTTTCTCAACTTTTATCTGACATAATACCAGATGAGTTTTATCATTCGGCTGCACAGAGTTTTGTTGGATACAGTTTTAAGAATCCATCTTCGACTTATGAAGTAAACATCAATGGAACACTGAACGTAGTAAATGCCATAAAAGATCATTCGCCTGATACTATGCTATATTTCGCTGCAACTTCAGAATTATTCGGTCAGCCTAAAGCGTTCCCCCAAAATGAGTTAACTCCATTCCAGCCAAGGAGCCCACATGCCATTTATATACTAGCGGGATACTGGTCCATAAAAGACTACAGAAATGCTTATTTACTCTACATGAGCAACGGTGTACTATTCAATCACGAGTATGAAGTGCGCGGCCCTGAATTTGTGACTAGAAAGATATCAATGCATATGGCTAGGATAGTTAATGGGAGTAAAGGGATTCTCGAACTATGGAATCTGTATGCGCGGAAAGATTTGGGATACGCTAAAGACTTTGTTTATGGTATATGGTTAATGATGAATTATAAGTTCGCAGAAGACTTTGCACTTGGGACTGGTGAGAGCCATACCGTTAGAGGATTCGTAGAAGAAACATTTCACTCAATTGGGCAGGAAATTTTTTGGAAGGAGAAAGGACTCAATGAAGTAGGGCTATCAGAAAAAGATGAAGCGATGGTTAGAGTCAATGAACAATTTTTTAGGCCTTTGGAAGCAGATAATTACATGGCGGACCTTACAAAAGCAAGGGTAAAAATAGGAGGCAGCCTATGACAACCTTCACTCAATTGGTTAAGTTAATGGTTGACAAAGATACTGAATTATCACGTAACAGGAAATTTTGAGGAGCTACAGGATAGTTGAGATTCTACAAACAAACTCTAGAAGAATTATGAGAATTGCCTTAATTTGTGATCGAATTTATCCTTTTTATACAGGGGGTTACGAGACTCTCTTGTCCAAAATGATAGCCTTTCTTTCATTTGGTAACGAAATTACTGTATTCACGACGTTGAGCTCAACTTATAATCCCAACTATTATGCCGAAAACATTGAATTTGTTCCTATTGTTGGAGAGTATAAATACACAAACAAAGACGGACAACATGGTCTCCTTGGGGCAGTATTTTATTCCCTATCACTTCAAGCAACAGTAAGTAAGATAAAAGGTTTCGATTTAGTGTTCGTTAGTACAATACCGTATTTAGGCATAGCTGCTATACTTCGAAGACTCTCGAAAGAGAATAAAAAAATCATATCAATCTTTTATGAAGCATGGTACTACTATAGTCCGTCCAAGAATTTCCGAGCATTAACTCGACATCTTTTTCGTAATGAAATACGTAAGATTGTAATAGAAAGTGACTCTATTCTGTCAATTTCGAAACCAACAACATTCTCGCTAAGACATAATTATAAGGCGAAACAGATAGTTACCATGCCTATGGGAATAGAACTCGAGGCAATCGATCAAGTGCCTAAACCAACTATGATTTTTGATGTTTCTTTTCTCGGCAGAATCGCAACGATTAAAAGAGTCCAGGATTTGATTAGAGCAATCGAGCAGCTGAAAAATACTGGTGTGTTAATAAGGGCCGTAGTGATTGGTGATGGTCCTGCGTTAAGATATTTGAAGCATTTGTGCAGAAGTACAGGGGTATCTGATGTAGTATATTTTTCTGGAAAAGTGTCAGACGAGGAGAAATACGCCTTACTGAAGTCATCTAAAATATTCGTACTTCCCTCTGAGAGAGAAGGGTTTTCTATCGCCACCTTGGAAGCGATGGCTTGTGGCTGTGTTCCAATTGTTGCAGTTCCTGACTTCCCTGAGATCTTTGGTGTCTCTCATTATGTAAAGGATGAGATTAATGGGAAATATTATGAAATAGGTAATATTAAGATGCTGGCGTCCCAGATTAAAATGATCTTGTCAGATCAAAACAAATTAGAACTGTTGAGCAAGAAAGCTGTAGAAACTGCTAGAACTTATCATTGGGATGTCGTGTTAGAGAAGTTGCGAAAGATGTTAATCTAGCAATAGTCAAGCAAACTTTTATTGGGCTCCAAAATATCAGAGACAAACATGCCAAAAAATAGGCCAATTATTTCTATTACCATACCCACCATGAATTCTGAAAATACCATCGCAGCTTGTCTAGACTCAATCAAAAAACAAGCCTTTAGGGATTATGAAATCATAGTAGTTGATGGAGGTAGCTCAGATGAGACAGCGGAGATTGCTGCGCAAAAGGGGGCTAAGGTAATTGTAGATACTGGAACTCTACTTCGCGCACGGAAGATAGGTATTAGGCAATCAACCGGAGATTATGTTTTGCTTTTGGATTCTGACCAGATACTGACCACAAATGCTCTTGACGTATGCTTAAAACATATCAATGATCACGACATGTTGTGTTTGGGTGAGACTGCTGTTAGTATCGTTTCACTTTCACAGAGATTATTAAATTCCTCTAAAAAAGTTTCGCAATCTAACTTAGAAGCTTATCTAAACCCATTTTCTGGATTATTGATACCTAGATTTTTCAAGAGAAGTGTATTGATTACGGCAATGGAGAATATTCGGCCTGAGGCAATTGACATTGCATACGACAGAGATCATCAAATAATCTATTATGAAGCTTGGAAGATTAGTAAGAACGTGGGTTTTGTGTATGATATTCTGAATCATGGTGAACCAGATTCAATTGGGAAAGTGTTAAAGAAGGCATATAGGTGGGGATACACCGCAGGAATATTGAAATCGACACATACCTATGATATATTGCTTAAGAAAAAAGGATCATTAAGGATTCCTGGTCATAACGACGGAACTATCGTCGATAAGTTGAAATTATTATTGGAAGCAAATTTAATTGCTTTCGTCAAAGGATTCCCATATGAACTTGGTTTTCTAATAGGTTCTTTAACCGGTGTTAGAAGTGGCTAAGATCAATTATATAAGATTGTACCCGTATGGTGGTGGCTCAAATCTAGCTCTAATTCAATCTCTTAACCGATACAGTGACCACAATGGGACTGTATACACTAAGACTCAACTGAGTCAAATATGCTCAAATTGTCATACTGACTTTGAAAAGTTCAAAGTCAAAACGGCTACCACGGTTAATCTTAGGATTGGAATCAACCTTGTTTCCTTCATCCGAAATTTCATTATAGAAGATGGAACTGAATTAATGGACTTAGCTGAGCCGACGAATGGATACTCATTTCAAGTTACAAAAACAGCGACTAAACTCAATATTCCAGTAGTAATTACATCTATAGAAACAATAAGCCATCCATTTGCAAGGATTGTTCCTCCACTTAGAATATATGCCAATTACATTAAACACAAGGCTACCCATTTTAGGGTATTCACAGATAAAAGTAAAGATTATCTAGAGAAATTGGGAATTCCCCCCCATAAGATTTCCAAATTTCCCATTGGTATTGATACAGATTTGTTTTTCCCTCCTCCCAATAAAGGTGAACCTGACGTCAAGATTCTATTTTCGAGAAGACTGGAACAAAAGAATGGAATTCTTGATTTGTTACGAGCGACAAAGATTCTGAATCAAAAAGGGTATAAACTATCCTTAATGATCGTAGGAGATGGCCCTCTGTCGCAGGTTGTTTCTTCAATGTCTAGATTCTATCCAGTTAGACTATTTGGACAAGTCTCATACCATGACTTGGCTACGATATATCGAAGAGCTGACATTTATTGCAACCCTGCTTTTGATAAAGAGTTTATGAATATGACATATCAAGAAGATGGACAATATACGTTTCCTTTGTTAGAATCTCAAGCGTCCGGTCTACCGCTATTGACTACTCAATCCGGATCAAATAGTGAAATTGTTAATTATAAGAATCCTATTATTCCACAGCACAGTCTAAAGGCGTTAATTGATTCGTTAGAATATTTAATGGATATGAATATTAGAAGGGAAATTGGAGCTGAAAATAGAAAATTCATTTTAGATAATTATGATGCAAGTCGACTTCAAATAAATTCAGATAGGTTTTATCAAGGTATAATAGACCGTAATTAGTCACAGATAAGAATTATATTTACAATCTTAAGCTCGCTGCTTTCGACGGTTATATACTAAACAAGTTATGAGGGATGAAAACATAGCAATAACTGTTAAAATAGAAATGTCCGTTGAAAAATCGCTAATTTGTTGTAACGCGAAAGTGATCTTAAACGAAAGATTGCTGCCGAGTCCTGATATGAGCCAGCCATTTAGAACGCCGTCAATGGGAAAATGAGCCAATACATGCATGCTGGAAGAATTTGAAATTTCCCATCCAGGTGAATAGGTTTGAAGCAGAGCTATCAAGTAATAATTCTTCATTTGTAAAGAACTGGAATAAACTCTAAAGTTGTCCGGGCTAACCATGTTGTAAGTAACCTTGTTTGATGAAAGATTACTTAAAATATCGTGGTATTGTGATACTATGTTGTTCGGTAATAAAGACATGGTAGATGGATCGAACGACCTGGACAATAAATCTGGATATCCTGCGGAGATAGAAATTGTGGCATTGGTATACCCGACATAACCTGAATTGGGCTGCAATTCTATCATTATATGGTTCAGGAATTCCTGATTTCGAGATTCCAACTCCTGGTACGAACCTAAGAAATATACAAAATTTGTTACGCCGTTAATGGGATTATACATACTAGATAGAAGTTGTGCTCCGTTAAATTGTGCTATTGTTGCTACGTAATTCGTGGCGTTAACAGAAATCATTTTTTTTCCAGAAAATGAAACTATAGGTGTGAGGTTGTTACTTGTTCTCACGGAAATACTAATAATTGGATAATTACCAATACTGAGATTCAGTGGATACAGATTAGTTACCTCTGGCCAGCCAGGATATCCGTCGCCGGTTGCACCATTTTTGTAATAATATCCGGTCACATTGAACGAATTGTTTGAAATATTGCTTATAGAGATATCACTCTGCCAAATGCTTGAATTATCTGTGCGGAAAGAAGATAGAAGCCCCATTTTTTCACTTAGGTTCAATGTATAGGTAGTGGAATTATTGCAATTTAACCACTTTGTGAATGAATCTACTATCGGTTCAGTATTTTTTACTTCATACAAATTATACTGTCCAAAAGATTTGACGAAACTCAGGTTTTCCGCTGAACTAAGGGTTTGATCTATATGTGTTAAATTGAAAGGTAAGGTGTATTGGGAAATTTTCTCCGACTGATCTACAATTACATATTTTGCCCCAGTTGCCCTGAGTATATTGCTGTAATCCAAATTGGTTTGATAAGAGGGTAAAAACCCAAGTATCGAATTAACCAGAGAATCTGAACTTCCAAGAGTAGGAAGGCTGTCTTGGAAAACTGGTGTACTACCTGTGTACTGAAGCAATTGTGGTCCAAGATAACCATTCGACCAATTCTCGTAAACCAAATTGTCACCTCCAGGAAGAACCACTGTTAGATTGTTGGGATGCGCTTGAAGAAATGAAGTCAGATTATAAAAGGACGGAGGTATATTCGTTGATGCAGGGTATAGTAAATCATTTACATTAGACCCATCTGCAATTTCGAAGCTGTAAGAAACTGGTACCATCACGATGACAATTACTATAATTGCACTTATAATCTTTCGAGTAGCGGTACTTTTTTGTATGGTTGTCTTTGGAAAGTTCTCTGATTTTGGGATGTTCAAAAACCTCAATAAATTGGCCAAAAAGCCTGCAGTCAATCCAAACAAAACAGAATAAACAAATGCAAAGGCTGCTCCAAAGGACAGGTATGGCCCCCTCAGGATGGGTTGAGTCCAGAAGAACTTGACAAAAATAACAGAAATTATCGAAGATAGGGGATTTTCTGAATTATTTCCCATTAGTAAAAAAGTTAGAAAAAGAAAAGACACTATCATAGTGATAGGAAGCACGGGCTTCAACCATTTTTTCTTTAAAAATATCATTATGAAAGCAACAGTTATGGATATAATGAATGTCAACGGCAATACAATTGAGAAAAGAACACTTTTAGAATATAAAACTACAAACTTCCCAAAAGAATTTGATATAATGAAATATCGAAGACTAAAAATGTTATAGAAAGTTGCCTTAGCTGAATTCGCGCTGAGATCTATTAAGTCACTATTTGTGCTATAGCCTGTAACCCCTACAGCATATTTTGTTACAAAAACCTCAGGCACTAACCACCATGCATTTAAACTTATCGATCCACCCAATATTTCGAGAAAAGTTGTTAGTGCTCTTCTAATTAATCCTCGGAAGAGGATCACGTATATTATAAAGAACATCAACACAAGAAAATAGACGCTTATTATATATGGAATTTCAGAAGTCGAAGTTGCAGTTATAAACATTATGGTAACAAAAATCCACTTCTGGGCACTTTTTCCTTGACGTATGTTCGCAAAGGTTCGTAGAATGGAATAAATAGCCCATGGCATAAACGCGAACACAAATCCCACCCCGGGAAAATTGAGATACCAATAAAGGTCCAAAAATACGGGATTAAAAAAGTATACTATAGCTGCAGAAATTGATGAAACTCTGGAAGCAATGAGATTCTTGAATCCAAATGAGTATAAAACAAAATAAATTCCTGTTTCACCTGTTAGACCAATTGCAAGGAACATTATGCGCTCGATATCTCCTATCGGGATATGGAATAGTGAATTGGTGATTGCTTCATATGCGAATATTGGATCTAATGGAAAATTAGTCACGTTTATGGTTCCCAAACCATAAAGATTTGACCAAGCATATACGGAACTTTTGTAAAATGAGAGACCTCCTATCATGGGAAAATCGTCTATGTAGACTATTATTTGTCTCCCATGAAACCAAGAAATGATTGACAATATCGTTAAACCCCAAAGAGCCAATAATGTCCAGTGGACACGAATCGCCGATAGCAAAAATTTGTTCATTCTAACTGGCATACCTTTCTTAAACCAACTCACTTCGGCTAATATAAATTTTAATACTTAAATTTACGCAAAAAACTGTTAATAACGCGAGAAAAAGTTGGATCGCTGCTCAAGAAGCTTGTAAACTTGTAACCCAAGACAGGAAACATACGAAGAATCAGTCTGTAATATACTGAGTATATTAGAATCAAGGTCCCTGTTATTGGCCCTTGCATAGATTTTATGTTCTGATCACTATATTTGAACTGTAGCTTCACAGCGGTCTGGATCCAAGCACACATATGATTTCTTTTTTTGATAGTAGACGATAACACATCCATATCTTTCGACCCTATGTTAAAATGCGAAATATCGATGGGAAACAAAATGACTGATTCACCTAGTAATTTCATCCGCAAACTATATTCTGTTGCGCATAAATGAAATCCATCTATAACTTTTTCATCAAACGGTTCCTTCTGCCAAGTTGATCTCTTGACAACAAACACAGGCTCGTCAACAGCATCTGCAAATAGTGGCGATGTAAAAGATAACTCTTTATTATTCCAAGTGACATTCCTGTCAGAATAAAACAATCGATTTTCTGAGATACCACAACTCCCAATAATTCCAAATTCTCTTCCGTCGCAGTAAGATATAAGTGATTCTAATTCAAGAATATTGTTGAAGACAACATCATGGTGCACAAACATCAACAATTCAGATTTTGCTTCAGAAGCTCCATAATTGTAAGCTTCAGCTATGGATTTAAATTTGGAGTTAGCCTCATTTTTTAACAATATTAATTCTATTCCTCTCGACATCATATCATCTTCACCAGTGAGAACATATCTCTTCGCAGTTTTTTCACTATTGGTGCAGACTATGATTGATAATCTTGGGGTTGCCACTTATAACTTCAACTCCTCCATTTGACTCTGGAATAGATCAGAGTGGAATAATATCATTTTGAGATATAAAATACAGCTTGATCACCATTTCCTTCCCTATTTAACTTAGAAGATAAGATCCTAAATCGTCTCACTTTAGGTGAGAATAGTTTTAGAAAGGTGTATAGAAGTATCTGCGGAAAACCTACCAATGAATATGACCTGTTCAAACTATATTTTTCTGAAACGTAAAATTGAGTGCTTTGAGAATTGAAATAGTAGTATTTCATTTTAAGGCCGCCTAAAACTAAGAGTTTTTCGAATCCTTTAAAGGTAAATAAGTGGTTGTGAACCGGAGCGTCTAAACCTAACCAGTTTAGCGCATACTTCTCGAATGCAAAATTTAGAATTGGAATTGCGACAACAATAGTACCTCCATCGTTAATCAATTCTTTAGCTTTTTTTAACGTATTTAATGGATCATCAACATGTTCTAAACTGTGATAAAAAATAATACAATCGTATTTTTTCTCCGACTCTATATTCAAAATATCACTTTTTATCAAACTAATATGTTCGGAATAGAAGTCAGAGGGTATGTATGGATCCATCCCCTCTAAGTTATTAAACCCAAGGAGTCTAAGCTTAAAAAGTAATGTTCCTGATCCACTTCCAATATCCAGTATTTTGGAATTCGAATCTAAAGAGATCTTTCCAATAGATTCTAATCGAAGGTCTATTAATTCAATTCTCCTTAAAAATTTATATGTTCCAGTTCTATATAAACTCGGAATAAATAGGAATTTTTTAAGTAGCGACCTTAATATAGCTGAAGATTGCCTTTTCGACTTCAAGATTCTCAACATTATTGAATTCATAGAATAATATTGTGAAGGATAAAATTCACTTATGTCTATTGATAAATCGGCTCTTTGTATAGTCCCACAGCAACTGCACTGTAGATATTCGAAATTTCTATGTGAGCCATATTTTTTCTCCTCTACTAAAAAAGTCTTATTTAGAGTTGTGTTTCCACAAATTCTACAGTCATATTTGTTCATGAAACTTATACGTAGCTGTTTCCAATATTTAAGTTATGGTGTGGAGAATACTGCAGAAATTTCACCAATATTTTTACCCTATGCATGACAGTTTTTATCCCAGATGGGCGAAGTTCCATTTGTCGAGGTCAAATATCCCCTGAACGGGTGTAGAAAACTTTATTTTCACGAGAATGGATTATAGGGTGCTCTTGGAAAGTAGAATAAGGGTCTTCCCTTTCCGGGGAAGACCCGGCTATTCAATTGCTGTTATACCTTGAGGGGAGCTTTGCCCGCTTCGTTGATCCTCAGGGGCAGTCTTATCCATGCCTTGCAAGACGTATAATGTCCGGAATGCCCATCCTGCACGAAAGCAGATACTGTATCATTAGCAGGACAATATACGTAATCATTGCGGTGAAGATCTGCACAAGTATACCATTTATCATCCGGGATATCAGGTGATCGATCCTCAGGTACTTTTTCATCGTAGGGAAAAAGATTTCAACATTGATACCTTAAGAAAGATGGAGACGGAGATGCCTCCCAGGACACTATTCGTCATGGATCGTGGCTTCATGGATGACTATAACTTCGGAAAGATGAACACAGATGGAGTATACTTCATAACACCGCTGAAGAGGAATTCTAGGTTACCAGACTATTCCCGGAAGGAGGATGGTTTCTTCATGTTCAGGAAGAGGGTGATAAGATATTCATCCAGGACCGTGCACGATTATGATGTTCACGCATTCGAGGACATATTACTGAGAGCGACAGAGGAGAATGAGTATTATTCACTTGTCAGTGCAGGAAAGAATCCTTCATATTCGCCCGACAGGGCATGGACGATTGCCATACTTACCAATATGGGGGAGAAGGCACAGTCAATATCCGAATTATACAAGTTCAGGAGTGACATAGAAGAGGCATTCGATGTATTCAAGAATCTTCTTCAGGTCGATACACCATACCTGAGGGACGACAACACTCTTAGAGGATACGTGTTTGTTTCCTTCATATCGCTGATCGCATATTACAGGATACTGAAGCTGCTGAAGGCCAAAAAGATCAGCAGCAGGATAAGCGTTAAGGATGCACTGCTGCAGCTGTCAAAGATATACCTTACCGACGTTGGTGACCGAACGATAATGGCAGAGATACCGAAGAAAGCCAGGGAACTTGCTGAGATACTGGATCTAAAACCAGATCTGTTCCCTAAAAGTGTTCCGAGTTAAGTAGAGCGATGAAGACTATTACATTGAAGCCTTTCCACTCAGGGAATATATAAACAAACTCTACGAACTGAAAAAGAGATACAAGCACGAGGATAAAGGAAAATACATGCTTATAAAAACCTTATGAACTCGCTGTATGGGAAGACAGCACAATCAAAGTATGATTTAGGAGCAATAACCAATTTTGTTTATGCGTCCGTTATCACTGCACGAGTACGGATACAGGTCGCATCCCATTGCGAGAAATACTTTTCAAAGGTTATAGCCATAGATACCGATTCTATCACTGGTTGCCTGAATGAATTGGGAAAGAAATTTACACTGCCAATGATAACTTAGGTCAATTTTCACTAGAGGATAAAGATGAATTAAAAGACGTTATCATGATTGCATCGGGATTGACAATCAAACCTAACAGCACCGGAATAGAACTGTACAAGAACAGGGGCTTTAACATGGCTGTAACAGATAAGATGGGACATAAGGTCAAAGGCAAGGTAACTGTATCAAGGGACGAAAAATATCTTAATGTAGATTTGAAAAAACCGGTACACAGCAAGGAAGCACTAATACAGGGGAAGGTTAACGACATAGATGCTTTCCTTGATATCAGCAAGAGGACTGCACTGAATAATAATAAGAGGATATGGTTAGACCAGGTAACTTACAATGATCCGACTCAAGAAAATATTGATTCAGATCCTTTGAATGATCTATTCCTGGACGATTATGAGCATGATGTCAAGCCGGACATCTTACACTATGAGCGTTACTACGAGCGTCATGTGAAAATCCCAATAGTTAGGCTTTTAGAGACAATCATGGATATCTTTTCAGGACAGCATGTGAACTATAGCATCCCAGTAAGCGATTTGGAGATCACTGACTCAATTCCTAATTCAGAATTCCTGCCTTCTTATAAGCTTAAAAGAACTGGAAGCAAGAACAAAAACATGCAGACTAAACCGGTCAAGCTAAAGGGAAAATACCATGAGAAAAACAGGAAGCTATATGAAAAAAGGATAGGTGTAAGTTAGCGTAAAGTAGACGTAAATTAACGTAAGCTTAGGTAAGCTATGGTAAATCTTTAAAGAAGCTCCGAAGATTCTTCAGGCTTTTCACATATTGTGTAATAATTATGCTATTCAGTTATGGAATAATTTCATTTTACATAGGAAACCACTCTATGCATAAACAAGTCAACATTATGGTATAACAAAAGAAGATTAAAGAGGGAAAGCCAATTAAGGTTTATGATAGGATGAAGGTGAAAAATGGGAATAAAGAATATGATGGATGTTAGAAACAGATATAAAATTGCGTATAAGAACTATATGAGCGTTATGTGGAACATTTGGAGAGGAAAAAACAGAATTAAGGTTATCTTTCAGAATGGAAATTCAAATTATGTAAACAACGATTTAGTAGTGAACTATTCTGAATTAATTGCTAATAAGAATGCCCATATTTATGATTCACATTTAGACAGTAATAGTATAAAATTTACTTATAATGGGAAAAGCATAACACTGGAAGATCGTGCCGGTGACATTGGAGCTGTTTTTGGTCGTGAGGAGTATGGTTTCCTTGAGGTTGAAAATAAAATAGTGGTAGACATAGGTGCGAATGTTGGTGATTCCCCAATATATTTTTCATTAAAGAACGCAAAAAACGTTATAGCTTTAGAACCATATCCATACTCATATAACATAGCATTAAAAAATATCAAAAAAAATAATATCGAAGATAAAATAACATTATTGAATGCTGGTTATGGTCAGGATGGCACTATAAAGGTAAATTCTGATTTTGAAAACAACCCGGGTTCTAATTTAAAATCCTTTAATGATGGCATAGATATTAAAATATTGTCATTGAAAACGTTATTGAGTGACTACCATATAGATAGGGCTGTTCTAAAGATGGATTGCGAAGGCTGTGAGTACAATTTACTCAAGGAGGATAACGATACATTAAAGAGATTTAAAAGAATACAAATCGAGTATCACTACGGTTATGAAAAATTAAAGGAGAAACTTGAAGATGCAGGGTTCACTGTAACTTACTCCAAACCTGTGAAATATTTTATTAAAGATGCAACAGGGCACAACATGGTCTTGGGCTATATCTATGCTAAAGTAGAATCCTGATAATTATCAAAGAATGTACGGATTGGCATACCGTAAGCATGTCCTGACCTCATACTCTAAGCATAACGATAGCGAATTCGATTACGTGGACGGGAAGCAGATTGAAACATGGCCTAAGGACAATATAAACCAGTTTGCCCAAAGCTGTCTTGAAGGGAAGTTGCCGGATATTACCGTTAAGAACCTTGAAATCTACTCGCAACAAGACGCAATAGACAAGCTCAAAAATATGTCAGTGGAAGAGCGTAAGAGATTGAGAATCCGGAAGAATACTCTATGGTATATTCAGCAGAATCTAAAGAAGGGAAAGCAAGTCAAGGTATATTCGAAGGTAAAGGACAAATTAGATCGCAAATAATCCTTGCCATGAATGGCTGAAAAATACTCAAATCCAGATACGAGATCGTCATATCATGGAAGGTTCTTATACCATTCACTGCCTTCCTTGAAGCTTCATTGGAGGCTTTTTTACCTTGTATGGTCATGAAAGCTCTTGTGCGAATTGTAATGAGTTTGCCGAATAATATTCACTATGCTGGTAAGATCAGGACTGAGATTGCCTTATGAATGTTGATATCCTGTTTTGGATTCAGCATGATCCATGCCAGGAATTAGATTTCTGGAACTCTGGCTTACCAGAAAACCTGACTAATAATTAGGCAATATTATGGAAATTGTATGAATAATTAGGGCACGTAATAACACACAATACCGTATGGGCTTGGCCGGATTTGAACCGGCGGCCTTCGCTGTGTGAGAGCGATGTCATAACCGCTAGACCACAAGCCCATTATTTGCCGAATCTCAATGTAAGTTATTAGTTTATCTTAGAATTCTGATCTGCTTCTCTTCATTCTGGATAGATAATACTACTTCTAATGAGATATTTTCATTCAATCTCCTTTTTATCTCAATTCTGTTTTTCATAGTATTGAAGCATGCACGAATTTTTTTGTTTCTTATCATGACGGTGTCAACTGCAAGTTACAGAAACCATCTTCCAGTCTGTGCACTTTCCATTGGCATGTATCACAGCTTTCCACCCTCAACCTACTTAGGCATTTCTCCACGATCTAACTGCATAGTTAATTTTGGGTCCAGTATATCAATAATTGTGCGTAAATTAGAAAATTGTCAAGAAGAAGAGACAAATATAAGGGAAATATTGTCTACCAAATGAAAGGTGTAATCCTCGCGGGTGGAACTGGAACAAGACTCATCCCACTGACTCTTGTGACAAACAAGCATCTTCTTCCAGTTTATGATCACCCAATGATATACTACCCTATTGGTTCTCTGACCAGATCAGGCATCAGGGACATAATTATCGTAACTGGAAAGGATCACGGTGGAAGCTTCATGAATCTCCTTGGCTCCGGTAAAGAATTCGGGGCACGTTTTCACTACGCATTGCAGGACAATGCCGGTGGGATTGCTGAAGCCCTGAGCCTTGTCGAAGAATTCACACACGGTGAATCAATGACCGTGATTCTAGGCGACAATGTTTTCTTTGATAATATAGAAGAGGAGGTGAATTCATTCAAGCACGGTTCTAGGCTCTTTCTGAAGGAAGTACCGAGTCCACAGAGGTTCGGAGTCCCTGTCTTCGAAAACGGGAGCATAATCGGAGTGGAAGAGAAACCACAGATACCCAAGAGCCCATTTGCTGTCACAGGACTTTACATTTATGATCGCACTGTGTTCGACAAGATAAGGGCATTAAAGCCTTCATCAAGAGGCGAGCTGGAGATAACAGATGTCAACAATATGTACATCAAGCAAGGGGAGATGACGTATAGCATCCTGCGAGAACCATGGTTGGATGCAGGTACCTTCGACAGCCTTCTGGAAGCTTCTAATACTGTAAAGAAACTTGGCCTCAAACCGCTTATTTGAGTTTCTCTTTTATTTCTAATAAATTTTCCCTAACCCCCTTCGTTTCGACATATTCTCCTATTTTTGTTGTTTTCATGCAGCAATTCAATGGCCGTCTCGCAGCCAGTCCTAATTCTGATGTCTTAGCCGGTATTATCATTTCGCCATTTAGGGAAAATATGTCTGAGATTAGCATGGAAAACTGATAACGGCTGACACACTCCCTGGAACCAAGGTGGAATATACCTGTTCTCCCTGCTCTATTGAGGGCTGCAATTGCCGGCGCTATCTCATCAATATACGTTGGCGTTGTAAACTGATCCGTAATGACCCTGATTCTCTGCCCTTTTCTTATATTAGAAAGGATAAACTCCATGAATGTACTCTTCTTCCTGTTGTTGTTTATACCATAAGGAGTTGATATCCTTATAATTACACACTTTCTCCCCTTCAACATATTCTCGCCAAGCAGCTTGGATCTTCCATAAACATTGACAGGGTATGGAATGTCTTCTTCCGAATAATTTCCTTCATCGCCAGAAAAGACATAATCTGTAGAAATGTGGAAAAGTGATGCACCTATCTCCTCAGCGGCGTCCGCGATGTACCCGATGGAATTGCCGTTTATCTCCATGGCTTCACTCTCGTGTGTCTCGCAGTAATCAACGTTCGTCAGGCCGGAAGAATTCACTACAATCTTAGGCGATGTTTCCATTAGAACTTTCTTTATGCTGCCCGGATCACGTATGTCAAGCTTGATGAAGTTAGGTTCACCAGAAAGCGAAGTACCAGAGCATGAGAAGTAGTTCATGATCTGCCTGCCGACGAAACCACTCCCTCCGATGACTAAAACCCTAGATCCAGCCACTTTCCCACTGCCTTGCATTGCCATAAGTTTCATGGTTCTCCAGATAATGCCTGATGGTCTCCCTTAAACCGGCATCAAAGCCGATTGTTTTCTTCCATCCGAGTGCTTTCAGTGATTGAGAGGTTTCAATTGCGTAACGCATATCATGCCCTGGTCTGTCGGTAACATGAGAGATCAGATTCTGTGGCTTATTCATTATTTTTAGGATTTTGTTGACAACCTCAAGATTTGTGACTTCGCTATTCCCGCCGACAAGGTAGGTTTCTCCAGGTCTACCCCTGTCTATTATGAGAGATATAGCTGAACAGTGGTCGTGGACATGTATCCAATCCCTGATCTGACCACCATTGCCATAGATGGGTATCTTATGTCCGTTAAGTGCATTTAGTATTGTCTTGGGAATGAGCTTCTCCGGATGCTGGTATGGCCCGTAATTGTTGCTGCAATTAGATATCGTAGCATTGATGCGATACGTATTGCTGAACGCCCTGATTAGGAAATCTGACGAGGCCTTTGTAGCTGAGTATGGATTCCTTGGATTGTATGGAGAACCGTCATGGAATTTTTCATTTGCATTCTGATCCATGGAGCCGAAAACCTCGTCCGTGGAAACGTGATGTAGTCTTATTCCTAGTTCGTGAATAACCTTCAGGATAGAATGCACTCCTACTATGTTTGAATGTATGAATAGATCGGATGATGCTATAGAATTGTCCACGTGCGATTCAGCTGCAAAATTAACGATGCAGTCAGCGCCCTTTGATATTGATTTCATTCTATCATAATCAGCAATGTCCGCCTTTATGAAGGTGTAGCCTTCAAGGGTTGAGAGGTCACGGTTCAGCGGGTTCGAAGCGTAGGTTACCCTATCTACATTCACGATCTCGTCGTCATGTTCATGCAACCTTTCCCTAATAAAATTTGACCCAATGAAGCCGAGGCCACCGGTAACTACGAGTCTCATTCATTAACACCGTAGGTAAAGTTAATAGTTGCCTCTTCAAGTCCTGGGAAGCTTGAATCTCTTTCTGAAACAATAGCTTTCTTCACAGGCCAATTTATCCCTAAAATAGGATCATTCCACAATATGCCTCTTTCATGATCATGGGAATACTCATTTGTCGTCAAATATGATACTTTTGTGTCCTCTTCCAGTGAAAGGAAACCATGAGCAAATCCTCTGGGGACCCAGAACATCTTCATGTTATTGGAATCAATCTCTATGGATATATACTTCCCAAATGTTGGGGAGTTTTTTCTTATGTCAACAGCCACATCAAATATCTTACCTGACATAACCGATACCAGTTTACCCTGAGCGTATGGGTTAAGCTGGTAGTGAAGGCCGCGCACTACGTTCTTCCTTGATATGGAGATGTTGTGCTGAACAAAGTTTTCCTTGATTTCATTTTTCAAGAACTCATCTCGTTTGTATGCTTCGAAAAACATGCCTCTTTCATCTGGGAATATTCTTGGCATTATTATCTTGACATCATCAATGTCTGTCTCAATGAACTCAAAAGTCATATGCATATTATGATTTTTCACATTATAATCCTATCGGCAAATAAACGATGTGTAAGGTTTAAGTGAAACGCAAGCGAGAACTTGGTAAATTGGGAACGCTGATTATGTAATCGATTGAAGATTGTAAATAAATGAGCGTCTGAAACGGCTGCTCCAGCTTTAACTATATTTATTAAAACCCTAAAACATGGATTCCTTAGCTTATTCCATTAAGGTTCGCGAAATTCCTTTAAATCAGTTATTTTGTTATTCTCAATGCAACATGATGACTACTGAAGCGCTTTCTGCTTGCCCGTGAGCTTTTTAGTGTCGCCAGAGCCGAGAGCCATCAGCACTTCTCTTTCCCTGACTGTGCCTGCGAACTTCCCCTTCTCGTCGACTATGCACAGGATGGGCACGCGGTATTCCTTGAACAGCTTGATCATGTCCGATATTCCGGAATCCCTGCCTATCGTCACGACCTGTTCGAGCCATATGTCTCTGACTCGCGTTCTCGCAATTTCCTCTTCCGACAGAAGGAATACGTCACGAAGGATAAACGTCCTCACAGGATTATTGTATTTATCGACAACCACTGCTCCCTGCGCATCCAGGTTGACGCACTTCTCGACTGCCTGCTGGAGCGTATCATCAAGGCCTACAACGACATCAGGAAGAGCCTTCTGGACCTTCAGGCTCGTAAGATCCTTGATCCTCTCTGCAATTATCCTGTCCTCCTTGCCCGGCTTCGTCGTGTATGGTGCCTTGGTTACAACGTCCTTGATGTCCACGATTACGTATCCAAGGACAATCCATATCAGGAAAAAGGTGGAATATATCAGCACTGTCGAGTAGGCAGCATATATGAGCTCTATCGACGTAATCAATGATGCCGAAACGGCAAGGATGACCTCCTTGTAATCCCTGATCCAAGCACCAATGCCCTTCGCACCTCTTAAGAGAAGACGCTTTCCGCGCCTCAATCCTATCCGGATCAGGGAGAAACCGGCGGTGATGTGTATGAAGAGACCCCCAAGCGAAGCGATTGTGCCAAGTATGATGAACGTGGTCTCATTCGGAAGCCTTGTTATCATGATCAGGGGAACGATGAGGAGAACAATGGATATCGTCACGTTACCGGCAATCGGCTGATCCCTGAACTTCTTCGCAAAGAAGGCGGGGAAGCTCCTGTCGACTCCCATGCGAAAGATGGTCCTCGATGCAGCAGATCCGAACGAAAGGAGCGCAAGTATACCGTCGTTTATGACCGCAATCGCTACGACTATGATGAGATAGTAACTATACACGGAAAAATTACTCTCCAGGATTCCGAGGATCGGGAGGCCGACGGTGCCGGATATCGAAATCCCGAGATGGAGGAGCAGGTTGTAAATCCCATACAGGAAGAGGGTTGCAAGCGAACCGCCTACTAGAATCACGGATACTGCTGCCCTTCCTACTGTTCTCTCCGGATCTTTTATCTCTCCCGAAAGAGGTGCAATCGATCCATATCCTGTCGGTATGCTCATGGCGAAGAGGATGCCCAGCGCCAGATATCCGGACGATATGTGCGTAGTAACAGGATCCGGAAGATACGCCCTGCCGCCTGTCAGTGCAATCGATATTGCGAATATCACGATGATAAGCAGTATCTCCAGTATGCCTGTATATACGGCATACTTTGCCGACGGCCGGACGCCGAGGATAAGGAATGCAATCGATGGAATGATTATTGCAAAATAGATCAGGTAACTTGAAATTCCGAAGATCGAGTTCACGATGAAAACGGCGCCAACAAGGTAAGCCATTCCATAGAGCGATGAATAGAAGAGGTACATCCAA
The DNA here is from genome assembly GCA_027366585.1 of Thermoplasmatales archaeon. Lineage (GTDB taxonomy): Archaea > Thermoplasmatota > Thermoplasmata > Thermoplasmatales > Thermoplasmataceae > UBA582. Next base: position 13,069 of record DAHXNF010000014.1, on the reverse strand, counting down.
CCTGTGCTCAGGCCAACTCGCTCAGTCAGCGCCTGGAACGCGTATGTGTAGTATCCGCCCGTCGTACGAAAGCGCTTTGAGAGTTGCATGACAACTACCCCGTTGATCAGGACAAGGAGGGTACCGATTACCATGATCAGCGGAGCCAGTGGCCCTCCATATACAAGAGCAACGGCACCATAAGTCAGCAGGCTGAGAAGAGGTGACATCCCTCCAAAGGAGAGGAAGAAGACCTGCCGCAGGCCAAGGTTCCTCTTAAGGCCGCCTGAGTCATGCGATTCGTTTATCTGATCCGTCATGGGCAATCCAAAACCCTCTATAGCTTATAAAATCGTTTCTTTCGGGATTCCTTTAGACCCGGAATAATGCGAACCCGAAGCCCGCTGAGTTGTCATTGGCCGATATTATTATGATCTCAACAACGTAAGGATGCAGGATACCCGTCGCTGGATCCGATAAGGCCATCTGTGACACTGCGGCCTGGTTTATTGATAGATTCAGCTGTTCGAGCGTACCGTTTGTCGTCATCGTTATCTGCATGTAGTTAGCTGTACCATCGAGGGTTGTTATATTAGTCCACACGGCAGATGTGTTGTTTACCGGTGATATGTCGTATACATACATGCTTATGGGAATCACATTGGAATATGCAGTGAAGTTGATGTCCAGTGACGTCGTGGTATTCGTAATAAAATACGCATCCGCAGTATGGTTATCGACGCTGAAATAGCCCGTCGACGAAAGAGAGAGGGATGGTGGCGGTGCAGCCAGAGTGAAGTATGCCACTCCTCCGAATACGATGAGAGCAGCAATGGATACAGCAATTCCTGCCTTGAGAGATATCATTCCAGCGGAGATTGAAGGACGCTATAAATAGATTACTTATAACTTATTCATTACTTATTAGTTATTTATTTATAAGTGTCCGTGCTTCAGGAATGATTACATGGTTCAATATAAATGGATGGCACTATCCAACACAACCCTCGGCGTGCTGATGGCAACGATTAACGGAACAATCATCCTAATCTCGCTGCCTGCAATCTTCAATGGCCTTGGGGTGAATCCTTTCTCGCCTTCATCCTTCGTGTACCTCCTCTGGATCCTTATGGGGTATGGTGTCATCACCGCGGTCCTCCTGGTAACGGCAGGCAGGCTTTCCGATATATTCGGCCGTGTGAGGTTGTTCAATCTCGGCTTCCTCATATTCACGGTAGGCTCCATCCTTCTTTACCTTACGCCTGGAAAGGGAGACATGGGTGCGCTGGAGCTCATAATTTTCAGGATGATCCAGGCAGTCGGTGCCTCCTTCCTGTTTGCTAACTCCGCGGCAATCATAACGGACAGCTTCCCCTCGAAGGAGCGGGGGAAGGCTATGGGAATAAACCAGATAGCAGCCCTCGCAGGATCACTTATAGGCCTGATTCTGGGCGGCATCCTGTCCGCAATAAACTATGATTATACATTCTCCCTTCTCGGTGCAAGAATAACGCTAGTTTTTGACTGGAGGCTTATCTTTCTTGTAAGTGTTCCAGTTGGAGTATTCGGTACAGCATGGTCCTACTGGAAGCTGAAGGACAATGCAGTCCGCCACAAGGATCAGAAGATCGACATTCCGGGTAACGTAACATTCGCTGCCGGTCTCACGCTCCTCCTCCTTGGAATCACATACGGCCTGATGCCTTACGGAACATCATCCATGGGATGGGGCAACCCATGGGTCCTCATCTCATTGATAGCGGGAGCAATTCTTCTAGTCCTCTTCATAATAGTGGAAACATTGGTTCCACAGCCGATGTTCAAGATGCACCTCTTCAGGACGAAGCAGTTCGCATACGGCAGCATCGCCGGTATGCTCCAGTCCATGGGCATGGGAGGCGTCATGTTCATGCTGATAATCCTCCTCCAGGGAGTGTGGCTTCCGCTGCACCTTGCAGCCAATATTCCATATTCACAGATACCCTTCTATGCGGGCATATACATGATACCGATGATGGCCGGCTTCGTTGTATTTGGTCCATTGAGCGGTGCGCTTTCCGACAAGATAGGCGCAAGGTTCCTAGGTACACTTGGAATGCTGATAGGCGCCGGCGCTTTCCTGATCCTTGCAACCTTCAACTACAACTTCTCCTATCCTGAATTTGGTGCAACCCTGTTCATGATGGGATCAGGCATGGGCATATTTGCGGCACCAAACATCACCGCTGTCATGAATTCAGTGGCGCCGCAGGAAAGGGGTGCAGCTTCCGGTATGCGTACGACGCTCCAGAACACAGGGCAGACGGCAAGCATGGGCATCTTCTTCACAATCGTCCTCATAGGTCTCTCCACCCGGCTTGGTCCGTCGTTTGCATCTTCGTTACAGACTGCAGGAGCTCCCATTCTCATCCCGGTGTTCGTCAAGATACCGGCTACCTCCGCACTGTTCTCAGCCTTCCTTGGCTATAACCCGATGCAGACAATCCTCACCCTTCTGCCAGGAAGTTTCTCGTCCCTGATCAGCCCCGGTGCACTTGCAACCCTCTACGGCAAGCACTGGTTTGCTCTGGCGCTTGCTCCGGCCTTCATGAGCTCACTGGATGATTCCTTCTATATCGGTGCAGCACTCTTCGTACTTGCTGCCCTGCTTTCTGCATTCAGGGGAAAGAGGTACATACATGGCGAGGACATTGAGACCATCCCGCCTGTACAGCCCGCCCCGGCATCTGCGGTGAGCGGCAAGAGCCAGGAAACACAAACCACCGGATCCAGCATGAGCCCGCCCACCGCAACGCAGGGAGGAAACAGACCTTGAAGGAGCAGAGCAGGGCTATCGAGCTGTGGGATCTTCTCACTGCGGTATCTGCATCATTCAAGCGCACAATTAGCATGCAGATGGATGCCGCTGCCCTTAAGCCTGTTGAAGTTAAGATATTAAGCATCCTGAAGGATAATGGCGGAATGCAGATCAATGCAATCGCCGACGAGCTTTCCGTTACGGGTCCGTGGATAACCGGTATCGTGAATTCCATGGAAGGCAAGGGTTACGTGCAGAAGATCAGGAACCAGAAAGACAGGCGCCGCATGATCGTTACTATGACGCCGAGCGGCAAAAAGAAACTTGAGCGGAGCATCGATGTTTACAGAAGAGCAGTCAGCGGGCTTCTCGACACGCTTTCCGACGAGGACATTGAACAGTTCAAGTACCTGCTGAATAAGATAAGCAAACCCGCCTCTGAATCATATGCATCGGTTCATGCAAGGAATTGAGATAGCGGTAAAATCCTGCCAGAATCTTAATTGTTGTTTCTTGAACGGATTCCAATAGATCTGCCTGTTTTTGCGATTATTCTTTTATGTGGATATAGTTCCTTCGCAGAAGCACCGAATTAAAGACGATAGAGAACGAGAATTGCAGTGTATAACAATGTTCAATCCGAAAAATATTGCGCATGTGTAATCAAGACTTTGTAGCAGAAATTGACATGTTATCGTCGGGCTTATAATACCTGAAATCATTTATGTATCTATGGCAGCAACGGCTTCTAACATTATGAGGGCAGCAGAAGATCTGGGCATTGCAGATGATATCGAGACATACGGAAAGTCCATTGCAAAAGTTCCTCTTCCAGTACTGGAGAAGCTGAAGGACAGGAAGGACGGTCGCCTTATCCTTGTAACATCTACTAACCCGACCCCAGCAGGTGAGGGCAAGACCACCACCGTGATCGGGCTGGGGCAGGCATTCAAGGCACTGAAACAGAAGGTAATGATTGCCATCCGGGAGCCATCAATGGGACCATGCTTCGGAATAAAGGGAGGAGCAACAGGTGGAGGCAGGTCAAAGGTTGAGCCTTCCGATACCATAAACCTCATGTTCACAGGTGATTTTCCTGCTATAAGCGGGGCACACAACCTTCTGTCAGCGCTCATAAATAATCACATATACCATGGGAACAAGCTCCGAATAGATCCGAAGAGGATCGTATTTCCTCGTACTATCGACATGAATGATCGATCCCTTCGTAATGTTATCGTCGGCGTCGGGGACCGGAATACAGGGATAATGGCCAATGATGCATATGTGATAACGCCTGCATCGGAGATCATGGCAATCCTCGGTCTCTCCACTTCCTATCAGGACCTGAAGGATCGGCTGTCCAGGATTCTCGTTGCATTCAGCGACGAAGGGAAGCCAGTTTTCGCAAAGGACCTGAATGCCCATGGTTCAATGGCCGCTATCCTGAGAGACGCGCTGAAGCCGAATCTTGTCCTGACCACGGAAGGAGTACCTGCCTTCATACACACCGGTCCGTTCGGTAACATTGCACATGGTACGTCGAGTATTCTCGCTGACCGTATGGCCTTGAAGCTTGCAGATTTTGTCATCACTGAATCCGGTTTCGGATCAGAGCTGGGAGCTGAAAAGTTCTTTGACATTGCCTCCTCGATCGGTAACCTGCAGGTATCGGCTGTCGTCATCGTAACCACGATACGCGCCCTCAAGCACCACGGAGCCAATTCTGCGAATAAGGATGGCAACCTATCGGATCTGGAGGCAGGGTTCCCGAACCTCCTCAGGCATGTGAATATCATAAGAAAATTCAATTTCGAGCCCGTTGTTTCGATCAATGTATTCACATCCGATACGGACGAGGAGAAGCAGAAGCTTGCGCTCCTGCTGGAAACAAACAGCCTGAAATATGCATTCGCCGATTTCTTCTCTCAGGGTGGACATGGTGGCCTGGAGCTAGCAAAGAAGGTAATGGAAGCCGCGGGTAAGGAGACGCAAATCCAGAGGGTATATGATCCGAAGGAAAAGGTAAGATCCAAGATAGAGAAGATAGCAACTACGATATACGGAGCAAGCGGAGTCGTATACTCAGAGCAGGCCGCAAAAGATCTAAGACAGATAGAGAAGCTTGGCTTTTCTGGACTGTATGTATGCATGGCTAAAACGCAGTACTCACTGAGCGACAATCCGAAGCTGCTGGGTTCACCTGAAGGCTTCGTCGTGACAATAAAGGGAGTAAACATCGCCGCAGGATCCGGTTTCCTGATCCCGATGCTTGGAGACATCATGACCATGCCTGGGTTGCCCGCAGTCCCAGCGGCGGAGAATATCACTCTTTCCGATGACGGAGAAATATCTGGTCTCTCCTGATCCCTGAATCAATCGAGCAGGATGTGCCTCTTTTCCATGTAATTGGAAGCATAATCGTATCCTGAGTCAAAGGCAATTATGTTCTGATCCTTCAGCTTCGATCCAAACATCTTTCCTATTGCAACATGGAAATCATCCTTCGATACATTGAGGATCGAAGCAGCTGCAAGTGCGCCTGCAAGAACCGAGTTCGAGACGCGGATGTTACCAACGCTGTGTGCAATTGCGGATGCATCTATTGGTATAACAGCGTGATCCCGCCCGATTTCTTCAAGGATCGCAGGCATCGGTGGATATTCTTTTCCCTGCATGCTCAGCGATATCGGTGTCATTGGATGCAGATTCACCAGGAAGACGGCTTCCTTTCCCGTCTTGTGTGAATAGCGGAGACCTTCCATTGGTTCCAGTGCAATGACGCAGTCAATGGCGCTTGCCTCAGGGAGCGGGCTCATCACGTTACCAACGCGAACGTTCACGGAAACGGAGCCACCCCTCTGTGCCAGACCATGCAGTTCGGACATGACGACATTGTGGGATGCCATTATGGCAGCCATTGAGATCAGCCTGCCCACGGTTATTACGCCCTGGCCACCCACTCCCACAATCAGTATATTGGTCTCCATTTATACCACCTCTATTGCCTGGAATGGGCAAACGTATCTCTCGGCACATACGCCGCATTCGTCACACTGGTCTGGATCTATCGTCGCTTTTCCTCCAGACATCGAGATTGCGGGACATGCGAAATCCTCCACGCACTTCTCGCAGCCTGTACATTTTTCCACGTTCACGGCATAGACTACATGCCTTCCGGCTTTCTTCTCCTTTGCATCCCGGAGGATGGCGCATTCCCTGCTTGATATGATGACTGCAGGACCATCCACCTTGAAAGATTCGGTCACCGCATGCAGCATCTCACCGATATTATACGGATCGACGGTTTTTACGAAATCGATCCCAATGCCCCTGGCAATATTCTCGATCGATATGTTCCCAGCTGCATTGAGGTCCTGCGGGTCCCTTGATCCGGGGTTGGGCTGCTGTCCTGTCATAGCCGTTATCCTGTTATCAAGGATGATGAGCGTTGTCTGCGCATTGTTCAGCTTCGCGTTTATCAGGCCTGGGATGCCTGCGTGGAAGAACGTGGAATCACCGATGAAAGAAACACTACGTTCGGACAGTGCATTCTGCAATCCCGAAGCGACGCCGATGGATGATCCCATGGAGATCATGTAGTCTCCCATGTCAAATGGTTCATACACGCCTAAGGAGTAACATCCGATATCCGACGATATCTTGGCATCGCTCATGCCTGCAAGCTTCAACGCTTTTTTCACGGTGAAGAAGGATGCCCTGTGCGGGCACCCGGGGCAGAGAACCGGTGTTCTTGCTGCCAAAAGCGGAGATTCTTCCCTGATCGAAAGCATGTGCGTATCGTCCTTCTGCATCGCCTTCATCACTCCGGATCTGACGACATCCATGTTGAACTCGTAATCATATGGGAAATAGGAGTTCATCTTTCCATATATCTCGACGTCGATGCCCTTCAGCTGGCACAGCGCCCTGATCTTTTCCTCCAGGTATGAGTCGAGTTCTTCAACGATTATTATTCTCGGATGTTCGCTGATGAACTTTATTATCGATCTTTCCGGCAGCGGATTGGTCATACCGATCTTCATCATGGATATATCCATGCCATGTTTGCTTATCACATCATGGAGATACGCATATCCCACACCGGAGGCAATGGCTCCCCATTCATCCTCCTTCCCTCTCTCGATCGATACGAATCTATCAGATTCAACATCCTTTATCTTTGATATCTTTTCCTCAAGCAGTTTCTTGTTCCTCATCGCGTACTGCGGCAGTGAATTGAATTCTGCCTTTCCCGACTCGAACGGGACGATTTCACGTGGCTTTCCGACATGCGAGACCTCGACGAGCCCCCGCTCATGACTGATCATGGTGGTTGTGCGGAATATTACCGGTACCCGATAGCGTTCGGAGATGTCGAATGCGCGCTGAAGGAAATCCTTTGCCTCCTGAGGTGTCGTGGGCTCGATCATCGGAAGGTGTCCGAGATCCGCGTAGTGCCGGTTATCCTGTTCATTCTGAGATGAGTGCATCGACGGATCATCGGCGGTCATGATGACAAGGCCGCCCCTCGTTCCGGTATAGGCAATGCTCAGCATTGCATCAGCGGCAACGTTCATTCCCACATGCTTCATGAATACCATGGATCGGAGGCCAAGGCTCGCTGACGCAAAAGCAACCTCTAGTGCCACCTTCTCGTTCACCGAATACTCGAAGTGGATGCCGGCCTTCCTGTAAACTGCATATAGAAGGTCGCCGACCTCGCTTGAGGGAGTACCCGGATACGTTGCAGCCGTTGAGATACCTGATTCAATTGCACCCCGCGCTATCGCTTCATTTCCCAGGAGGAACAGAACCTGTCCGTCCTTTGCTTCCAGAATTTCATCGTAGTACGACATATTTTACACCACATGTTTTTCTTCGCTTTCCGTGCCGCTCTTCATGGAGTAGGCAGCAAGTGCCTTCAAAGCCGTTATTGCCCTCCTGATTGAAGGGTATACGGCAATCTTCCTGCTGGATAGTTCAGTGAACGCACCATCGTAATATCTGGAACCAAGAAGAGCCACCACCACAGGTTTCTTGACCCTTCCCGCATCGAAGGCTGATATGAGCGATTCGACAATTTCCGGGGAGTCAGGCGTTATTAGTGTCAGTATGGCATCAGTATTCCTGTCCTTCATTATTGCGTCAATGGCTGATCCAATTCTTTCCCTGTGTCTTGGATCAAGCGTTATCGGGTTCTGGTTTGCACCACTCCTTCCGAGCAGGTTAGTAAGCTTGGCCCTGGTGCTTGTACCGAAGCTGGGAACATCGAGATGCATGCCGAAAGCACCGCTCGTCAGGTAGTCCTGTGCTACCGACTCCGTAGCACCCTTGGTTGAAATGACCGAAACATTCTTACCCCGCATTGCAGGATTGAGTGCAATTGCTCTCGCGAAATCAGGGACATCATAGAGATCCCTGGCTTCCACGCAATCCTCCGGCACCCTGTTTTTCGTTCGATTCACGGCTCTATCGACAGATGACTTTTCCTCTTTCTTGCCAGCCAGTGCCCTCTCCCTGTAAACGATCAGGGGCTTATTGAAATTCAGGCGCATGGAGGAAATTGCCTTGCTCGCAGAATAGCCTTCCTGTGAAATGAGCAGCGTTACCGCAAGCATGGTCCTGCTTTCCTGGAGATAGCTGCCGATGGCTGAAAATAGTTCACGATCGCCAAAACTTCGGCCAAAATCCAGCAGGAAGCCCAGGTCAGGCTGAAATTTCTTGAACTCATCTATAACAACTGAATGCCTGCAGCAATCGAGTGCAATCAGCCCGAATACCTTGTCTTCCGGATGATTCCCGTTATCATGGCTGATTAAGGAAAGGTTGAGATCCGTGCTGGAAACATAGATGCCTATCGAGCCGGGACCAAAAACCCTGGATATTCCATGCTTTCTTCCCTCGCGATTCGCTGGGGTGGAAGCATTCTCAGGTTGATCGGAACCCCCGGACGAGGACGCAAGCAGGAAGATGAACCGCACATCATTCTCCCTGCACTTCTCAACATATCTTTCAGCATAGGGATCTGCTGATGATATTATTGCAATGTCAATGTCCTGCGGAAAGTTACGTTGCACTATCCATGCAGAAGGATCCATATCGCCATACGATGGCAGGATACGGAAAAGGAACCTCCTTTTCCCTGAGGAGCGAATATTCTGGGATATGATGTTTCCCTCTGTCTGGTTATTGATCGAACCAACGAGGGCTACTTTATCGGGATCTATGAGCCTCTCTACTGAGAGCATGATTATGCATCTAAAGTTGCTTTAATAGGAGTAAGCCTGACATGTTCGTATGCTCAACGTTCAGGCAAAAAACGGATCTGCACAGAGTGATATCCCTTAAAGTTCGTTTCAACTCATCAGATACGGTAGCACCCCTGGATGAGCTTCTTCTGGAAATCAAAGACTTTCTGCACATGTTATTCCGCATGATATCGGCACATCGTAGTAAGAAGATGAGAGAGTTCTCCTGAAGAAAGGTCGATGGCCGATTGCAGGGAGGATTCGTGCTTACTCTCAGGAACTGAATCCTAAGAAGTTTGTATGGAACATGCTGAAATATCAGGCACTTTCAAATTTCCGCGCAGCCAACAATTAAGAACTTGCCCCGGTGATACCTAAAGAACTGACAAAGCTGAAAAGCTATGAAGAAAGATGCAGGAGGGCGATCATGGATTCTAAGCATTCACTGCTTTTTATCCAGGATGGAAAAGCATGGTAAAACTATTCATTCACTACAAAAAATAGCCTGGATCATATCACGCTTCCTGGAACGAACAATCTTTAAGCGTGGCATTCGCATAGCGTGAAGTGCACCTGAAAAGCGGCGATATAGAATTATTGACGGATATTCCAGAGGACTGTGCAGGTGACCTGGCCAAACTCGCCAACGATCCTGCGATTCGCATGAACATCGGGAGTCATTCCTTCCCGTTACCATATTCGAGGGATGACGCGCTTGACTTCATGCGCTTGAATCGCGAATTATACGGCAAGATGTTCAGGATCGATTTCTACATACACTTCAGGAACGCTTTATGCGGCGTCATCGAGATCAGTGACATAAACCGCGATGACATGAATGCTCATATTGGTTACTGGATCGGCGCCGCATTCAGGGGCATGGGGATAGCGACCGAATCTGTCCGCATGGTCTGCTCATATTCCAGGGAACAGATGAAATTGCACAAGCTGCACACGAAGGTCCTGACATATAATACCAAATCCCTGAGCGTCCTTGTTGCTAACGGTTTTTCGATCGAGGGATTCCTGAAGGATCATTTCTATCTTGACGGAAAGTATTACTCTTTTTACCAGGTGGGAAAAATACTGGAGGAAGAAGAATGAAAATTGAATGCTATTCCTGCGGGATGGAGCGAAAGGAACTGGAAACAACATGCAGCAGGTGCGGTTCCCCATTCAGGATACATCCTGACTTCACGTATCGTGACAGGGTAAGTGAAAACTTTCCGTACATTAAAAAAGAGGTGACTCTCGGTGAATGCGTTACACCGCTTCTGATAAGGGATGAAGCGGCATTCAAGCTCGATTATTTCCAGCCCACATACTCATACAAGGATCGGGGGTCAAAAGCGCTGATATCTTTCCTCGCAGCATACAGGAAGAAGATAGGAACCGCCCTGAGCGAAGATTCATCAGGCAATGCAGGCGCATCGATCACGGCATACGGATCCGCGGCGGGCTTCACCGTCAACGTTTACGTACCGGACAGTGCTGGAGGTCCGAAACTCGATCTTATCAGGGCTTACGGCGCCAGGGTCTCCGTTATATCCGGGAGCAGGGAGGATGTCAGGACCGCTGCTATGAACGACGGGGCATTCTACGTGGGACATTCTGTGTTCCCCGAATTCAGGGACGGGATCCGAACGCTGTCATATGAGCTCTTCTTGCAGTATAACGGAAAATTACCGGAGAACATCTACATTCCGACGTCGGCAGGCACACTGCTCATTGGCATGTACGAGGGTTTCCGCCATCTGACGGAGTCGGGCGAAATACCCCGGATCCCGAGACTGATCGCATGTCAGCCCGATCTTATGTCACCGATAAGATCGGCGCTGGAGGGAAAGCCTTACGTCTCATCTGAAAAGAAGTCACTGGCAGATGCCCTCGTAACTGAAAGGTCCCCGCTACTTGTGCCGCTCCTGGATATCCTGAGGAAGCATGGTGCCACGATCACGGTATCCGAAGAGGAATTGATGCAGGCGAGGCAGAAGCTCGCACATTCAGGCATCTTCACGGAATACAGCTCTGCCGTCGCATACGCTGCCTCTATAAAGGACAAGAACCCGGGGAAGAAACTTGTTATCCTGACGGGAAATGGATTGAAAAACTCATTCCACCGCTAGGAGATTATTCTCCCGATACCTTTGAAAGCGCTTTGCCGAGTGCAGTGACGAAATTAACGAGGGCGGTCAATCCCTTCGTGAACTCCTTGTCCTTGAGGAGAGCCAGGAGCTTGAAAAGCGAAAACTGCTCCGGGTTCTTCGCGCCGCTTATCATCGACTTGAAAATTGCGTCTGAATTGTACAGTATGGCCTTGAGTGCGTCACTCGAGCTCTCAAGCGATGCCGCATAAAGTATGGACGGGACAAGGTTACCCACCTTCGAGATCGAAGATAATATCTCTTCCGAGCTTCCTATCTCCTTGACAAGTGCGGAGCTCGACGGCATGACGGATCTGGCAAAAGCCGCAAAATCCTCTATAGCTCCGCTGTCCTTCAGGGAGTTGAGCAGATCAAGGAACTGGAAAGAAACATCCTTGTTTTCCAAGAAAAACTTCAAGAGTTCCTCAACAACGTCCTTGTCTTCAGTCACATCCTGTTTCTGTTCAATATCCATTTTTTCCATATTATCCACCTTAAATGATGCCCCTCAGAAGGGAAGAGAAATAAAAGTCAGAGTAGTGCTTCTTGAACCTGAAATCAGCCCTGCTTTCAAGGGGCCGTTTTGGTCTCGACTCATACGAATACGAAACGGTTATCCCCTTCGACAATCCGGTCATTGCAGATAGTGTGACACTGCCGGCGTACTGTTCCGGGTTGAAGGATCCGTTAATGTCGGCAGCGATCCGGTGTGAGATGTATCTTGCCTGTGTTACAAAGGACCCTGAGAGTTCCTCGGCCAGGAAGTCATAAGCATCGCCTGCGATGTATATGTCATCGTAGTCCCTGACGGTAAGCTTCGTTTTACTGATGTTCTTCGCACCATCGTTGCCAAGCAGTTCGTCATTTGCCAGGAACCCGCGAGTCTTCAGCTGCGGAGGAAGCACCAGGACATCGTAGTTTATCTTCTTGTTGTCAGATGAAACAATCTCCTTGTTCTTCTGGTTAATCGATGTTACCTTGAAATCTGTTACCAGTTCAATGCCTGCGGACCTGAACTTCTCAGCAAAGAAGTCCGATAGCTCCGGGACGGGAAATGCTCCCTTATCCGGGGAAGTAAACTTAACCTGGACCTTGGACTTGATATGCGATAACTGCTCCTTATAAACTAGGGCAAGCTCGTAGAAACCCATCAGGTTCGGCGCAGATGCACCGTTTGTTGCCACGATTACTGTTCCCTCAGCAAGGTTCTCAAGCGTCTTTCCAAGCTCGAGTGAGTGCTGCATATCAAGTACGTGCTTCGCTTCACCCTCAAATCCCGGAAGCTTTTCCGGAGCATCTTCAAGACCTAGCGAAAGTACAAGATAATCATAATCGTATTTCTTTCCGCTCTTCAGGTAGATGAGCCTGTTCTTGGGGCGTACCTGAGTGACCTCATCCCGGACGAAATCCACGCCATTATTGAGCAGGAAACCGACCGGCTTCAGCGACTCAGTGAAGTTCTTCATCCTGAGTGCTATCTGCGGACCGTCAGATCTGCAGAAGTTCTTGACATTGTTTCCAATCAGCGTAACCCGGGCTTCCTTCTCGGAATTGAGGTACCTGATCTTGTTGGCGGTCATGATGCCAGCAGCGCCATCCCCAATAACTACTACGTTCTTTGTAACTACCATCAGAACAAACCTCCTTCATCACATAATGCTGATGTCATCGTTTGGCTGAACGATGACTGTAAGTCGGAGCACCACGTCACCATATATGGAGTATCGTTGCAATTATAATAGTATTTTCGGATTCATGAGAATGTCAATTTTTTGTTGATTTTATGGAATTTTATAGAGAATATTTATATAAAGTCTGGATATAGACATTTATTGTATTCCTACAAGGCAGTGAAACAGAATTTCATTCCTTCTGACAACATTAAGGTAATGATGTCC
>DAHXNF010000008.1 GCA_027366585.1 Thermoplasmatales archaeon | reverse complement strand
CTCAATTGCGTGGGTAATTGCATCTACGGCGGTGTTCCTTGTCTGCTCCGCAGGAAGGTCCAACACCATCACCGGGTCAAGTATGGCGTAGTCCGGCAGTATCTCCGGGGAAGCCAGTTCGTTCTTCCTCTTCTCATTCTTCTCCGATAGCACTGCTGCCCATGAACATTCTGAACCGGTGCCGCTGGTAGTGGGGATTTCAATCAGTCTGCATTTCTTCCTGAGGTTCAACGGTACAAGGGGGGTTATATCATAGACAGATAAGTCAGGCCTTTCGTACATGGCAAACAGGATCTTTGCAGTGTCCATTGAGGATCCACCGCCGAGGCCTATTATCCAGTCTGGTGAAAAATCCCTGATTGTGCTGATTCCCGCAACCATCTGCTCCTCGTCGGGTTCTTCTGATACGTTGCCAACAACAATTGACCCCGTAGATTCCGGCAGAGCATCCCTTACCTTGCCGGGCAGGTTGGTGTTCAGCAGGAACCTGTCCGTTATTATGGCTGCTCGCTTAACGGGCAGAGTTGAGAGGAATGACAGTGCATCTTCCCCGTAAATTATCTGCGGGCTTCTGAAAAACCACATATTATCCCACCCGAATTTCCATGTTTGTAACGCAATCAATCCATCCATTTCCCACAAACAGCCCGTTCACGTTCATGGTTATACAACCCAATTTTCTATATAGAGGTTTTCCGCACTGGCTTAACGCAAAAAGAGATTTTCTACGCAGAAATTGGATGCAAGCCAATTATATTTTGGGCAAATTATCATTTTAGCACTGTCAGTCCCGGCAAAACGGTGCTCTATTTGTTTTACGCCTCATAAATTCCTGCTAAAGATGCAGTTTTCCCATCGTCGAGGATTATGCCGGTATCGTATCCGCAGTATACGCACTTTCCATCAGTGGTAAGCATTATCTTTGTTGTCCTGAAAATATTCCTTTCAACAACGACACGACCGCATCCAGGGCAATATGTATTCTCGAACCTGTGCCCCGGGACGTTTCCAACATAGGAATACTTGAACCCCATCTCAAGGGCGATATCATGGTGCTGCTCCAGCGTTCGGACCGGTGTCTGCGGCAGGTCCTGTAACTTGAAATCGGGATGGAACCTCAGGAATTCAATCGGGACTGCGTTTCCGACAGAGTCAAGTATCCTACCAAGCATGGTTCTCAATTCATCTGTATTATCACCAATTCCAGGAAGAACAAGATCGGTTATCTCGAGGTGTATTCCCGCCTTCTTGAACCCCTCCAGGGTAGCGTAAATCGGTTCCGCACTTGGTACGGAAATATATTTCCTGTAAAACTGCGTGCCCGCATTGCCCTTGAAATCAACAGTGGCGGCTGTAAGGAAGTCCCTTGCCATGTTTATGGATTCGTCCGTTTCAAAGCCGTTGGTAACAAAGATGTTGATCAGCCCCTTCTTCCTGGCTATCACTCCGATATCGTGCGCAAACTCCATGAATATGGTCGGCTCATTGTAAGTGTACGCAATCCCCCTGCACTTCAACCGCAGTGCTTCGTCAACCACGTCCTCGGGAGATATCTCCGTCCCCTCGGCCTTTCTCCTCTGGCTGATGTCCCAGTTCTGGCAATAGGCGCAGGCATAGTTGCAGCCCGTGGTGGATAATGATAATATCCTCGAATTCGGAAACATGTGCAGCACAGGTTTCTTCTCTATCGGGTCCACATGCATTGCTGACACCAGCCCATAGACTGACAGATACAGCTTCCCGCCAATGTTAGTCCGGACTCCGCAGAAACCTGTCTGTTCAGGCTTTAGAATGCAATATCTCCAGCAGGCTGTGCATTTCACCCTGCCGTCCCCGATTTCCGAGTAAAGCACTGCTTCCTTCATATGTACGCCACCATTGATGCATATCCGACCACTGGCTCGTCGTTACCGGTAACTTCCCCTGAAGTTGTGTGGTGCAGCAATTTTATCCTGCCGTTCATTTTCCTGGTGACGTGCATGAGGGTGGCAATGGCGCCATACCCGCATGCACTTATGTCCTCTTCCCTGAGCGTCCTGTAAAAGCCTGCCAGATCAAGCTCCACAATTTTATCGATTAGCGCAAGGTCCTTCCTGACCGTAATCTCCTGCTTCTGGTAATGGTTCAGGTCGGAGCTGGCTATTATGGTGAATTCATCAATGTGTTTCACCAGTGCATCACCAAGCGGTATCGCTGCATCCTTCTCCTGGTACCACATGCAGATGGGCACAAACGTGAATTCCTTGCCGTATATACGCTGGAGGAATGGTATCTGTACCTCTATGGAGTGTTCTGCATATTGTGATCTGGGGTCGTTTTCGACGAAAGGCACCTCGGACGTTATCTCATTCATGGTACCAACATTGACCTCAGCGGTACCAAGAGGTGTCTCCCATTCATCCATTCCTGTGCTCACGCTTGATCCTATGCCCCTGTGGTTGGGGCCGATTATGACAAAATTTCGTGAACTGGAATATTTCCTTATGGAGTTATAGGAATATGCTGCAGTACCTCCGGAATATTCATAACCTGCGTGTGGAACAACTACACCAATTAACCTCTTCATTTCCGTTTCAGGCAAAACTGCGGCGGACAGGACCTTGTCTATAGCTGCTTCCAGGTCTGGTTTTGCAGAAGGGTAGAACATTCCGGAAACTGCCGGATGTCTCATGGTTAAACAAGGGAAACCCGATAATTAACCTTTGTCCATTTCTGACATTATCAACTCTTAGCTGATGTTAAAGGCGCAAGCAACCTGACATGCACATATCCATTACAGAAAATGCATATTTGTGACCGGTTTTGCAGAATTCAAGCATTTAAAGAGCGATATTTTCAAAGTCTCACCAACTATTTTTTGACAAATTCCCATTTCTACTATTAGCCAAGAGTTGAAATCTTACAACCATGGACTTTATCCCCTTCTGATCAACTATTATACCTGAAACTCATTATAACATGGACAGCAATGAAAATAGACGAAGTTTCGTCGATGACCCCTGAAGACGGGAAGATCCTTCTTAAAATTGCAAGAGAATCAGTGGAGGAACACATACTCAGGATGCGCGTGCCTGCGGTTAGAAGCATAGACCCGTCCATGAGGCAGAATGCAGGCGTCTTTGTTACCCTGAAGATTCATGGGGACCTGAGAGGGTGCATTGGTTTTGTGGAAGCTATCTACCCCCTTTACATAGGAGTCCAGAAAGCTGCTGTCTATGCAGCGACGGATGACCCACGGTTTCTTCCTGTCAGCGAAGATGAGCTTGGCTTACTGGAATACGAAGTGACGGTTCTCAGTGATACTGAGGAAATCAGTATTGGAAAGGATACGGACCTTTCCGCACTTATTGTCAGAGGCGTGCACGGGCTGGAGATATCAAAGGGAATACGAAGCGGGCTTCTCCTTCCACAGGTAATGGTGGAAATGAACCTCAGTCCTCTGCAGTTCCTGGATGAGACCTGCATCAAGGCGGGCATGCGAAGCAGCTGCTGGAAGGATCCTGAAGCCAGGGTTTATCGATTCATGGGAAAGGTATTTTCATAGCGTTTAGAGAAAGAGCTTCGGTATTTCCCGATTCATGTTGACTACCAATACTTTTGTATTATTACCCTCACGTAACCACTCCATTTCTGCAAGATCAGGTCCCGCAACTTTTGCCTCCACGCCGAATCCTCTTGCAACCTCTGCGATATCCAGATTCAGGTTGAAGAAATCTGCGTTTTCCAGGCCGGGATAATAGCTCTTTGAGTAACTCTTCAGTATGCTGTACCCCCCATTGTTCAGGACAAGTATCTTCAGGGGTATGTCATACCGCTTCGCAGTCCATAGGCTCTGCACAGTATACATGAACGATCCGTCGCCGATGACCAGAAGGACCTTATCCATGACTGTACCTATTCCCATGGCTGCAGGGATGCCCCAGCCCAGTTGCCCACTTCTTGCGGAGAAGTATCTCATGTGGGAATAACCCATTATGGATCTGACAACCGGTGACGCGGAAATTGATTCATCCACGACGGTATATCCCTCAAATACCTTCCTGGCCATCGACATAACATAATTGATGCCCATTATACGTTTCTCCCTTGCTACCGTTGTTGCAAGGCTGAAAATTGCAGACGTCTTCCGCCTCGGCCGGGTCGATGTCGTCGATCTTGTCACCTCTGCCCACGTTCACGAGGAAGAAGACCTCCCAGACGCGCACCCCGGCTCCGTGCAGCAGCACGGCGATGTCGGCAAGCTCACGGACGTTGTGCTTCATAACCGCGGTGTTGATCTGCACCCGAAAGCCGGCCTCGCGAAGTCGCCCTATCGCGTCGAGGGTGGCCCGGAAGTGTCCAGGGACCTGGCGGATCTCTTCATGGGTGGTGGCGGTCGCCCCGTCCAGACTGAGAGAGACGTGACTCACACCCTGCTCACGCAGTTGCGCCAGCAAGGGGTCGGCGAGGCGCGCGGACACCGACGGGGCTATCGCCACAGAGACGGCACGGTGCTTGGCGTGGGTCGCCAGCTCGACTATGTCTGGCCTCGTAAGGCAGTCTCCTCCGGTAAGTACGAGAATCGGATGCGGCGTGGGACCGACTGCGAGCTCGTCGATCAGCTTCATCCCCTCCCTGGTGGTCAGCTCCCCAGGGAGCGGGGCGCTCTGTGCAACTGCCCTGCAGTGGACGCACGCGAGCGGGCATGCCTTGGTCAGCTCCCAAAAGACAAGCCGCGGTTGGTCGTCAAATCTCTCGTCTGTCACTTGGCGCTCCGTCCGACATATCCCCGGGGCCACCCGGTAGCCACCGCTCCAGCGTGCTCAGCGCACGTCCACTTCGATAGGGCCAATAGTCACACATGACGCGCCGGGCGGTCAGTCGCGATGGCGCCGTAGAGTCGGTCGAGTCCACGCAAGGGAGAGAGACCGCAATGACAGAGAGCATGCAGTTCACGATCGGGGCCGAAGCCCGGTGCCAAGACGGTGCCTGCGGCACCGTCAGCCGTGTGGTCGTGGACCCGATTGCCCGTGTTGTCACCCATCTGGC
>DAHXNF010000057.1 GCA_027366585.1 Thermoplasmatales archaeon | reverse complement strand
TAGGAAGAATAGACGAAGTCCTGTCCTGATCATTTATCCGATCAGGATCGATGCTTTCCTTATCCTGTTCATGATCGCCAGCCCTATTCCGGTCTCCGGGAAGCCGTGGATTATGCCTTCCTCGTAGTTACCAGCATCGAGTTTCCTGAATGAGGGATAAAGGTTTCTCGCTATCTCATAAAGGTTTGTGGTGCTGCCCAGATTAATGCAATCCCCCTGCACTGCTTCAGCGACTTCATCTGAGCATATGACTCCCACCCTCGTTCTGTCAGCTTCCTTCACATGGCGGATAAATTTCCCGGTATCCTCGATCCGGTACATCTGCTTGACCGGTGAATAATGCCTGTACTTCATTCCAGGAGTTATTGGAGTATCAACATCTTTCCAACCCCTGGCTGCATCGGAGACCACAATCTTTCCGATCAACGGTTCAAGCTCTTCGACCCCTATGGCGCCGGGACGGAGAATCTCATATCCACCTTCGATTTTGCGGATAACTGTCGACTCAATCCCGAAGAATGTTTCCCCCGCATCAAGTATCAGGTCGACTTTTCCATCCAGCTCCCGGATCGCCTCGGAAGATGAGACAATGCTCGGCTTCGTTGACATGTTGGCGCTGGGGGCAGCAATTGGAACCCGTGACTTTGCAATCAGGGCAAGCGCAAGTGGGTTTGCAGGTATCCTTGCCCCAACAGTCGGCAGGGAAGCTCTTGCAGCTTCTGAAATGGACTCCCTGCTTTTCATTATGATGGTTAGCGGCCCGGGCCAGATTTTACCCTGAACCGCTTGCACGTCCCGGGTTACATGAACATGCTTGTGCATCATCTCAATTGAGGAAAAGTGTACTATGAGGGGGTTATCGGCCGGTCTTCCCTTTGCCCGATATATCCCAAGAACCGCCGAATTATCGGTCGCGTCTGCACCGAGCCCATATACGGTTTCAGTTGGAAAAACAACCGTTCCTCCATGCACGATGATGGCGGCCGCTTCCGCTATAACTGAAGGGTCCGGATTGACCTGGTCGACCTTTCTTATGACGGTCATGTAAACAGGATGCATACCATAATTAATAGTATTGAGAATAATCCCTTGTCAATGAAGATTGCAAGTTATCACTTAAGCCTTGAATTCCAGAAATCCAGCGATTACATCAACGGAAAGGAAAAGATTTCTGCCCACTTGTACGGGGAAACGCTAGAACTTGACGCCGTTGATATAAAGATTAAGTCACTTCTTATAAATGGAGAGACGAGAAAGTTTTCATTGGATGGCAAGAAAGGTAGCGTTGTTATCGATGGCGATTTCAACGGCCCATGCGACATCGAGATCGAATTCGTTGCAAAGGTAACAGATGCTCTTAGGGGAATGTATCGCGTAAGGGTTAATGATCATGAGTTCCTGACGACAGATTTTGAGCCGACCGGCGCAAGGCGTCTTTTCCCATGCGTCGACAGGCCTGAGTTCAAGGCTGAGTTCCATGTTTCAGTTTTAGTTGATTCTGATCTGGATGCAATTTCAAACATGCCAATTCGTGGCACAGCCTCTGTCTCAGGAAGAAAAAAGATAGAATTCGAATCCACTCCGCCTATGTCCACTTACCTTTTCTACCTGGGGATAGGTACGTTTGATCACATATCCGGAAAGCTTGGCAAGAAGGACGTATCCCTTATAGCGCCAAAAGGATCTCTTTATTCAACAGATTTTCCAGTCAAGTCCGCAATAGCAAGCCTCAAATTTTACGAGGATTATTTTGGCATCCCGTACCAGTTACCCAAACTGCACCTCATTTCTGTCCCAGACTATGCTGCCGGTGCAATGGAAAACTGGGGGGCAATAACATTCAGGGAAAGATACCTCCAGGCAACCAAAGATACCAGCGCCGCGACACTGAGCGCAATCGATGAGGTGATTGCTCATGAACTGGCCCACCAGTGGTTTGGCGATCTTGTTACAATGATATGGTGGAACGATCTCTGGCTGAATGAAAGCTTTGCCACATTCATGGCCTACAAGACAGTCAACAAGCTGCATCCTGAATATGAGATACTCAACAATCTGATCGACTCAGAGAAGCGGGGAGCCCTTCTTGGAGATTCGCTCAGCAGCACTCACCCAATCGACGTCAAAGTCGTTGAGCCGGAGGAGGTTTCCCAGATATTTGACGAGATCAGCTATGGCAAGGGAGGAAACATCCTAAGGATGCTTGAAACCTACCTCGGGGAAGAACCGTTCCGGTCAGGAATAAGATCTTACCTGAAGAAATACTCTTACGCCAATGCTTCCGGCATAGATCTGTGGACAGAACTCGAGACTATCTCCGGTAAGCCTGTTTCAGGCATAATGAAAGCATGGATCACCAAGAAAGGCTATCCAATGATTTCCGCAAAGTTGGATGGAGAAAGGATAAAACTCCGCCAGGAGAAATTTACCCTGATTGGAAAAGCTGACAATGAACTATGGCCAATACCCTTGATCGTGCACAGGAAAAAGTCGAATGAAGCAATCCTCTTTGAGAAGAGAGAAATGGACATACCGTCCCATGATTTTATCAAGCTCGATTTCAGGAGCAATGGCTTCTACAGGGTTCATTATGACGACGCGCTCACTGAAAACATTATGAAGAATGTATCAGTACTCGATATACTGGATAGATGGGGGATAGTGAACGATGTCAGCGCACTCTTCATGGCAGGAAAGAAGAGCTTTACCGATTATCTTTCAGTGCTGGATGCTTTCTCAGAGGACAGTGATCCGCTTATAATGAGTTCCATATCAGACGATCTCTTCTCCCTTTATCTTATAGATCCGGAAAATGACATATTGAGGGCCAAGCTTCTGGGATACATGCATAAGTTCAACAAGGTCCTGGGTAATCCGGCAAAAGGGGAAAAGCATGCCTTAACCGTGGCCAGAGGCGCAATCAGGGCAAAACTTGTACAGCTTGATCATGACTACGCAAAACAGATCGCAGCGAGCTTCTCCGATTATGATAATTACGATCCAAACCTCAGGAGATCACTGGCTCTGGCTTATGCACTAACCGAGAATAACTCATCAATGCTGATTGAAAAGATCAAGTCCACAAAAAAGGATGACGCAAGGCAGCACCTGATATATGCGCTTGGATTCCTGGGAGGAAGCAAGAACTATAACTCAGCAAGGAAGAGCATAGAGGACGGGATCGTGCCAAGGCAGGATTCGTTTTCCGTATTCCTCTCAGCCACAATGTTCCCACCGAACAGGAAGCTTGTATTCGATGACTTTAACAATATACTGGCCACGCTCGGCAAGATATTCACTGGCTCAGGTTATCTTTCCAGGTTTATAGAAGCCTCGGCGCCAATACTCGGCATTGGAAGGGAAGAGGAAATGAAGAAGGAGCTCTTCAGCATCCATTACCCGGAGGCAACCATGGGGGTAAAGAAGGCACTTGAATATCTTGACATCATGGCTAGAGTAAAGAAAAGCATGCACTCCTGATTTTCAGGAACATGCCAAAAATTAACCCATTAATGTAAAATTGCGCATATCGAAATAATAATATTTCAGGATTTAGATGTCTCCTGAAATGAGCGAAGGAACAACCAAGATTCGCACATGGTTACCGGTGATAATTGCAGTAGTTATTGTTGCTGGCGGCCTGGGAATTCCTTATGGTCTTGGGATAGTTTCTCTCAACCACAGCAGTGCTTCAAGCAATGCGGGCCCTGCCAAGGTCCTAATAATACCTGCCGGCAAGTTTTACCAGATTTCCAACAATGATTATGCGCCGACTTCCCAGGTTGACGTTTATTTATCATCTTGGTACGGCTGCCCGGTGGGGGCTGCAGACTCATGGATGCTTCTTGACTATTTCTCACAGTACCTTAACATGACGCCATACATACAGCTGAATCATGCTCCATTCGCAAACGATACTGCAGTACCCGGTCTGCTGTTCAGAACCTTCTCTTATGAGCATCCGGCAACAAATGTTTCTGCCAAATTCGTGGTGAATTTCTATCCTTATTACCTGTACAATCTGTACCTGAATGCAACTGCTGCAGGCTTCAACAACGTCGGGGGCGGCACACCGATAAATTCAAGCCAGCTGGTTGCAACAGGTGAGTCTGAGCTGAACTATTCAGGTTTTCCTGAACCCATAATAAAAATAATTGAGAACATCACCACTGTGGATCATATCAACGGAACCTCAAATGCATCAGCTTTCCTATATGCGCCGCACAAGATCAATACCGTAATGGTATTAACAGGCCCGGGAGGTACCTATATCCTGAACCTGAACATAATAAATATAAGCTCCCTTACATCATATTCACCGCAGTACATGCTTGACAATTACGCTAATATGAGCATAGTCCAGAGCGCAGAGTCAAGCCTGGCTTCTACCATGACTTCTGTTTCCAGTCCACCTACATGCGCTTGATGGAACTAGAAAGACCTGGATATGCTGACATCATGTACCAGAACAGACGGCATGAAAGATGAATGAATTTCCTGCCACCATTTTACGTTCATTTGCTCCTTAGATATTGCCTGAACGTTCATGAGGATCCGTGGTACTGCATCGCTTATCCTGATCCCGCGGACTGAACCGGTGATCTCACCGTTCTCCACGGTAAAAATGCCATCCCTTGGAACGGTTGAGAAGATGCCGTTCCTGTAGTCCTGGAACCGGGTGTACCACGCATTCTTTATGTACAGTCCATGGCGCATATCCTGAAGCATATGTTCCATATTATCGGTGCCGGGAAGGAGGTTCAGCTGCCATGAATGAGGAGATATGATTCCAGCATGTCCGGATGTCTTGGTTCCAAACTTTTTCGCAGTCGATGTGGAATGCAGATATGTCTTCAGGACTCCTTTCTCAATCATCGGCGTTCTCGCGGTAGGAGTGGCTTCCTCATCCACCTGTATAGCGGCATCGCCGTTGAAATTCAGTGGATCGTCAACCAGGTTTACGATACCCGAAGCAACCTTCTCATTTATGCGGTTCTCGAAACAGCTCATTCCTGCATCAATGTTATATGCTGAAAAAAGCGGTGAACCATACGAGAGGAGGTTTCCAATCAGGTAAGGCGACATAATCACATCATACTTGCCTGGGGAACCATCTGAAAACTTGCTTCCGAGTTTTGCTGTCTCGGCAGCTTCTTTCCCCATGTTTTCAAGCACATTTGCGCGGACGGCGGAATCGAAGCCAAAATGCATTGACTCCTGGCCTGTGCCATCGCCAATGAAAGATCTTATGAGCGCATGCAACCCGCCCTGCGAGTATGAGACCTCGTTAGTCTGCGTGTCCAGGTAAACGGTTGAGAACTCATTGTATACCAGGCCGGCGGCCCTATCGGATCCCGCGGCAAGGGCGGAATGCAATACCGTCGTGGCAAGATCATCAATGTCTGCGTCTATCTTCCTGAACTGCCT
>DAHXNF010000027.1 GCA_027366585.1 Thermoplasmatales archaeon | reverse complement strand
GCTTTATACCAATTCTGTATCACTCAATGTGTCAATCTTCGCCTTTCCAGATCTTGGAGATTTCCTGGCGTTTGTTCTGGCCCTCTTCCTGTTCTGGCTTGCCCTGATGCCCCGGGATCAGGAAGGGTTGATAATATACATTTTCACAGTGGCTCTCTCGTTCATTATCTCCATAAATTCAGATATATATGCTGCGCTTTCTGCCATGCTAACCGTCCTTCTGCTGAACTCAATTTACACCAGGAGATACTACGTATTCCTCGCTGCCCTGCTCCTTGACATAGCGGGATTGACATATTTTGACGTTGCTCAGTACAATTACCTGCTCCTCGCGATCTCTGTTGCAGCAATAATTGTAGTTGCATTTTCACGCCACCTTAAAGAAGGAGTTATTGAAAATGAAATCAGGAAGGGAAAGCATGCAGACGTGGAGAGAAACAGGGACCTCTTCCAGCTAATGGCGGGAATTGTCGTTCTTTTCCTGATATACGCGTTCGGCAGAGAGATCTCGTTTTTTATAATTATTGTTGCGGCACTTGCCCTCCTGACGCTGGGAAATGTAGCCGTTATGATCAGATCCCCTAATCTGGTGGGATTCTTCTATTCAATGGAGAGACCAAACGTCACTCTAGGTATAGGACCGATTATGATAGCAGCCGGAACACTTTTTGCGATGTCTCTTGTCACTCAGCCTGATCTGCTTGCAATCATAGTCTTTACAGTGATCATTGGTGACGCTCTGGCAAGCCTCATCGGAATACGTTTTCCGCTCAAACGGCTGCCGTACAACGATAGAAAAAGTGTCGGCGGACTCCTTGCGATGCTTATTCCTTCGCTGACTTTCGCGTTCATCGTTTCCGGCGGTTTCCCATGGTATATAATGCTGTTTCCTGTTGTCGGAAGCCTGGTTGAATCTTTTACTGTATCGCCGCTGGACGATAATCTCACTGTGCCGTTCTCGCTTGTTATCCTTGCGGCTTTCCTGTTCTGAGATAATAAAGGGTCTCTGTTCTTCCGGTGTCGGTGAATCCCCTGTGCAGATACATTTCATGTGCAATCGAACGTTCATCTGTCCAGAGCCTCACTTCCTTGTAAATCCGTAAGGATGACACAACGTTCTCTGTGAGGTATGAACCTAGCCCTTTACCCTGTTCTTCCGGCACTATGAATAGATCCGAAATGAACGGGATCGCACTGTTCAGCAATGTTGTGACGCCTCCAACAACCTTTCCAGCGTGCAACAGGGCGAACGATCCTTCATGGATAATGGCGCCATACAGCCTGCCAGACAAAATATCTGATAGTACCTTCTTCCTCTCTGCTGGGTAACTGCTTATGAGGATCGATTCATCCTCGCTCTTGAATGCACTGTAGAGCGCATCAGAGTAGGCCGAAAGATCTGCGGATTGAACCCCGGTTCTTGTATACCCGTCAGGCAAATTCATACTGGAAAATCTGAATGACCCGGGGTTGGCGGTCATCTCCACTCTCTTAAGCGATCTGATGCCTCGCTCGTCCATGGATGCATGAAATTCGGGCCCTGTGTTAAATGGCTCGTTGAAAAGCAGTTTCCTGTTTTCTTTCCGGCACTCCCTGATTGCCCAATCCAGCAGAATATTGCTTCTCTCGGTGTTTGCAGAAAGTGGATCTTTGAACCCGAATGACGCAAAGTATCGGTCAGAAAAACCAGTTGCGGGATAAAGGAATGCATACCCGATCACCCTGTCTAAAGACATTATGACCCTTGAGCGCATCCTGTTGTTGTTCAGGTCATCAATGACCCAGCGGTACATGTCTCGAACAGGCAGGTCCGGGTGCAACTTCTCATTCTGCTGGATCTCTGGATCCAGGACATTCTCCCAGTCTACTTTCACATTGCTAAGTTCCATTTACCTCAATTGTAATCGCAACCGTTTATTAAGATACATGCGATTGTATGTAGCGATAAATATGGATGATAAGGAGCGGACGAATGAACTCAACCGCCTTGCATTAAAGTACTCGGAATTTTATAAAGGCAAGGTCAGTATATTTCCAAGGGTACCAATAACATCCCTGAAGGATTTTTCATACTGGTACACGCCAGGAGTTGCCGCAGTGTCCCTGGCCGTGAACCATAATGTGGAGGATGTTTTCAACCTCACCGGAAAATGGAACAGCGTTGCAATAGTGACAGACGGCACCAGGGTTCTGGGCCTGGGTAATGTAGGCCCCGAAGCTTCCCTGCCCGTGATGGAGGGGAAATCCATGATTTTCAACTTCCTTGGTGGCGTTAATGCTGTCCCGCTCCCCATTCGCGTTAAGGAGAAGGAAGATTTCGTGCATGTTGCTAAAGCACTTGAGCCATCTTTTGGGGCATACAACCTGGAAGACATCGAATCCCCAAAATGTTTCTTCGTACTTGAAGAACTGCAGAAAGAACTCTCTATTCCCGTGTGGCATGATGACGAGCTTGGAACCGCATGCATCACACTTGCCGGTCTCATCAATTCGCTGAAGGTGGTGCAGAAGAAGGCAGAAGATGCAAAGGTTGTTCTCTTCGGAGCCGGCGCTGCCAATATTGCAACTGCACACCTGCTTGCTGCTGCTGGTTTCAAGATGAAGAATATAGTGATGGCAGACAGCAAGGGAATACTGGAACCAAATAGACCAGATGTTGACAGCCTCATGTTCACTAATCCCTGGAAATACAGCCTGGCAATGGAAACAAACGGGGACAGGCTGTCTGGCGAGGAGGGAGGCGCGTTCAAGGGAGCCGATATAGTGGTATCGGCGTCCAAGTCGGATCCAACGACCCTGCACAAGGAGTGGATTGCTTCTATGAACGATGATGCAATAGTATTCGCACTTGCAAACCCGCTTCCGGAAATCTGGCCTTCAGATGCAAAGGAGGCGGGTGCGAAGGTTATAGCCACTGGAAGGAGCGATTTTCCAAACCAGATCAATAACAGCCTTGTTTTTCCGGGTGTTTTCAGGGGAGTACTTGATGCAAGAGCACGCAAAGTAGATTATGACATCATGGTTGTTGCATCAAGGGCAATTGCGGGCAGGGTCAAGAACCCGACTCCCGAAGAGGTGATACCAGCCATGACGGACTTGGGCCTGTATCCCGAGGTTGCTGCATCAGTGGCCTACGCGAGTTCCGAGAAGGGATATGCAAGAAAACATGAATCGAAGGAAAAATTCCTGCAGATTGCCACGGAAATCATAGAGCATAACAGGAAGGCTTACCAAACATTGCTGGATAATGGTTCGATTACAAAGTTACCGGAGGATTGAACAAGATGGTAGATGAAGTGAAAGTAAGAAAAGCGAAGTTGGAAGATGTTGAGAGCATTGCGGATCTTTTGTACAGGCAGAAGAAACTGAATGAGGAATTTGATACGAACTTCGAGGTTTCCGCAAAAGCTAGAGACAGGATCGTGAGCGGTCTGAAAGAGTCCATCCCGGACTCAAAGAGCTGCATACTGCTCGTTGGCACTGTAGGGCACAGGGTCGTTTCTGTTATTAAGGCAGATCTGAGGGAGAGGAAGTTCTATGATCCGCCCGTGGATGTAAGGATCACTGATTTTTACATCCTTCCCGAGGTCAGGAGGCGCGGTATAGGTGGGTTGATGATCTCCAAATTGAGAGAAGAAATGCAAAAAGAGGATCTCACACTGCTGACTGTAGAATACCCTGCCTTCAATGTGATTGCCAAGAACTTCTATGAAAAGCTTGGTTTCACACCAAACATAACAATACTCAGGCACAGAGATGATGGAAAAAAGAAATAGATTCTCGATAGGATGCTTTGCTCAATCCTATCAATATTATATTTCAAGGCTCGCAAGAAATTGCCTGGTTTCCCTTATCCACAGACGCTCGAATCAGGTTACCCAATATTTTCATTCTGGAAGGCAGGAGAATGCAGGACTAGATATGAGACATAAATTTTACATTCATTCAGGTTTTTGATGGCTGTGCACCTTCAACTGTTGATGGATAGGATATCTCTCCCAGAATCTCCTGGTCTGGATCTGCCACAGGAACTCAATCGCTTGCACTCATAATAGATCACCCGGATGCTCCATCTGGAACATTTGTTCACCGGGTCATCTATAATTCGAAGAACACCTTCACCGACATCGCAGAAAACTTTCTGAAGAGACTGGAAACGCAGGAATAGATAACACAGGGCATGAATGATTTCTGAAGATTTGTGTTTCACCCCTACGCTACAACTGCAGACCCGCAATGCTGAGAGGAATGAACAAGAAGAGGCCTCTGCTTTCGATTAGGGGTTAGGTACTGGAGGAGGCACATGTTACGCTGACGTATGCAGGAACGGGGTGAAGCAACACTGCCGGAGGTTGCGTATATCTCCGGGGTTGTATTGGTTAGCTAAATGCTTAATAACCGAATAGGAATGCTTCATTATGTCCACTCGCAGCGGTATGTCATCGAGCCTGGTTTTTCTCAAGGACGTCAAGCCGGTCAAACCCATTGTTCTGTTAAGTTTCCTGGATAATTCAGCAATTGGGGTGATGACCCTGAAATATATAATAGAAAACATGAAGATGAGTCAGTTTGCACATGTCTCATCCCCCTTCATCCCTCCAGTTACGGTATTTGTTGCCGGGAAGCTCCGGCATCCTTTCAGATTCTACACTGACCCACAGAGCAAGTATTGCGTAATATTGAGTGACATACCAGTCGATCCAGATGGCTATTACGAGATATCCAACGTTATTGCGGACTGGCTGAAGCAGATAGATCCACAGTTCGTTGTGAACATAGATGGTTTCCCTGTCGAAAAGATAATTGATGGGCAGAGGATATTTGGCGTCGGAGACAAGAATGCAATCAATATTCTAAGGAATAATAAGATTCCGCTGGCCCAGTCTGCCCTGATCACTGGAATGGGCGGTGCAATAATGAATGAGTGCATATTGCGAAGCCTTCCACTGATGAGCCTGCTCGCAGTCACCATGGAAGATATACCGGATCCAGGTGCAGTACTGGCGACGGTGGATGCACTTAACTCAATATTCGGCATGAAGGTCGAGACTGCACCGCTGAAGGAGACGACTTCGAAATACCATGAGGAAATGAAACGGATAATCCAGGATTACTCCAGGCTTCAGTCAGGTGATAAGAGGCCGGACTCGATGTATGCCTGATTTTTTCATATCATTTCCACTGCCAGGGTAGGAAATACAAAAATACTTTATACGTCGTATTATTTACTGATTGACTATCATGGTCAAATACAAGTGGGTTGCTCTTTCAAACACAACAATCGGAGTGCTGATGGCTTCTATCAATGGCACTATTATACTTATCTCGCTTCCTGCAATTCTTGGGCCTAATGGCATAAATGTCAATCCCACTGCTCCGGGGACATTCATCTATCTCATTTGGCTCATCATGGGCTATAACATCATAACTGCGGTTATCCTTCTTACACTCGGGCGGCTGTCCGACATTTTCGGCAGAACCCGTCTTTTCAACATAGGATTCGTCA
Organism: Thermoplasmatales archaeon; assembly: GCA_027366585.1. Classification (GTDB taxonomy): domain Archaea; phylum Thermoplasmatota; class Thermoplasmata; order Thermoplasmatales; family Thermoplasmataceae; genus UBA582. Next base: position 27,483 of record DAHXNF010000027.1, on the reverse strand, counting down.
TTTTCACTGTTGGTTCAATCCTGCTATTCCTGACTCCGGGCAAAGGTGATATTGGTGCTCTTGAACTGATTGTGTTCCGCTTGGTTCAGGGATTAGGCGCAGCCTTCCTGTTTGCGAACAGCACCGCAATACTTACAGATGCATTCCCGGTACATGAAAGGGGCAAGGCGCTCGGACTCAACCAGGTTGCAGCTCTCGGAGGGTCCTTTGTTGGATTGATCCTGGGAGGCATATTGGCCGTATATGACTGGAGACTTGTCTTTCTGGTAAGCGTTCCAATCGGTATCCTCGGGTCTGTGTGGTCTTTGCTGAAGTTGCAGGATCACTCAGTCAGGGATAAGAACCAGAAAATTGACTACGCCGGAAACGTTGTTTTTGGCGTCGGAATTACGATATTCCTGCTTGGGCTCACTTATGGGCTCCTTCCTCCGGCTAATGGATCAGGAGTTATGGACTGGACCAGTCCATGGGTTATTTCTGGGCTTGCGGGAGGTGCGTTCCTTCTCATACTCTTCCCGTTTGTTGAGAGGATGGTAAAACAGCCGATGTTCAAGCTTTCACTCTTCCGGATAAGAGCATTTGCATTCGGAAACCTTGCTTCCCTGCTCGGCTCGCTTGGACGCGGCGGTGTAATGTTCATGCTAATTATCCTCCTGCAGGGCATTTGGCTTCCAATACACCTTGCAGCCAGCGTTCCTTACGCAGATATACCCTTCTGGGCAGGGATTTACATGATTCCGATGACACTTGGATTTCTTACCATGGGACCACTTGGCGGAGCCCTTTCGGATAAATACGGGGCAAGAGGCATAGCAACAATTGGCATGGCGATAGTTGCTGCTGCGTTCCTGATCCTTACGCTCTTTTCAGCAAATTTCAGCTATATCCCATTCGGAGCAACATTATACATGATGGGTTTCGGCTCGGGAATGTTCGCTGCCCCTAATACTGCTGCAATAATGAACTCGGTCTCTCCAGATAACAGGGGAGTTGCATCAGGAATGGTTGCCACAGTGCGCAATATTGCCCAGACAGCCAGTCTAGGCATCTTTTTCACAATAGTGATATTTGCTCTGTCTACTAACCTGCCAGGCTACCTGTCAACCGCCCTCACTACAGCCGGAGCGCCGCAGTTGATACCAACACTGTCCATCACACCTCCAACGGAGGCACTTTTCTCTGCGTTCCTCGGCTACAACCCGATGGTCCAGATCCTGACAAATATACACAATCTGGCTCCATCACTATATTCATCATTGTCACAATCCGCTATTGACACGTTATCAACAAGATCATGGTTCGCAGTGGCGCTTGCACCAGCAGTAATGCAGTCCCTGCGTGACTCATTCTACATTGGCGCACTTTTATCCGGGATGGCAGCAGTTCTGTCTGCTTTCAGGGGCAGGAAATACGAGCATCAGGCAAATATGAGCAGGGAGGACCCATCATTTCAGGAGAAATATAATGATGAACATGCACCTTCTCATTACGTGGACATGGAGAAGGTGGAACATTAGATGGCAGACCCTGAAATTTCGATCACCGTATGGAGATCATTCGTGGAAACCTGGAAAACATGGAAGAAGGCAGTTGACACTAATTTTGATATCATGGGTATTGGGACCACGACCTACAGCCTGATGCGTAACCTTTACGAGTCCGGTCCTATGCCAATGGCTGAACTTGCAGGCCTCATAATGGTGACTCCTGGCTGGATTACTGGACTTGTTGATTCCCTGGAGCAGAAAAAATTGGTCGAACGGGTACGCAACGTGGACGATCGAAGGATTATTGACATAAAGATCACCGAGTCAGGCAGATCCCTTTTCGAGAAAGCCAGGGAGGTTCACTTGGATTTTATAATGGAGTGCCTTGAGCACCTTGACAACGATGCAGCGCTGTTGCTCATAGAAAACATGGAGAAGCTGAAATCCAGCGTTCTTTCCGCAAAGAAAACGCCAAAAATTCCATGATCGTCCCCTGACTTCTGCCGAAGGTATCAGTATAGATTGATCCCGACCGGAAACACATTAATAGAATGAAACCTTTGCATACTACGGGAAGAAATGATCAAATGACCCATTCAAATTATAAGGATCTGAAGGAATTCAATTGCTTCAGTCCCTTCAGCCTGCTCGGATGTCACACTGTTTCCGGAAAGAAAATCGTGACAGTATTCAGGCAGGGTGTATCGAATGTAAGGATTGCAGGAAAATCGGGGATATTAAAAACAAGCATGCTTGATGATGGAATATACACCGCCGATCTTCCAGAATCTGAGGATCTGCACTATCGCATAATATATACGGGCAGTGATGGAAAGGATCATGAGGAGGTTGATCCATATTCTTTTCCTCCGGAAATGAGTGATTTTGACATCTATCTTTACAAGCAGGGAAACCTGAGATATGCATACCGGACTTTTGGCGCCCATGTCCAGGTCCGCGATGGTACAAGCGGAACCAGGTTCGTTGTTTGGGCTCCCAACGCAAGGGAAGTCTCTGTCACAGGAGATTTCAACATGTGGGATACCATAAAATTCCCAATGGAGAATGTCAAGGCATCTGGAATTTGGGAGATATTCATACCCGGCGTGGGTGAAGGGGCATTTTACAAGTTTGCCCTTAAGACGCCGGACGGAAAAGTTGAATTCAAGTCTGATCCTTTTGCATTCAGGATGGAGAAAAGGCCAAGGACCGCATCCATTGTTACGGCGCTTGATAACAACTGGTCCGACTCTGCCTGGGTTGATCGCAGAAGCGACTTACAATCCGTAAAGTCACCTATCTCCATCTACGAAATGCACCTGGGGTCCTGGAGGCGCCCTGGAAAAGACATGGATTTCTTCAGCCTGAGGGAAATAGGACCCGAGATTATACAATATGTAAAGAAACTTGGATTTACGCACATAGAGATAATGCCAATAATGGAGCATCCTCTTGATGAGTCATGGGGATACCAGGTGGTAAACTATTTCTCGGCAACCTCCAGGTACGGGGATCCCAAAGACTACATGTGGTTCATCCAGGAGTGCCATAATAACAACATCGGTGTCATACTTGACTGGGTTCCGGCACATTTCCCTGCCGATGAATACGGCCTGTATAATTTTGACGGCACGCATCTGTATGAACATGCCGATCCAAGGATGGGACTGCATCCTGATTGGGGCACAAGGATTTTTAATCTTTCGAGATACGAGGTCAGGAACTACCTGATATCGAATGCCATTTTCTGGATCGATGTTTACCATGCGGACGGCATTAGGATTGATGCAGTAAGTTCAATGCTCTACCTCGACTATTCCAGGAAGGAAGGAGAATGGATACCAAACAAGTATGGAGGGAGAGAAAACCTGGATTCCATTTCTTTTCTGAAGGATTTGAACAATATAATCCATGAGAGTTTTCCCGGCGTGCTGACTGTCGCAGAGGAGTCAACCGCATGGCCCTCGGTGACCCGCGATACGAGAACAGGCGGCCTGGGATTTGACTTCAAGTGGAACATGGGGTGGATGCATGACACACTCGACTACTTTTCTCATGATCCTGTGTACCGGAAGTACCATCAGAACAACCTTACCTTCACGATCTGGTATGCCTTCAGTGAATCCTTTATCCTGCCTCTGTCGCATGATGAGGTTGTTCACATGAAGGGCAGTCTTTACCAGAAGATGCCGGGAGATAACTGGCAGAAACTTGCAAACCTGCGATCTCTCTTCGCCTTCATGTTCCTTTCCCCGGGGAAAAAGCTTGTTTTCATGGGATCAGAATTCGGTCAGCATGAAGAGTGGAACGTAAAAGGCGGTCTGTCATGGGATCATGCCAGATTAGAGGACGGGACAAGGACATTGAAGCTTATCTCTGACCTCAATTCCCTATACATGCAGTCGGGCATCGCAGATCTTGATCCTGATCCAAAAGGATTCGAATGGATCGATTTCTCAGATTCAGCTTCTTCAATCATCTCCTTCTACAGGCACACGCACAAAGGTTCCGACTACATTGCTGTTTTCAATCTTACACCTGTTCCGAGGTCTGGTTACAGAATAGGTGTCCATTTAGCAGGGACATACAGGGAAGTCCTAAATACTGACGCTGCAATTTATGGCGGCAGCAACATGGGGAACCTGGGAGGTGTTACAGCAGTAGAAACTCCATCTCATGGAAAGGAGAGGAGCATTGTGCTGACCCTGCCACCGCTGGCCTGTGTCGTCTTTGAGTCAAGGAGACCATCCTGATGCAGGAGATACTGATTGAGAACATTCTACCGTCGGTGGATGGCGGCATATATCCTGCCCGCGCCCTGATTGACGATACCATCACAGTAACATGCGATATAGTATGCCATGGAGTCTATGTGCTGGATGCGCGCATCCGATATAAGAGAGCCAGGCAGAGGAACTGGAGCTATTCCGAACTTAGGCATGTCGAGAACGATTCCTGGGCCGGGCAGTTCAAGGTCGACAGGATTGGGATTTATGCCTTTGCAGTGGAGGCATGGATCGATTCAATATCCACGCATATCAGGGATGCCGCAAAATGGATTGAGGCCGGGGAGGACGCCGGCAGTGACATTCTGGCGATCAGGCATGATCTGTCCGCTATTCTGGAAGGGCAGACGAGCGTGGAAGTGTCCGCCTATATAGAACTTCTGGATAGAGATCCAATAAAAGCGATCAAGAAATTCAGCAGTTATTCGGTGACAGGGACTTCGGTACGATCCCTGCAGGAAAAAAAAGGACTTTCCGAATCTCGTGTCTTCATAATTTCCGTCGATCCCAGAATAGCGGGCTTTGCCTCGTGGTATGAAATATTCCCGAGATCACAGGGTTCGGATCCTGCAAAGCCCGGTACATTCAAGGACTGTATAGCGCGCCTTCCGGACATAAAGGAAATGGGGTTTAACGTCCTTTACCTTACACCAATATTCCCGATCGGTGAAACAAACAGGGTAGGCAGGAATGGCAGTAAGGTTGCAAAGCCGGGAGATCCCGGAAGTACCTGGGCAATTGGTAACCGCCTTGGCGGTCACAAAACAATCAACCCGGATCTTGGAAGCATGGAGGATTTTGAAAGTTTGATCGATGCCGCCAGGTCTGTGGGGATAGAAGTAGCATTAGACATGGCATTCCAGTGTTCACCGGATCATCCATACGTCAGGGAACATCCGGAATGGTTCAGTCATAGACCGGATGGCTCCATCCGGTATGCCGAGAACCCGCCCAAGAAGTATTTTGATATTTATCCGATAAATTTTGACCAGCCAGATCCTCTTCCCCTATGGAGAGAACTGCGCAGTGTCTTCGAATTCTGGATTCGGCATGGCATAAAAATTTTCAGGGTAGATAATCCACACACAAAGCCTCTTGATTTCTGGAACTGGTGCCTTTCCAGCCTTAGGAGAAAATATCCTGATACTGTATTCCTGGCCGAGGCTTTCACCAGGCCAAAACTGATGTATGGCCTGTCAAAGGCAGGTTTCAATGAATCGTATACTTATTTCACCTGGCGTAACTACGATTACGAGATACGGGAATACATTAATGAGCTCACGTCGAGGCCGCTGAGAGATTATTTCAGGCCCATGTTCTTCGTGAATACGCCGGACATCCTGCCATACGTCCTGCAGCGCGGAGGCAGAAATGCCTTCATAATGCGGGCTGTACTTGCAGCGACACTTTCGCCACTCTGGGGCATGTACAGTGGATACGAGCTGTGCGAGAACATTCCTGTGCCGGGAAGGGAAGAGTACCTGAATTCGGAGAAATATGAGATAAGGAAGAGGGACTGGAAGGCGTCGGGAAATATCAGGGACGTTATTTCGCGGCTCAACGGGATCCGCAATGAGTATGACGCTTTCCAGGGATTAAATGAGGTAACATTCCTCGGGAGTTCTAACCCCAACATAGTTTTCTACTTGCGCAGGAATCCGTCGACTTTGTCCTTTGCACTTGTCGCTGTCAACATCAACCCCTACGAGGAGCACACTTCCAGGCTCACGATTCCGCCCGGCATCCTTCCGGATATAGTTGGGAATCAGTGGTTTCAGGATGTTTTTATAGGCAGCAGGTTATCACTGACAGCAAGGGACTTCAACCTTACTCTCACTCCGGGTAAGAGGTCTGCTGCTATATTGATTCCAGAGGAATGATTGAATGGTGGCTGAAGAATCGAATCTTTGGTACAGGGACGCGATTTTCTACGAATTGCATGTGAAATGCTTCTACGATTCCAATAATGATGGCATCGGAGATTTCGAGGGATTGAGGCAGAAGCTCGACTATTTGAAAACATTGGGCATAGATTGCATATGGCTCCTGCCATTCTACAAATCACCGCTCAAGGACGATGGCTATGACATATCCGACTTCTATTCCATCCAGCCTGAGTACGGCACGATGGATGATTTCCAGAACTTCCTGGATTCTGCACATGCCATTGGTATACGGGTTATTGCAGATCTCGTACTGAACCATGTTTCCGACCAGATAGAATGGTTCAGGGAAGCCAGGAGGGACAAAAAATCACCAAAACGTTCCTGGTTTGTGTGGAGCGATAATGACAAGAAGTACAGCCAGGCACGGATCATATTCAAGGACACAGAGGTTTCGAACTGGGCATGGGAACCTCTTACAAAGGAGTATTACTGGCACCGCTTTTATTCTTCCCAGCCTGACCTCAACTTTGATAACCCGGAAGTTCGCATGGAGATGAAGAACGTCATTCGCTTCTGGCTGAAGAAAGGACTGGATGGTTTCAGGTGCGATGCAGTACCTTACCTATTCGAACGGGAAGGGACAAACTGTGAAAACCTTCCGGAAACGCATGCCTTCTTCAAGGATATGAGGAAGATGATTGATTCCGAGTTTCCGGGAACCATCCTGCTCGCGGAAGCCAACCAGTGGCCATCGGAAGCGAAGGAGTATTTCGGCAACGAGGACGAGTTCCATATGTGCTTCAACTTCCCACTGATGCCCAGACTTTTCATAGCGCTTGCGAAGCAGTCGAGCCTGCCGATAAAGGAGATCATAAACCAGACGCTTCCGATTCCGAAGACATGCGACTGGGGGATATTCCTGAGGAACCATGACGAGCTCACCCTGGAGATGGTTACAGACGAGGAACGTGACATCATGTACTCCGAGTATGCCAAGTTGCCGAAGATGCGCCTTAATATGGGAATAAGGAGGCGTCTTGCGCCACTCGTTGACAATGATCGTGCGACGCTGGAGCTTCTCTATGCTCTGCTCCTTTCGATACCGGGGTCTCCGGTGCTGTATTACGGGGACGAGCTGGGAATGGGGGACAACATATACCTCGGAGACAGGAACGGTGTCAGGACGCCAATGCAGTGGTCGTATGATCGCAACGCAGGTTTCTCTCATGCCGATAATGAAGCGCTTTACTCGCCTGTTATCACTAACCCGAATTTCCACTATGAATCCGTGAACGTTGAATCTGAGTCAAGGATATCGAGCTCACTGCTGAACTGGGTCCGAAAGATGCTCAGGGTGCGCAAAAAATACAATACCATCTTTGGACGCGGCGACATCCAGTTTCTCGCGTATCAGAACAAGAAAGTACTTTGCTATATCAGGACATACGAAGGTGAGCAGATTCTCTGTGTCTTCAACATGTCCAGCAAGCACACATATGTGGAACTCGACCTGAAACAGTACAAGGGTTACAGGCCGGCGGAAGTTATAACCGAGGCAAGATTCCCTTTTATTGGCGATCTCCCATATTTCTTCACCCTTCCGCCTCATGGCTTCTTCTGGCTCAGGCTGGTTTCACCGAACCAGGAGGATGGAATTCAGGATGATTGATCCTGAATCCAGGCTGGATCTTGAAACGTCTGTACAGAATTTCATTAGGAGCAAAAGATGGTTTAGCTCAAAGGGCAGGGCAATCATAGGAGTCGAGGTGGAATACTTTGTTCCATTTCACGAGTCTTATCATTTATCGATCTTTCGTTTCCATTATGCCGATGGAGGTTCAGAACGGTACTTCGTACCGTTCACTTTAATGGAGTGCGGCGATTCCTTTATTTCCGCCAGGATTGCCGGCCAAGTGAGAAATCTGTATGATGCAACCGGCGATCCCGGCTTTGTACTTTCGCTTTTGGATATTATCAGCGGATCCGAGGAGATCAAGCTTCCTGGAATTGTGATCAGGGGCGAAATGAACAAATTCGCCACGATCCCGGCGGGGATCGAGCGGAAAACGAGAAAAATCACTGCGGAACAGAGCAATACGTCCATTGTTATCGGAAACATGCTGATACTGAAAATCTACAGGAAACTCATTGATTCGGACAACCCGGACATTATCATTCCAACAATGTTATGGCAGAACACAGATTTCAGGAATTTACCGATGCCGGTGGGTAAAGTCGAGCTCGCTGGCCAAAACAGGATTCTGTTGGCGTCACTTTCGCAGTATCTAAGTGGATCAATCGACGGCTGGTCAAGGTTTGTAACCAATCTCTCTGAAGGGATAAAATCAAACAGAAGTACTGAAAGATTGCTCCTCCTTGAAGATGCAGAAAAACTTGGATCCCTTACTGGCAGGATGCACATGGCACTTCGATCTCTTCCAACCGGGGAGAATCATGTATTCTCCGATGATATGAGTGAATCGATGCTGTCAGGAATAATGGAGAATATTGATGACATCGGCCACGTTTTTTCCAGTGACTCTTCAGAGTTGACAGATGAAATGCACTTGATGCTGGAGGAGCTTCTTTCAAGGAAGGAACAGATCCTTCATTCATGCAAGAAGGAGACAAGGAAATTTTTGGGCCAGTCACTGATGGTAGTGCATGGTGACTTTCACCTTGGACAGGTCTTATTTAGTGATGGATCATACTACGCGATAGACTTCGAAGGGGAGCCCATGCGGCGTTCGGGAAGCAGTTTTATCTATTCCCTGCCTTACAAGGATATTGCAGGAATGATTAGATCATTCGACTATTCCCTTGCATTCTCCTCCAGGTCCGAAGGAATTAGTCTCCCTGAAGAGAACAGACAGGATTGGCTCGATAGAATGACGGATCGGTATCTTTCATCCTATTCTTCGCATTACCAGGGCAGGATTGAGAGAAACCTTCTCCGCGTCTTCCTTACCGAGAAGTCAATTTATGAGCTTAAATATGAGCTGAATAATAGGCCGGCATGGGTGGACATACCGCTTGAATTCTTGTCGCGCCTCGAATTCACGAGATAGCCTTTGGCAGTCTGGAATCTTTATTTACTGAACCCTTGCGATGATGAACATGAAGCACTTAGATTCACATGATCTTATATATGCCGCCTTATCTCCAGAGAGCGAAGGAAACACAAGGTTATCGGAAAATATATCAAAGTCAATATTTGAGGGAAAAATCGCTGCAGCTACATTGACGTTAAACTGTGATTAGTTAGCGTGAATTATTTAGATGCTTGAAGGCAGGTAACTGCCATACCTGTAGGTGGCAAGTTGCTGGAACTAGGCTGAATCGGAGGAAAGCAAACGTAAATTGAGAATTTTTCTAGCACAAGATCTCCAACAAGTGTAAAAGGTAAACATTATAATCTGCTTTGTCGATCTGGTTATACATGGATATTAGAGAGATTGTGAGAATGGCTGTAGAAGAGCTCTCGAAGAGGCTCGACATTGATTCTTCACTTATCACGCCATCAGATCTGGAAAAGGACGCCATTGACTGGCGTGTATTCCTTAACGTTACTTCAGGTGGAGTAAAGACAAGATATCTTGCAATTGCAGACCCTGTTACAGGTCTTATAAGCAGGATTGAGAAATATGAAGATCTCCTGGTAAAGCCTCCGGGAGAACGGTCTGAAACAGATCTCAACAGAGTAAAGAGGACATTCTCGCCAAAGCAGCTGGAAACCCTCAAGGAAGATTACATGAAAGAAGTAAGGTCATACGAGGCGATCCTTCAAGACAATGACGAATCCCAGCAGGAGAAGATAAATTCTCATTATGTTCTTGGTAAGATTTACAGGGAGATGGGAGTCATTTATGGATCACCGCTTTACCTGCAGAAATCCAGCACGAACTTTAAGGCAATACTTGACTTCCCAAACTCAATAATAGCACAGATTAAGGGAAAAGTACTCAACTATCTTGGGCTTTCAACCTTCAAGATGGGTGAATTGATGTTTAAGGAGGATGAAATGCAGGAATCTATTCGGTATTTCCAGGATTCAGCAGATTTCTTCAAGGTAAATTCAATGACGGCAGAATACAATGCTGTTCAGGAAAACCTTGAAATGGCAGCAAAGAAGCTTTACGGAAATGATTACAGGAAGGCACTTTCGCAACTCGTAAAAGCCAGGCAGAGGTAAGCTGTTTTTCCCTCATACTTGCGGTCACCTCCTATTACACTTGTGTAGAATCCATTGTAGATCATGCCAGGTGCGTCTGTGATTAATAGAAACAATCTTGAGTCCTTCTCGGAAGGAAAGATGGATTCCAGGAATATTCTTGTCATAGCCAACCCTGGTACCGGAAAGACAGAAGAGATCGCTAATTTTGCCGTTAAGCTGGTAAAAGAGGGTGTAGAACCCGACCGGATATTATGCGTTACCTTCACTAACAGGGCAGCTGCAGAGATGCAGAGGAGAATTGGCAGCAAGCTTGTATCCTCTGGCTTCAAGGACGTAGCGTACAGGATTAGTGTGTCAACTTTCCATGCATTTGCCCTGGATGAGATTTCATCCTATTCCCGAACCACTGAGATAGCTCCCACTAACTTCATTCGTGCATCCATACTTCGCACTATCCGGGAGAAAAGGATGTTCAGTTACGGTGACCAGTATATAATAGGGGAGCTTATCGGAAAAATAGAGAATGCCATACGATATGCTAAATCGTTCAATATATCCCCATCTTCCATTCGGGAGGATGCCCTTGAAGACGCTCTTTCAAGAATACTGAGCGAGGGCAATTCCAGGTCGATGTCAGATGACGAGATTAGGGCATTTGCGAAACACTTCCTTCAGATCATGGTATCATACCAGGATGCCCTTGCAAAGAACGGTATGGTGGACTACAACGATCTACTGTCCCACTGGCTCGAGCTTCCTGACGGCAAGAGGACGACATATGATTGGGTCCTGGTCGACGAGCTTCAGGATCTTAACGAGCTTGAGTTCGAGATTGCCATCCGCAGCGCCAGGAACCACTTCCTCGTCGGGGATCCGAAGCAGTCGATATTTGGCTTCCAGGGAGGAAGCCTCAAGAATTTTACCGATTTCATATCCAATCTCACATGCGAGAAGCGCTACCTTACCGATAACTACAGAAGCACTGAACAGATCCTTGCATATGCACGCAGTTTCTATGAAAGAAATGGGGAACGTTCCTTCTCCACGGAAATTTCTGACCTGAAATCTCATGATGACAAGACGGGAGAAAAGGTGAAGGTATTCTTTTCAGAAGAGCCGGAGAGAGCAGCTGTTTCACTCCTGGGACAGGATGACCTGGACGGTGTAACTGCGATAATAACCAGGAGAAATGACCAGCTTCAGGAAATGGCATCGTATCTGGAAGCTGCTGGAATAAAGTTTGGCACAACTTCACCCTGGACCTTGTCTGAACCATCCCGTCAGGACATTCTCAGGTACCTTAGGGCGGTCATATTGCCGAAGAAAGAAACCTTTATCCCTGCAATTTTCACGCCATATTCCGAAGTAACAGTTGCCGAGGCTTTTGGCATTTCCTCAAAATACAAGTGGATTGATCTTTCTCTACAGGATCTGGAAAAACTTGCTCCCTCACTGCATTCAGACATAGTGCAGAGGAAGTCGAAGGACGGCATCCTTCAAATCCTTGAGTCGAAGATACTCCCGATTGCGTCGTCACTGGGCAAGGATCACTTCTATGCGGCTCTCTCGATACAGAACGCTGTCAGGGAATACTTTGAACAGTCCGATCTACCTGATCTGGATGACTTGATGGATTATCTGTCAATCAGCAACTTTGAGGAGGATATTTCCCCGGGAGACAACAGCATTGTACTGACAACTGTCCATAAGGCAAAGGGTATGGAGTTCGATCGTGTCATATATTGTCCCTCGAACTCTTCAGAAAGGACTACATTTATCGACATCGTTACTAGGGCAGTGATTATGGCTGCTAAGGGGATCGATGTCAGGCAGGAACTGAGATACGAGGATTCAAGGATCGACTTTGTCGCAATAACCAGGGCTAAAACAGATCTGAGCATTGTAATTCCCCAGAAGTTATCTCCAAGGTATTGTGATGCAGGATCGGCAGTGACTGACAGTGTTACAGCCGAAGCAACAGTGAATGAAATGGAAAAAGTCTATTCCAGGGCATACCAGCATTTCGTTCATGGAAGAAGCGAGGAGGCAATGAGCATCATCAGGAAAGGAGGCGAATGGTTGAGGGAATCAATCAGGGCTTATTTCAGCTCCAATTTTGCGCTGTCCTATTCGATGATCAGCAGGATTGACTCTCCATTCAGCTTCCTAAAGGATTATATCTTCAGCATTCGTGAACCTTCCAGGGGCATGACCAAGGGAAGTGCGATACACAATTACGCTGAAATGCTATTCAGAGGAGAGCAGATCGGGGAGGTGCCTGACGATCACAGGGCACCTCTGGAGAACCTGAAGAGCCTGGTTGAAGAAATCAAAAAGGAGCTCGACGCGAGGCAGTCTGCATCGGAGATGTCGATAAAACTTCCGGTCGGGGAGGTATTCGACTCAGTTGATCCTCGACATTCGTCCATGATTTTTACGGGTAAGCTGGATGCAGTCTTCACTACCAAGGATGGAAGGACGATAATCGCGGATTTCAAGACAGATGCATACGAGAATGATACATACATATCTGATCACAGATTGCAGCTTTACATATACAAGAAGATGTATTCAAGGAATTTCAAGGTGGATATGAAAAAAATAGGCATAGCCACGCTTTACGTCAACCTGATCGGCAGGGTAAATACAGGGATTGTCGGTAAGAGGATTGACAGGACTGAACCCACGCAGCGCAAGATTGATGGATTTGTGAAAGCGCTGAACAAATTGCTAGGCTACAGGGAGGATCCTGATTCGTTCCTCCGGGAATTGATGCAGGAAAAGGATCTTGGGCTCAACCTGCAGCACGAAATCAAGAAACTGATATCATCAATTGTGAACCTTGAACCTTAATTCTATGTGTAAAATAAAAATCATTATGCGTCCATTAGGAGGTATATTCATGAGCTGAGGTTAATAAATGCGAGGTTTTATTTACACTTTAATATTTTCCTATCTTAGTAAATTACTGATACCTTATGGAGTCATGATCATAAATGAAGTGTCCTGTTTGCGGGGAAAAGTACAACAAATTAGATTACCAGATGCTTTCCCGCCATCTTGCCCAGAATTGCGAACGAAACGATACTCCTCACCTGGAATTCGTTAAATATTATCTCCCAGGTTCCAATTGGTTGGCTTCTGATTTCACAAATGAGGTAAAGGAAGTTTTCACCTTTGAGAAGGGCCATCTGTCTGACTGGATTGTTTCAAAGCTTATCCAGAGGTTGTTCCAGGATAAGCCGCATCCATTCATAGAATCAATGCAAAAGCCGAAAAAATCTATATTCCAGGGATATGCAATTGAATACAGTTATTACCTGAAGCAGAGGACGAGATCCTTCTCGTTCGCAATGGCAAAATCGGACAAGGAAGATGTCCAGAAACTCGAGGCCAAGCTTGTATTTCCAGAGCTGGCGGATGATAGTCAATTGCAATCCCAGAGGGTGCTGCTGGAGGACATGGCAGAGAGCGTAGGTATCCCCTCTGATACGCTTGAATCTTCAATGCCTTTGCCCCCAACTCTGCATTCCGTGAGGCTCTGGAACAATATCGCAGAGAATGAGCACTGGATTGAGATAATGGCTTCTCTTAACTTCATGGACCTCGTTTATTCGCCTTCGCTTGTAAAGGCAGGCGCAAAGCTTCCCTATTTTGCCCCGTCGGTGCTTGAGAATGAATGGATTCCGGATGAGGTAAAGAAATTCCTGTCACATTCCGTGGAATATCTTGGACCAATTGCGGAGCAGTCACTTGAGATGGGTACAAAATATGCAGAGGAGCTGGGGCAGACGGAAGATCTTCAATCTGTTTTTCTCAGATCCCTGGAGGCATTTGATCGCCATCTTCAGGCCCGGGTAACAAGGGCAAAACAGTTCGAGTCCAAGTAAGTGATATTTTTACAGCCGGCATGGCAAGAGATTTTTTACGATGCTACCATAACGGTGAGTGGAAGACCTTTTACGAAAAACCGTTGCATTCGATGACCTGAAAGTGGAAGTGGAGCTATATTATAAGCTGAATTTTGACGCCGAGAAGAGTTGTGGTTACATTAAGGTGTTCAACAATACAAGCCAAAGAGAGGATGAAAAATTCGAGGTATACATGGAACTCCTGGAGTGCGGCCTCAATGAAGCAACCGTAACTAAGAAGCTGGATACCGTGGTGCATGAGATAAAGAGCGGAAACCTCGACGTAACATTCTAGTCTTTCAATGAAACCAGGATGGTTACCCTGTCTCCGTCCTTCAGGGAGTATTTTTCCCTGAGATACTCGGTCGCAATTATTTCAAGGACATCAGTGTGCACCGTTCTTTCCGGCATTATGATTGCACAGTTTGTCTGAAAGATAGTTCCCCTGAAAGCTTTAACAGGACCAAATGTTCTTCCGTCAGCTTCGAACCCGAGTATCTTTATTCCGCTGGCAGCCTGCAGTCTTGAATAATGGCTGAGGTAACCTCCGTCAACAACTATGTTCAGGGTACCGAAGTAAGGGACAAAGTTCAATTTCTCCCGAAACTGTTCAACATACTTCTCCCTCGAGATGTAGTATCTTCCTTCACCAAGACCGCTCTTGACAACACCTGTGATCTGCAGCGATTGTTCCCCGTCGAGGATCTCAAGGAGATCGTTCAGCTCGCTATATAGCACGCCTACGCCTTTTTCCGTCAGTGAAATATGCTGCCCATGCGACGTAAGCTGCCTCTCTACATAGCCCTCCCTTTGGAGTATATTTATGTAACTTGATCCAGACTGCTGGCTCAAGCCAAGACGCTCCGCCAGCTGTGAAGAGGAAATGCTCGCAAACCCCTTGTCATTGTATGCCTTTTTGATCTCCTTCAATGCATCATATAGTCTAGCTCTGGCTGTCATCTTTACCTATCCTATCATTTTTCCTTGCCTCAGCGAGTATGTTCTAATTTTCAACTTCCCCAGGACCCGTGCAAGTGTCCTGTCGTTTGTAAGTACAGCTGCGGAATGTGCAGTTGCTGTATCTACGATGCAATCGTCTCCTGCACCTGCTGATTTCATTGTCTCGAATCTGTCGGAGAGATCAAGCGCGAGTTTTGCAAGACGAACGGAACCTGCCAGACCGATTAGCTCATTCCTGACACAATCAAGAATAACTGGTTTGTATGACAATGGCAACGTGTTTACGGCTTTAGCTAGATCCAGGTTCCTTTCCACAGCATAAATCAGGACGTTAGTGTCTATGATGAGTAAACTACTCTTTTCCTGCGGCATTAATTCTCTTTAACTATATCTGCTATCGCGGTACCTTTTCTTATCTTCTTGACCATAACCTTTACGGATTCGCCCTTCTTGGCACCAGGCACTATTATTGTAAATCCCCGGAAATTGCAGCGTCCTTCTCCAGACGGACCTATTTCGTTAACTGTCACGCTATATGTTTTTCCCTCTTCGAGCGTGGATTCGTTCTGGTTAATGTCTTTAGTCATCTTGAGCGCATGCTGTGCTCCGCAAGCTTTGCACTCTAGGACATCCACTCTTCCCACTCTCTTTATTTCCGTGTCTGGAGATCCACATTCATAACATTCCACGTAAATCTGCAAATACTGCTCGAGTTTCTTCCTGATTGTTTCCTGGTCTACCTTCTTGTTGATGATAAGCCTCGGCGGATCTATTGAGATGCCAATTCCCAACTCTCGTGTCAGGAATTTGACGAAAATCTTTGGATCGCGGTTGAGCATCTCAATCACAGAAGCGAAATTTCTGATGATTGTAACTTTGCCCTCGTAAATGATGTCTGGCTCCGGAATCTTCAATCTTCTCTGACTCCTTATTGAAGATGAAAAGGTACCTTCCGCCTTATCAAGCAATTTTGAATAACTATCTTCAGCCATGGTTCTAATTTCTCCTGTTATGTATCCTACATCATACTTCACATTATAGGTTTAGCGCTTTTCGTTAGATTCCATCTTTTATAGGAGAATATTAGTAACAGGATTGTTCTTGTATGTAGAAAATCGAAAGTGATTTGCTGGACTTGGAATCACAGGCGTTAAAGAAAACAGCCTATTATTGTGTATCGATTATTTTAATATTATTTGTCAGTATTATGTCATGTCATTTTTTTAATTTCAGTACCTTCATGTTTTGCGTAGACCAGCAAGAATGGGCTTTGGTGAAATTTTATAAGTAAGACATTTTAGCAAATCAGTCAGACATATGTATGGCATCATGACAAATCCTTATATACGTCCTAAGTAATCCCATTATTGCACTATGGATCAAGACGAAAAGATAACAATAAGAATATCGAAAGAAGCACTCGCAGAAATTGATGAGTTCCTAGAGAACCGTCAAGACCTGGGCACAAGATCTGAGTTTATCAGAAGTGCATGCCTTCGTTACATTCAGCTATCCAGAATGGGACAGGATAGCAAGAACGGTAGAGTTTGTGTCAAATTGAGGGGGCTGACCGAGAAGTGGCTCGAGAAGTCAGTTTCAATGGGATTATACAGTGACCTTGAGGATGCCGTAGCTTCAATAATTACTGAATTCGAGAGTGATGGTTCCTTCGCAAGGGTAATAGAGCGCAAGTTGGAAAAGTTCAGGGAGGCCGAGCACGTCTTTGACAAGTACGAGAGTATAGTTAACGACGATAGAAAGGCATTCCAGGTACGAGAATACAAAAAAGAATGAGGTGTTTGAGAGATGGAAAGTTTTGAAACAGAAATGATGGACCCGAAATATATACGGGACAGGATAGTCGGAGTAGTGCAGGAGTATTTCGAAGAAAGAGACGACACGACATATGTCTCTTTTGGAAAAGCTGGCGCAAGGATTTTGAAGAAGGTTCTTCCATTCGAGACAGGGAAGATAAACTTCCACTCAGTCGTTCTTAATGAATCACAGCCACAACCGAAGCCTGAAAAGAAACGAAGAGGCTGGTTCAGGAGAGCATCTTATTTCGAAGTGGATCTCGACGAGTCCAGATCAGGAATAACCAAGTCTGTTGGAAATGGCATGGCACTTGAGAGCGTGTTCTACAAGATAAACACAATAAGGGTAGGCGGAAGCCAGTTTGAGTCTTCACCGCATCTCCTGGCAGAGCAGATCCTGAGCAACATGGACAAGTCATCCGGGTTCATCCTCGTCTCTGGATTCGGAGGCAACTTTGGGCAGACCATGCACGTTGAATTTGCAAGGCTGCTGAAGAAGAGAGGGATACCGCACATGAGCATCGTGATCAAGCCGCAGAAAACACAAAGACAGCAGAGGTTCCTGGCAGACAAGTCGATAATCGAGCTCATGAGCCACGATTCAAACGTCAAGGTCTATGACAATGAGCTTCTCCTTGGGAAGGAAATGCGCCTCGATCCCTTTGCATCCTACAATGCAATGGACAGGGTCAATGACCTGATCTGCAGGGACCTGAAAACATATGGGGCTATACTCAGCGAAATAGCTTCAGACATGAAAAACCCATTTATCTAAATTTTATATAAAATTAGAGTGAAGCAAGCACTTCACTCTCAAACATCTCCCTGTCACAATAGATACATTCGAGGACAAGCGGATTTCTGGACTTAACAAAAAACTCTGGCCTTATTGGCTCCTTCGTATTGGAAATGCAATTGTGGTTAGAGCACTTTATTATACCAATCACCCGGTCTTCGAGGGCGACACTGAATTTTTCCACAACAACATAGTCACGGATAATGCTGATCGATGCGTCCGGCGCAATCAGCGCAATCTTGTCAAGCTCGGATCTTTCAAGCGATCTCTGTTCTATCTTCAGAACATCCTTGAATCCAAGTCTTTTACTGGGCACAAACATTCCCACGCTTACGGTGAGGTTTTCCCTGCCGGTTATATTCAGGATAGAGAGAACCTTAAGCGACATACCGGCTTTTACATGATCAATGACGGTTCCATCCTTGATCTTGGATATTAGGAGTGTCTTGTCCATCAGAATTCCCCTCCAAGGAGGAGCATGATCAGGGCCATCCTGACCGGGACTCCGTAAAAGGCTTGCCGGAAGTACTTAGCCTGTGGAAGCGTGTCCACCTCAGGCCGAATCTCATCCACACGGGGAAGAGGATGCATTATTATGGATGTCTTCTTCATCCTGGATACAACATCCGGATCAATTGAATAAGATCCAATCAGTTTCTGGTATTCCTCAGAATCAGGGAACCTCTCCTTCTGTATCCTGGTTACATAGAGGACATCAGTATCCCTGATAACCTTGGATAGATCATCCGACTCAGTAACATCTATCTTCTCGCTGACTGCGGAGAGTACATGATGCGGTATCCTAAGAGTCGGAGGAGATACAAGATGAACGGTGGCATTGAGTCGTGCCAGTGCAATAAGAAGGGAGTGAACCGTCCTTCCGTACTTAAGATCGCCAACAAGAGTTATGTCAAGTTTTTCCAGGCGGCCGATCTCCTTCTTAATAGTGAACAGATCTAGGAGCGTCTGCGTAGGATGCTGTCCGGATCCGTCGCCAGCGTTAACAATAGGTTTAGCGGTAAACTTGGCTGCAAGTCTTGCAGCTCCTTCCAGTGGGTGTCTTATCACTATGATATCTGAATAGGATTCAGCCATCCTGATGGTGTCTGCCAGCGTTTCACCCTTGGAGACGGATGAGGACTTGACATCTGAAAATCCTATGACGTCTCCGCCAAGGCGGTTCATTGCGCTCTCAAAAGAGAGCCGCGTCCTGGTGCTTGGCTCAAAGAAGAGCGTGGCCATTATTTTCCCTGCCATTGGGGTCAGCTTTTTCTGTGATTCGAGGGCGGATAACATCTTCTCAGTCAAATCAAAAATTTCAATCATCTCGTCCTCGGAAATGTCGTCGATGGACGCAATACTCCGATTTTTAATCATCGGAAAAGATCATATCGCTGGGAGGTAATTAATAGTTTCACTGATCTCCCTGCATTTTCAAAAAAATCCTGTCTACTTGCTTTTTGCATATACCTGGCAATGCCGAGTGATAATTAAATATTGATTTAAAATAGGGCAGCGTGAAGAATAATTCCGCAGTCTCTGGATTTCACAAACTCAAGACTGAAGAGCGCCTTTCAGCCCTGAGGAATCTTCTGGACCTAACTGATGAAGAGATAAAGCATATTTCATCCTCAGGCGCAATATCTCTTGACAAGGTTGACAAACTTATTGAGAATGTCATAGGCGTTTCTGAGATTCCACTGGGAATTGCTACGTATTTCCTGATCAATGGCAAGGATTACATGATACCAATGGCCATCGAGGAGGCATCAGTGGTCGCTGCTTGTTCAAACGGCGCCAAGGTCGCTAGATTATCCGGAGGGTTTACCGGTTACTCCACTAGCCCAATAATGATAGGGCAGATCCAGATACTTGATCTTGATTCTCCCGACTCAGCTGCTATCAGGATACTTCAAAACAAAGATACAATTCTCAAGGCTGCGAACGAGAAGAGTCGGACTCTCCGGGAAAATGGTGCCGGCGCAAAGGATATTGAGATAAGAATAATTGGAAATGAGCAGCGAATGCTTATAGTTCATCTCCTGGTGGATGTGATGGATGCCATGGGCGCGAACATCGTGAATTCAATGTGCGAGCGAGTTTCACCAATTCTTGAGGATATGACAGGAGGAAGAGTGAATCTCAGGATATTGAGCAACCTCAGTATGCACCGCCGATCATATGCGTCCGCCGTTTTCCGAAAGGAAGCAATAGGCGGAGAAAACGGCGTTGACAGGATAATTGAGGCATACAGGTTCGCCGAGCTTGACATGTACAGGGCTGCAACGCACAACAAGGGCATAATGAATGGCGTGGATGCAGTTCTCCTCGCAACACTTAATGACTGGCGTGCTGTCGAGGCCGGCGCTCATGCCTTCGCCTCGATTGGCGGTTATCATTCACTTACAAAGTATGCGAAGAACAGCAATGGCGACCTGGTCGGCAGCATCGAGCTTCCCATGGCGGTCGGCGTCCTCGGCGGATCTACAGGAGTATCCCCAAAGGCAACTATTGCCAAGAAGATACTCAACGTGGAAAGTTCGGGGGAGTTCGGGTATGTCCTTGCCGCTGTTGGCCTGGCACAGAATTTTTCAGCGATCAGGGCACTTGCTAACGAAGGTATCCAGAAAGGGCACATGAAACTACATGCAAGGAACATTGCAATAAGTGCCGGGTCCCCTGACCATCTGGTGCAAAGCGTGGTGGATGAGATGGTGAAAACCGGAGACATCTCACCCTCTAATGCAAAGCGTATCCTTGGATCCATGGAAAAAAGTAATAAATAGATTCCAACGATGATCGCAGGCTAGATGACAGACATAAAGGAAGCTATGGAATCTGGACTTGCACTACTTGAAAAGGGAAAGAATCTCGATGCACTTCGTGAGCTTTCCAAGCTTGAGCCTGTGTTTGAGGGCAAGGCAACAGAGGAGGCTGCAGATCTTTATATTGCGATTTCCCAGGCATATTATGGAATGAATCCAAAGACTGATGAAAATTCGCTCCTGTATGCAGACAGGGCTTTAGAGATTCACAAGAAGAACGAAAGCAAGGATTCTATGATGAACGATCTCCTGTATTCAGCGTTCATTGAAATGGATTGCAATAAATCGGCGGAAGCTGAGAAGCGCCTTGATTCTGCAATTAAGATAGCCCAGGATTTAAAGGATAACGATGCTTACGCTGAACTCCTCACCACGAAGGCAGACCTGCTCTCAGGACAGAAGAAGAGAAGGAAGGAGGCTGAATCCATTTACCTGCAGTCTGCAGATCTTGCAAAGAAGAGCGGCAACATGAATACATATTTTGAGTCCTCTGTTGGCTTGCTTACGCTCAGGAGAGATCAGTCTGAGCCGGCGAAGATACTTGAAGAGGCGATGAAGCTCATTGACGAAGCCGAGAAGACAGCTATGTCGATAAAGGCAAAGAAGGATAGGAAGAATTTCATGGATGATATATCAGGGATATATGATCTCGCCTCGGATATTGCCATGGAAATGGAAAACGTGGATCAGGCAATCCAGATTGCGGAGAGAATGACAAAGATTCTCTCTAAGTGATTTCTCTTACATATTCGGATACGTCGATGCCCAGATCGGTCAGTATGGCAAGCAGGGCGGTTTCGAAATCCATGTAGTTCATTCCCCGCAAGAAGTCCCCGGCCATCTTGATTGCCTCTTTTTTTGAGACCTTACCTGTCGATGCGGCATAGTCAAGCAGCCTGTCAGAGAGAGGGCGCTCTTTGTCTGCAGAAAATAGATCCTGAACGGAAACGGAAAAGTCAAGCGGTACAGATATTCCGGATACGGTGAAGTTTGGAATAAAGCGATCATCCTTTTCTGTGAGGAGACCTTCCTTGATGCTCTCATTGCAAAGGCGATCAATGTCCTCCGTGGAGAGGAGATGCCGTTTAAACACGATCTCTTTCACCATTTCCGACTTTGTCACCGAATCTGCGCCGCGTCGGCCAGATATAGCAATGGCGATGAGGCGCCTGGCCATCTCCTTGTTCATTAATATCAGAACTTTGAAAGCTCTTTCTCTATCTCTGAATAATTGGGTTCAACACCAGGGTTCTCAGAGACCCACTTGTAACGAACAACGCCATCCTTGTCCAGTATGAAAACAGAACGCTTTGATGCAGTGAGTCCGGGCACATTGACAAAGTCCTGGTGCAGGGAATCGTATTTCTTTGATACCTCCCTGGTTGCATCGCTCAACAGATCGAATGTAAGGAGGTTCTCCTTTGCAAACTGCGCTAAGGAAAAAGGCTGATCTACGCTTATTCCCACTACTTTTGCGTTGAACTTATTGAACTTCACCATGGAGTCCCTGAACGTGCAAAGTTCTTTCGTGCAAACGCTCGTAAAAGCCCCGGGAAAGAAGGCCAGGACAGTTTTGTGTCCCTTGTAGTCCGCAAGCGTCTTGTGCTTCAGGTTCGAATCGATCAACTTGAAATCAGGTGCTTTCGTATTTACTTCTACCATTGTTATCAATGAGTAATAACAAAAAAATATAAAAGGTTGACATAACTGGATGTGAAAGCAGTAACCTTACTTTCCGGTGGGAAGGATTCATTTCTCTCCGCACTCATTGCATCGGAGAGCGGGATGGAACTGGAATATGCGCTGATTATCCTGCCTGAAGAGGAAAGCCCCATGTTCCATGTACCTAATATCGGGAATGCAAAGCTTGTGGCAAAGCTTCTTAGCATGGATATAGTTGAGATCAGGGAGAGCGAATTCGATCGATATTTTGCGAAAATGAGAGATCAGGGTGTCAAGGCTGTAGTTTCCGGTGCAGCTGCGTCTGACTACCAGCATACCAGGATCCAGCGGCTTTGCTCAGCAGAAGGCATGCTTTCCTTCTCTCCATTATGGCGCATTGATCCTTATATTGTGCTAAATGAGTTGCTGCTGCGGAGAATTGACGCAATGATTGTCTCTGTTTCTGCAGAGGGGATGGATGAGGGATATCTGGGAAGAAGGATTGACGAATCCTTTATTTCCGATATCATGAAGGTCGAGAAGCGATTTGGCGTCAATCCATTAGGTGAGGGGGGCGAATATGAGTCCTTTGTAACTGGAATGCCCGGCCGTCCTAAAATCAGGATCATCAAGGCAAATAAAAACTGGTCAGGAAGCGGCGGTTATCT
Organism: Thermoplasmatales archaeon; assembly: GCA_027366585.1. GTDB lineage: Archaea > Thermoplasmatota > Thermoplasmata > Thermoplasmatales > Thermoplasmataceae > UBA582. The sequence goes on along the minus strand of DAHXNF010000027.1, from coordinate 4,514 downwards.
CGAACTTAGTTGCGTCCTTGAAGATTCATAGCTTGAGACGTTCTACCTCGATTGCATCCCAGGTTGGGTATTCCTCTACTTCGTAAAAATTGTAATCGAGGAGCTTCTTGAGCTCGGGGATTATCCAGGTGGGTATCTCAACTCTTCTCTTCCTGTCGTTTACAAAAAACATCTCATCCGGCACACCGACTGATTTCAGATCCTGAACAACAGCTGGAATGTCAGTGTTGTCCACTATACCCTTGAGTATTGTCCCATCCTTTGTGACAATATCTATTCTTCTCGCAATGTTGGAGGCACGGCGCTTCAGCCTGTTCTTCAACTGGACACCGTCCTTGAAGGCTGCCGAGCAATAGTGCACCGTGTGGTTAGGGAACTGTCTTATCATCTTGAGCGCAAGATCCTTGCTGCCCTTGGCTCCTGCCTCGACGTCGTTCTTTATCGAATAATTCCTGCCCAACAGGTTACGGAAATTCGTTTCCGAGAACTCCAGCTCGTTGAGGTTGATGAAATCAAGGTCCATACGCTCGCTGAATTCGACTAGAGCCTTCATGTCCTCCTCCCTGTCCGGAAGCGAAGGAACCTCGATGCCGACGGAAAGGCCGTTATCCCTTGCCCACTTTATGCGTTGCTTGAAAATCGAACGATCCATATGCTTCCAAATCTCCTCTGGGGGATGGAAGCGTATTTCATCCAGTCCGGCTGCAGCAACCGCATCGATTGCTTCCTTTGATCCGCTGATTGTATAAAGATGGATGTGGTGGCGCTCGCCAAATTCGGCTTTCAGCATTCGGATATAATCGGAGGTTCTAGCGAAAAACTTCAATGGATCTCCGCCGGTGATTCCGGTACCTGTAGCGCTTATCATGTTTGCTTCCAGAATTGCGTCGTGCATGTCGTGGATCGGCATCTCGTCCGCGAACATCACGTCCAGCATTTTCTTCTCTGACGAGATCGGGCAGTAGAAGCATTTGGCATCACATATACCAGACACGAAAAGAACCATCTTCCCGCCTTTCGCACATAATATGCATCCCTCGGGAAGTTTCCCTGTGTAAGCAGAACCGCCGCCTAGTCTCTTCAACTCAGGTGCATTTAAAATACTGATTTAACCCTTTCTTAGCTAGGTTCGGAAATGAACATTGTTTTATTGCATCTTAAAGGGTCTGCTGGGGTGACTTTGACTGCTCCCTTGAGTATCTCTTCAGGTTGAATGCTTCAATCAGGATCCGCATAAGGATATCTTCAGGAACCAGATTCGAGTCCTCGGGTTCTATCATGATGTTGCTTGCAGGTATGGCAATGCCTGCTGCATTAAGCTTCTCGATATACTTCAACCTATCAGGATGTGCAACTTTTCGATATCTTCGCGGCGGTATGAGTCCGCATCTTTCAATCTCGCGCAGGAATATCGGTCTTCCGAACAGTATATTGAGGATAGAGAGTGCAATTTCTGGACTGCTGTCATCGTTAATTGATGCTGCAACCCTGCCAACTATGCTATAAATATCTGAGGTGGTAGTGGTGCTTAGAGAGTAGAGCTTTGAAGGCTTTATTTCCTGCTCATCGAGCAATTCAAGATCCCTCATTGCTCTCAGGTATCCAGTTAAGATAAGTCTGTGAACCTCGATACCCTGGCTCCTGAGTGCATTATGTATACCAGATATTGTACTATTCTTGTTCGCAACAATTTGAAGAATTGACGCCTTGAGTTTCAAATCCGGATCAAGAACGCTCATGAAACGAGAACCTCTCTCATTTTATCAAGATCATGCATGATCTTTGAGTTCCGTTTCAGGGTGCGTTTGCATATCTCACTGCTGGATCCGATGAAATTCACCGGATTCAATGCATCTTTAATCTGTGCAGGTGTGATCTTGTTTCCTGTTAATTTAAGGATGTTACCGGCGAAATCGCCTGGTTCCAGGGACTGCATCGATGCCTTTCTTACTATCTCGTGCGCTTCATTGCGGGGAACTCCGTTCACTGTCAAGGTATAGACAACTGACTCAGACATCGAAATGGGATCACTGAGGGTGTTCTTCAGCATCCTTTTCTCGTCTATCCAGAGATTGCCAAGCACTTCGCACATCTTTGCTGCTATGTAGTCGGAAAGTACACAGGAATACGGGATTGTGAATCTTTCCAGGGCACTGTTCGTGAGATCCCGTTCGTGCCAAAGAATGGATCCTTCTATTTCAGGAGTGAGAAAACCACGGATCAACCTGGCTAAGCTGCAGATATTTTCCGAGGTTATTGGATTCATCTTGGAGGGCATAGAACTGGAACCAACCTGGCTCTTCTTGTCGAATCCTTCACCGATCTCGGCAATTTCCGGCCGCTGCAGGTTTCGTATCTCGGTAGCAAGTCTTTCAATAGTTGCGCTTATGTTTAAAAGGATTGAAAGGAACTCTATATATCGATCCCTGCCGACTAGTTGAGTTGAATTCTCTTCTACCTGAAGGCCGAGAATTGTCAACGACTGTTCCTCTATTTCCAGTGCCCTTGGTCCGAGGCCGGCTCCGGTCCCAACTGGCCCGCGAATCTTTCCAACCAGTAATCTAGGGTAAACCTGGATCAACCGGTCTGCATGCCTGTTCATCTCACCCAGAAAGACGGCCATTTTCAGGCCAAGTGTTACCGGACTGGCATGCTGGCCATGAGTTCTTCCCATCATTACTGATGAGGAATGATCCTTCACTATAATGGAAATCTTCTGGCACAACTGCTTAATTGTATCAACATAAAGAAACAGGAACGATTTTAGCTGCAATGCGGTCGCAGTATCATTGACATCGTTTGACGTCATGCCAGCATGCAGGTAATCCCCGAGTCCTTTGCTGTGCTTGTTCACGACGTTAATCATGGCCATTATATCATGCTTAGTTTTCATCTCTTCCTGATTTATCTCTCCAAGCAAAGAAGAAGATGAAGAAATTAACCTTTTGAGAGTGTCTGGGACTTTCTTAGGCAAGAAGCCAAACTCTGCCTTTGCTTCCAGGACAGCATGCTCAACGAGAAGCATCATTTTAAGCCTGTTCTCCTGGGAAAAAATTGTTTTAACCTCTACCCGTCCATACCTGTAGTCAATGGGCGATATCTCCACGATTACCATGAGAACTTTGTCATATTATTAGGCTTCGGTATCGGCAAATGCTCTCTTTTTAAATGCCACAATGCTCTTGGCAAAGAGGCAGTGGATGTGTATTCAGCTATTAATATGCCCGCAGGTGGTCGCGTGGCACTGAGTCCTCGATCTGGATTGTAACGATACAAAGATTCAGTAGAAAATGCTTCTTATAATTTAAGACTGTCAAAGGCTTATTCCAATGGAATAATACTTAACCGATAATGTCTGAAGATCAAACTTACTTACGAGTTTAATCGCAAGTACGTTGCCGTTCAGGGTGACGTAAAGGGGCAAGTTTGGAAATTGCCAACTCAATGGAGCCCCACCGGTGGTCGCTCCGTTATATTTGCTATATAGATAATTATCTATTAGTCTGGAATAAGTTGAGTTTATTGTGTATCGGAAATTATTCAGGATTATTGAATCAACTGTTGCAGTAACTATTCCCTGTGCATTCCTGGTGGAATATGTCCCAAGAGAAAATTCCTGCCCAACTGTAAGATTCAACTGTTGAGATCTCGAAACTGAGAATGAAATGTACACTGGCTGAGCTGAACCCAATGACAGGCTGGATCCGGAGATGTTCATCAGTGTCGAAGACAGCGCAAAACCATTTCCAGTTTTGAAAATGTTTATTGGCAGGCCATACAGGTTACCGATTGAATGATTGTTAGAATTCTCAGCGGCGATCATACCGTCAGACATAACAAAATACACTGGCTGGACAAACTGAGTCGGACCCGTTGCGTAAAATTCTCCGTAAGCGGAGAGTGTATCAGTTGTTGGTAAACCGGACTTCGTTGGGTTGAGGGATTGAATTGTAACTGTATGGCCATTTATAACAGAGATGTTTCCGCTCCCGAAGTTAGCAACGTAAATAAAACCGTTATATGGATCAAAAATCATGGAGTTTGGTCCAAGTCCCGGACTAGACCCAACTGCAATTGTCTTTGGGATGAGTGAATTGTTTTCACCATCAAATAATGTGACAGTGTTTGATTTTGAACCAGCCATGTATATAAGATGATTTGATGTATCATAAACTTCTGATGTGGGACACCCATTCTTAGGAAAAAAGGGATCTTCCCGAATTATCTTATTGTCGACCCCATTAATGAGTGAGTAGTTTGAGACAATTGAAGAGGATTGTGAATTGCTATGTGATTTTCCATTTTTAAGAACCAGTTGGGATTGTGTCACGTAGATAGTGCCGTTTGCCGAGTCAAACACAGTATCTGTGCTGGACTGTATTGGCAGGTACAGAACAATCTGGTTTATGACGGGATTGATTACAGTAAGATTCGTCCCGTTGTGCATACTAACATATAGGAGTCCGTTTGATGGATCATATGAAATACCAGTTGGCCTGACAGAAACAATCGTA
>DAHXNF010000056.1 GCA_027366585.1 Thermoplasmatales archaeon | reverse complement strand
ATGGGACCGCTGAGATTTGAACTCAGGTTACCAACACCCCAAGCTGGTAGGATACCAGGCTACCCCACGGTCCCAGAAAGAGGCTTGCTTAAGAGAACGGGATTATTTCGTCTATGAGGTCAATGTGGGAAATAATCATTCTTCTGCAACAGTACCTCGTAAGGTGAAGATCATCCAGGATCTTCTGGACCTCCTCAGGTTTGGGCTCCCTTCCCTCACTCCTTATCCTCTGCATTTTCTCGGAGAATTTCTTGTAATCAGAACCTATGACCCTGCCGCAACTAAAACATCTTACCGGAATAATCATGCCATCACCTGTACGATTTCTGCCTCTTTGCCCTCGCCCCAGAACCCTGTGGCTTCTTTGGAAGTTTTCTTCTTATGTCGTTCACTAGGAGAGTCCTGTCATATTGCCTGAACATTTCTTCAATCTTGTCATCGCCAAAAAACTCGACTATGCCTTTTGCTATGGCTGTCCTGGCTGCATCGGCCTGCCCTGTCGTTCCCCCGCCATGTACATCAACTTCGATATTGATTTCATTAATCTTGTCGCCTACTAACTGTATGGGCTCGAAGATCTTTTCTCTGAGGATCTGGACTGGATGGAATTCAACAGGATATCCATTAATCGTTATGATCCCTTTCCCCTTCTTGGTGACTGCCCTGGCAACCGCTGTTTTCCTCTTGCCGGATGTGAGTATTGCCTGTGTCTTCAAAGTCTCACCTTGTATCCGAGTCTTTCTGATATCTCAGAAAGAGTGACAAAATTGCTTAGCCTCTTGTTCTTTGCGGAATCGATTGTCTCGACCTTCGCATCCTTGAGTTCAGACGGCACACCGCAATAGACAAGACATCTCGCCAGTGCTTCCTTTCCGTGAGTTTTCTTTGATGGGAGCATGTTCTTAATGGATCTTCTTAGGATCTGGTCCGGTGTTCTTGGATAATAAGGCCCTTTTCTCACACTGCCTATGTCTCTCCTCTTCTCAAAGTCGTCAATGATGAAATCCTTAGATCCTGTTATGACACACTTGTCTGCATTGACTATCCTGATTGTCTCTCCCTCCAGAAGTTGCTTGGCAATGTGGGCAGAAAGCCTCCCATAAATTGCATTTGAAGCGTCTATGACTCTCATTTGATTACCTCATTATCCTAGGATCCTTGATCCTTGGATTCTCTAATGCCAGTTCCTTCAGGGTCTTGAAACTTGATCCGGATTTCTGCAGTTTTATCATTGCTGATTTGCTTATCCGCAGTGCGGAAAGCGTAACTTTCTTGCTTATAATGCCAGTCCCAAGAACAGAACCTGGAACTATAATGACGTCGCCATCCTTTGAAAGTTTGTTTATCTTGCCTACGTTAATGGAAGCGTATCTCCTGTTTCCGCCGGACAATCTCTCAGCAATATCCCTCCAGATTACAGAACTGTTTTCTCGAGAAACCTTGACCAGCGTATCGATTGTATCCGCTATCTCACTGCTGTTTTTCATCTTGCTGTTTAATGACATCTTGAATCACTCTTGGCTCTGTCCGGTACTTGTCAATCAACAAGACAGGACTCACCATAAGGCTATCGTCGGATATGTTTGGTCGCTATATAATTATTACCTGCATTCACTTCAGTCTCCAGAATCCTCGTCAAGATTGAAGATGATGTAGCGAAATAACCCCATCATTTTGTGGTACTCTGTATCTGTTAGTTCGGTTCTGGAGAACATTCGCCTTAGCATGACGGCAGTGTTCCTGCTTTTATAACCAGGATATGAGGTAAGCTCCATTGTTCTTATGATTTGATCAACAAGCCTCGTAACATTGTTTGATGATGTTTTCCTGTTTACCCCTTTCGTTAAGGATTGATGAAGCATTTCGTAGAGTATAACAGCAACTGAATGCGATAAATTATACACCGGATATTCCGGGTTGGCAGGTATGTGAATGAAACTATCACATTGCTCTATCTCCGAGTTCCGGAGACCGTCGTCCTCTCTTCCAAAAACCAGGGCGATCTTGCCTTCGCCTGCTAAATATATTCTCCAGAAATTCTCTGGATCGTAAGAAATCCTGCGGAATTTTCTTCCGTTGAAGGTAACAACGCTGGAAGTGCCTGCCATAACTTCATAATCATCCCTGATCTCTGACAGGGTATCAACATGCTTTGCGTTTTCCAGAATTGATGTGGAATGCATTGCATACTTGAATGCTTCTTCAGGAATTTCAGGGCGGGCTACAATCACTAGATCTGTTAGGCCAGAGTTATGCATCGAACGCGCTACTGCCCCGATATTCCCTCCGTACTTTGGCTCAACAAGAATTACGCTTATCTTTTCCCTGAGTGCCCCCACCGCATTGGAGATTTCAGATAGCCTCTTTGCCTCTTCTTCCTTGAAGAGCTGACTAGGCTTTGTTTTCAGAGGGCTGCTCATTCTGGACTTCTCCTTGCTCGTTAGATGCTTGAGCTCCCTCGTTTGGAACATTTTCTGGTGCTCCGGCTTGCTTCTTCTCCTGTGATGATGCTTCAGTCCCGGAAGAAGATTCTTCTTTCGGTTTTTCACCAGGTGTATAGTTTTCCACTATGCTTATAGAATAGCCTGGTAAGTATTTCCTTATCTCGTTTACCAGCCTGAATTTAGCCTCCATCCAGACGGGGTCAAATTTGCTTGCTTCAGGTACCTCTATCCTTGTAGACTCGCCTTCTGCACTTACTGTGAATACTGCATCCGAGACAGGGTAGTTCATTTCTATCAGGGCCAGGACCTTTTCCTTTGGATCGCCGATTATCGACCTCAGAGTATATGAATATAAGATCGTCTTTCCAGCATGTGGGGGGTTATAGTCCACCAGCACCCTTCCAGGAGTGACAGAAAGGATCTTTCCTCTCCTGTGGTTCAGGTATACTTCCTGCCCAGGTACCGGATCAATGTTTTGTCTCTTGAACTCTATGTAGGAATGAACCTTGATATTTTTCGGATCTCTGGAACCGTATGCCTCATCGGGTGTCAGCACAACTTCAACTTCCTTGTCCACTGCCGCTTCCTTGAACGTATCGTCAATCTTCTTGAAAACCTGGTCTGCGCCTACAATAACGGATATTGGACCGTATTTGTTGTTCTCGTTAAAAATCGAGTTGTCCTTGGCAAGTTGCTCAGAGCTCGTGGAAACAAGTTTCTTATCGTCTCCTACCCTCATTGAATAATCAATTTTTATGAAATCCCCATTGTTCATTGAAAGCACCGTAAATTAATGCTTCTCAGAAAGGGCAAGATTCTATTTATAAATATCGTACTCTTATGGTGATCTGCAAAACCTCTTTCAAATGAAATACAGGGCAACGAATGATTGTTATTCCACAATAGGCCGTCATGGCACAGGGAACAGAAGCACAAGAAGGTATTGGGTTGGTTTAAACAGGTGAGATAACAGGAACAACAGGTCGCTTGTGAATAAGACAGAGGATCACTTGATCCCTCGCTCCTCATGGACTGGAGCGTATTGTTAGAGTAGGGTTACGGAGGAAAGGGAGGATATTATCTCCAGAGCAAAAGGCTTTCATAACCTTGCTCTCCAACCGAGTACAGTACACGGAGTTCCATTCAGATACCTTGAGGGCATTGCAGGAACGTTCTCAAGATTCGCCGGCATTTATTTCATATGCTGCACAAATATCTCTAGGAGAATCAGGAATGTCTTGCCTGTACTTCCAGATATACAGGGAAAGCATGTGAATTGTGCTTTTAACTCCACCTGCTTCGATATCACAAACGGAGACTGCCTGTTGGTGCAAAGGTTGTCAGGCAGATCCACAGATCATCGGAGAAGGAGTGGAGGGAACCGGCGGGGCATTGAAAAAGGCGGGATACTGAAGTATATTTCTCAGACCCGGTACATTGCTCGGGATACCGACCTGAAGATGCAGTACTACAACTAAATAAGGGATATGATCTATGCATTTTGAATTTTGCAACTCATTTGATGTCAAGCTAATTTTTCAATAAAAATTAACTCTATCAATTCGTAAAAAAGATTATATAGAGACGGGTTTTTTCCTCTTCATGGTAGAAGGGGATGAACCAGTATCCAAGTTCACAGAACTGCCCGAAAAGTACCATGAGAGGATCGGCAAGATTCTTTCACCTGGAGAGAACATTGAGTTCACACTTCGCTGCATTGCTGGAACACATTCTCAGGGTATGAACGCCAGGGCATATGGCGGGGGCGCTTCCGGTGAGCAACTTGGACATCCCTGGATGGTCATCACGAACCAGCGCCTGATGCTTGTCTCAAAGGGACTACTTTCGTTTGAAGAAAGACAGTTTAGGTTTGACCAGATATCATCTGTAGAACTCAAGCAGGGAATAATGGAGGATCATATTATCATCAACGGCATGGGTGTTAACGAAGACTGGACATTCTGGAAGAAGATAAGAGATCACACGATGCATGGTGTCCAGTTAATGCAGGCGAAAGTCAACCAGAGATCACAGCCGCAGGCTGCATCTTCGCCACAGGATCCACTGACAGAGTTGAAGATGAGACTGGTTCGTGGGGAGATAACTCCCGAGCAGTTTGAGAAGTTGAAGGGTCTTCTCTGAATTTAATTACCAATGTTTATTCTTACACCTAGATGAATAAAGCCTTAATAAATGAAGCAATTGTAATAACATGAAGTTGTTAATTGATGGCGAATGGAAAGATCCAGAAAGCGGCAATTATACAGAAAAGATGAACCCATCCACGGGAGAAGTACTTGAAAAGGTTCCTGCAGCTGGTGTCAGAGAAGTTGATGAGGCCATGGATGCAGCATCTTCCGCCTTCTGGCCATGGTATGAGCTTGGTTCAAAGGAACGATCCAGGATAATAATGAGAGCCGCTCAACTCATTACTGCAAAGAGAAAAGAGTTGGAAGATATACTTGTCGCCGAGAATGGCAAGCGTAGGATCGAAGCGATAGGTGAAGTCGATGGCGTCCTTGATCAGATGATTTACTACGCTGGGTTCGAACGTAAAATTACTGGTGACGTTGCGGAAGGTGATAATTTTGACAGGAAGATATTCCAGTACAAGGTCCCATATGGAGTCGTACTGGCATTGACTCCCTGGAATTTCCCGGCAGCCATGGTTGCCAGGAAGCTTGCACCTGCTTTGCTGACTGGAAACACGGTTGTCATGAAACCAAGTTCTGACACCCCGCATTCTGCAGAATGGATTACAAGGAAGTTCCTTGAGGCAGGTCTACCGAAGGGGGTCTTGAATTTCATAACAGGAAAGGGTTCTGAAATTGGCGACTACATGGTAGCACACAAAAAGGTATCCGTAATAACAATGACCGGGTCTACCGAAACTGGACAGCGTATAATGCAGAAAGCTAGCGCGAACATGGCCAAGCTGGTCCTGGAACTGGGCGGAAAAGCACCATTCATCGTATGGAAGGATGCTGAGATCAAGGATGCTCTCAAAACCTTGTTATGGGCTAAGTTCTGGAATGCCGGACAGTCCTGTATCGCAGCGGAGCGTGTCTATGTCCATTCTGATATTTACGAGAATTTTGTCAAGAAGTTTGCGGCAGCGACCTCCTCAATCCATGTGGGGGACCCAGAAACAGCGGACATGGGACCACTCATAAACTCATCGGCACTAAAGAGCATGGAAAAATACGTCAGTGCAGCGAAAGAAGGAGGATCAAAGGTTCTGGCAGGCGGCAGCAGGCCGAGTCTTTCAGGCAAGCTTGCTTCAGGATACTTCTATTTACCAACAGTACTGGAGGAGAAGGATCAGAAGGCATCGCTGTTCCAGGATGAGATCTTCGGCCCTGTCACAGGAGTAATGAAGGTTGACGATCTTGATAGCGCTCTTGAACTGGCAAATGATTCCAAATACGGCCTTGCGTCGTATCTTTTCACCAGGGATATTACGACCGCTATGAAAGCTGCAGAGCGTGTAAGATTCGGCGAATTATACATAAACATGCCGGGTCCTGAAGCATCTCAGGGATATCACACAGGATTCAGGCTCACCGGTCAGGGCGGCGAAGGCAGCGCTTACGGGATCGAAGAATACCTGAAGCTGAAAAACGTCTACTTTGAATATTCGGGAAAGCCTCTCTCTATAAATACCGTACGCGATGATCTACTTCGCTGATTCCAGCGAAGTGATCACACCAGTCTGGCAGTTTACCGAGAGCAGTTCTCCTTTCCGGGGTTGCCTTGCTATCTGCGTGAGGATAACGGAAGATATTCCCTTATCTCTCAGGCTTGCCCTCCTGGACGCAGTCAGAAAACTGGTTGTGACTACAACCTTTGTACTCGGATCGAGTTTATCCGGAACATCGCCGGAAAACAGGACTTCGGCTTTCTCGCTTGAAACGAATTTGCACCTCCCCTTTACACTGGATCCATCCGGATAGCCTCTTGCTATGAATTCACCAATTGTGACAACACGAACATCGTTGGTCCCGCCGAACAGGAAATAAGGCGCACCGGATGCCACTACTACATCTTCGCCTGGCTCAAATAGGCCGAGAGGTTCAATGTTCTTTATTGCCTCTAATACACCAACAGTCTTTTCAAGTTCCGCAGGCAGCAATGCTATTCTTACTCCACGAACCATGAAAAGTTTTCTTGCCAGCGATTCTGATGTCACTACTGCCACTATCTCGGCTTCCGGCCTCAGGGACGATATCATCCTTGCGGTGCTGCCGCTCTTTGTAAAAACAACTATGTGCCTGGCAGATATTTTATCAGCCATAACCTTTGCAGCCTTACATACTGAATATGCAATCTGGTTTCCAAGGAACAGGTCCGGCTCCGGCAGGTTTTTAACTGCCTTCTCGGCATACTCTGAAATCTCACGCAGGTAGGAAACAGCCATAGCAGGATACTTTCCAATGGCGGTTTCCTCTGAAGTCATGACAATATCGCAGTTGTCGAATATCGCATTCGTGACGTCGGAAACCTCAGCCCTTGTCGGGACATCGTTCTGGACCATGGACTCAAGCATCTGCGTTGCAACAATTGCCGGAATGCCCTCCCTGTGTGTTTCGCATATTATCCTTTTCTGTGCGATTGCTACCTCGCTGATCGGAAGCTCCACGCCGAGATCGCCGCGGGCGACCATGACCATGTCTGAGCTGTGGGCTATTTCCGCTATACCCGTATATCCGCTCTTCGTCTCAATCTTTGATACAGTTTTAGCAAGCCCTCCGGAAGCCCTGATGCTGTCCTCGAGCTTCCACATGTCTTCTTTCGACTGCACAAAGGATAAGGCATAGAAGTCGACATCACTTTTAGTTCCATAATCAATGAACTTAAGGTCGCGTTCAGTCAGGGTTCCCATCTCAATCCTGACTCCGGGTACATTAATTCTTGCTCTTGCTTTTATTTGACCTGAATTTATTGCTTTCACCCTTGCAGATTTAGGGGAAGCATCGACAACGGTGAACTGGTATTTTCCATCCTGAATTACGAGAGAATCGCCCTTCTTCAGCGAGGCAAAGAACGAAGTCCTGTTTACTGGGATTCCTTCTTCCGAGAGTGCATACACGCTTCCCTCCTTGACGGTGATCGGTTGAGCCAGGTCGCCAACCCTTAGCTCCGGTCCCTTCAGATCTACCTGTATCGAGAGGAAAGTTTTCATGTTTGAATTAACATAATCCACCAGCTCCCTCACTTTTTGGATATACGGGAAATCTGCATGGGCGGTGTTTATCCTCACGCCGGAGAGCCCGTTCCTGGCCATCTCCAGCAGTGTTTCCTTATTGTCAGATGCCGGACCCAGTGTTGACAGTATTCGAGTTCGTGACATGCTTGGTTATTTTCAGATAAGATTAATATTTTGGCGTGTGCAATGAATAAAGATCAGAGATCTTGCATTCCTTTTAGACATATCTTCGGCCGCATACCGGAAGGAGACTGTCAACTTCCTCTTTCAGTGCACTGAACTGGTTGAAGTCCAGTTGCTGCTGACTGTCACTTTTTGCCCTTGGCGGATCAGGGTGCACTTCTATCATCAGGCCGTCAGAACCAACCGCAACGGCGGCACGGGATAAGGGCGCCACATATCTCGCTATTCCCGCAGGGTGACTCGGATCTACTATGACCGGGAGATCAATGCGCTCCTGTATCACAGGAACGGCAGAAATGTCCAGCGTAAAGCGGGTTGAAGGCTCAAATGTCCGGATTCCGCGCTCGACAAGGATCACCTTGTTGTTTCCTTCGCGGGTGATATACTTTGCAGCATTCAGGAATTCATCTATAGTATTACCAAAGCCGCGCTTGAACAGGACCGGCTTGCCTGTTTTGCCTACCTTCCGGAGCATTGGGAAATTCTGGGAATTCCTTGATCCGATCTGTATTATATCGCTTACTGCAATGAGTTCGTTCAGGTCGGATGGATCCAGCAGCTCAGTAACGATAGCCAGTCCAGTTTCCTCTTTTGCCTGCCTGAGGAGCTCAAGTCCGTTTTGCCCCAGCCCCTGGAAGGAGTCGGGACTTGTCCTGGGCTTGAAAGCTCCTCCGCGAAGCACCGGTATGCCGAGCTTCTTCATGTACCTAGCAGTGCTGATGATCTGGTCTAAATCCTCCACTGCGCAGGGTCCTGCAATCATGAGGAACTTGCCTTCCTCAAAATGCAGATCGTCCGTTATGTCGAATGAAAACCTCATCTGATTGCCTCCGGTGCATTCAGCAGGGAAGTCCCGATCAGGAAACCATCGAACTCTTCTATCAGGTGTGGATCTATTTTGCCATACGTGAGCCCGCTTTCCAGAATCATTGGTGAGTGTATTTTCTTCATTTGCTTTATGACAGACGCAGTTTTGTCCTCTATCCTCATTGTTACCAGATTCCTTCTGTTATATCCAAGAAGACAGGTATCGCAGGCATCATAATTACCCAGGAAGGTGGGATCATGGAATTCAACAAGCGTTTCCATCCCCAGTTTACCCGCATAATCTGTGAGCCTCTTTATGTCCTGTTTAGGCAGGAAATCTGCAATCAGCAGTATTGCATCTGCACCAGCATTGTATGAGCTTTGAACCATCTGTTCACTGGAAATGAAGTCCTTGGCAAGCAGCGGCAGCTTGTAGACCTGCGCTTCCTTCAGGTCAGAATATGAACCAAGGAAATGCTTCGGCTCAGTAAGTACGCTTATACCTGCAACCTTCAGATCCGCAAGCCTGTTCATATATTGTGTCATTGAAATGCCCTGTGCAAGCTTGAAACCGGACGGGGAAGAACGCTTGAACTCCCCTATAACCGGGATCAGACCGGATCGATGCCTACTTGCAAGTGACTCCCGGAGACTGATTGTATCCCTGGTCCTCATGTTCTCTGTCAGCGGCAAACGCCTGCTGTTTTCCTGGTATATGCTTTCTACGATCGACATTTCAGGCCTCCAGAAAGTTTTCCAGAATCTTCTCTCCGGATGGAGTATAGAAGCTCTCAGGATGGTACTGAATCCCATATACCATCATGTCAGGTGTGTGAAATCCCATTATAGATCCATCAGACATTGACAATGCGTCGACGATTATCCGGTCGTTTGCCTCGATGACAAGTGAATGATACCTGACCGCATCGAACGTCTCCGGTATACCAAGATAGAGGGGAGAAGCTTCATGCCTGATCCTGTCGATCTCTCCATGGCGTATCTGGCTGGCGATGCGAATCCTGCATCCCAGCATCATCCCCAGGAGCTGGTGACCGAAACAGATTCCAAGTACCTTTGATTCACCGATCCTCATAACCCTGTCTGTGAGTCCCCTGTCCTTCTCGTTTAACGGATTCCCGGGTCCAGGTGATACAATAACCCTTTCCGCATTCCGTAGATCTGAGTCTGTGATCCTGTCGTTCTCGATAACACTGACACTGTGCCCAAGCTTTTCTATAGCCTGCTTTATGTTATATACAAATGAATCATAATTGTCAATGATTAGAACCTGCATTCAGTAAACCTCCTGTCACGGTTAGTGACTTATCATACATTTCCTGGACCTCCTTCTCTGGATCGGAATCCTTCACTATACCTGCTCCGGCCTGTGTTTCCATCCTTCCCCGGTAGGAAAACACACTCCGGATCAGAAGGGCAAGGTCTAGCTGCTTCCTGCCTATTACTCCGATTGCACCGGAATAGGCTCCCCTGGGTCGTTCCTCATACTCCCCTATGATCTGGAGAGCTCTCTTCTTCGGAGCTCCGGACACCGTACCGGCTGGGAAAACTGCCCTTATGATATCAAGATCAGTCATGCCTGGAGAGAGTGTCGAGCAGACCCGGCTGACAAGGTGCTGCACTGATGAATATTTCCTCAGGATCATGGAGTCGGATACCCTGACGGTTCCAGCCTTCGAAACTTTTCCCAGATCGTTACGGGCCAGGTCAACAAGCATCCTGTGCTCAAGCTTGTCCTTCTCAGAGTTCAGCAGTTCTGATCCCAATCTCAAATCTTCTTCACCCACATGTGACCTCCTGACTGTACCTGCAATCGGGAAAATCTCCATTTCATCCTGCTTTCGGGTCACGAGGTTTTCAGGCGAGCTTCCGACAATCAGCAGGTTTTCCACCTTATAAAGGAAAACATAGAGTGAGGAGTCGTTGGAAACGAAATTCTTCAGCGTTTCAACTGCCTCAATTCCTGCAACGGGAAACTTCATGGAGAGGACGACCTGCAGAAGTTCACCCTGCCGGATGCGCTGAACAGCAGCCGATACCTTTGCCTCCATTTCCCTGTCAGTGAAGCGTATGCTTTCTTTCAGGCCCGGAAGGTTTTCCAGCCTGGTTACTTTTCCATGAATAACGCGATCCGGCACGAAGGTCTGAAGCAACGGCAGGTCTGAAAGCTTGAATTTTACGTCAGGATATATATTCCTGATGAAATCAAACGGAATCAGCAGAGGAAGTTCATTGTCACTATCCCTGACAAGATAATTGATCCTGTCAAAAAATGATTGCGGGTTATTATATTCAGACAGCTCTGGCTTATCTCCAAACATTAGTGTTTCCTCACCATTCCTGCTGTCCACCCTGTCGAACTTGCAGAAGTAAAACACGTTCCTGTGCTTTGTTACGGTATCCTCAACACCGTCAAGAAGCATTTAATTCAAAGCCTCCCTTATGAACCTGCTCATCCTGTCAGTATCCTTGACGCCGGGGGAAGCCTCAAGTGATCTGCTGACATCAATCATTGAGAAGTCAAGTTTCTTTATGCCCGAAAGATCTGTGTATTGAATGAAACCTGCAATGCCGAACCTTATCTCCTGCCGCAAAGATTTGGCTCTTTCTTTTTCTGCGCTGTAACCGCTTGCAAATTCAACGAGCAAAATGTCAGCTCCACCAGCCATGTAGCTGATGAGTCTCTCTTTCAGTTCCGGGTCAGTCGACATTGCCACAGATATTACTTTAACATGGTGCTTCTCCTTGATCGATCGAATTGTTTCGGCATCATGCCTGAAGTGCAGCTGAACGTAGTCAAGATATGCTGCTTCACTACCAATGTCTTTTAGTCTGGTGTAGACGCCGGCAAGCCTGACATTCATTCTCGAAAGAGAGCGGATTACATCATCAGCAGCGTATCTTGGGGAATTGGTGGCTCTGACGACCCCGATGATATCCGCACCATTGTCGAAAGCAGATATTCCATCGCTCACTTTTGTAATTCCACAGATTTTCAGCAATGTTTCATGCAATTCTATCCATGCCTCCGGAAATTCGCTTGAATGATCTTTTACCAGTACCCTTTCTTATCTCCTTCATTGCAAGTCTATAGCCCTCATCTATCGAAGATGCAGCGCCATTTATAACCAGGACGGGCGAGGCATTCAGTGCTATGAAGGATGCGACGCAATCATCCTGCCCGAACAGCCCTTCCTGAAGCTTCTTCCTGTTTGTATCCGGATTCTCGAATGATACGCGGTTATAACTCATTGGTTCTATGCCAAGTTCTCCTGGATTTACTGTAAGTTCTTTCCTCCCATTGTCAACAATAATGACCCTGGTAGCTGAGATAGGAGAGATCTCGTCCATTCCATCCTCTGCATGGACAATGAGTCCCTTCTTCCTCCTGATGGTGAGGTAGTCTGCATAAAGGTCGCAGGAAGCATCATCCGATGTCCCTATGACCAGTTTTTCCGGATCGGCAGGGTTGGTTATCGGTCCCATGTAGTTCATTACTGTCCTGAATGTAAGCATCTTCCTCGCAGGGAAGAACTTGGCAAATGCCTCGTTGTAGTATGGTGCAAGCATGAATGCGAATTTTGTCTCTTTAAGGTGGGCTTCAAGCTCTTCCTGGCTTTTCTCGAATTTGTAGTTCATTCTCGCAAGTATATCTGCACTTCCCTGTGGGCTGGTAATCGCGTGGTTTCCATGTTTCGCCATCCTTATTCCCATCCCCGCGCACAGGATCGAAGCTGCCGTGCTTACGTTGACGGTCTTCATCCCATCACCGCCTGTGCCCACTATATCTGTAGTATCTGGAATTTTACCGATCTTTGCCTCAGACCTCACTGCGTTTGCGTAGCCTGTAAGCTCCTGCCCGGTCATTCCCTTCATGTGAACTGCCAGCAGGAAGACTGTTTTCTCAAGATCAGTTCCGGAAGATATCAGTGTTTTCATAAGGTCAAAGGCATGCTGCTCGTTCAGATCCCGTCTATCTATCAATAGTTCAATATCATACAACAAAGTCTATCGCCCTCCTGTATTCTTCAATCTTGTGAACCACAGAATCTGCATCATGCCTGTTAATATCATCGATAAGCGCGGTGGCAATTGCAATTCCATGCCCTCCGGCCTCTATTATTCTTGCTGCATCCTGGCCATTCCTGATGCCAAAACCAAAGATTATGTCTCTTCCACGCAGAAGGGAGGTTGCCCTTTCAACCACAGACTGGATATCGAGAGGCATATTGATCCCGGTGGAAGGCTGCAAGCCATAGTAAATCCATGAATTCGTGCTTCTCATATACTTCTCAATAACCCTGTCCGGCGTAGCTGCGTTGAAGAATGGTATGTATGAAATACCGGCAGATTGCAGCTTTTTCAGGAACGGATCAGCTATATCGGCATAGTCTATCAGAAGATCCGGAACAATGATTTCGTGTACTGAATGCCTTGATAGAAAGGATAAAATGTTTCTCTCATTATTTTCGAAGTCTGAATAATATGACAGTATGTTCACCCTTATTCCTCTCTCGCCGCAAACGCGGAGCACTGGATCAAACCTTTCAAGTTCCCTCGACTTGGCCGCTATATGCGTCAACCGGATCTTTGGACCGTCGTATCTGGGATCAGCGGATGGTAACCCCAGTTCCAGGCCGTCGACCAGACCATCCGGCATGTCCCTGATAAGCTTTACCAGGAACTGATCGTCCGGGAAGCCAAGGGTGAAATAGATCAGGAGCCGTGGCTTCATTGTTTACCCCGGCTGAATATTGATAGATCAAGCAATCCATGTCCGCTAATGTTGACAACGATGGTCTTCTTCGACGCGGGATCCTGCCTGGCATACCTGATTGCTGAAGCGATTGCATGACCTGATTCCGGTGCCGGGATGATCCCCTGTGTACCGGAAAAGAGCCTCATTGCTGAAATCACCTCATTTTCCCCAACATCCTCGGCCCTTATCCTTCCTGAGTGGACAAGCATTGAAAGTGCCGGGGCGGCACCATGATACCTTAGGCCGCCGGCATATATTCCCGGAGGGACGAAGTCTGCACCCAGGCTGAACATTTTCAGCTGCGGCAGTATCCCTGCAGTATCAATGAAATCGTAACCGAATTTACCATGCGTGAATTTCGGAACCTCCTCTGCAGTTGTAGCAATCATTTCAGCCTTGCCTGATATGAAGGGAAATGCAAAGCCGGAGAAGTTACTTCCTCCACCAACGCAACCTATCATTACGTCAGCTTCTTCACCCTGCAGTTCCAGCTGCTTTTTAGTTTCGAGGCCAATTATGCTCTGGTGCGTTATCACGGAATTCATCACGCTTCCGAGCATGTACTTATAGCCCTTTTCAAGGGCATATTCCACTGCCTCACTGATGGCGATACCTAGGGAACCTGGATGATCCTTGTTTTCTTTCAGGATCTTTTTCCCGAAATCAGTTTCGTTTGATGGACTGGAAACAACGTTTGCGCCGTATATCTCCATTATCTGTTTCCTGAGGGGCTTCTGTTTGTAACTGGTACTGACCATGAAAACCTTGCTCCTCATGCTGTTCAGTGACGCTGCAAGTGCAGTGGCTGTGCCCCATTGCCCTGCTCCGGTCTCCGTCACTACCTCCTCCACCCCTTCGTTAGCTGCGTAATATGCCTGCGGGAGCGCGGTGTTGATCTTATGCGATCCGGTTACTGTTGCGCCCTCATACTTGAAGAAGATCTTTCCAGAATAGGAAAGTTTCTTCTCGAGGTTCCTGGCTCTCACCAGGGGAGTCGGCCTTCCAATCTGTATGTAAAGGTCCATTATTTCGTCGGGTATTCTTTCATTCCTCCTGAAAGAGAATTCCTGCTCCAGGAGCTTTTCTGGAAGTATTTGTTTCAGAAGCTCAATCGAAGATGAGTCCCTGCTGCTATCCTTTGGAGGCGACAACTGCTCAGGCAGATCAGGAACTACGTTATACCAGTATTCAGGTAGTATTTCCTGTTCTTTGGTTTGGTACATTAGCCTGTATTTTATGTAAATATATAAGCATTAGTGTATATTATTCTGTTATGCCGATTTTTTTATATATTTTCCAATCGATATCGAGCCTATTGCTTTCCTGCGAATCTCGATTGCTTCCAGACCCGATGCCTGTATCTCCTCTGCAAGCTTTCCCGGTGTTACGAAATCGCGGACTGAACCTGAAAGATACGTGTACGAGGCAGAACCTGAAATCAGGTTCCCAAGTTTCGGGACCATTTTCACGAAGTAAAGGGAGAAGAATCTTTTCAGAACCGGATTTTCCGGCATATGGATGTCAAGATTTATGAAAATCCCTCCCGGACGGAGTATCCGCCTGACCTCAGAAAAGTATTTAGTCCGGTCCGGGACGTTTCTTGTGAGGAAAGCAGAAGTAACGAGATCAAAGGACCCAGGATCAAAAGGTATCTCCACCGCTGATGCGGTTACCGTGGTTATCCTCCTGTCGCTTATGGATGAAAGCATTTCACCGGAAATGTCGAGTGCGACAACTTTTGCACTGGGGAATCTTTCAATTAACTTGCGCGAAAGCTTTCCTGTACCTGCACCACAGTCAAGTATGCTGGTGACATTATCCAGGTCGATCATGCGTATCATGATGTTGCGCCATGATCCATCCATTCCAAAACTTATGATGCTGTCTATAAGGTCATATTTGCTGTATATTGAGGCAAAGACGCCCTTGACATAGTCCTCCCTGGGCATAAGAATCAGTTCGTTATCTTGGCGTACTGGGCATATGGAACCCCAGCGATCCTGATCACATTCTCCGGATCCACCAGACCAAGTTTTATCGCCTCATTGGTTACGGTTTCACCCACGAGATTTGCAATTGTACATATCTGCAGGGCAGATCGGAAGATTTCAAGCGATACAAGCATCGTGCCATAGAAATTCTCAGTTACGGTGATATGCAGGTTCTTTTCCCTGAAAGTCTTGTTCAGGAGGTCGAGCTCGGTAGCGGCAAGGAGGTTCTCGTCTCCTACCTTTGTAAGCTTCATGACGATCGCAGGCATCAGGAAACCACCTTTAGCTTGTTATCAAACGGTTCATAGATCTGGCCGTCGGATTTCAGTTTTGATATTATACCCCGTATCTTGTTTTCATCCAGCCCCCTGAGCTTACCCTCTGCAATCACATCGGATACCTCTGCGTAGTTTGACTCTTTCAGGAGGTCCTTGATAATCAGGAAGACACTTTCCAGTTCACCCCTCTGCCTTGAGGTCGTTCCTGTCATGATTATATTTGTATCTATGATGCCATCAACGCTGGACACATTTTCCAGGTAGTTTGTAATTATCTCAATGGCAAGGAGAGCATCCTCTCTTGTGACCACTGCAGAGAGGCGGGATTTTGCTGATGCTTCAGAAAGCCTGATTATGGATTCAAGTTGCCTGGGAGTGATGGGCGTGGTATCAGGGGTGCTTCGCTTCCTCGTTCTGACGTAATCGTTCCTTATGAGATCAATTGCCTGGTCAGACAGTCTTGGAAAAACCTTGCTTCTTGCATATGACACATATTTTCTCATTAGGTTCTTCTCAATAGGCGGAACAAGATCGCTTTCCTCGGAAATTGAGTAATCTGTTATCTCGTTTGATTCCATGCCCCTGTAAATCTCACCAACCTTGTGTGTTTTCAGGATATGATCTGCCAGCCTGTAGTCAAGATCATCGGATACCCGGTCTACAAGCTTGAAAATAACGTCGAATCTAGACAGCAGCGGCAAAGGGAACTTTGTCTGCTCAGATAGCGGCAGGTTTGCATTGTATTTGCCAAAAGTGGGGTTGGCGGCTGCCAGTACAGAGCAAGTAGATCTGAGAGTCGCCATGATTCCAGCCTTTGAGATCGTTATGGAATTATGGAGTACCATGTCACTGTTAGCGAAGGTGCTGTTATGTGTTACCGCAATGTCATACACCCACTTCTCTGAGTATAGTACCGTGGACGTCCTTACGATCCGCTTGAGCGTCAGGTCCCTGAACCATTTCCTGACCCCTGTGGCAGAGGAAAGGTCCTGAAGGTAATCCTGCTCCTGGCGTTCGATCCTCCCCATGTTGATGGAAATGACATAATCTGATGCTGTAACCTCTTCGGCATCCACGAGTTCAAGCGTTCCATTCTTGAAGACCCAGAACGGGTGATTTCTTGTAACTTCAACATATGATCCATCCTCCACCTCGATCCGAATCATCTCATGAGGAGCAAGGTGCCTGCTTACCTGCTTTATTGTGGTTAGCCCGGTTCCCTGAAAGTCCGATGTCGGAACCTCGATGGGCTCCTCTATTTCCAGGATCTGGCAGTCAACGCCTTCCTTAACAGAGGGACCATTGCTATCTATAAGTAAATCAACAAATTCACCGATAAGAACTGTTCTCTCTGTACCGACCTGGATCTTCGTATCATATGCAAAGGACTGCTGCTCCATTGCTTCATGCATGGCGCCAGTATCCTGCGGGTCCATCTTATCCAGCTCGTCTATGGCAGCAAGTCCATTATTCGCAAGTACCAGGACGCCCGCCTCCAGGGTCCATCTTCCCTCACCAAATTCGTCCCTTACAGCAGCTGCGGTCAGTCCCGCTGCGCTTGCCCCCTTTCCGAGTGCAAGAACACCACGAGGCGAAATGTTGGCCATGAACCGGAGCAGCTGTGACTTCGCTGTTCCTGGGTCACCGACAAGCAGTATGTGTATATCACCCCTAATCTTGGTGCCGTCCTTCATTATTTTTCTAATGCCGCCGAACATCTGCAGGACCAGCGTTCTCTTTATATCCTCGTGACCGTATATCGATGGTGCAATCGACTTGGTGAACTTCTCGAGAATGTTATCGGATTTTGAGAGATCTATGATCTGCGCCTCCTCTTCTGGCGTGATATTAAGGGTCTCTATCTCCTTTGTCTCCTTTGAGAAGTTCAATGCATACAGATGAGTGACGAACTCGGTAAGCATCAGGTTACCAGATCTCTTCTGCTCGGACATCAGGATGCCATCTATCGTGATCCTGTCACCTGGAAATATGAATCCTGTAATATCATCTTCAAGAACAACAGATATCCTCTGTGGCTGCGCCCCTCCCTCTATTGTCTCCGGGTTTTCCTGCAGTTCTATCTTCTGGTAGTCAACGAATTCGCACAGCTCAGGCATCAGCTTGAATCTGACCTTTGGTCTTTCTTCGCCGCAGGACTCGCATTTTACAGGTTCTTCCAGCTTACCCCTGCTCTGCTCAAGTGCAGTCAGGCTAGCACACTTGGAGCATTGGAATACGGCAAGCTGTATCCTGGGTAGAACCTCAGTGTTCTTACGCACGATGCCGGAAACGCTGATCAGCTTGCCAATCCTGTCGCTTCTTATATCCCTTATCTCTACATTGAAGTCCTTCTCAGGCAGGTTTGTGATGCGTATATTTATCCTCTTTGACTCAAAATCCTTGGTGGATTCAAGGAATGACTTTATCAGATCCTCGCCTGCCCTTATGCAGATTGCCGGATTCTCCTTGAGAGAGGATGCAAAGTCATTGTCGAAGTTCGCAATTTCCTGGTAAGGGATAAGGAGAGACTTCTGATCGGGATAGAAATCCCTGATCTTGGTTATCTTATCCCTGTAGCCAAATTTATCAAAAAAACGGTCCCACTGGTTCTTGTACGAGGAGACAGTTTCTGAATCTCCTATGATCATGTCTATGGTTTAAGCTATGCTTTCATTTAAAGATGAGTCAGCATAAGCAGAGACATATTAAATTGCAGATATTTAATCTGCCAGAAATAACTTTAAAGCTGCAAATATATTCTATATGATGAAAAAACTCCTTCTTGTTGTCCTTGACGGACTCGGGGACAGGCCAAACCAAGTGCTCAATGGTGAAACACCTCTTCAGGCCGCATACAGACCAAACCTCAACGCACTGGTCTCCGCCGGCATTGGTGGAATGATGTATCCTGTTAGGAAGGGACTGGTTTGTGGATCGGATACGTCGCATCTTTCACTCCTCGGTTATGATCCACAAAGAGTATACACTGGAAGAGGGCCATTCGAGGCGATGGGACTTGGGATAGTATCCAGGCCGGGCGATATAGCCTTCAGGGCAAACTTTGCCACCAGGGACCAGGAAGGCAGGATCGTCGATCGGAGAGCTGGGAGAGATATTCCCCAAGCCTCGAAGCTGGCAAAGAAGGTTTCCTTTTCCATGAATGGCATTGAATTCATAGTAAAGGAAGGGGTGGAACACAGGGCAGCCCTTGTGGTCCGTGGAAAGGGGCTTTCAGCGAACGTAGGGGATTCGGATCCACATGTACAGGGAAAACCGTCAAGAAAGATAGAGGCGTTGGATAGCGGTGCCGCAAGAACAGCTGATGTCCTGAATGCTTACCTGGAAGAGACAAGGAAAATTCTCGATGACAGTGAGGAGAATAAAGAAAGAGTTAGAAATGGCCTGCCGTCAGCAAACGAGCTTCTGCTGAGAGGTGCCGGCGTTACACCGAGTCTTGAACCTTTCAATGAAAAATATGGTCTGGAAGGAGCATGTTTGGCTGGCATACCCTTGATAACGGGAATAGGAAACCTCGCAGGTCTTAAGTTACTGAAGCACCATGGCGCAACTGGCAGGGTAGACACCGATTATAATGGTAAGGTGAAGGCTGCAATTCGCGCGCTTGAAGAGCAAGATTTTGTTCTTCTTAACATCAAGGCACCCGACATTGCAGGTCACGATGGCTCACCCCTGTTAAAGCGGGAAGTCATAGAGAAAATAGATGCTGCACTGGGACAGGTCCTTGAGGTATCGGATCGAATTGTAACATGCATCACAGGAGACCATAGCACCCCATGCACTATCAAGGAGCATTCCGGTGATCCAGTGCCAATAGTTTTTTCGACCGAAGGGATTCGCAAAAATAATGTCAGACAATTTGATGAGATATCATGTAGCCGCTCAGGCTTTGAATTACTGAGTGGAGATGTAATGACTATGCTCCTTCAATTGTCAGACAGAATGGAAAAGTATGGCGCATAGAAGTTTATTACAAATACCTAAAAACAGGGAAAAATATAAGTAGTCCTTTGCTAATATGTTGTCTGACAAACATGATAACCAAAAGAAGCTTCCTTGATGAGAAGATGCGCAGTGTCAATACCAGAGCGGTGACATCAACGCTTAGGAGCAACTCCAAGAAGAGGTCACTTGCATATTCGACTAAGAAGGGACTCCTTTATTCAATGGTTTTTTCAATATTGCTATGGTGGATACCGATAGCAGGACCAGCGGCTGCTGGTTACATTTCCGGAAGGAAGTCAGGAAACCCAACAAAGGCTCTCCAGGCTTCCCTAATAACGACCGCGGTCTTCGTTCTACTAACATACCTGCTGATACCTTTCAATGCAAATGGACTTGGCCTTGTTGGACGGTACCTCGAAGGCGGAGTAGCTGCCCTTGCGCAAAGCAAGTTATTCGCCAGCTCATCTGTTATAAATGATCTTTATACCGGGTATGGTTTGATCCAGACATTCACTCTCATACTTCCCAGCTCTATACTTACGCTGATATCGTTCAGCTATGCAGGTGGTGTATATTCAGAGCTGAAAGAAAACGAAGAGGGCCTGAACGAAGCATTCAACACAAGAATGTACTCGGGAACTTACCTCGCTAGCAAGAACTCCCCGCGTGTCGAGCTTGAAGACAGGAATTCACGAGGCATACAGAGATGGGCAGGATACCAGCCGCAGTCCTATGAAGATTCAGGGCTTGACTGGCACACGCTTTGAGGCATAAAGGAGGGAAAAATAGTTGCAAAAAAGAAACACAGGAGTCAGGGGGAAATTATCCAACTCACCAAAAATCAAGTACCTTTCCCTGGCAATAAAATTCATTTTTAATGAGTTCTGAGCCCGGAAAGCCGTTTTTTTTTACCTTTTTGGCAGTGCCAAATGTCTGCTGAGGAATTGAAAGAGGTGAGAAAAAATGCATCATTTCCTGACTGTGCTAATAAAGGTAAAGGTTGTCTCCTTTTCGATTTAGCGTTATCAATTATCTATTTCGTTAAAACAATTGAAAATGTTGGTGAGTGTAACTTCTAATCATGAATAAGCCATAGTAGTGCGCCAAAAATCCGTTGAGGACGAAATACCGTAACTTCATGCCCATTTTTGATCCAACTATCAGATGTCGTTTGTCCTTCATCCTGTCAACAATTGAACCAAAAAGAAAGGTTAGGGTAAAGATGCCATACTCCACAAAAAGTGTAAGCCCTGTGAATATGATGCCCCGTCCCATCAAAAAGGAATAAGCTGGTATGGTTATCATGTAAAGCGTATAGCCAAAATTTGAAAATGAAATGTTCAAAATATAAATGAAGAAGAGTTTGTTATTCCTCAAACCCATTTGTGCAAGTATTTAGGATAAATATAGACTTTGCCCAATATGGACAATATCCATCCTTATTAGAAACATTCAGTTGTCTCTTTTTAATGGAACCTGGACACCATCGTTCAATAGAGTAGCCTAAAATACAGATTCTCCATTGCTTGGCGAATGATAGACGTAAAGCTCTTGAGAGAGAACAGGGAACTATTTTACGAAAACTGCAGAAAAAGGTTCATGGATTCTGCGTACCTCGACCGATTCTTCTCGCTTGACGAAAGCTGGAGGCAGAAGTTGAAGGCAGTGAATGACCTTAAGCACACTAAGAACGAGATCTCCCTGAAGATTGCTGATCTTGTAAAAACTGGTCGTGACACCTCTTCCCTCAAGCAGGAAGTCAGGAAGCTCACCGAGGATATAGTGAAGCTGGAGAAGGATCTGACATCTATTGACATGGAAAGAACAGAGGTTGTAAGATCAATTCCAAACTTGATTCACAAATCAGTGCCGGTATGCAAGGGAGACGAGAACAATGAAGTAGTCCGATTCTCCGGGAATGCTGTTGTTCATGAATCAGATGTCCAGTACTTCAAGGAAAATACGCCTAAAGGATCTGAGTTCACGATTACAAAGGATAAAGCGGTCAGCCATGTTGACATTCTTGAGAAACTCAACCTAATAGACCTTGCGAGGGCAGGAAAGACTGCGGGAGCAAGGTTTTACTATCTCAAGAACCGGCTGGTGAAGCTGGAAATGGCACTTATGAATTATGCCGTTGACTTCCTTTCAGAGAGGGGCTTTACGATCGTGGAGCCACCATTCATGCTGAATTATGCTGCAATGGACGCAGTGACTGATCTTGAAACCTTCAAGGACGCACTTTACAAGATTGAGGGAGAAGATCTCTACCTTATTGCGACAGCCGAGCATCCGATCGGTGCAA
Organism: Thermoplasmatales archaeon; assembly: GCA_027366585.1. Taxonomy (GTDB): domain Archaea; phylum Thermoplasmatota; class Thermoplasmata; order Thermoplasmatales; family Thermoplasmataceae; genus UBA582. The sequence goes on along the minus strand of DAHXNF010000056.1, from coordinate 12,114 downwards.
TGCTCAAGGACGAAATTGTGGAGGAGTCGGAACTCCCGATGAGAGTTGCTGGGATCTCACCATGCTTCAGGAAAGAGGCAGGGGCTCATGGAAAGGATACAAAGGGCATATTCAGGGTGCACCAGTTCAACAAGATTGAGCAGTTCATATTCTGCAAGCCAGAGCATTCGTGGGACTTTCTTGAAGAGCTGCTTAAAAACGCCGAGGACTTCTGCTCGAGTCTCGGTATTGCGTACAGAGTCGTGAACATATGTTCCGGAGAACTCAGTGTCCTTAATGCTAAAAAATACGATATCGAGGCGTGGTTCCCTGCTCAAGGTAAGTTCAGGGAAGTTGTATCAGCTTCGAACAACACTGATTATCAGGGAAGATCCCTTAATATCCGGTACCGAACGAAGAACGGAAATCAGGTCGTAAACACCCTTAACAGCACCGAAGTAGCAACAACCCGCATGCTTGTAGCCATAACCGAGAACTTCCAGGAAAAAGACAGCAAGGGAATCGCTGTACCGAAAGTCCTTATCCCGTACACAGGATTTGATTTCATCTCTTCATAGCTGCTTTACAGACAACAGAATCAGGACTTTGAGCGACCTGCTGTAGGGGAATATTTTTTCCACCTGTCGAGAATGGGAAGCCACTTGTCATCTGCAATCTGATCCATGACGTTCAGGTGCTCGAGTATTCCGAGAGTGGCACGATCCGCGTCGCGTACTGCACTTATGAGATCCCTTGTTGCGTTCGTACAATCCCCGCCGGAATAGATGCCGTCAATGGAAGTCATACCCCTCTCATCTATGATTGGCGTACCATGCGGTGTGAGCCTCAGCTTCCTGAGGTAATTATCGCCCATGAATGAAAAATCAGGCTCCTGTCCGGTAGCTTCAATCACCGTATCTGCTTCCATGTAAAGCACCTTTTCCTTCTTCGGAACAGGCTTGGCCCTGCCCTTTCCCTCAATAACCATTTCATTCTGCCAGTATTTGACTCCCACCAGGTGCCCATTCTCGGATACATATTCAAATGGAGTTACTTCCCACATGTACTGGACTTTTTCCTCTATGGTTTCCTCCATCTCCTCTTCGGCATTCATTGAAGGATATCCGGGCCTGTCAATCTCCCTGCGCCGGTACATGATGTAGACATGCTCTGCACCGAGCCTGAGGGAAGTCCTGGAAGCATCATTCGCAGTGAATCCACCGCCAATGACAACAACATTCTTCCCGACGTCTATCATGTTCCCTAGGCTCACATCCTGGAGGAAATTCAGTGCGTGGTACACTCCTTTCGTATTGCTACCTGGTGTCCCGGTCATCCTCGGGTCGTGGTTCCCGATACCAAGGTATACTGCATCAAACTTGCTCATAATATCTTCGAATTTTACGTCTTTTCCAACCTTCGTGTTAAGGTGGATATCCGCCCCCTGCGACACAATGAATCCTATTTCCTTGTCGAGAGTTTCCTGAGGGAGCCTGTATCTGGGTATTCCTGTTTTCATGAAGCCGCCGAGGACCGGGAGTGCCTCATAGATTGATACCTGAACGCCCTGAATAAGCAGGTAATATGCAAGACTCAATCCGGTCGGTCCTGCGCCAATGATCGCGACTTTCTTGTTTATGAATCCTCTTTTCGGCAGGGCCACAACCTTGCTATAATCTGGGAACTGATCAGCAGCAAATCGCTTAAGATGCCTGATAGCAATGGGTCCACCGTCATCATATAAGACGCATATGTCCTCGCACATATGGGTGCATACCCTGCCTATAATCGCAGGAAACGGGAGGTTCTCGAACACTATCCTTACGGTTTCAGCGGGATCCCCAATCGCGGTACTCCTCACGTACCCGCCGATGTCAAGACCGGCCGGACATGCCTGAGTGCAAATGTTGCATCCTATGCATCTGCTTGCTTCTGCAGTGCCTTCCTCATTCGTGTACTCAATGAGTGGTTCCAGCGTGAAGCTCTTGAGTCTCCTTTCGGGATCCTCATGCTTGATCTTGACCCTCTCAAAATTCAGCATCTGTAATACTTGATGCCACCAAATTTAATAAATATTATTCGACGTTGAAAGCTAATTTCCGGCACTTTTCCAATTCCGGAATTAAGCTAAGCATTGAGTGAGGAAATAATCCTGCCATCAGGTGGGACTCTTCCTGGATAACCCGGAAAACTAAAACAGGATACCGCGTGAACCGAAAACTTTCACAGCTTCTCAAGGTTGATTTGTTCTGTACTCCAAGACTAATACGAGGCGACGGATCGTAAGCAATTACGCATTGCCGTTGGTCTCCATAGCCATAATTTGGAATGGCAGAATGTAGTTACTATGCATTAATCCTAGATTGAACCCCCGTCCGCAGACGCACTGTTAGAGGTTCCCTCGGGTGTAGAATGTAGCAGAATACAGAAAGCAGGTGATGAATCTATTTAGCCGAGAGTTCTTTTCCATAAGATTTGGGATATCAATGTTTTAATATGCAATGATTATTTCTTAATACGGGTCATGGAAAAGCATTCTTGAAAAAAGTTATTCCATTAGCTATAGCTTTTCTATTTATCATTATTGCATTCGCACCAATCTACGGTTTTAGTGCTAGTATATCAACCACAAATACAAATAATCCCGGATACAATCCACTAACAAATTCTACTTCAAGCAATGCATCATCCTCGAATGCAGGTTACGTGCTATACACGTTAATACTCAGTAACAACGCACTACTAAACGGAAATGTTGTAAATAGCCTTAATGGATTATCACCGGCAGCGGTCGCCTACGATCCTGCAAATCAATACATCTATGTTGCAAATACGGGTTCAGATAACGTCAAAGTAATAAACGGCACAACAGATACCGTTGTTCAGAGCATCCCTGTCGGCTCAACTCCGGTAGGTGTAGCATACGATCCTGCAAATCAATACATGTATCTTACAAATTTCGGTTCAAATAACGTCACAGTAATAAACAGTACAACGGATACTGTTGTTAAGAGCATCCCTGTGGGCTCACTTCCGCGAGGTGTAGCATACGATCCTTCAAATCAATACATCTATGTTGCAAATTCCGGTTCAAATAACGTCACAGTAATAAGCAGCATAACAGATGCCGTTGTTCACAGTATCCCTGTAGGCTCATCTCCATATGGTGTAGCCTACGATACTTCAAATCAATATGTGTATGTTACAAATTCCTGTTCAGATAACGTCAAAGTAATAAACAGCACAACAGATACCGTTGTTCACAGTATCCCTGTAGGCTCATCTCCATACGGTGTAGCCTACGATACTTCAAATCAATATGTGTATGTTACAAATTTTCGTTCAGATAGTGTTTCTGTAATCAACAGCACAACGGATACTGTTGTTGACAACATCACTGTTGGTTCACATCCGCGAGGTGTAGCATACGATCCTTCTAATCAATATGTGTATGTTACAAATTTCGTTTCAGGTAACGTCACAGTAATAAACAGCATAACAGATGCCGTTGTTCATAGTATCCCTGTTGGCTTATTACCGGAAGGTGTAGCATACGATCCTTCTAATCAATACATGTATGTTACAAATTCCTGTTCAGATAACGTCAAAGTAATAAACAGCACAACGGATACTGTTGTTCACAGCATCATTGTTGGCTCACGTCCGGTAGGTGCAGCATACGATCCTGCAAATCATTACGTGTATGTTACAAATTTCGGTTCAGGTAACGTCAAAGTAATAAACAGCACAACGGATACTGTTGTTCACAGCATCATTGTTGGCTTATTACCGGAAGGTGTAGCATACGATCCTGCAAATCAATATGTGTATGTTACCAATTACTTTTCAGATAACGTCACAGTAATAAACAGCGCAACAGATACCGTTGTTAAGAGCATTCCTGTCGGCTCAGTTCCACACAGTGTAGCCTACGATCCTGTAAATCAATGTGTGTATGTTACCAATTACTTTTCAGATAACGTCACAGTAATAAACAGCGCAACAGATACCGTTGTTAAGAGCATTCCTGTCGGCTCATTTCCGGAAGGTGTAGCATACGATCCTTCTAATCAATATGTGTATGTTACAAATTGTCGTTCAGATAGTGTTTCTGTAATCAACAGCACAACGGATACTGTTGTTGACAATATCACTGTTGGTTCATATCCGTCAGGTGCGGCCTACGATACTTCAAATCAATATGTGTATGTTACAAATTTTCGTTCAGATAGTGTTTCTGTAATCAACAGCACAACGGATACTGTTGTTGACAACATCACTGTTGGTTCACATCCACAGTGTGTAGCATACGATCCTGCAAATCATTACGTGTATGTTACAAATTGTCGCTCAGATAGTGTTTCTGTAATCAACAGCACAACGGATACTGTTGTTGACAACATCACTGTTGGTCGATGTCCGGAAGGTGTAGCCTACGATCCTGCAAATCAATATGTGTATGTTACAAATTTTTATTCAGGGTCTATATCTATTATTGGCTTCCATACCTCCAAGGGAACATACACGGAAACTGATATTTATGTTACTATCGGTGGAGTTGTGCTTGCAGTTGCTGTGATTGTCGGAGTAATAAGTTACTCGAGAAGGAGGCACTGAAACACATTAATAATAGTTATTTGCTCAGGTCCACGTTCATATCCTGCATGAGCACGTAATGAAGATCTGCTGTGATAGTTTACGGAAAAGTTTTTCGTATTGCTGCGTTATTGCAGCATGGTGCTTCCTCCGCTTCAGATCAATAACATTACGTTGATAAGCTGGCAAATAACCAACCGGTGATTTTTCACAAATCTTGGTCAGCGTTTACACAGTATTAGTCAAGTAGTGACCCAGCGCGATGATCCTGTTTCTTAACGAGTCATCTACATCTCGTCACTGCGGCATCAGGATACTGTTTTACGGATCCTTTCTAAAATTCTGGAAAGGCACGTTTAAGTCATTCAGCCTTAAATATGGTGTCCTTACGATTATGCATCCCTTCCCCATTCGGTTCGAGATGCACTTCGCCTTTCAGATTTGAGATCCGCATGCATTTGAGATTGCCCAAGAACCCAATATGCACGCCCAAGTAACCCTTTCAGGCATTATCCTTTGTCCTCTCTTCCGCCAAGCCACTATACTCACTGGTCGTTTGCTCTACCGGCTTGATATTCCCAGAGTCATTGCTACCATAACCACATCCGTGGTTCCACGCACGATGCATCCGGCTTGCATCCAGCATTCCTGGATGTACCTTCTATGTGCAGGGAACTTGCCTGTTTGCCCATCAGGCATATTCACCCGTGCTGCTTCCCCTGCCCAGGAGTGTCTCCATGACGCATATACCCGACTTGTCAGGAGGTAATGACTTCGCCCAATGCTGAAAGGCTCGTCATACTCATTTCCCCGCTTAAACCGAATTAGTATGGTACCTCTTACGTGTCTGCAGAATCCGCTTGATGCTGTGGCCCGGTTGATCGCTTGCATTCGTTTACTGCCACAGATGTCGCTCTATATTGCTTTATCCTCGGAGCTTTCATTTCGTTGACCGCTCAAACGACATGTTCAATTCGCTGCTATGATTTCAGGTTCTTTCTTAGATTGGTTGTCTCCAACTTGTCGGATGAGGTTTCAGGCTGCACCAACATCATTTGGGATATGACCTATCCGTATTGAATTGTGCAACGCACTAGCTCCGGTAAACAACATTATAGACGCATGAATTTATTGTTTGCTTCTCCACAAAAGGATCATGTGTGGGAGAGCACTGACTCATGAGAATCATTCAATACAGGTTTAGATTAGTAAGTGTAAGCACCGGATGATCTAGTATAAGTTCTACCTCCAGTCTCTATAATAATTATATCGTTGACCTAGCAAATATAAATAAGCCTTCATGCTCTTTGTCTTGATAATGCCTGGCTATAGAAAATACAGGAGCGGTCCTTACAGAAGAGGACCCAACAGTAATTCGGGGAATCAATACGATCAGACGACAGAACGAGTAAAGAAACTTGACATGAGGAAGGAAGAGGAGTTCAGGTTCCTGCTTTCAAAGATAATAGAAACATTACCGGACAGTGTCAGGGGCGCGATCAAGGGCAGTGTATATTCAATTGCTTCCAAGAAAAGCACAAAGGAGGCTAAAGATTACATTACGAAAAAGAAGGAAGAGGGAGTTATAGACTCAAAGACCGAAAAGAAGCTTATTGATTTGGTATTTGATTACAGTAAATACAGATGAGCCAGAATGAACTGATGGCCAGGGCGGAAAAATATATCAACCTCGAGGAGGAGGCTCTCCTGTTGATCAGAATTGCAGTTCCAGCCGACTCAGCGCTTTATATAATAGCAGAGGACTTCCTGAAGATGGCCCATGATTACTACTCAGATGCAAAGAGTTTCTTCAATAAAGGTGACGGATTGAACTGCATTTCAGCTGTCAATTATTCTTATGGCTGGCTGGATGCTGGAGTTCGATTAGGCATATTGACAGGGTCTGGAGACCATAGGCTCTTTGTACATTATAAATGAAACCTGTTTCATGAACCGACTCTTTAAAGATTGGCTCTCCTGGATGAAACGCCGATAGATCCGGTGCCCTGCATAGTAAGATTTATTTCTCCTGCTTTGTTTGCATAATTGTGACTCAGCCGGTTGAAAAAGTCTTTGAACTCGTCGAGAGACTTGCGGAGAAGAACGATGATGTGCCAATCATTGTCGAGGGGAGAAATGATGTTGAAGGGCTTAGATCACTTGGTTTTAAGGGTGAAATCCACAGCCTTAATCATGGAAAGAGTATTTTTCACAGGGTCGAGGAAATTATCCGGGAAAGGAAGGAAGTAATAATACTACCGGATTTTGACCGGAAAGGAATTGCACTGAAGGAAGCGCTGAGGCGCTGTGTTGAAGGCATGGGAAAAACTGCAGATACATACTATTGGAGCCGGATACGTTCTCTCAATCTGGTGAACTGCATAGAAGATCTTCCGAGAGCTATTGAACGCTGCGTTGTATCTGAGCGAATGGGAAAAACAATAAACAGATATTACATCCTCACCGGAATTGGCATCAAACGTTAAAGTTACATTCCTTGGTACAGGTGGATCATGGCCGGCAATCGGTCGTTCCCTACCTGCGATCGCGCTTCAGATAGAAGATGTCCTAAACCTTCTTGACTGCGGGGAGGGCACTCAGAAGCAGATAATGAAAAGCCAGCTATCTTTCATGAAGATCGACAATGTTTTCATAACTCATTTTCATGGGGACCATTTCATCGGACTGATCGGATTAATTCAGAGCATGTCATTCAATTCCAGGGAGCGTCCACTTCATATTTATGGCCCAAGAGGAGCCTTCAGGATGATATCCAATGCTCTCAATGTGGGCTATTTTACCCTTGGATACGAGGTTGTAATTCATGAACTCCTGCCGGGTGAAACATATGATTTCGGCAAATTTTTAGTAAGAACGCATCAGAATGATCACCCGGTTCCGAGCATTGCATATTCCTTCGAAGAACCGGACTTTCCTAAAATAGATCTAGACAAGGCGATAAAGATCGGCTTTCCCAGGAAGAGGCTTGAAGAATTGAGGGAGAAAAAGATTGTTGTCATCCAGGGAAGGACATTTTCAATAGATGACGTTACATCAGGGATAAGAAAAGGCAGAAAGATCGTCTACTCAGGCGATACCAGGCCGAGGGAGGATATGAAGGAGTTCGCAAAAGATGCCGATGTCTTCATCCATGATACAACAACTGATTCTTCCCTGGAACCGAAAGTAAATGAATTCGGCCATACTTCATCAAGGCAGGCAGCTGAAATTGCAAAGGCTGCGGGCGTCAAAAGATTCTACCTGTTTCACTACAGTCCAAGGGTGGATAATCTGGAGAAACTTCTCGCAGAGGCAAGGAGCATATTCCCTGACTCATATTTGAGCAGGGAGTTGCTTGAATTTGAAGTGCCCGTGAGGCGCTAGCTTTATTTCACAGGTAACCGGAATAAATCTCAACCTTTGTGTGTACAGCTGGAATCCCAAGGGACTGGATCTGTTTTCTGATCTCATAGACTTGCTTGGGAGGACCGGATATCATGACATCAGTGTCGGCTAGATCGCTCCCGATGGAATTCCTGATCTCATCATCGGTGGGCTTACCGCCGCGATAAGAAGGTAGACCAAGTGTTCCGTTCTGGAGATATGCATACAGTGTAAAGGATTGATACTGCTTTTCCAGATGGAACAGTTCAGATGCATATGCAACATCTTCAAGCTTGCCGTTAATATAGAAGAGAGTGAGTTTTCTCTTCCCGTAACTGCCTATTATTGTAACGATCGGAAGCATGGCAGTTATACCTATCCCGAGTGCAAAGAGCACAAGTGGCCTTCCCTCCTGAGATGCTGTAAAGGAACCGAGAGGACCAAACCCGATAAATGTGTGGCTAAGCTCTGTGGATAGCAGGTACTGCTTGAATGGTGAAGCCGAGATACGGGTAGTTATGAACAATTCTTTTATTGGATTGCCTCTCCCAATTATTGAAAAAAAGTGTATTCCTTCGATCTTGTTCCGGTCATAAATTCCAGGTATCATAAGTTGAATGTGCTGTCCCGGCAAAAATTCAATTGGTTCCCCAATTACCTGAAACCCGAACTCCATGGTATCCTTTGCAACATATTTTCTGTTCAGCAGCTTAAGGTTGAACTGCCCCGGCATGTAGCAAGATGTTTTGGCAGGCAATAAGCTTTTCATGGTTCGGAAACATATTTCATATTGCTTTCAATAATGATCCGTGGCCAGAGATCAAGTGACAGCAAAAGAATTGCTGGAGTTGCTTAACAGTGCCTCTGTAACAATTGTGCACATAATGTCGAAGGAAGCTTTTAAAAAATACAGGATAAAAAACTCAATCTGGATCCCATTTTACAGGATAGAAGAACATGATTTTTCCCTACTTAACAGGAAAAATATCATAGTAACATACTGCAAGGAAGAAAGCTGCATGTCATCGGAATATGCAGCTGAAATACTCAGGGAAAATGGCTTCAATGCACTCGCTTATAGAGGTGGAGTTTCGGAGTGGAAAGCACTGGGATATCCCAGCGAGTCCGGCACTTCTGAATGCTAATGAGGATGCCTATTTTAAGTACTTTCTCATCCTCAGGATCTTGACCTTCACTCCACCAAGGATTGAATGTGCCTTATAACCAATAAACATTAGTTCTCCCTTGCCGTCGGAGAGTCTTACAGAAATACCATAGAAGGCCAGTACACGCGAGACCCTGTTCAGGAGGGATAATTTCTTGGCTTGTTTTGGTACAAGCCCCATCATTGACGAGGTAGATTTTTCGTTAAGCAGGTTAACCTCCAGACCGGAATCAACGAAACTGACTTTAGAAAACTGTTTGCCGTTTATGCTTACATTAACTGTACCAGAAACTGTTGATAATAACTTGGAGGCTGTCGGAGCTATCTTACTGTCGCTCATGAACCGGTCTTGCGGTTATATTGAGCGTCCCGTTTATCGCAACAACGGCGTTCATGCCAGGTAGTTTGATGGTCAGGTTATCAAAAACCAGATCTATCGTACTCTTCGTGCCCTCAATTGCTGCTATGAAATGCTCAACTAGAGATTCTTCTTCCATAAATGCATATTATGTTACAGTATTTAATATCAACGAAGTTACTTTTTTTAAGAGTATTATAGTTGAGAAGAAACTGCAATAACGAATATGTTGTTTAAAGTTGATGGCGGAAATAGCAGGCTCAATTGATGATGCTATTATGGGTATAAGTATCACCTGATTTCTACCAGGACACAAATTCTCAGGTTCCTGGTAATGACAAGAAATGAGAGAATCAAGGGCATTTGGAATGCACAGATGTGGAAAGCAACCATGAGTGGGGCAATTGAAATTTTGTAGGCTAATGTTGCAAAAAGAAAGGGAGATAGTTTATAGTCTTGACAAGTACCTGTCAGAGCAGCCGCCTCAATTTGAGGCCATAGTATATTTATCTGTTTAGTCAGTCGAACTTTAGCGCGGATCCACCATCTCCGTTCCATGCTTTATAGCGATATAGGATAATAAGAAGACAAAGTACCGATTAGACCATGGTAATTTCAAGGGACTGGAAAAACTGGATGATTTCATATTTGGGCAGCACAGAAGAGTACTTTCAGATTCGTTTGCAGACCGGTTTACTTTCGTAGACAAAAAGAAAATTTGATCCGTTTGTCCCGTTTTTAAAAAGGGGAAAAAGAGATTCCCGGGGATTGTCCTCCCAACCTATGATTTCATTCGCCTAAGCAGCCAGATCGCTGAAAGCCCGATAAGGAATGCGTATGCTCCGAGGGTTGAGTAGTAAAAATAAATTGTGTAAGGTGAATACGGTTCAATAGCTGCGAGAGGCCCTCCCGGATTACTTACAACACCCATCGGAATATTACTTCGATCAAGGTTGAAAAATACCGCTCTTTCAACGCTCTCTTGAAGGTTAAGATCAAGGAGTTTTGATGTTACAGTTCCACAGATGACTATACCGTTCAGTTCATTTACCATGACAGAACCGGATGTATTTGTTGAGTTAAATGCAATTCTGTAAGCGCTAGTATTCGAGTTTAACACATGCACTTGAGCAATGGAGGTATTTTCATAATATTGTTCGCTGCCATAGCTTAAGTTCAGTATGCTATCAAGCGAAGCTGCATCATTAATGTTCGCAAGCGGGAAATACGGAATGTAAACCGGAATTTGCCCTATTGACAGACTTACGCAATATACTTGGTTCGCGCCCTTGAACGCTATACTCTGATCGACTTCTAAATATGCATTACAATTGCCATAACTAACGGATCTGAATGAAACGTGAAAGTAACCACTGCTTGTGGCAGCTTCAGTAGTGTAATTTATTGCAATAGAAACAGAGTAGTTAAGGCAATTTCCAGCCTTCCACTCAAAACTCTGGCCGGTACCTTGTGCTGATGCTGGATGGAACCCAACCGGAATTAGGAATAATATAATTGCAAATACTGCGAGAAATCGGAGCACGTTAAAATATAGATGTAATGTATTTTAAGATTGCCTGATAAATAATTATTGCCTCAGTGCTTAAGTTTCACAAGCAGCTTGTCGATGGAGTTCCTGAGACCGGAAAGAGCGTCCAGGTTTGGAAGAACTTCCTCCGGAACATCGTTGAAGTAATTGACATAATTCTCCATGTCAACAAGCATGTCCTTGACTGTTGCCGGTTGCCCTCTTCCTCCAAAGCCACGCATAACTTCTCTCCTGTATGAAATCTCCTGCTTTCCTGTCTCTGTGATTGAATACGTCCCATTTTCATTGCGGGTTACCAATTCCAGCGACTCAAGATTCCTAAGAAGAGGATAAATCGAACCGGGACTCGGCTTCCACCGGTTCATTGTCTTATCCGAAATGGCTGTCATTATCTCCGATCCCTTCATGGGCTTTTCATTCAGCAGCTCAAGTACATAATGCCTCAGGCCTCTGAAACCGATTCCATCCATCATCCCATATCTACCGTGCCCACCATGCCCACCGTGCATTCCTTCTCCAAATTCTCTGTGTCCATACATAGTAATCAACACTATATCGCTTTTCGATATATATAGATATCGGATTCCGATATTTCACTTCTTACATGAAAAGAAGCTTAAATACAAGCCATTGTTTGCTGGCTATCTTGATAGATTGTAAAAATTTCGGAGAGATTGTTATCTATGACAGAGATGGAAAACAGCGAACCCTGGATCATGAAACAACAGTTTCGCTATGCCTTAAAGCCCAGGAAGATGGAATTGGGATCGATGAAGTAATTAAGAGGGAGATAGAACCCAACCTGAAGATGCTAAAATTTATCTAGCCAGTTATCCACGCGGCTTTTCCAGGTTATCTCAGCGTAACTCCGCTTGATCTGTGATGTCCCCGGGTCTCCACTCATAGAGATACTCCGTTGACACACGAGAACCTGTTGTGTGCTTTATTCCAGATATCCTTTCCTGAACCTCATTTATTATTTTAGAGTTCACTTCTTCCGGTATATCCCTTGACAATTCAACATAACGAGAGGACTTCCTGAATCTTTCAATAGGATCATGAGAGATGAAATCTCTCTTGAAG
>DAHXNF010000020.1 GCA_027366585.1 Thermoplasmatales archaeon | reverse complement strand
GCGTCTGACAAGCGATTCGTTGTAGAGGGACCATATCCTTTTATTATCTCTCTTTCCATTAACAATTGGGTTGTTGTTTTGCACAGACAACACCCATCATATTTTCAAGAAGAATTATTGCATGGGTTATGCAACACACTTGTAGATGAAAGTAACTTCAAATCACGTGACGCAAGCCTAAATTAGTGGATGATAGCCGGGTAGCCCGGATTATCCTGAATATCAAAGCTTGAAGGAAGTTGAACCTGAATTGAACCGTTTTTAGCGGCATGCCTATATCCGCACTGAACCAATGGGAACCGTCTCATTGCCCCATAGAGAGTAAAGAGTCAGACCTATTCGGCTGCGAACCAGGAAGAAATGGCCTCGTTTTCACCCCTGAACATTTTGCTGCTGCGTGAACCCTTTCTCCAGATAGGTCTCGTGTAAACGTACAGATTTCGATTTTCGAATTCCATCCTTAGTGGCGGGATGAAACCTCTTGAATCCCTGAATCTCTCGAAGATGTCATCATAAGTTGTTTTTATCCCTTTGACGCTTCCCTTGTTTATGGCGAATAAAAGGTTCATATTTACATCATAAAAACGAATGGAATTTTCTACTACGGATAAGTAACCTTCGTGTTTGTGCAAGGGTTTGCCTAGAGGTTGTGATGTATGGGCGGATCCCCACCTTTCCAAACGAATCTGGTTCTCGAATTCATCAGAGGATATCCATAAAGTCTCGTAGTAGGAGCCCGTAGGCCTAATCAAATTTTCAATGTACCTGCCCTGGGAACATCCCCTCTTTCAGAATCTACCAGTTTTAATATTCCCTCGTCAAGAGAAATACTCACTTTTATACTCATGATCCATTATCCGCAGTTTGTCAATAAGTAGCAATATAAATACTTCTATTACTGGTATGAAATATACTACCTCTAAAATTTAAATTATCAAAACAATCGCTTAAAAAATGCCTTTTTTATAGAGAGAAGGATAATTACAAAGCAAATCAGTTTCTTGCCTCTACATTGCAAACTGGGCCATAACAAGCAAGTGCGAAACTAAAAGAGTGCCGGTAGGACGACAAAGCAGATCCAAAGAACCCGTCCCCCGCTCCTAAACCATCCTGATGAATTATCAGCTTGATATTCCATACTTCTTGCATAAACTTGACCGTCCAGTGCGGTAGCTATTGGAAATGCAGAAATACTTTCTGACGATGTGTGAATGTGATAAATGATTCCAGAGTCAATTTGGGTAATTGCAGCGTATTTTATCGATCCCTAATCACACCAGAATCGCCGGAAACAATGATCCTGTTGCATGGAAAGAGCTTTACTTCCCGCGACTGGCTAACAATAAAGGCCTTCGAAAGACTTTCGGAAATTGGATTCAACGTCTACGCCCCAGATTACCCGGGGTTTGGCGAATCAAAGGACGATGGAACGTTCAAATTCTCCGGGGATTTCAGGAATGCGTCAAAATTCATCCATGATTTTGGGAAGAAGATCAACGTGAAGCGCTTCGTCCTGCTAGGCCCTTCAATGGGTGGAGGGATAGTTCTCCGAACCATGTTGGATTATCCAGATTTGATCTCCGCAGCAATTGTCATCGGGGCAGCCGGAGTGGAATATATGCGAGATGAATTAACGGGAATCGACATCCCTCTTCTTATCCTATGGGGGGAGCAGGACAACGTGATCCCCAGGGAAAGAGGCACAGAACTCAGATCTCTTGTAAGAAAATCGGAATTCAGGATAATCCCTGGAGCAAATCACGCTGCATACCTAGATAATCCATCAGTTTTCTATGCTGAAATTTTTCGTTTCCTGAAACAACGATGAGATTTGTCCGCTTGTTACAAATAGAATGTATGCCAACCCAAACGCAAGTAGTAGCTCTTTCAGAAAATGCACTGGATCCGCCATTATCTGAAAAGGATGAAAATGCGAGCTTCCTGAATTATGGCAAACTTCTATTATTCCTCGTGACAAGGGCCAAATTGAGACAGATATTTGAGACACTGTATTTAAGTGTAATTTGCCTATTTCTGCGTATCTTAGGATTTCTTGGATAATTTTCCTCAGCAAATTGATTGGCTTAGGAAACGGAAGCAAGGAATGGTAAAAAGGGTCAGTTGCTCAATTTCCTCCTATGTATGAGGCTTTGGATCTTTCACCATCTGCTGACCAACAACCTTATCATCGGCGAGATCAATGGGCCCCCGGCGGGAATATAACATCATCATATCTCCTATACCTGGAGTCTTCAAAGCGCAGCAAATCGGGATTGACTCCTATTTTAACCGCCAGATGATACGCAAAATAATAGATAGCAAGTACGTTCAGCAGTGTATCTGTTATCCCGTCGTTAAAGGTTTCAAAATTGAAGCTGTAGTCGCCATCACCGTTGAGTACTAATGTTCTCGAACCGACTTCCCTTGACGCCCTGACTATATCAGAAACTCTCCCGTTCACCGTTCGGTTGTTGGCAATTATAAGCAGGGTCCCTTCATCCATCACTGCTGTGCACCCGTGGTTGAACTCCTCGAGTTCAATGCCCTCGGATCTTAAGTGTGTTGCCTCCCTTAGCTTCTGCGCAGTCTCCCTCGCAAATACAATATCAGGTCCAGCACCAAGCACATATATGCTCCCAATGTCCCGAAGTTTATCGGCAAGTGATCTGGCAGATTGATCCATCCCGTCGCCTGCGGAGATAATCGCTCCAGAAATCGCCCGCATGTCTACATTCCTGGACATGATCCTGGATGCTAAATACATGGCATGGAATGCATTGTCAAAAAATGCCTTTGTATTACAGAGTGACGCATCGGGGGAGTTGCCAATGACAACCTGATGCAATGTATTCTCCAGGAGTGGTGAGTGGGGAAAATGCGAGACACCAATTGTCATGTTTAAACCGCGATGTCTCCTTACTGCGTCGACCGTTGATTTCGTCTTACCTGTATGTGAGTAGGCAATTATTGTTCCGGATGGTTTCCAGAATTTTTCGAGTTCATATGCCTGAACGAATTTTATCCTGTCATCGTGATTGGATATCGACTGTGCACCTGCAATGGCGGAGTGGAAGGCAGTTCCATTTCCCGTGAAGTAATAGGGCGGTTTATCAAGCGGCAAATCCTGTGATTCGGCTATATTTATAGTTGCCCTTATCCCTGCAGGTATGTCTTTAAGCATGTCGTACATTACAAATGGATGTTTGGTGCGTAATTCCGGAAGATCGTCAGTCAATGCATACATGATTACGCATTGTTTATTATCCTTACTGAGACATAGAGGGAAAACGTAAACTACATTCACTGCGTTGCGGAGACGCTAACAACCTTCAATCCAATCTTTGCCACTTTGTATCACTACAATTCAATTGAAAGCTTTTCAAGCAATGTTTTCTGCTCCTTTGTGAGTCCCACTGGTACATGTACCCATCGCTGTATACAACTTCATTTATGCCTGAGGGGATTCTTTTAGTCTATTCGTGTGAAAGATCGCACTTGTGTGCGATCATACTCATCATAGAATGCCCAAGGATGGAGAGGAATGTACTTGACCCTCGCTTCGTATCTTTCGGTTCTTGATACTGTGAGACTTTCACTCATGGCTATTCACCTTTGACGGCGCACTTGGACTTCAACCTTTCGGACCTGAATATTGTTCCATGTCTTCTGCATCTATGACTTTATGGACTGCAGTAAACTCAACCATCTCTGAAGATCTCACAGTTCGCCTCTCCGTCCTGCGTGCCACGAAATGAGAATGGCACCCGGGGCACACTGTCACCCCTGCCCGGAATATGATCTCTGAGATCATTTCAGCTTCAGGAATGTCTTCTTCAGCTTGAGGTCGTCTTCTATCATGATCTTTGTTATTGGCCATGTTTCGTATTCAATGCCGATCTTCTTCAATATTGATGCTATATCCTCCTGGCTTATCTTACTGTTCAGGAGCCTTGTGATATACGGCAGTATATCACCAAGTTCGATCTCATTCTTCGAATGAAGATCCTTGCCAAGGTATCCAACATACTTCTGCACAACCTTTCTCTTGACACGCTTCTCGTCAACGAGACTGTAATATACATTTCCACTCTTTGATTCCCTCTCCACGGGTATTAGTGTCATTGTATATTCGAATTACTACACACTATAAATGTTTCGGTACCCTCTGTTTTACGCAAGAAATGATGTAAGAAATAACTATTTACGTAACAGGATATAATTGCCATAGGATGGATCTGAAAGGTTAAGAGCTATCTGGAAGAACTTCTTTTCTTCCATGTTGGAAGAAATGAGATAACTGATTCAAATTACCCACTACTAACTGAAGAGAACCTTATTAATTGCGAAATGCCTCTGTGGAATATGCCAGTCAAGTGACAGCAGACTTGCGGTGGTTTTGTTCTATGAAATAAGAGGAGGTAAATTACTTATTCCCTCATACTGTCTCTATTTCAGGAACATATCCCACTTTTTCTTTCAAGCTCGCAACAAGATAACCCTTTGCCTGTTCAAATGTCACCTTTGGTGGCATTGGCCTCGCATTCGGGTCAGTTATGGCTTCAAGAAGGAACGGGCCATCCTGATCCAGCATTTGCATTATTCCTGATTTCAATTCCGAGTTCTTCTTCACTCTAAGTGTTCCGATTCCATAAGCAGATGCAATTTTGCTGAAATCCGGGTTGACCAAATCTACGCCCCATTCCGGGTATCCAATCACCTCCTGTTCGAATTTTATCATTCCTAGTTTGCTGTTGTTGAAAAGCACTATTTTCAATGGTATCCGGTACTTTATCACCGTAGCAAGCTCAGTCATGGTCATTGCAAAACCGCCATCTCCAATTGCGGAAATCACCTGCCTGGCTGTTGAAAGAGAAATGCCTATGGCTCCAGGCAGTCCGTTGCCCATGGAGGCCAATGCACCGGAGAACAGGAATCTCTGCCCTGCCTGCGCCCTGAAATGCCTTGCGATCCACACCGTGGTATTCCCCGTGTCTGTTACAACAACTGCGTTCGGATCTGCTGCCTGCGAGAGCAAGTGGGCAAGCAGTGCAGGATTGACCATTCCCGTGTCATGGTTTTCCTGGGCGATGAGTTCTTTCTCCCACGCCTTTCTCTCAGAATGAAAGTATTCGAAGTATTTGATCTCCTTTTCCGGCACTTCAAGAAGTATTCTTTGAATGAATGAATGCGAATCCGAAAGTACTGGTATTGAAACTGGAAATCCTTTGCCAAGGGTGGCTGCGTCGATATCGACCTGAATCGCCTTCCTGCCCTCGGGTATGAACTGCCCATACGGGAATGATGAACCTATCTCAATGATGAGATCCGACTTCGTTATTGCATCTAAAGCTGGCCTTGTTCCAAGCAGGCCGAGGCCCCCAAGTACCCGCTTATCGTGGTCAGGCATGATCCCCTTTCCCATCAGCGCGTAAATTACCGGAGCACCAATCCAGGCCGATAATCTTTCCAATCCTGCCTGCTCTTTAAGGGCTCCTGCTCCGATAAGCAGGACAGGCTTCTCACTTGCCAATATTGCTTCTATCGCAGCATCAAGCCTTGGTGAATATTCCGGAAAAACTATTCCATCAATGTAAGGAGCTGGTTCTTCAATCTTTTCCATAAACACGTCGAAAGGCACGTTCAGATGGGAAACTCCTTTCAGCGTAATAGCATCGTGGATTGCCCTCCATATGATTTTGGGAGCATTTTCAGGACCGGTGAGCATTTTGTTGAAGACGCTCACATCATCAAACAGTTTTGTCATGTTCACTTCCTGGTGGGAATCCTGCCCCAGCCTCTTCCTTTCCACCTGTCCTGTGATCGCAATGACCGGCACCTTGTCCATTTTGGCGTCGTACAACCCGTTCAGAAGATGTATGGATCCCGGTCCGGAAGTGCCGAAACAGGCTGCCGGCCTGCCATTGAATTTGGCATCAAACGATGCAGCAAATGCCGCTCCTTCCTCATGCCTCGTCTGAACATATTTCAGCTTGTGGTTCCGCCTAATAGCCTCTACAAGAGGATCGATGGAATCCCCGGGAATACCATAGATTCTCTCCACACCGCTTTTAACAAGATAATCGACTATTATATCTGCTACTGTCTTTGACATTTTATCACAAGACATGAATTGCACAATGGGCACTTTCTTTGTCCCTAATCTCTTAGGGAGCCAGAGGCTCGGCAGAATGGGGGGAGGGGGTTCTCGCTCTGTATGTGACCTCCGCAGCCACAGTCTTTCAGGGCCTGAAAATCTTGAGCCAATCCGCTGAGTCTTAATCCTGATTGGTAACAGTTATCGACGCCCATAGATTGACTTTATTGTCTAAACTGCAGGCTGGTTCGTCACGAAAGGAACGACCCATATATTATATAAGTTGGAAACGAGGAGATCTATCTGTACGGGTGTGAATTGACTGCAAATAAGCCATATTGCGATGATAGCTCCGAGAAGACGTTGGACTAAAGGAAAAGGGTCTATTTTTACGACAGAGATTACAGGAGAGTAAAAATGGATAATTCCTGCAGCAATGAGTGATCCGCCATATCACCTATTCAATTTTTCTTAGTATACCTGCTACCAAATCGGCTCCATCTTTATTATTAACTATGTGAGAGAGAAATCGCACACCATTTAAGGGTAGGATGAAAGCATCAGAAGGTGAAGAACCAGAGGGAGGATTTTGCACACAAGCTTTCCAACAGGCTTATGAAGAAAAAGATCTCATTGCCTTCGAGAAACTGAATGTAACAGGTATGATGAAGAATCACCATTTTGCAAAGAGCATTGCAGATGCTTCCTGGAATATCATCGTGCAATACACAACCTACAATGCTGAAAGTGCCGGTAAGCTTGTGGTATCGGTGGATCCCAGGAATACATCGAAATTATGTTCCCGGTGTGGATATAAAAAGAAATCACTTGGACTGCCCGAAAGGACATTTCACTGTGATTCCTGCGGTATTGAGATCGATTGGGATCTCAAAGCTACATTCAATGACCGCAATAGAACACTGAAAAGAGTAGGGAGGGTCACTCCCGGATTTACGCCTGTGTAGATTGGAGCACTACTCACTAGGGCAGCTCAGGTCAGCGAAGCAGGAAGCTCACGGCTTTAGTCGTAGGAGGATGTCACAAGGCCGCACTAAACACCTTCGTTCAACTTGCCGCTATAAGGTTATCCAGCATTCTGATCTCATGCGCTCTCGAAGAACGCTGACACTGTAATAAGTGCCCCGCTTTCTCCAGCTGCAAGGGAGTGCTTTGAATTCACCGGGAAGGACGCAAAACCCCCACCATGGAGTGAAAGTTTTCTGCCATCTATCTCCACTGTCATATCCCCCGAGATGACGAAAAGCCATTCAGATCTATCTGGATGAAAGTGCAGTGGATACTTTGCCCCCGGATCGAATTTAAGAAATTTCACGGTGCCAGATTTGGAAGTTCTCGCCAGAAACTGTTCGATGCCAAGTTTTCCGTCTGAAACCGGTTCCCAATTTACATCTTCTTCGAGTATATTGTCCGTGGCCATTGTAGTGGTTTTTGATATTAATACCATGCGTACACTATATAGCCACTAAAAACCAGGTTTGGTACACAAATTTACATGGAATTGGAACATTTTATATCCCAATATACTACAAAAAATTTAGAACCCGTTTCTGGATTTCAATTCCAGTAGTGTGGTTAGAAGTGAGAATAAATTATGGTGAACTTGAACCCGGAGCTGTAAAGGCAGTTTATGCACTCAAAGAATATGTCAAAGGTACAGGTCTTGAACCGTCTCTGATAAGCCTTATTGAGATCAGGGCTTCCCAGATAAACGGGTGTGCGTATTGCCTCGATATGCATACCACGGATGCAATGGCCGAAGGGGAATCTGAGCAGCGGATATTCTGCCTGTCTGCCTGGAGGGAATCCCCTTTCTACACTGAAAGGGAAAGGGCTGCCATGGAATTCACGGAGGCTGTAACGGCTATCTCCCTTAACGGTGTAAGCGATCATTTATATAAGAGAGTGAGAAAAAGCTTCAGTGAACGTGAATACATTGCACTTATAATGGCCATAAATACGATCAACTGCTGGAATCGACTGTCAATTGCCTGCGGTCATACCGCAGGCATGTATGTCAGAAAGAAAGCGAAAAGTTGAGTTGTGTACACCCAATGGAACAGGCCGAAGGAATTGGATCGTTTCTGCTCTGAGATAAAACTTTGCTGATTCCTTTAGCAAAAATCCGGGATCAGAACAAAAATGTAATCGAAGAGCGTCCCGTGCCCTCCGAATTCTACTTCTATTCAGTATGAATGACTATCTCTTTGCCAAATGAAGAGAAGATCCAGTCCGAGAGTATCTCAAACTTGTTCTTCACCGTACTTATCTTCACCAGATGGATGAATCTCCAGATAAACCAGGCGCTGAACCCGGACAGGATGATTCCATTGGAAAACTGGCACAGCCCAACAAATCGGCCCAGTGAAAGCATGATTCCAGGATCCTTGTATCTGAACGGTGAAAAACTCTTTCCTGAATTTATCCTGAATGCCAGTGCCTTCCCCAGGTATTTTCCCTCCTGGACAGCAACTGCGGCGGTCTGCGGCGGAACAACTCCTTTACCATCAGGCGCTGGATATGCGTTGTCGCCCAGAACGTAAACGTTGGGAAAACCTGGAATTCTCAGGTGTCCATCCACAATGATTCGACCGTTTTTCTTGCCCAGTCCTTCTCCACCCAGACTGGAGACAATGGGGCTGCTTTTTACACCTGCAGTCCAGAAAATATTCTCTGATTCGATAACCCTCCCATCACCAAGTAATAGGCTGTTTTTAGTGACCTTCTTCACATTTGCCCCCAAAAGGACTTCCACGCCTCTATTTCTTAGGATGTCCACCAGTTTTCGTGAAAACTTCTCAGATATGTTCTTCATCAGCTGTTCCTGTGCTTCTACCAGAATGATTCTTGGCTTTATGCTGGAATAACCGTAGTCTTTTCCCAGGATTTTAAGGTATTCTGGCAGGGAACCAGCCAGCTCCACACCAGAGGCCCCTCCTCCAACAACCACGAATGTCAACTCAGCCGGTGTATCCCCAGCGTGCAGCCTTTGTGTTGCTACCCTGAAAGATTCAAGTATCCTGTTCCTGATATGCTCTCCGTCCTTTAACGTCTTAAGGGATATGGCATACTTGCTTACGCCCTCTATGCCAAAGTCATTGCTGTCTGTACCCAGCGCGACAATGAGCTGGTCATAGGAAACGTTGCCATCTGCCGTCTCGACCTCGTTTTTTTCAAGATTTATCCCCCTGACTTCAGTTTCCAGGAATTCGTGCCCATGATCCCGTATATTGCAGCAGACGGGAATCGAGATATGATGCTCATATACCTGCCCAGTTGCAACCTGGTAAAGGAGTGGAGCAAACAGGAGATAGTTCCTGGAATTTACCGCAACAAGATCCACACCCTTATTGTGGTTCCTTTTTAATGTCCTGTTGAAGCTCTCTATAAAGGATGTACCTGCAAATCCCGTTCCCAGTACCACAATCCTGGGCTTGCGCACATCTTTCGGGCTTTCGCCGGCCAACATTCGCTGTTCCATATAGATCGCCTCTTTTCCTTTACTTGGAAAGCAGTATATCTCTGGCACCCGACTCAGCCAGTTTCAGTGCACTCCGTTCCAGTTTTACGTGGTTCTCTATGCTGGTCCATATCTTGTATGCCCTCGTGTTCCTGGTTATTCTAGATAATTCTGCCAGTCTATGCACCGCCAGCCTTGCTTTCTCGTGTTCTTCTTCCATTTCCTTGTACCGTGTTGAGAATTCCTCTGCGATCTTTCTCAAGTCACCGGGTTCCGGGCTGATCCCGTCAGCTTTCAGGCTAATGTAGTCTAGAAGCGGTACAACAAGGTCTTCCTCGTTGTTCACATGCAGTGCTATTATATCGATGAGCTCGGAAAAAATCGGGGCCTTTTCCCCTCCTGCATTATCATATACCAGTTCAAACTCGTTTAATCCATCAGTCAATTCTTTTGCCATTTTAACACCTAAGTGCAGGATGACTGGCAACGCATATGGTTAATCCCTAAAAACCTGGGGATGGTGCTAAGGCGTTTAATTTTATGCTTTCAGCCTCAAATCGGCATCCTGAGTCATACTAACCTAAATTTTCAGGGATATCCCTTATTCGAAGTGCATAATGTTTTTAAAAGCCTGGTTGCGGAAGCACGAGCCAGAAAAAAAAGACGAAAAGCACCTCCTTTAATTGCTTTCATCGGAATATTCTGTTTCGCTTTGTCCTTGGCCTTTAGATTGTGGATATTTGCTCTTGCCCTCAATAATGGCTATTCGGCAAGTCTGCCGGTCGCTTCAGGGGTCCAGTTACATCCTGACCCAATGGTATTCGGTGCTGTGGGTAGTCTTCTGAACACTAAAAAACCGGGGCTGATGGAAAAATTCCAGCTGGTAAAATGTATGCCCTTTCCCGCCCCACGGTTTTATTTCTCTTCAGCGACGTACTAATCGCTTCCAAGGGCATCATGTTCGTCTCCGCTCTTACTAGATGTGCAAGACTTATCCTCGTCTTTGCGGGCTCCCTGCTCTTTTTTTTATATGTCCAGCAGCAGGGATCCAGGTGACATATGCATAAAACATGTGTTTGCAGCAGCAATTGCGTCAATGTTCCTGACTGCTCTTGGAAATTTGAATGCGTCGATTTATGATAATGCGGAGGGTGCCTACCTTGCTCGTCTCGCCCCCACAAAATATGTATTGGAAGGGAGAGTGGAGTAGAGCTTCCTTAAGGCGCAGGTTTTCATTGCATGGATATCCAAATCCTTGCCTTTGCCGCCGCGGGGGTGCATAAGGCTCCCTACAGCCAAGTGGAAATGACCTCCTCAACGTTACTTGTGCCTACGCTGACCATGATTTCAGTGAAATTTGTCCTGGCCTTCAGGAGAACGCGAATACATGGCAGATTCCAGTCCTTCATGCGTGGCAGAGTCCTTCTTTCATTCTTCTGACTGCTTCTATGGCTGATCCTTTTGGTTCTGCAGCTGATCGCAAGACGTTGATTTACTGAAGCCGCTACTCGTTCCATGGCCCATGGCTTCATTGGAACATTAATGGTTGCACACGCCTCCGTAATTTTCCAGATTACTCTTAAGAAGAAAGAAAGGCAGGAGAGGGTCACTTTTCTGCCCCTGATCGTACTCGCGGTGTCCAATCTTATGGGGCCGTTTGGAGAACTTGCAGCACATGTCAGTCGTACTTGTTTTGTGGTATCATACCTTTCGGGTTACGTCCTGCTCATTGCACTTGTGGCTTTAGTATACAACTTGAGAAGGATCATCGTTTCAGCCGCATCTGCAGCGAAAGAAGATCGCTTCCTTCCAGAGGGCACCGGGAAGTGAAGTCTACTTCATGCAGGTTCATCCCTAAAAATACAGGGACTCTGTTATTGCTGCGGTTCTTCATTAACCTGCATGCAAACAAAGCAAGCCGATTCGGTGACTATGGATGCCAGGACAAAACCGCCGCCTGAAAGGCAAAGGAGGATTTTTGAGGAATTCCTGTCCCTGAAGGGGGGAAGAGAGGAGTCAGGGCGAAAATCGACTTGGAAGCACTTCATGCGGTATCTCCGATTCCCGATGAGAGTGACTACCTGGGAGTCATGAGAAAACTACTGGAAAAAGGTATCTCTGTTCCTACATATATTGAGGTAAGTTTATGGCATATAATCCAAATAAAAGGCAATCCCTGGGCGTGAACACTTCAATAGTGCTCAGGTTTATTGCCACGAGCTTTGTCTACCTGCTTGCAGGGTTAATTTTTCTTACCCTTAACCTGACAGAGGTGCTAAACCTGGATCGTGATGCAATCTTCATACTGTGGCTCTTTGGCTTTGTTGCAATGATAGTGTTTGGCCTCTCCTACATGTTTTCGTCTGGCCTTGCGAGAAGCAGTGCCCTTATCAACTCGACTGTTTCCAAAGAATACGTCCTGCTTAATATCGGCGTAGTGGCATTCTTCATAGGGTTCTCAGGGGCAGTACCTCAGATCGCAGGAAAACCTCTCGCTATCTTTGGGTTGATTGCAATCATGGTCTCGGTGTCATTCCATCTTGTCAACATAATACTCATCTCTAAGTCAAGGAAAGTCCCCGCAGTCGAGGAGCGAGGTTTTGGTGACGATTACTGAGTTAATTTTCTACGCCCATTTTTTTTACTCCAGCCATCTGAGAAACTTGGTACATACCCGCGATTGTTCCTCTTGCCCCTTTATTCCTAGAGACTCCCGAAAAGCTTTGGGACAATGAAGAATAACAACACCTCGATTATACTGCTATGTCAGATGAAAAAAATATTCTGGATGAAGAGCATGAAGAACTGATCGAGACGCTGGGAGAGGTTGCCCGCAAGAAAACTGAGGCCGGAAAGCTATTTTCTGAAGTACTCGTGATATTCAGCTACCACCTTGATAAGGAGAATGAGACCGTAGCCCCCCTGCTTGCATACCTCAAGGCAAGGCTCGGGGATTACAGGGACAAGGACAAGGATGCACTAAACCTAGCAAGGACAAAGTTCGAGGACAGCTACCCGGAAATGATGCAGGAACATGAGAAGATGGCGAAACTTATCAGGCGTGCACAGGATTCTTTGAAGGAAAACCCTGACAAGCTCGCCTCGGATCTCGCAGAACACCTGCTCCACCATGTGGAACTGGAAGAGGAGTTGCTATACCCCGCGGCTTTTGCATCGGGTGACCTGGCAGAATACGAACTGGATCTCCTCGGGGATAAAATAAAGAACTGAGCTTTTTTATTAATTCTACAATTTTTCATTCTTACTTTTACTTTAACTTGCTTTTCGCAAAAATAATTTCACTTGTCTTTGAATTGTTCAATATTTCCTAGACGACCTATTCCCGGCGTCTTGAAGTATTTTCAGGTCCTCCTCATGGAGAGTCTCGTTGAGCGTGAGATCAGGAACAACATGAGAGGAGTTTTCTTGATCTTCCTGTCATTCTCGGGCATAATCTTCGGTGCGAAGGGTGTTTTATCTAAACCGATTTTGTGTTAAGCACCCTATTAATCGGGAGGCGCACACCCGAGGACAGGAAACATTGCGCTATGCAGCGAGATATCGCCGGATGTTAACCAGTACATCCGTCTCGTTTTTCCCGAAATCTGCGAAATAGTTTACCTCTTCATTACCATTCTCGGTTCAATTAGTTCATGGTACTCCTCACCGCCCTTGGCTCCGTGTCCTCTCGTTGTTGTCAGGGCAAAACTGACGCTTCTATAATCAATACTAAACCCTCGTATAACCAAATATTTTTAAAGGTTCTCTAATATTAATCCGCGCCGGATCCTTAACAATAAATTGCCTTACAGTTTTGTTACAAAATATATTAAACTGAGACAAATCAACTTCAATGGAAGAACCTATACGCGCAGAACATAGTGAGTTAATGACCCTACTATACACCGCCGAACAGGAAAGTCATGATAATTCCGGGGCAATTAAGGAAGTTGCAAGTGTCTTTTCAGGGCACGCGGACAGGGAAGAAGAAACCCTGATTCCAGTCCTGGAATTCATGAAGGAGTGGTTTTCAGGAATTAAACAGGTCAATGCCCCTTTTTTGAAAGGAAAAGCTAACGAATTTAAGTTAGAGGTCGGCGCAATGATCAATGAGCATGCCCAGATTCTGAAACTTTTTGATGAAATGAACACAGAGGGTGAAAAAAATGCCTGCTTATTGGAAAATCTCAGGAAATTTATGAAGAGACATTCAGTTATTGAGGAATATTATTTCTATCCAATGGCCATGTACGCATGCAAAATAATAGAGGGGCTATGAATGCAAAGATCGCTAAGTATTCTCTAACGCGCAAGCGTCTTCTCTCGCATATGAAAACAAACAGGCTCTTCAAGAAACCTGGTAGTTCCGCCCTGGGATTGGCCCCAAAAAAATGGATCCCAGAGGATGACATAAAATTAACGTAGTAAATACTGATCTATTGATAGATGCCA
The DNA here is from genome assembly GCA_027366585.1 of Thermoplasmatales archaeon. Taxonomy (GTDB): domain Archaea; phylum Thermoplasmatota; class Thermoplasmata; order Thermoplasmatales; family Thermoplasmataceae; genus UBA582. The sequence continues at coordinate 1,012 of DAHXNF010000020.1, read as the reverse complement.
GAAGCAGATTTATCAATGGATTTGTTGGCAGTTCTTGCGTTCAGATTTGACTAAATTGACACTGTTTACTAACAGAAGTTAATCAAAATGACTGACTTTTCACTTATCAGCCGGATGATTCTTGTGGCTGCCAACGCTCCTTCGCTTGACATATTCCTTGTCGAGCACGAAAATCCGGAAACAAATTTTAGAATCGTTGGAGAACAATATAATCCTTTTTTTAAAAGAGATCCGAAAATATTGACAAATGCTTGCCGGTTCGTTACCTGTAATCAATCCGGTCTTCGTTTTCTCACACCTTAAAGTAAGTCTTGTAATGTTGCGTGCACAGCCTAAATTTTTAGGGAAGAACCCTATATCAATTGGGCAATTAGGAGTTCAATTAAACTATGAATTCTTATACTCACAGCAACGGGGTGAAACGGTCGGGCCCACTGCCCATAGTTTACGTTGGTATCGGATTTTCTGTTATTTCACTTGCCCTTGGCATACTAATAGGTATTTCCGCACTGGCAGAAAACAATGGTTTTTCCCTGAATAACGGGATAGCAGATGACATTACTTTTCATCCCGATCTGATGGTGTTCGGAGTCATCGGAGGGCTCTTGATCACCGAGAAACTGGAACTTATGGAGAAATTCAGTTTATTTGGTCATTTCAGGATATCACGAATGATAGTCCCATTACTGTTTTCAGGCGTATTCATTTCATCAGCAGGAATATGGCTGGGAATTGAGATCGTGCAGGATTTCGGGCTTGTTCTAGTAGCGGCGGCATCCATCCTCTTTTTGTATTACATGACGAGCCGGAGAAACCCAGGTATGGCATATGTCAAGCAGGTTTCAGGTGCAGCGATTTTAGGCATGTTCCTCTCAGCGATAGCTAACATTAACCGGTTCATAACAGACAGCAGTGAGCTTACGTACCTTGTCTTGTTATTTCCAGTTGTCTATGTTCTCGCTGAGAGGATGGAGCTTGGATATGTAAGAGGGATGAAAGCTTCTTTCATAAG
>DAHXNF010000019.1 GCA_027366585.1 Thermoplasmatales archaeon | reverse complement strand
GCGTCTGACAAGCGATTCGTTGTAGAGGGACCATATCCTTTTATTATCTCTCTTTCCATTAACAATTGGGTTGTTGTTTTGCACAGACAACACCCATCATATTTTCAAGAAGAATTATTGCATGGGTTATGCAACACACTTTAAGGAAAGGATAAATTTATTAGAGGGAGATAATTGATAGACCACGTCAACGCTTTCGCGCTTATTGTGAAGGATGTTAGGAAAATGGCAGAATTCTACAGGGATAAACTCGGTTTCAAGATTGCAGAAGTTTCTGACGGGTTTGCGTACTTGAAATTCGGAGAAGCTGTTGGTCCTGGCCTGGCTCTTGTTTCTAGGTCCGGTTTGGAAAAAGAGTTTGTCGAAAACTCAGATCCTAGGTTCGATCTTTCAGAGCATGGTTTCTATTTTGCATCGTTCTTGAGGAACGCAGATAATGAAAAAGATGATCTTACGAACAAAGGGGTAAAGTTTGTCACAAAACTTGCAAATAGACCTGATGGCCAGCGATACGCATTTTTTGAAGATCCAGAGGGCAATATGTGGGAAATTTCACACTTCCCGCAATAATCTGATTCATAGAAACCGTTAGAACACCATGTCACAGTGGGCTCAGTAGAAACGATTTGTGCCCACCTAGACCTGAAATAGGTGAAATATTCCATGAAAGGAAAGAATCTATCCATTATCGTCGTTTTGGACTTATTATTTATTAGGGGCTATATCCAAAGATAGAAAAGAAGGAGTGATAAGAAACGGGCTGGAACCCTGTCTTAATGCGGTAATTGGGCTTTTAAAAGTGGACTGGAGGGGAAGTCAGAATAATTAGGAAGAGTGATCTCGATAATATCATGAAATTATTGAGCCAGTGAAATGCAGTGGTGGATCAAAGAATAATAGAGCCGACTGTAGAGGATCAAAAAATGCTCCGGGCGGAGGATATTCACAGAGATGATCGCAACATTGGTGGAGATGGGCTATTCCGCCACGATCCTTGACAGGGGATTCTACAGCCTTAGAAACCTTAAGGATGCTCTAGCCCTGAAGATCAGAATAATCTGTGGTGTCACCAAGGACAGGAGCTTCAGGGAGATACTTCTTTGCTTTGACAAGGATGGGATATACAGGAAACAGAATAAGGTGGAACTGAAGAATACACATGTATATGTGCAGTCTATGGACTTCCTGTCAGGAAAGTTGATCGTTGTCTATAATCCGTATCTTGAATCCATCAGGAAAGAGCACTACTATGAGCACTCCTCTGACGAGGTTATTGCCTCCCTTCTCGTGTATTCCCTCATATTTCACAACACTGGAATGGATCAGGCAGAGGTTGTGAGAAAATACTACGAAAAGGATACGGCCGAAAGGGCATTCAGTAAGATGAAGGGAATACTATCCCTAAGACCGGTGAGGGTACGACTCCTGTCTCGTGTGTATGCACACATAAAGATCTGTTACCTCTCGTATGCCATACTCTCGATGCTCGAATACCACATAGAGAAAACAGGCATATCTGGTCCTGAATCCTTGGAACATCTCAGCCATGGATACAGGGTGCATTTGAAGGAACAGGAATCTGGCCTGGAATGAAGTATGAATGCGAAACTGTCAAGGAAACGGAAGGGAACAGGAACCTAGTGTATAAAACTCAATAAAAAGTTAGGTAATTAGATAAACCGTTCTCCCTATGAATTCCTTCGGGCAGTCAACCTTGGCGCTTGTCCCAAACCTTGTAACCGTCTTGACAAAGAATCCCTGTATGCCCTCTATTTCAGGCCGGTTTGTCACATTCATTGGTATCGTTTTCATGACACTTTACATGATTTCTATTACGCATGAATAAATATTTCGGTGAACAGAGAAAGACTTTCCCGTAGAATTATTGTGATTGCTAAATAATTATCTTCGGAGATAATGTCTTATTCAGCAGATTAATAAACTGGTGTTTCTTAATCTCCTTAATGAAAGTATTGTTCATAGCCGGGTTCGGGCCGATTCCAGATGACCTAAACCCATCCAGGAAACTTTACGCTAACGATCTTGGAATAAAATTCAACGAATACGAAGGCGGTTATATGCATGGACAGAACATTGACGGTTGCAAAGGTTTTGCAATATGGCCTCTGTCATTAGCAGCCGAGGACTGCTTTGGAACGAGAGTGTGGCCAGCAGAAATTCCTAGACCCCAGGCATGGTTGGAATTCGAGGTAGAGGATGTGAAAGAGGCGTCTGAGGAGATGAAGGGTAAGGGGTACAAGCTTCTGGTGGACTCTTTTAAGGAAACTTATGGACAGACAGTCTCCAGGTTCCTCAGTCCCGAGGGTATCCTTGTTGGTTTAGTGGTTACGCCTTGGTTGCGGGAACCCGGAAAGGAACATCCATGACCGGGTGTACTTGTTTCTTGTTTTAAAATATTCATCCAGAGCCTGGTCCTCATCTTTGACAAACGTTGTCGTCACTGTAGTCGCAGTAATGCCTGGATATGGGACTAGTTGTCAGAAAGGGTCTAGTTTTAGTACAACGGCAAACCTTGTGTATTCTTCGGGCCCTTCCTGATCAGATTAGAAAGTCCATTCTGTATAGTTATTGTGATTCTTAAATAATTATCTTCGGAGATACTGTAAGAAGTGTTAAATTTATGGCTTTGATTGCATCCACTCCAAAAGGTACCAAGAAATGTTCAATCTGATAGACACAAACCGCTCTTTCAAGGAGATAGCAGATGAAGTTAGATCTTACTGGAAAGAGTATGGTATTCAGCACAAATCGCTGAAAACCAGCCTTGGAAACAAGCCATTCAGATTCCTGGAAGGGCCTCCCACTGCCAACGGCAGACCTCACCTGGGACATGCCATGACGCGCGCCATCAAGGATATAATACTGCGATACAAGTACATGACTGGTCATGAAATTTTCGGCCGATCCGGTGGATGGGATTGCCATGGGCTCCCCGTCGAGATCGAAGCAGAAAAACATTTTGGTTTTAACTCCAAGAAGGAAATTGAGGAATACGGTATCGAGGCTTTCAACGCATATTGCAGCAAGAGCGTCTTCACCTACATTGATGAATTCAAGGAGGTAGATTCCCAGATAGGCTTCTGGATCGATCATGACCGGGACTATATCACTCTCAAGCGAGACTATATGGAGAGTGAGTGGTGGGCTCTTAAGACAATGTTTGAGAAGGGACTGCTGTTCAAGGACTATAAGATACTGCCATACTGCCCGCGATGTGGAACATCACTGAGTTCGCATGAAGTTTCACAGGGATACGAAGAGGTATCTGACATCTCAGTCTATGTCCGCTTTAAGGTAACAGGGGAAAAGGATACTTACATTCTTGCATGGACTACAACTCCATGGACTCTGCCATCCAACCAGTTCCTGGTTGTGAACCCAAAGATTGATTATTCACTGGTATCATACAAGGGATCTAACTACTATGTGGCATCGGCAACGGCAGGGCGCCTATTTCCCGGAGCGACTCTTGTAAAGGAGAAAATCAGGGGAAAAGAATTAGTTGGAATAAAATACGACCAGCTGCTTAAGTTCATAAAACCGTTTGATGGAAACCTGCAGGTGGTTGGAGCAGACTATGTTACAGTGGAAGAAGGGACAGGCATAGTACATACTTCTCCGGCATTTGGTGCAGACGATTTCGAGACCGGGAAAAGGATGAAGACCCGGATAATCAATCCGGTAAGCTCGGAGGGGAAGTACAATGATCCTTCGCTCCCATGGTACGGGATGAGCGTTATGGAAGCGAATCCAAAAATCATAGAGTATCTCAAAAAAGAAGGGTTGCTCTTCAAGACAGAGAAAATAAAACACACATATCCATTCTGCTACAGATGCCATTCACCCCTGATTTATTATCCGCTTGATGCCTGGTTCATAAGGGTATCAGAAAACAGGGAAAAGATCGTCGACACAAATTCAAGAATAAACTGGTACCCGAATCACCTGAAGAATGGCAGGTTCGGAAACTTCCTGTCAGAGGCGAAGGACTGGTCACTGTCCAGGAACAGGTATTGGGGAACCCCTCTTCCCATATGGAAATGCAAAAACGGTCATTATGAGGCCATCGGAAACCTGAAGGAACTTGCCGAAAGATCCGGCAGGGAACTTGATGACCTGCATAGGCCATTCGTGGATCAATTGAAGCTGAAATGTCTGCAGTGCGGCTCGGAATCTGCGAGGGAACCGTATGTGATAGATACATGGTTCGACTCAGGAAGCGCGACATACGCATCCATAGGATACCCCAGGTATAGCGGGGAAACACACATACCGGTAGATTTCATAACAGAAGCAATAGACCAGACAAGAGGATGGTATTATACTCTTCACGTTATTTCCACATTGCTGTTCAACTCCAACGCTTACAACAATGTGCTGACAATAGAATTTGTCCTTGACTCCAATGGGAGAAAGATGAGCAAGAGCGAGGGGAACTCAATACTCGCAATGGAAGCACTGCAGCAAAACGGGCCGGATCCGTTGCGCCTTTTCTTCATGTTTGGAGTACCATGGAAAACAAGGAACTATGACATCAGGCTCATATCCGAGATTTCCAGGAAAACGCTCTCGACCCTCCTGAACGTATACAGCTTCTTTGCATCAAACGCGAACCTGGACAGGTTTGAATTCAAGCAACTCAAGGTCTCAGAGGATCCGCTTGATCAGTGGATCCTCTCAAGACTGAACTCCACAATACGTTCATGCAATGACTACATGGAAGCATACCTGCCGCATGAGGCATTCAGGAGCATAATGGAGCTTATTGAGCAGGTGTCGAATACCTATCTCAGGCTTTCCAGGAGAAAATTCTGGGCCGAAGAGATGACAGAACAGAAGGAGAGTGCATATTCGATCCTGTACAGCATCCTCGAAAAAATATCGCTTCTCCTCGCCCCGATAGCCCCTTTCACGACCGAATACCTGTACAGATCGCTTACGCATGAGGAAAGCGTTCACCTTAAAATGTATCCTGCGCCAACAGAGGAATCGATCCAGCCGGAATTGGAGAAGAAGTTTTCCGATGTGCTCTCGGTAATCGAGACCGTGCGCAGGATGCGCCAGAAGGCAGGTATAAAAGGCCGCCAGCCACTCACTGAGCTTCTCCTTAACGGTTCTTTCAGGATAGAAGAGCCGCTGATTGAGATAATAAAGCCCGAAATAAACTGCAAGACTGTAAGATTCGTCGAAGAGAAAGACATGCCGGTAACATCGAAGATAAAACTTAATTATGCTACTGTTGCATCCATACTCAAGGGCAACATCAAGAAGGTGGAAGAGGAGCTGTCAAGAACCGACCCGGCAAAGATACTCGAAGCCGTCAGGAAATCTGGAAACGCAACGGTTGCAGGTTTCAGCCTCGCGGCCGACCAGATATTAGTGGAAGCAATCCCGCAGCCCGGTTTCATTTACGATAAGGATGAAAAGACAGGCTTTTCACTGTTTCTCAATACCACAATCGATGCAGATCTTGCAAGAGAAGGACTTTCCAGGGAACTAATAAGGAGGATACAGGTCATGAGGAAAGAACTGTCGCTGGAGTATGATGACCGGATATCTGTTTTTATCGATGCGGAGCCAGCTACCAGCGAGGACATAAGAGGATCGCTGGAGACCATATCCTCTGAAACGCTTGCAGATGAGATACAGCTTGGATCTGCCGGCGAAGGGCAATTATGGGATATTGACGGGACAAAGGTCAAGATACTGGTAAGGAAAAATGGCAAATAAAGCTAAAGCGAAGAAGAAGCCCATTCAAATTCGTACAATGGAATTCATGGCTAGAAACAGGAGGGCAGTGCGATGGACTGCAGTGATCGTCGTTCTCCTTGTGATAGCGTCTGTTGGAGCACTCTATGATGTGGACACATCACATCCACCATCCGGCATCATCACTGTATCCATTTCAGGTGTAGGACCTACTGCTGTTTACAATGTCTCCTTCCTCAGCCTTACTGCGCCCGTCCCGGTATATGATATATGCTTAAGACTGACCGGCAATTATGGCACACTGAGTGTCTTAGGCTTCAATGTCGGTTCTGCGGATCATTATTACAATAATGCCAGCCTTTACAGGGCTGAAATCATAACTTCCTCTGCACAGCCCTCTAATATATCCATAGGCGCTCACATACTGATTTCAGGCGGCATTCTTTCGCAGGTGGATATATTGAAATTATCCACGAGCGGAAAAATTGCTTCCTACACCATAACATAGAAGAAAGTTACGCCAACTTTCTAATAAATACTCAGCATCGTGATGAGAGATGTCTAATCTGCTGGAAGATCAAACAAGACGCAGGGCCATCAATGACCCGGTGCATTCCCTGATAAGGATAACAGAGGCCGAGAACGAGATACTAAAGATGCCTGCAATGAACAGATTGCATGACATCCGCAGCCTTGGACTGGCCCAGCTTGTATTTCCGGGGGCAACAGCCTCAAGGTTTTCTCACAGTGTCGGAAGCATGCATCTTGCCTACAGGATGGTTCAGCAACTCCTTTCTTCAATCACACGCAAACACTATTTTTCAGAAATATTTCCCGACTTAAGGGAGAGTGACAAGAATATTTTCAGGATTGTGCAGGCTGTGCGCCTTGCTGCACTCATGCATGACATAGGGCACGGGCCATTTTCACATACAACTGAGACGTTCATGATGGCAAGCCTTTCCCGGAATGAAAAGCAACTTGCGAAGTACAGAACCCTCTTTCCGGACAGGAAGGGATACGAAAGAAATCATGCGCACGAGTTTTTCGGGATCGGGATCATACAAAAGCTTTTCACGGAGCCTGAAGTAAAGGATTCGGTCCCCGAAATAACTGCGTCCGATGTAACATGCCTGCTCTCCAAGGATGACCATGGAAGCGAGATCTTCTCTACAAGCGATTCGCTTAACATATTCAGGCGAATAATATCGTCAGAAATCGATGCCGACAGGATGGATTATATTCTTCGCGATTCATGGTACAGCGGTGCCTCTTTCGGAAAAATAGATACGGAGAGGCTGATTGCTAATATGGAGATTGTGAAACAGGATCGGGGATCCTACCTGATAGGCTTTTATGAGAAAGCCCTCGGAAACATAGAGGATTTCCTGGATTCAAGATACAAGATGTATAAGTGGGTTGTCAGGCACCACCTTATGGTTGCATTTGATCATCTTCTCAAGTTCAGCATATATGACATGATCTCATCCGGGTTGCTGTCGCTCGATGCATTCAGATGGGAAAATTACTATGAAGGTAAAATTACAGACTCCGCCATCAACTCCATTATTTTTGATCTCGGAGTGGAAAAAAACACGATATACAGATCGCTTGTCGATCGCCGGTACGCCCCGGTTTCTCTCTTCAAAGGAAGAAGCGAATCATATGCGAGGTTCGAGAAAACAGTTGGAGAAAAATCCTCTAAGCTCGATGTTTCCGGTAGATATGATAAGGGACCCATGGGCAAGATCCTGAGTTATATTGCCAGGATAGACATGCCACTGAAGGACCCTGATATAGCTGATGGTATCCCCAGAATAGCGGTAGGGGAACTGCCTGCAATTGTCCTTGGCGCAAGCAGCCCAGCACCAACACTGGAACCATTGACGGAAGACCTGGAGATCCTTATCTATGATGGAACCAATATTTTGCCCATGCGACAGGTCTCATCTTATTTTACATCGCTTAATAACGAATGGACCAGCTTTAGGCCTTATTATTTCTCTTACTTTGTTCCCGGCATGAAGAGAAGCGGTTTTTCTTCTGATGCATTCAGGGAGAAATTCTGGGACCTCCTCACAAGTGAAATTGCAAACAGTTCCGGGGAAAGTGAATAATATTGTTTGCTTTGCAATGAGTAACGCGCATGAACAAACATCCAATTCAGGCATCAGGTCTCGTCATAATGCAAACGATTGCGAAGAAAGAATCTTATATTCACGGATCGCTTTCGATTTTTCATGAAATTCTATTTTGCCTTTGATTCGGAGGAGTCAATTAAGAGCAAATGCACAGAAATCACCGGTATGACATATACCCAGGATCTGGACGAGGCAGACGTTGTTTTCTTCGGGCCAAAGCCTCAATTCGGAAAGAAAACAAGAATATTGCAAAGACTCTATGCTGGAACAGATGATCTCGATCTTTCCGGCATTCCTTCCGGAATAACGCTTCTGTCAAACGCAGGAGGATATAATGAACCCGTCTCCGAGACTGTTTTTGCTTTACTGCTCTCGCATTACAAGAAGATATGCAAGCACAACTCTGATATGCACTTGGGAATTTTCAAGAAACAGGAAGTTGAAACACTATTCGGGAAGAAGATAGGTATCTTCGGCTTTGGAGGAATAGGACAGCAGGTCGCAAGAACAGCGATTGCTCTAGGAATGGAAGTCTCGGCATTCAGCAGGCACAGGACTGAGTTTCCGTCCGTTAAGTGGCATTCCTCGCTCGATTCGCTTGCAGCATCAGTTGACATCCTGGTTGTGTGTACTCCTTTATCTCCTGAAACAAGAGGCATAATTAACGCACCATTGCTTTCCAGGTTCAAGGGAAATTGCATCGTAAACATTGCAAGGGCAAATATAGTTGACCAGGACGCAATGCTGACTTATCTCTTCGAGCACAAGGACAGGTTCTATCTAAGCGATGTCTGGTGGAACGAGCCAAACATTAAGACAATCCCTCCGGAGAATTGTATCGTCACACCGCACATAGGGGGAAATGGTGGAGAGTACAGAAACGAGGCCTTTGCAAGGGCATTCAGGAACTTGAAATTATACCTTGACGGAAATAAGCACAACGTCGTAAAGGGAGCGTAAAACCAACCTGCCTGGGATGTGTAGAAATTCGGTACAGTTGAAAAGATGCGCTTGGTCAACATGGGAATTTGCTATATCGGTTACGTTCCGTTAGCTAAATAAAACTAATTACCGAAAATATCCTTAAAATAAAGGTTTCGTCATAACTTCATAGAAAGGTATATACTTACTACAAGGGGAGGCTAATATTTCCTAGGCCGGCTATTTTACTGAAGAAATGTAGATGTGTCAAGTTGCTCAAATCTGCAACTAGTTTTCACGTCTGTTCAAGGTAGTTGGGTGATCCAGACAGTACAGATCTCGCTCCGGGGTTATCTAAGGGCTGCGCAATGGACAGGCATTGGCGGTTATATTGATAATGATAAGACTCTCATTCAAATGGGCACAGTGTCAGAGGCAAACTGCTTTTACTCAACTTGTTACAGAGTTTGGTACGAAGTGTTGCCTTCGCCCCCTGTATATTTGTCGTATCCAGTGCATCTTGGAAATACGATGACCGCATCCATAACAGAAACGTGTTCAAAATGTTGGCAAAAAACCATTATGGATGTTACCGATGGTTATTCTTATAAGCCACCTCCAATCCAATAGGCCTCCAGCAAACTCGGTGCGGAATGGATTGAGGAAGAACCTTCAAGAGAAAATTTAGCAGACTTTGGCGCTTCGTATTTTGGTCCGTATTACATATCTCAATCATACAACGCTGCAAATGGGAACTTGATCAATGACTACCCCTACTATCTTGTCACTATGGAAAATCCTCCTGGAAAAATCATGGCAATCCCATCATACCTGTTACCCAATCCGGATCAGCAACCTGCAGCACCGCCCTTGTTCGACAGCTTCACTGTAGCTTGGGAGGCAAGTTCCTGATTAGTGCTTACCTAATCACAAACTTTTTACACCTTTTTCCATGTGTCTTTCATGAAACCCCTGCTATTTGATCTTTTGCACACGCTCAAAAGCAAAGTGAGCATTGGGGTTGTTCTGTTCATAATTCTTATTTCACTTGCAGGTGCCTCGACTTTTTCTGTTTACACAGCCAGGCCCAGCCAGGGTCCCCCTAATATATATGAAGTTTACTATGTAAACAACAGCTCGTTCCAAGTTGTTAACTATGTGTATAATTCCTATGGGCAGCCTTATGCTAACGTTCCTGTTTCCCTGCATCTTTCCTCTTACATAAACACCACAACAAACCAGGAGGGATGGGCCAATCTCAGCACAGGGATACTCAACATGTCAAGAACCTATAACGTCACGGAGAGTCTTGTAATACAAGGAACAACCTATCATCTGGGCATCACTTTAAACAGCCTGGCAGTAACAGACCCAAGCGCCGTTAGCCCATGGGGGGGAGCATGGGCAAACTATGATCCGTTGATTGGCAGTTTCTATGTACATACCGTATATAACCAGCGGGATCCGTATCTGATGGATATCCTTCTATTCTATATCGGAGATCAAGGACAACCTTCCGGTAAGGTGAACGTTTCAATTTCTAGGAGCACTGAGGCAGGGGCCTCACCTCCAATACAAATTGGCTCAGCATCGGATTTCTACCTGCACAGATTCATTCCCGACCCGAGCTATCTCGAACCCGGTGCCTACTATCAGGTCATAGAAACTGGCATTAATGCTTCTGCTACGAATAGCGACCAATTCATTCCGTATCAACTTGCCGTAGGTGGATATCTTCTGGAAATTGCCAACCCGCGTCAGCAGATTGGAGAAACAGCAGCAACGTCCATAGAGGATTTCTTCCCTGCAGTAATTGGTTTGATCGCCCTGCTGTTGGTATATACGAACATAACCAGGATCAGCAATTCAGGCATTGAGCAAAGCATTATTTCAAAGCCATTGTCAAGGAGAGGACTTGTCACATCCAGGTTCATAGCAACGTCCGTTGTCCTGGTGGGCATTGCCATTGCCGCTCCTGTCACCATGGATCTCTATGCAGTTCTAACGATCGGCACATCAATGCCGGAAACATACCTGCTTGTCCTGATTCTGGGCCTATCCTTGACGGCGGTTGCGCTCTGCAGCCTATTTTTTATGCTCTCAATCTTTATAAAGTCAGATCCAGTTTTTCTCGGCGCAGCAATTGGGGTGGTTTTGGTCACCTCCATCCTCTGGACCCCGATTATCCAGACACTTGCAGTGGGAATAACAAGAGAAGCTTTAGCAGCGTACAAGGCTCAGAGCTTCATAATGTTCAGTAACTACCTGACGCCGCTTTTGGGTGTGTTAAACCCATATTATATGTTAAGTGGCACACTTTCTGATAACATTTCGACCCCTTATGACCCCACGGTTTTCAGAATGCTCATTAGCGGAATCGCATGGATAGGTATCACTGCATTACTCTGGCTGTACGGCATCTCAAGAGCGGATTAATTAACCTGCGTTCCTTCCACTGCACTCTTCCCCTCGAATTCTTCTATTATTCTAAAGAACTGGTCTTCTAGCCTTTCAGACACCATCTTGCACTCTAAAACAATGAATCCGTCTTTGTGCAACTTGCGTGATACGGCTTCGAGTTCATTTTCTCCTATTTTAGGATCAAAAACAACGGCCAGCCCGTTCTGCACTGAAACATTACCAAATTCTTTGAGCTCCTGTATTATCCTTTGGTCAAACCTGTCCACCCTGACATGGATAACCTTTGCTCCGTCCCTAGAGATTTCGCTTCGATCCAAGGTTTTAATAACCCTGCCTTTATAGATTATGGCAACGAGGTCTGCCAGGTCGCTCATCTCGGACAATATGTGCGAAGATACCAAAACGCTTTTACCTTCGTTCCTTGCATCAACAACTGCGTTTTTAAGGAACCTGAACCCTTCAGGATCCAGCCCATTGAACGATTCGTCAAGCAGAAGATTCCTTGGATCAGCGATCAGCGCTGATGCAACCATGAATCTCTTTCTCATCCCGAGTGAGTACGTGTTGAGCCTTTGACGCTTGTTTTTTCCAAGCCCAACCCGTTCCAGAAGTTTTTCCGATCTGCTCTTTGCTTCACTGCTTGCCATGCCGTAGAGCCCACAGTAGTAACGCATCAAATCCAATGCGCTATAATGTGAATCAAAGGTGTCGTTTTCAGGCACCCACCCCACATTCCTGATTGCAGCTGAACGATCTGCTGAAAGATCGATTCCATCAATCACAACCTTGCCCCTGCTCGCAGTCAACACTCCAGCGGCAATCTTGATTGCTGTAGTCTTTCCCGCCCCGTTAAGCCCTGCCAAACCCAACACGGATCCGTTCTTCATGTTCAAGCTGATCGAATCAAGTGCGTATGAACCCGCTCCATGGTATTTCTTGCTCACATCTTTAAGATATAACATGGCCCTTGAAAGATAATGGGCCATCATTCTTACACATTTCCATCGTCCCCATGTCAATTACATCCCGTTAGCTAAATAGAATTAATTGCCGAAAATATCCTTAAAGGAAAGGTTTCGCCACAACTTCACAGAAGCGTATATACTTACTACAAGAGGGACTAATATCTCCGAGGCCATCAATGCGTCATTATGTACTTTCCCGACCGAATGTACTGTGCATGTTCATTTGAAGCGTTTGCGGGGACCTTGGTAAAAGCGTTAACGCAGTAGTAAACAATGAAGTAACCATACGTGATGTGAATTTGCAGCCAGTATGAAGATCAGGAGAAACACGGAGAGTTTCCCGGTTCTCAACCTAGCTCCCACCTGTCACTCTAGGGATTGTTATGACAATTTGTTCCTGAACCGGTCTGGAGAGTCCTGTTATCGTAAGTGCAGTTGTGTAGTTAAGCGGGAACAGGTTTGCGACGGTAGACCAGTTTCCGGACTCTTGTGGGCAGGGGCCAACCTTCAAGTAAAAGAAAAGGAAGCTCCTGAAATGATACGCAGTTATGTTCGATGCGGTTGTTTCATTGACAAACGACTCATTGATGTCCATGGATGCCATTCCTGAGGCGTTGTTGGAGTAGAAACCTGGACCGTCAGAATCATACTTTGCAAGCAAAATGTTCGTGTTGTTTGTATATTGAGAAAAGAGGCTACCGCTTACACATTCCGGGACGTTTGGAGGAGTCTGAATGCCCTGTAAAATGGTAAGCCCTGATGGCCTGAGGGTGGACGCGAGAGAACCATTGATGCAGACAAATATGCAGGTGATGAGTCCCATAGGGGCACCAGTTATCACAGCCGATCCACCCCACACCCTGAGAGATATTGATGAGCTATTAGATCCATTTTCAGAAACGACGACATTGGATGTTACATTCTGCAGATACTCATAATACGTAGGATAGCAGATTAATGTCTTGTTCACAATATATGTATAGGTGCTGTTGAATGTTTGAACACTTATTTGGAGACGAGGGGTATTGTGCGACGAGTATTCGATGTATGTGATAGGAACTGCAACTATTATCACTACAAGTACGGATAAAAGCATGATCCTCATGCTCTTCGTCTCTCGCATGATGTAGTAAATATTTAGTTGTATTTAGGACTTGTTATATTTATACACTATTGGAAATATAGGAATGAATCCTTGTAAGTGATTTCAGAGAATTTCCATCCTTTCTTGTTACTTTTTTTTTGCTGCCACTGTTTTGCGGATTATTCTTGCATCCCACATTTTAAGTGTTTCTACACTCAGCATTTTGCTCAAGAAATGATGTAAAAATAACTATTATCCTAACAGGATATAATTGCCATAAGAAATTGGATCATACTTTTATATATAATTGTCATATAGTATTAAATAAAAACAGGAATATTTAACATGTCCTTGATTTTATAAGCAAAGTGTTACAAATGGACAACTTCGAGAAATTCAAACTTAGCAAAGAATTGAACAGCGCATTGGTGGAAATAGGGTTTAAGGAACCAACTGAGGTTCAGGATAAAGCGATTCCTATAATTTTACAGGGAAAAGATATTATCGTTAAATCAAAGACTGGTACTGGGAAGACAGGTGCCTTCCTTATACCAATTATACAGATGCTCAAGGCATCAGATCCTCTTTCAGCCATGGTTATCGTGCCTACAAGGGAACTCGCAATACAGGTTCACAGCGTTCTGAAAAAGCTAGCACGCGGATCTGGTATCAGGGGAGTCCTTGTTTATGGCGGTGCATCGATCAACGTTCAGATAGATCGATTGAGGGAAGGCGTCAACATTGTTATCGGTACTCCGGGAAGGACGATTGACCTGATGGAACGGGGAGAAATTGATGTTTCAAAGATCAAGTTCCTTGTCCTAGACGAGGCTGATATGATGCTCGATCTTGGCTTTATAGACGATATTGAGCTTATCATTAAGAGCATGCCAAGAGAGAAGCAGATGATGCTCTTCTCCGCGACTATTCCTTCCAGGATTTACGGCCTTTCCCAGAGATACATGAAAAAAGCCGAGTCGCTCAACATCAGCAGCGATCAGGAACTCACAGTGGATACAATATCGCACAGTTATGGCATTTCTGATAGGGCGCACAAGATCAGGACCCTGGTTTCGTACATAGAGGAATACAAGCCCAGAAAGGCTATTATTTTTTCAGATACGAAGCAGAACGCAGATTATCTTCACCGGGTACTTTCGAGGCTTGGATACCAGGCAGCAGTGATCCACGGAGACATGAGGCAGGCTCAGAGAGAGCGCTCACTCATGGATTTCCGGCAGAACCTGCAGTTCCTCGTTGCGACAAACGTTGCTTCCAGGGGACTCGATATAACTGGGATATCACACATAATCAACTATGATACGCCGCTGGATCCTTTCGTGTATGTACACAGGGTAGGAAGATCAGCGAGGATGGGCGCCGACGGGGTTGCTTTCTCTATAGTGGTCCCGGAGGAACAGTATGTTATCAGAGACATTGAGAACTCTGTTTCCATAAGGATGAAGCCCGTCTACCTTGACGAGAGCAAGTTTGACGATTCCATACTGGGGCCAAGGGGATCCGACAGATCGGATAGAAGCGAAAGACGCAGTCCAAGCGGTGGGGGATTCAGGGGATATCACAGCAGTGGTGGAAGACGTCCTCCATCCAGAAGCGGTGGGAATTATCCGCAGAGGAGTAGAGGAAGACGCGATTACCACTCCCAACACTGATCATATTTACATTTTGAATTAATATACATCCTTCCATATTGTCTTGGAAGGACTTAAAGAATAATATGCTTCAATCAAAATTGACTTCAACCGCATCATGAAGGTATTTTTCCAGATCTGAAATCTTGATCCTGTCCTGTTCCCTGCTATCCCTCTTTCTCACGGTGACGGTCTGAAACTTGTCAGAGCCACTGTCAACAGTGTCGTAATCAACAGTTATACAAAAAGGTGTCCCGATCTCATCCATCCTTGCGTACCTTTTTCCTATCGAACCTGAAGAGTCGAAGTAAACCCTGTATTTTCCTGCAAGAAGTTGGAATGTTTCTTCAGCCCTGCCATTGATCTGTTCGTCGTTCTGCAGGGGCAGCACGGCAGCAGTGTATGGCGCAATGTATGGTTTCAACGAAAGAAACTGCCTCCCATCGGAATTATTGAAGAACAGGTCCAGCTGTGCCCAAACATTCCTGTCAACCCCGAAGCTCAGCTCAAGGACACTTGGCATGAATTCCCTGCCTTCTGATTTTACAAGGAAGCTCTTGTTTGATCCCTTTGAATGAGACGTAAGGTCGTAATCGCCCCTGAAATGCAGGCCACCAACCTCCCTGAACCCTCCCCAGCTTTCCACGTTCAGCTCGATATCCATGTGAATCTTGTTGTAGAAGGCCTTGTCGTCACCTCCCTTTTCCAGAAACCTGAGCTTTGTATCCTGTACGCCAAGAATTTTCCTGTAAAATCTGTCTATCAGGCACATGTGATACACATAGAAAACAGGATATCCTCTTAAAACCAATTCATCAGGCGTCAGGGACTCAAGCTTTCCCGTTGTGTATGGAACAACATTGATCCTGGCGCCCGAAAAATTAGACAAATCAGGCTTGAAAGTCTGCTCATCGAAGAAGATCTGGAGCTCAGCCTGCACGAGTTCCCTGAGTCTGTAAAGTCCCTGCCTTGGTGAAATTTCATTCCTGTACGCCCTCCCAATTATGGCAAGACCAAGGGGCAGCTTTTGTCTCAACAGGTTAAACTCACGATAATAGTTTAGGTATGCTGACTGGGCAGTTTCCGGCCTGAGATATCCGCGATCGGCTTTGTCCGGGCCAAGGGAAACATCTATCATCATATTGAATGCCTTTGCTTCTCCGAAAGAGCCACCGCATTTGGGACATTTGAGGTTATTCCTGGAAATAGTTGCATCAACCTCAGCTGGTGTCGCACCTTCATGCAATTCCACGCCCAGATCAGAAAGGAGGACATCCGCCCGATAATATGTTTTACATTTTCTGCATGCGACAAGGACATCATTGAATCTCTCCGCGTGACCAGATGCTACTAGGGGTTTCTCCGGCAGCAACGTTGAACCGTCAATAAGAAAATAGTTCTGCCATCTTTCTACAAAATATGAAAGCCATACATTCTCAAATCTTCTCTTGAGCATTGCTCCGATGTGCCCATAATCATACAAACCTGCTGAGCCGCCGTAAATTTCAGCTGATGGCCAGAACATCCCAGTTCGCTTAGCATATCCGAGGAGATCGTCAATATTCATTGCAACTGCCCCGAATCTCTTCGAGATTAATATCTTCTATCCTGATACGAACAGTGATCATGCAATTCACTTTTCTTGATCATATTGATGGAAAAAGCACTTTCATCGTTCATCTGCACTTTGATTCTTTGTCACAACCTTCTTGTTCGAACCAGACAGGTCAGCAGATTCCAGGCCCTTCAGGTAACTTCGTACCACCTCTTCACCTGCATCTGTGATTTCGACCCTAACCTTGGGGGATGAGAAGAATGAATACCGCGTAACTTTGATATAGCCTGATTGTTCTAGTGTCGAAAGATGATTGTGCAGGCTTCCCTTTCCGGTGCCGGTTAATTTCAGGAGTTCAGAAAAGTTCAGCCTCTTGTTTATCCCCAGGGATACGAGGATCAGAAGCCTTACAGAGGATTTCAATGCAGGATCCTTTAAAAATGAGAAAAGATCTGCCAATCTTTCTGAACCCGGGTCAGGGCTATTTTTGCGCATTCAGCCCTCCCAGAGCTACCGAAGCGTAACGGAAAGAGAGCAGGGAAGAGATTATCCAGAAAGCTGCTACAAGGATCCATGCAAAAAATTCGTATCCCGCAAACTGCTTGTATATCTGGGCTAAAAGCAATGAAATCCCCCCGGAAAGGAGAGCAATTGTGGCCAGCACGTTCTCTGGAACGACCCATCCTATCCCCCTGAGACTGGAAATGAAAGTACCTATGCCTGCCAGGAAAATTAAAGTGAAAGAACTTATCATGCCAGCGTAGTCAGCTATCATGCCTTTGCCTATGAATAAGACAATAGCTGAAAACACGCATACATCTGCGATTAACGCAACCAGGAATAATCTCCTCATTAACCCTGGGACGTTTGGCGTATCCCCTACTTCAATTGAATTCCTGAACACTGGAACAGTTTTTGCGATCTTATATATGCGTTTTGAGACAAAATACCCGGTTATTATTGCAACAAGAAAGATAAGTGAATTCAAATAACCATAAAAGAAAATCGAGGCGATGACAATAATTAGAAAATCTACTGCCCATACTGCATAGAAGAATCCCCATGCTCTTCTTGTCAGGAATTCCTGGAAACTCATGGCCCTCCTGGCAATGAGCCTCAGGTCTCCGTGTAATTCCTTCCTGTCAACTTCATCAGCAATCATATCTCAACCACTTCTTCAAGGCTTGAGACCTTTAGCTTTCTTAGCAATGCGAAATCGAGAACAATCATTACTGCCATCCATGTTACGATGCAGATGAGCATCAAGTCATTGTTAAGGATTGGGCCACCATACAGATGAATATTGGTTGCACCGCTGAAATACGAATAAAACAACCCCAAGAAAGCGGTAAATGGGACCGTATAGAAGAAATATACATTCGGCAAGTGTGTAGTGAGCACAATGATTCCAAACCCGTACGTTAACATCAATGGGACGAGATGTATATAATTAATGCTTTTTGTCCCGATATAATTTATCGAAATCAGGACAAGGAATATGGCAAAGAAAATCATGAAACCGGCCCCAAGCAGCAGGGCAAGGTAAGTCGTGGCAAAATTGCTGGCATATATGAAGAAATCAAACTTCTCACTGAAAAGCGCCATTGCAATGAGCATAAGCAGGGACGAAAGTGCCAGTGAAACGAGGATTGAGGAAAGGGATATGTTATAGAGATATGATTTCCGGGTATACCTGCTGAACTTGAACAGGTATGGCAAAGCACCTGAGGAGTATATTCCCGACTGTGCAACAGTCGTTGAAACTGTTCCAAGCATGAACAGTATTATTATAGCCATCCAGTTTGCCGCATAAAGGATCATGTCCAATCTGGTACCGATACCGGTCAATGGCTGGCTGTAACCTACGTAAAGCAGGAACAGGCCGAACAGGATACCGAAAATCCAGATCCTCCTGCTCATGACGATATTCTTCACGAAATATTTCAGGATCATAAATCAGGCCTCCCAGCCATGGTACTTATTTTCTCCATTGATGTCAAGGGAATATCGCCATCGTCAAGGCTAATCGTGAAACTCTTCCCGTTAATTTTTCCTTCGAATGCCGAGTTACTCCTCTCGCCCATATTGAAAAAGTATCGCTCAGACAAGGTGGGATCAAGGGGACCAAAGAGTTTCCCTGTTAGAAGAATGTGCATCTGCCACCCCTCCATCATCTCCAGCATCGACGTTTCATGCGTTGAGATCATTACAGCGGAATTGCTCCTGTTTATCATTTCAAAGAGCATGCCTTTGCGCTGAAAGTCAACATTCTCGAATGGTTCGTCAAGAATAACTACTCTGTTTTTTCCGCACAGGGCAATAATGGTGTAAAGAAGCTTCTGCTGGCCTGTGCTCAGTTTCCAGGGCACTTCTTTCAGGATAGTCTTCAGGGAAAATTCCTCAAGATGACTGAAAACTTCATGATAATCGAAGTTCTTGATTTCGCCGTATGCCTTGATCATATCCCTGCAGTCCAGAGGTAAGAGCCTATAACACTCAGGTAAATTTGCTGATACCTCCAGTTCCGTTTTTCCAGAATTTATTTCATTGTCGTCATATACTATCTTTCCAGAATCAGCATTTACAAGCCGGAGCAAAGTCTTGAAGAGCGTAGTCTTCCCGGAACCATTCTGCCCTATAATGACCCACTTACTCTTATCTGTTAATTCCATACTTAATTGATCCAGGACAGTATTTCCAGCAAAACTCACTTTCAGGTTCTCGACTTTAAGCATGAAAAGATATATTCGCCGACTATTAGCATTTCCTGCTGGGTTCAGGTTTTGAACCAGCTAATTTTATAACTTAGTCTGTGGGATCCCAAGTTTCGACAATGGCTCTATAAGCTGCTTTCAGGAATAGTGACTTGGAGAGCCGGAATTGGAGTCTATAATAATTGCTTGTGAGGGTAGATGTCAGGACACAATGACATAGCTGAAAGTTGTATCATCAGTGTTCAAAGAATTGTTTGGAAATGCCTGGGCAGGATACATTGAGATCTTCTATTGAGCGCTGTATCCTGCTTCAGAAAAAAGACGAAAGCGTAATTAAGATTCCCGATGCCCATATATATAAGGCAACGAATATTGTGTTATGAGATTCATGATCCCGGCGTTAGCCAAGATAATACAAACATTTATCTTACATCTTCTAGGGTAAAATTAGAGTTCAAATTGTCTATTATCCGGTTAAAAATTCTTTGACTGAATAGTTTTTTTTAGCTTTCGCTATTAGGGGACATACTCTGTAGGCCATTTACCTGGTCGTTTTGTGAAAGTCTAATTTCCCGACGTTCTCTATGACCCAGTCCACAAGTTTGTTATAGGAGTTGATTCCCTTCTCAGTAAGTTTGACCTGGGAATCTTCCTCTACAACAAGGTCCTTGCTCTTCATCCAGTCCAGGTATACCACAAGCCTATCGTATGCCATGCCTATTGTCACGGATAGACGTGTCTTATTCATCTGCCCATTGTTAGAAAGGGAGTAGATTATCCTTGCAACAAGGTATAGATCAGGTCGGAAGTCCGGACTTTTCGAATTCGTCCAAGAACCTCCTCAACTGCTTCAGCGTTTCGCCTAGTTCCCTGAAATCTGCAACATTCTTCCTGAGATTCTTCCTGAGAATTGTGACTGATATGATTATCGCCAGGCCTATAATCAGGTATTGGATCGAATTCATCGGTGAGTATTGGTACGGAAAAACAAGAAGGTAAATAAATTCCAATATGTAATAATACAGGAATGCGAAAACCCCAACTAGCACGGCATTGTTAGTTATAAAAGAGAGTTTCGCCGATCCTAAATCGTTTCTGATTTCTTTCCAGTCAATGTTGACTATCTCCCCCACGATCTCATCCCTGCTTTTGCTCCTGTCCATGTAGTTGATCTGAATAGGCTGAGCATTGATCAACTTCTTTCTTAAGAAATGTGCAACAAGGAATATGGCAACTGCAGCTGCTAAGGTTGTTATAACCGAAACATTGGTAAATGTTCCACTAAGGGCATCTCCGCTGATTATGAGTGTTCCAAGTTGGTCGTTAATGATATAGAAGTCATTCATGAGGACTAAAATTTGCACAAGGAGATCTATGGCCGTGACCAAAAGTATAACGATCATCACCTTGGCAGTTGTGTAGAACAGGCTATTGTACCTCTCTATTTTTTTCAGCTGTAGCATTAGCCTGTCCATTGAATCCATTACATTTTCCATTTTTTCCAACTACCTGCTCACTTCGCAGTATGCCACATTAGTTACGTCACCGAACTGTATGATTAACAGATCATAATGTTGCCCTGCTGAAACTGTAGGTGATAATCCCGGGTAGTTGCCAGCAGCAACCAAACCCATATATACTGGATTTGAAGAATCCAGGGTAAAATTCAGCCCATTTCCAAGATTCACTCGAGCCGCAGCCACTGAGCCGGAAGTGGAGTTGAACATTACCGTGATCAGTGGGCAAATTGGAAATCCATTGTAGTATGATTCCAAGAAAGAAGCAACGGTACTGTTCTGGGGCAAAGTAACCGTCAAGTTGCCGGCAGGAACCGGGCTTGCTGTAATATGAATTGAGGCATGGACGGTTATGCCGGGCAGTTTTGCAATAACAAAATACGAGTTTTCAATCTCCTGGGCCGTCGATGGCATGATGTGACCGCTTGCAGAATGATAGTTGTCAATAATGGAAACTCCGGAAGCAATGAGTGCGACAAGAAGTATGGTAGCAGCAAGGTACAGGTACCTGCTTTTCCAAAACTTCCTCCTTTGCATGCATGTTTATTGTTTGTGGATTAATAAATCAAACTCACTGGGAGTGAGTACTGGAGCATCATGTGCCCGTCATCCACAGGGGGTCGAATCTATCTGCTATTCCCGTTTGAAAGATTCGAATGTAATAATGCTGGTCCAGTATGCAGGATCCGAGATTAGGACAAGGATTTATTCTCTCGACCCTGATCAGACAGAAATTACAAAGCAACTTCTATTAATGAGGTTTTCGTAGACTGAAATCGATCTGGCAATGGATTTCAGGCTTTTATCTGGAAAAATATGTTCATTATGATTCATAAAATACGCACGGCATTGAACTGTTGAGTGTATGCCGGGATCGGGGATCGAACCCAAGACCTTCGGATTTCTCAGCTTACGCTTATGAGTCCGACGCTCTACCAACTGAGCCACCCCGGCAGGATCAGGCCACGACTTCGGCTTCCACGTGCACTGACTCAGGTTTCTTGAAACCGAGAACCTCAGTCTTTCGTATCTCCAGTTTTTTCATTGCATATATCTGCTTTATTGCCCTTGACATTTCGTTAAGCGCCTCATCGCCGACAAGATACGAAACGAGATCCTGGAGATTCGATGTTGATATTTTCTCCTTCAAAAATTTCTCAAGTGCTAGCCTGATGTCGGCCCTCTTGTTAGTAATTAGCTTAACGTCAGAGACACCTACGACCTTTACGGCAAGTAGGTAGCCATCGAGTGTATGATCCTTCTCTATAACATCGATTCGTTCTTTCCGTCTCCTGACCATTCTTCGAATCGAATCATCACTAACATAGCTTCCGACAAAAGATGTGAAGCAACGGTTTCCCTGACAGTTGTCTATCCTGAATACCATCTTCAGTGTTGTCTTCTTGAAATTTCCTGTAAGATCCGAAACCGGCATCTCTATCTTCCTTCCAACCATGCTCTCCGGTCCTATACCAGGGCTTGTAGAAATCTCTTTTTCGCCGAGATAGGCTGGCGTCATTATAGAATACCAGGTCTTCTCTCTCCACTTATCTTTTCCCTTTTTTTGTTGTCTTTCCGTAGCCATTATTTACCTCTGTAAATCATTAACCTTCAGGCGACGAGTATTTTAAGAAGCAAATTAAAGCTTTCGATAGTAGTCCTGCAAATGCGTTTAATCTTCGAAAGAAACCAGAAAGATCGCGTTGCAGGTAAGTATTATGTTCTCAATATAGAGGCAGTCATACAGTGTGCTCCACCATATCCCCCCGTCAATTCAGACAGGTTTGCCGTAACAAAGTCAAGTCCGAGATCCTTCGCTGCCTTGCTTCTTGGAAACATGCTGCCACTGTTTTCAGCGCTCATTGAATGGTCGATGGCAGCAAGCGTAGATCGTGAAAAGACATTTTGTGAAATCAGTTTCCTCAAAACCCTGGAGGAGTCCACCGCAAGCACATGCCCCTCTCTCAGTGTAAGGAAGTTAGACGCATAGCTCAGCTGCTCCGCAATACTTAGCGGAATCATATCAACATCCTTGGACTTCAGGAATGCAGCAAGTGTGGTGTTTCCAGTTTTGTGCAGTTCACCATTCTCTTTCACATAGATCGATCCTCTTGCTTTCTTTGCCAGGGCCTGTGATGTGACTGCGACATCTTTTGCAACAAAATTAAAGTAAGTATCAAGGTGCATGTTAATCATCTGGTTGTGCGGCTCCTTCTCCATGAAATCATAAACCGGGTTCTCCACTACTAAATATTCCTGAGAATTGGATATATCCGAATTCATGAATCTCAATGCCCCATCCATGTCCGACCTTGAACCGGTTCCGATGATCGAATAATCTCCGGCCGGCATGAAGTCTCCGCCCTCAAAATATCCATCTCCTGTCAAGGATTTGAACTGTTCCTTCTGATCATAAAGTGACCTGAAGATAAATTCTGTAATACTGTTCTCCTTCTGACGCTGCTTCATTCTCATTCTGCCGAAGAATATGCCGTTCCCGGAAACTGCCTGCTGGTCCCTCATGAAGTACAGGTTTGCAAGCGGAAGGTTTGAGTTTACCGAGGGATAGTCCGGTCCGTTTTTACCGTCAGGCTTAAGGAGGACAGTTGGTTCTATCAGGAGAATGTTGAAAAGGGTCGATGGATCAAGGATGCTGATATTATCCCTGAAAGTTTTTTCCTCACGCTGGGTAGACGCCTTATCACCTTCGTACCTCACGGTCTTGAGGATCTTGTCAATGAAAATCTCTCTGAACTTTCCGGATGACTCGAACATCTCCAGGACAACGTCCTTCAGGAGCTTGACTCTCACACCCGCTTCCTTCAGGTATCGCTGCAGTTTCTCATGTTCCCTGTCAGCGTCTGTCGTTCGATACGGCCGCTCAAAAAGGAAAGGCTTTGGAGCCAGCATAGCATAATCTATCTCGACACCAGGTCGATGCATGATGACTTCCCGCAGGTTGTTCCATTCTGCCCTTACAGACATAAAGACAACGCAGTTACCGCTTATTCCGTATAATAATATTTTTGCTTGTATTTCAGAAGCTGAATGCTTTCCTTGCCTGAGACCTTGATCTGCATCGTAAGCTGTTCCCCATTTATGCCGAGAAGCATTGCCTCACTATCGTTTGCGGATATCACCATGAAATCGGATAACTCGGCCTTCTGGTCAGATAACCTGACCCTGGAATGAACCAGCTCATTTTTTGTAACCGAGACCGATCTGCCGCCATCCACCGGGATCAGCGAAATCGTGCCCTGCGTGATTGAATTAACAATGTATTTATCATTATTCAGCAGGATCACTGATCCCTTGTCATAATCAATGATCCTGACAAGGTACGTATACCTGTACGTATCGTATCCCTCCTCTCGCCCGAAGAGCTTCTTGGTTTTCCTGATCTCACACAGGTAACTTGAATTGGCCCTATTTACAATACTTTCTGCAAAACTCTTGCTTCCAAGGTACAGATCATATCCTCCCTGTACCTGATGCTGCTTCATGATGTACCTGTTGCTCTTTCTATCCTCAGACTTCCCTGCGAACTCAATAGTGCTCTTCAGCGCATCCCTGAATACCTGAGAATCCTTTCCTGATGCTGGCCTTAGTTGGACTATGGCTTCGAACGAAGATCCAGTTATCCTGTTGCATCTGGGGCAGCTTATGCTTCCCATCGCCAGCGGTATATCGACTGTCTTTGTAACATTCACCCCATCTGTGCCTGAATATGATACCATGGCCATTGCAGATTCCTTCTGGATAGAAAGATCCGTCAGGTCAAATGCTGTTAAGGTGAATTTAGAGTCGCTTATGGAGACGGATTTCTTCGCCAGCGACTCAGCATCCTTGGGAGAGAAGCCATAAAACCAGCGCTTGCCAACCATCACCCCGTCGCATTTCCTGCAAAGTGTAATCGTCATGGGTTGAACCTTCAGTTTCAGATCAAGATCTATGCAATCCTGGCACAATCCCATCGAAACCGCATCTTTCAGCCCACACTTTATGCACTTTATGTTCATCTTGGAATACTCTTATCCTTCATGAATGACTTCACCAGGTTTGAAGCAACCAGGTGTTTTCTGATCTCCGTAGTGCCTGCACCTATTTGACCCAGTATGGCATCCCTGAGAAGTCGCTCCACTCCTGAATCTTTGACATAACCATAGCCGCCATGTATCTGAAGGGCCTCTCTCGCGATATATTCTGCAGATTCGGCTGTGAATAGGATTGAGGCAGCGGAATCTATGGCATTCATCCTGTCCAGCTGTATCGCCTTCAATGCTTTTTCACAAAGTAGCTTGCTTGCCTCATATCTTGTATACATGTTTGCCAGCTTTTCCTCGATTAGCTCGAATTCCGAAATGCTCTTCCCGAACTGCTTCCTCTCGATCGCATATTTCAATGCCACTTCAAGCGCATTTCTGGATAATCCTATGAATATGAATGACAGGATGACGCGCTCGGCATTCAGTCCGCTTAATATAATATTCTTGCCATTACCATACTTCCCAAGCACCCGATCCTCAGGAAGTTCAACATTGTCAAAGTATATCTCGCCCGTGGGGGAACCCCTCATGCCCATCTTTGAAAACTTCTTTCCCTTCGAGACACCTTTATCGGAATTAAGGACTACGAACGCCGTGTAAGAGTCGCCAGTCCTGGCATAGACAAGCATCAGGTCTGCGTATGGTGCGTTGGTGATAAGGGTCTTGCTGCCGTTGAGTACGAAATGGTCTCCGGACCTTCTGGCTTCGGTTTTCATTGCAAGCGCATCCGATCCAGAACCTGGTTCAGTCAGGCAGAGCGATGCAATCATTTCGCCACTGCTCAATCCTGGAAGAAAACTTTCTCTTATGTGCTCCGAGCCATTTCGATACAGGGAATCGACAACAAGATTGCTGTGAGCTCCATATGAAAGTGCAAATGATGCCGATGCATAGCCCAGCTCTTCCTGGACAACGGCCTGTGCATCATATCCAAGACCAGAGCCACCGTATTTCTCAGGGACAGTGATCCCAAGAAAGCCAAGGCTTCCAAGCTTCCGGAAGAGTTCCACAGGAAAGAAATCCTCCTCATCGATTCTTGTACTCAACGGTATCAGTTCTTTCCTGGCAAATTCCTTTACTGTTTCCCTTATCATTCGCAGAGAATCCTCATTTTCGCTCGTCATGCATACTGGACATGACAAAAGAAATTATAACCTTGCTCAGGAATCTTATTCGATACTCCAACCTTCCAGAGGGATGAATTCAACCCGCAGGGGCAATTCTCAGACCTTTTGAAAAAACAGATAAGTATCTGACCCTTTGAGGAACTTTAGGTACACCGGGAAAATAAACTTAATTGATTATCAATAATCACTTGAATTCCCGCGGTTGTACCTTGACCAAATAACCAATTATGGTTCCTGAAAAAAGGTATTTTGAAAACCTCCGTTACTAATACCATCTCTTCAGCTCGGGCGTTAAACTTCCCTTATTGCCTTGAGTTTCCTTTCAACGGTATTCTCGAGATCCAGTCTGTGATCTATCTTAATTACGGTTTCTACTCTCTGAAAGCCTTTTGAGACAATAAATGATTCTGCATTTGAAATCGCGCTGAATATCTGTTCAAGCGTGTTTGCCTCTATCACTGTCGCCATGCTGTTAGGGTAGCAGTTAAAACCGCTCTCTTTCAGTTTGATAATTGCTTCCCTGATGGTTTTTCCGGCAGAAACTCCATTTCCTATTGGGTAGAACGTAACGTCTGCAATAATCATTCTTGATAATCACGGATTGAAATAAAAGGCTACCTAATGGTGGGCGAGTTAAAGATGCATGGTTGTGCAGAACAGTTACCATGATGACCATGATGAAACAGTTTTTAAACACTTTTTAAGATATGAGAATTGCAATCGGCCATCAAAGGAAAGAAGAACATCAACCAAAGAAAGTTACATTGCAGCACCCAAACTATAGAAGCCTTCTTGGAAGACATCCATATGGAAATTTCCTATACCACGAGAAAGCAGAGCTTGTAGAAGATAGGTGAAATGGTGTAAGGAATGGAATTCCTTTGCTACGATTGTATATACCGAATCTATTATATATCGAATATACATATTAAATGGATGGTGGAAGAAAAGAAAAACAATAATGCTTTTAAGATATCCACTATTAATTTAATAGGTGACAGAAATGAATGTAGATCCAAATCTAACGAAGTACATGATCAAAGTAAAGATAACAGCGGATGGGGTGGTTGAGAAACCCGACGTTGTCGGCGCGATTTTTGGCCAAACAGAAGGACTCCTCGGAGACGAATTAGACCTGAGGGATCTCCAGAAAGGCGGAAAGATAGGAAGAATTGAAGTTGAAATAGACAGCAAAAAAGGACGAACAGAAGGATCGGTATTAATTCCATCTGGTCTTGATCAGGTCGAGACCTCAATTCTGGCAGCTTCTTTGGAAACAATTGACCGGATTGGCCCATGCAAGGCAAAGGTTGATGTCGAATCTGTAGAGGATGTCAGGATCCAGAGGCGCCAGAAGATAGTGGAAAGGGCGCAGAACCTTTATAAGAGGATGAACCAGGGATCAAAGAATGTAAGCGAAAGCCTTGTGCAATCTGTAAGGGAAGAAGTCGAAAAGGGTGAAATAATATCCTTCGGTGATGAAAAGCTTCCTGCTGGTCCTGCAATAAAGGATTCTGACTCAATAATAGTTGTGGAAGGCAGGAGCGACGTTCTGAACCTGCTCAAATATGGAATAAAAAACACAATTGCGGTTCAGGGCACCAATATTCCCAAGACGGTTCAGGAACTATCAAAACAGAGAACAGTTACTGTTTTCCTTGATGGGGACAGAGGAGGAGATTTGATCCTGAAGGAGATGCTCCAGGTTGCTGAAGTTGACTTCGTGGCCAGGGCTCCTCCGGGTACCGAGGTTGAAGAACTGACATACAAGCAGTTATTCAAGGCACTCAAATATAAGACTCCGGTCGCTCAGTATCTTTCGATGAAAGGTATGTCTGGGGAGCTCAAGGAACTACAGGAGCGTAATCTTGCAGAGAAAGAGGAGTCGCCAAAGAAACAGGTCGAGAGTCGTCATGAACCACAGGGTGAGTCCAAACAGGAACGCCAACAAAACACTCCTGCACCAAGAGAAAGAACAGAGGAATCCCCGCAACAAGTCGTTGTAGCTAAGTTGGTTGAACCTGACCAGGCTGGCACGAAGGTAAACCTGAAAGACAGTCCTGCCATTGAACGCCGGCTTTCAACTCTTCAGAAAGAAAAGCTAACTGAGATACTCAACGAAGAGGGAGATGTTCTGGCATCATTCCCGTTGTCTGAGGCTTTTGATGGTTTATCAACAGTTACAGCTGCATTTGCTGTCCTGACTGGTGGAGTAGTGTCCCAGAGATTGGTTGACATAGCCCATGGCCAGGGAGTCAGGGAGATTTATGGGATAAAGGTCTCGAATCTCACCAAGAAGCCTATAGACTTGAAGGTCGTAGAATGGGATCGTCATTTGTAAATGCAGATTACTCTGATCTGGTGGACACTTCCCAGGTCAAGATACCATCCTCCCCGCTTGACAGGATAATCGGTCAGGCAGAAGCGGTTCGGCTTGCAAAAATTTCTGCCAGTCAGGCAAGGCACCTTCTTCTGGTAGGTCCGCCGGGTGTGGGAAAGTCAATGATTGCACAGGCGATGTCCTTCTACATCCGCAGGCCAACTGAGGAGATAAGGGCAGTCCACAACCCGCTCAGGCCGGAAAGACCTTTTGTTGAAATTAAGTCTGCAGCCGAGATAATGGCGGAAAAGGATGAGGAATCCTCAATAGAGGAACAGGTACTCGATCCCGGGGATGCGCCCCCATTCGCTGCAGAGAGGCTCGGTTTCAGGTGCCCGAGATGCGGTTTCATCTCATCATTCACGGAAACAGTCTGCCCTAATTGCAACGCTCCGAAGACTCAGGTTTCTCAATCCGGTCCGTTCGGGGACGTCTTCAACGTTCTTGGCGCGGCATTTGGCGTACAGAACAATACGGATCGTGTAACATCGACTAGGAGAGTCGGTGACAAGGAAGAAGTTGTCATTTACGAACGATCAGGGGAAAAGATCAAGGTCCTCGACGAAAGGGCACTCGAGAAGAAGAGGAAGCAAGAGAAGAAAAGTCCAAGCAAGGTAATAGTTCCGCTGGACAGGAACCCATTCGTACTGGCGACAGGAGCAAGCGAAACTGAACTTCTGGGAGATGTCAGGCACGATCCCTATGGCGGGCATCCGCACCTTGGAACGTTACCATATGAAAGGGTTGTTGCAGGCTCGATACATGACGCTCATCAGGGAGTACTGTTTATCGACGAGATAAGTCATCTTGGTCATATACAGAGATACATCCTGACCGCAATGCAGGAAAAATCATTTCCGATTACTGGCAGGAATCCCCAGAGCGCAGGAGCCAGCGTGAGGATGGATAAAGTTCCATGCAACTTCATCCTTGTGGCAGCTTGTAATATCAATGATCTGCAGTACATATTGAGTCCTCTCAGGTCAAGGATACTGGGCAGCGGCTATGAGGTCCTGATGGATACATCTATTCCCGATACGCCGGAAAACAGGGTAAAGTATGTACAGTTCATAAGCCAGGAGATCACATCAGATGGAAAGATTCCGCACATGGAGATATCTGCCTGCAACCTCGTAATGGAGGAGGGAAAAAGACGGGCGAAGGAAGTAGACCACAAGGACAATTCACTTACACTGAGGCTTCGTGAGCTTGGTGGCCTGATCAGGGCCGCTGGGGATATAGCGAAGACCGAGGGCGCAAGCCTGATAACGTCAGCGCACCTTAAAGACGCACTCAAGATCTATATCCCGGTTGAGGAGAAGATCAAGAAAGTGTATGGTAATCTTGGGGCAGCCTATGATATTGAGAATTCGCTTTCACAGAAGAGTAACCAGTATGAGATGCCTTTCCACAATTATAACGAAGACAGATCATATCTTTAACCTGTCAGCAAGGATATTTATTTCATGTGCTATCTCAAAGTCCTTTTCTGATATTCCGCCTTCTTCATGAGTTGTCGATTCAATAACGACCCTGTTGTAGTAGACGCAGATATCAGGATGATGATCCAATCTTTCGGCCGCATGCTCTATGTCCTTCATAAACCTGAGGGCAACCTTAAAACTTCCAAACTG
>DAHXNF010000055.1 GCA_027366585.1 Thermoplasmatales archaeon | reverse complement strand
AATTGTAAACAAGGTTGTAGTCCACCTTGCAGGCTACCCTGAATTCATTAAATGGTTCAGGGATACCACAGACAATGGAATAAGGAACATTATCTTTGTTGGCGGAAATACCAGGCATCACAGGTATCCTGGTCCATCAGTACCTGAGGCAAATATAACTATCCAGAATTATCTGCAATCCAACAAGAAACTGTCAGTGACTATTGGTAATATCTCGCTACCCGAACGCAGAGAAGAAGCCATGAAAATGTTATACAAGACAATCTCGGGTTCCAAATTCTTTACGACACAGATGCTTTTTGATAGCAGACAGATTGTCCGTGTTTTATCCGAATACGGTTCACTCTGTACCTCTGCAGGATTGCAGCCAGCCACCGTCCTGCTTAGCTTTGCTCCACTGAAGAGCACTGCAGATCTGAATCTGCTCGACTTTCTTGGAGTTGATATCCCTGAGAGTATTAAGGAACACATCCTGGAAGAGGGTTCAATTGAAGGTGCATCCCGAAGGTCATTGATGAATGCATTTTCCGTCTACAGGGACGTGCTTTCTTCACTTGAAAAAAGCAAGACCAAGGTTCCTATTGGAATCAACATCGAGCAATTGACAAAATCCAATCTCCCATTGTCTGTGAAAATGCTGGACTCCTTCTCGAAGGTTATCGATCTGGATTTGGAAGAAGTAATTGATTACGTTAACGACCAACACTGATTAAGGTTGGAAACAAGCATTTTTCCTTCGTTTGTGCGGAAAGAATATGCGGGAAGCATTTGATACTACGTTTTTCAGGTGTTAGAGATTCCAGTATCACATAGGAAGCATATGCAGCAAAAATAATATTCAGATTTTAGATAATTTTTCAGCCCTGTGAACAGAGGGCACTGTTATGATAAAAGTGGAGTTGAACGCTATCCATGTGCCTATTTCACAGCATTTACTACAGCTGAATCAAATCTAAATTGTCAGGTATTTACAAGAAGGTTGTGTCACAGGTAATCTTCAAAGTCAGTAAACGATCGGTCAAACCGATCAGGCAAACTGCGTCGAATTCTCACAGGCCCAATAATTCTGTTAAGACTTGGCTAAGATTCTCGTTTTTATAGAGAATACAGCGTAACGCTTCGCATTGTAGTAGAAATTCTTGAGTAAGAAACAAAATCATAAGAAGCCTTCTGTGTAAGATAAACATTTCAATCTATGCAGGTATTCCCCTCAGTAGGGCACATGGAAATAATTTTACCTGATTACAGTGGCGGGAGTATATTCAACATATCACAAACCATCAAGACTAGCCTGGGCCTGAAACACAGACATCGGGAGTCTAGCGTGATGAGTTTTGCCGGTAAACCCATATCCCTGGTTGTTCTGGATGGACTCGGGCTTGATCTGGCACTAGCTTCGGGCGTCAGCAGAGATACGGAAGGTATAACCAGCGTGTTTCCATCTATTACTGCTACGGCCCTAACGACTCTTATGAGTGGTGAGCTTCCCGGCGAGCATTCTGTTCTTGGTGACTCAACTTTTGTAAGGCGTTTGGGCTCAATAATTAACAACGGAAGCTACAGATCGATTTATTGCGATGAGAAAGATTCCCTTTCGCGGTACCTGCCAATAAATGAAGTATATAATTCACCTAATATAATCGCTGAAGCAACAAGTAATGGGATGAAATGTGCTGTTATATCCCCATACCAGTGGGAAAATGCAGCATTTGCAAGATTGAGTTCCAGCCCTGCTGGAGAACATTTCTACTACAGTGACTTTGAAGGCGCAATTTCTCTCTACAATAACATAATGAAGAGGAATTATGATTACATCTACTTCTATATCCCCTACATAGATATTTCCTCACACAAGCTCGGTCCAGGTTCCACGGAGACGCTGCAAGTTGCGAGGCAAATTATCAACTCGGTCACTAGAGTCTCAATGGATCACACTGATA
This sequence comes from Thermoplasmatales archaeon, assembly GCA_027366585.1. Lineage (GTDB taxonomy): Archaea > Thermoplasmatota > Thermoplasmata > Thermoplasmatales > Thermoplasmataceae > UBA582. The sequence goes on along the minus strand of DAHXNF010000055.1, from coordinate 9,889 downwards.
AGTATACTACCATAATTACCGCGGATCATGGTCATATACGCATTGATAAATGGGTAAATCTCGAGTTAGACAACATGAATTTGGGGAAGGATTCAATCCCTCTCTTTGGATCACCAAGGTCGCTTTTCATGAATTATTCAGACGAGCAGGCAGAAACTCTTCGAGCCACACTCTCGGAGAGTTCTATTTTTAAAGCGACAGACCAGAACCTGAGAAAGCTGCTCGGATCATCAAAGTGCATGAAGAAAACCATGTTCACGCACCTCGCAGGTGCAATATCCCATTCTTCATATTACTATCCTATCTCTATAGCTAATGGCAGCTCTAAGATAATTGGAGACCATGGCGGTCTGACTAGAGAAGAAATGATCGTTCCTTGCATAACGATAGAATAAATCAAATTAGATCTTTCCTGTGTACCACAGCCCGCGTCGAGATGTGTGGGATTGAATTTCCGCAATTACTTCGGAGACCTGCAACGAAGATGAACAACGATCTCTCTTCTAAGGTTTCGACATTTTAGAATATGGAAAGCAAGAAGACCAGGTACAAAGTATTTATTCCTCTATTTCCAGGCTGAAGAAAACTCACAGGTAGGTGAACCCAGTATAGGGAAATACTCTTTTCATTTACATCTAAAAGTATGCATTCAGGAACTAGAGGCGGAGAGTTCTCTGGACAGTAAATTACCTTTAACGATGGAACATTGGCATCCATAAAAAGCGTGAAATATTACGCAACGGCAAAAAATGTGATGAAATAAAAAAAATTTAAAATGAAGGATTACTCCTTCTTTTTGTTCCTGCTCGAGATAACTACAGTCGCAGCTATTGCTACAACAGCTATCACAACCACGATACCTATTATAGCGTAATCAAGAGAGGTTAATCCCGGAGAGGTATTTGTCGTTGTAACTGTGTATGCATACTCAGAATCAAGCGGACTTGTGAATTGCTGATTAGGGTTCAATCCTCCAACCTTGTTGACTGCGTAGGCATAGAAAGTCTGAGATCCCATTATCGGTACTGTAGGCATCTGACTAGCCGCAAATCCCTGGATCTGATCAAGTGTGTTATTGAATGCAGCCGAGTTAAATGTCTCAGATTCTGACACGTTGAGAAGGTGGTTCATTGTTGCGTTGTTGTATCCTTCAAAGTTCCAGTAGCCATTGTATGAATACTCTGCCCAGAGATCAAACCATGGGTTTCCAAGCAATGGACCGAAGTTGAAGAAACTTGCCTGAGGGAAGTTCGGAGTAGAGAATATGTCAGTGACCCAGACCTGGGTGGGTACAACCTTGAAAGATACGACAAAGTGATCTGCTTGCAGATTCGACTGCATCAGCGACATGGAAGTATCCCAGTCAGATGCACTCAGATCTATCAGTTGCAGGGTGACTGTGGTTCCGTTAGCGTATTCCCAGTTCCCGGAAGAACCTATGTGAAGACCTGCTTCAGTAAAGTACTTGTTTGCCTCTGTAAAATTAAATGCATTATACTTAACAGATGTGTTATAGTAAGACGATAGTGTCCATGGAAGACCACCAAAGTTAACTTTGCCACCCAGTCCAGACTCTGCCTTGTAGAGAATCTGGGTCTTGTTGATAGCGTATGACAGCCCAATCCTAAAGTCAGTGTTGTTGTATGGAGCCACGTGATCGTTGAACCAGAGGACGTTGTTATATGGCTCGTTGAAAGCAACTGCCTTGAGTCCTGAATAGTTGCTCAGCTGTGAGTAAACAGTTGCTGGAGGGGCATAAGCAGCGTCTATAGATCCTGCTTCAAGTGATTCTACCATTGCCGCACTTGATGTGAAGAGATCCCATACTTCTGCAGCAAAGTGGGGTTTGCCCATGAAGAAATACGGATTCGCAACCATGTTAACTGCAGATGATGTAGTATTCTTCAATATCATCGGGCCCAGGCTGCACTGGTGGCCTATTGCCATGTTGGTGAAACTTCCAATCGCAGACATATTAGAGACGTACTTTGACCAGGTATGAGGTATGATAGTTTGGCTTGCTATATAGTCAAATATAACCGGGTTGTATGAAGATAGAGTGAATACAACTGTGTAGTTATTCGGAGCTGTCATGTTTGTTATTATCGGAAAAACACCGTTTGCATCAAGGGTTGCGTTAGCCTTTAGGACATCAAAGGTGTAGAGAACATCCTGTGCTGTTACCTGTCCTTCCTTGGTTGTGCCGTTCATCCAGTATGCATTTTGCACTAGGTTGAAGGTCAGTGTAGTACCCCCATTTGTAAATGCCCAGCTCGACGCAAGCCACGGTATTGCTGTAGCGTTGCTTTCAAACACATACGCTAAGGAATCCGCATAAGTCAGTGACAAGATATCCCCAGACAACCCGCTCGCTGTCAGCGGGTTCTGGTTACTAATTATTTCATCTTCTATTGTACCCACAACAAAAGTCCCCCCGTTGGCTGGAGTAGGCGAGGAGGCAAATGCAGGCATCAACATTTGAGCAAATGCTACCAACATTACAGTAGCAACTGCAACACCCAATATTTTTTTAATGTTCATTGTCGCCGTGAACATAATGTTTGTATATAATTGTTTGTTTATGCATGACATAATTTGTCACTTGCTTTTTATGGAAATTCTTGTAATTGTAACTATTCGACGTATATTTTAGCACCCTCAAGAGTTTAGGCGAAGAAGCAAGGTTCAGCAGAACCTCGTATTTTACGTAGTCTGCAGAAGGTCAAATAAAATCCGTGTTTATTGTCAAAGTCGCAGTTTGACCAAATTATTAAATAGAGAGGTAAAATCCTGCACTTATTGCTGACAGCGAGATATCTTGAGCGCAGGGTAATTTACTTATTCATAACATTTTTTATTGCGGTATCGATTAATTTCTTTTTGCCAAGACTTATTCCCGGAAATCCTGTGTTTACGATTCTTCTTTCCCGGTATGGAAACCAGATCAAGCCACAATACCTGCAACTGATAGAGAGTGAGCTAAACCTTCGTGGAACATTGTGGCAGCAATATGTCGGGTACATGTCCTCTCTTTTTCTCCATGGGTACCTTGGCGTCTCCTTCTATTACTATCCCGCGACAGTTTCGTCGATAATATTTTCTCATCTTCCCTGGACGCTCTTCCTTCTGGGAACAGCTACCCTGTTGTCTGTATTTATAGGGGTGTCAATTGCAACATATATAGGCTGGCGTCTTGGCGGAAAGGCAGATTCACTCATATCCTCAATATCAATCGGTCTTGGTTCTCTTCCTTTCTTCTGGCTCGGCCTGATCTTTCAGATAGTGTTTGGCCTAATGATTGTCATAGATGGACAGCATCTTTTCCCAATTGCACATGCTTTCTCCGCTAGTGTTTATCCTGGACTTACTTTTTCATTCATATCCAGTGTACTGTATCATTCGGCGTTGCCAATAATCACGTTAGTACTTATTTCGTTTCCCGGTTTTACGCTGCTTATGCGTAACACAATATCCACGATCATAAATGATGATTACGTGCAAATGGCAAGAGCAAAAGGTCTCAGAACCTGGAGGATTAAAAAGATGTATGTCAACAGGAACGCCCGTCTACCAATAGCCACTTCAGTTGCCCTGGCGTTTGGGAGCATTGTGGGTGGAGCCTTTCTGGTTGAAGTGGTCTTTTCTTACCCTGGGATAGGATATATGCTTTATAATGCAGTTACTACGAGCGACTTCCCGCTAATAGATGGAATATTCTTGATGATCACTATAACTGTAATCATAGCCAACTTCATTGTCGATCTACTGTATGCGATACTTGATCCGAGGGTGGTTCTAGAATGAACGAAACCGGATTTGCGGTCCCGGATGTCGCATCACCGCCTCCTGTGATGAAGAAGAGGAGCCCGCTTCTTGAGTTTGTCATATCCGTTTGGAGAAACAGCAAAGGTAAGGTTGGGGCTATCATATATTTAGTGATGATCGCAATAGCGATTTATGGGCGGTTTTTTCCCCCATACAGTCCTACTGACGTTCAGTTTTCTGCATATGCACCTCCCTCATATGCACATATCCTCGGTACTAACTATGTGGGTGAGGATGTTTTTTCCCAGTTTGTCTACGGATCCAGTGTGTCGCTCATGGTGGGATTCACTGTTGCACTTGCGACAATGGTAATAGGAACAATCGCAGGTATAAGCGCAGGTTTCCTGGGAAAACTCACCGACGACGTCATTATGAGGGTTGTCGATATCCTTCTTGTAATACCCGGGTTCCCGCTGCTTGTGATTCTTTCCGCTTATCTTCCTCCTACTATATGGAGTACGATACTGATCCTCTCCATTCTCAGCTGGCCATTTCATGCAAGGGTCATCAGGTCTCAGACTCTCACTATAAGACGAAGATCGTTTGTGCTCTCATCGAAGCTCTCTGGGCTTGGGAATTTTCGAATTATTGTACGTGATCTCATACCTAATATGCTTCCGATTATTTTCATAAACTCGATCTTTGTTGTTGTGGGAGCAATCGTTGCGCAGGCAGGGCTTGCGTTCTTTGGCCTGGGAAACATCAACTCCATCAACTGGGGAACAATGCTGTACTGGTTCTACAACGAAGACGGTATACTTTTCAGGGCCTGGTGGTGGCTAATCCCTCCGGGGGTAGGAATAATGTTGCTTGGTATAGGAGCTAATTTACTTTCCAATGCAGTGTCTGAAGTTAGTGGAACAAAGAGGCAGTATTGATGTCCGGTAACGAGTTGCTTGAAGTTAAAGATCTATCAATTAGCTATGTCACAAGAGATGAGAGGATAGATGCAGTCAGGAATGTCTCTCTTACCCTGGAGAAGGGAAGCATTCATGGTCTTGTTGGCGAGAGCGGTTGTGGCAAATCAACGCTTGCAACCATATTCCTAAACCTGATCTATCCGCCAGCCAGGCTTGTTGGCGGATCGCTGAGATATTTCGGCGGCCCGTCAGGGGAGATATCTGTTCTCGAGCTTAAAGCACCTGAACTCAGGAGATACAGATGGAAAGAAGTTTCCATGATTTTCCAGGGCTCAATGAATTCCCTGAACCCTGTTATGCGGGTCTATGAGCAGATCATAGACGCTATGATTGATCATGATTACACCTTTGAAGAAGCCATGCTGAGGGTGGATACATTGCTTGAACTTGCCGGCATATCAAAGAGAGTCAAGAATCTCTACCCGCATGAGCTGAGCGGAGGAATGAAGCAGCGCGTCAACATAGCGATAGCCCTTGCATGTGAACCCAAGGCAATTATTGCAGATGAGCCAACTACGGCCCTGGATGTTGTAGTGCAGAGCCAGATTACCCGGAAGCTTGAGTCGCTCAGGAGGGACCTTGGCCTCTCAATCCTGTTCATCAGCCATGACATATCACTGGTTGGTGCAATTGCAGACAAGATATCAGTGATGTATGCAGGTAAGATCGTGGAAGTCGGAAAGGCTGAGGAAATTCTAAATACCCCGGCGCACCAGTACACGATAGCTCTTCTCGCTTCGATTCCGACCCTGAAGTCTGTTGAATCACGCATTTCGGGAATACCTGGACATCCTCCACGCCTCAATACGCCAATAACTGGATGTGCTTTTGCTGATCGCTGCAGCAAAGCTCAAAACCGCTGCAGAACTGAGAACCCCGAACTTGAGAGTATATCAGGAGATCACTTTGCCGCATGCTTCTTCCCGGGAGGTGGTTCGAATAGCTGATGAAGTGATAAGGCTCGAGAATGTCACCAAGGATTACACAATAAGGACAGGAATGTTTGGGAAGGGAAAGAAAAACCGCGCCCTGGATAAGGTAAACATAACTGTTCTCAAGGGCGAGATCCTTGGGATAGTGGGTGAAAGCGGCAGTGGAAAAACTACACTGGGTTTTGTGATGCTTGGCCTGACTGAGAAAGATTCTGGAAAAATTTACTTTGAGAACCATGAAATCAATACGCTTGACAGGTCAAGTATAAGGGAGTTCAGGCTGAAGTCACAGATGATTTTCCAGGATCCTTTTGAATCATTGAACCCGATGCTCACGGTTGCTGAAGCAGTCGATACTCCTCTGCTTGTGCTCAAGAGTGCGTTGGATAAGGGTCAACGCCTCCAGAAAGTAATTGAAGCACTCGAAAACGCAGGCCTTCAGCCGGCGGAGGATTTTTTAAGCAAGATTCCGAGCGAGTTGAGCGGTGGGCAGAGGCAGAGAGTCGGCATTGCACGTTCACTCGTCAATAATCCATCATTCATTGTTGCAGATGAGCCTGTTTCCATGCTTGATGTGTCGATAAGAGCTGATATACTCAACCTCCTTAAGGACCAGGCTAAAGGCAGGCAGGTTTCCATGATCTTTATATCGCACGATATCGCCATAACCAGATACATTGCAGACAGAATAGTTGTTATGCATCTTGGACAGATTGTTGAACAAGCCTCTTCAAGAGATATAGTCGAGAATCCAAAGCATCCATACACCGCCCTTCTCCTTAAGTCCATGCCGGAACTCTCGGACAAGAACCTGGTTCCGATAGATGAGCAGGTAGAGTATAATGTTGACATCATGAACGGCGGCAAGGACGAATGCAGCTTTGTTGGAAAATGTCCTTTTGCAATGGATTCATGCACACAAAAGAGACCGGAAATGAAGGAAATTGAGCCGGGACATTTTGTCGCCTGCTATCTATTCTGATTTTCCTCAAAGAAAATAGGATAGGTTTTGTAATCACACTGAAAGCATTGATGAAATCAAAGTGTCTATTATAATATAGACAGGATTATTATCCATGTCGGGAAGCAATCCTGGTAGATCATTTGGTGTATTGTTGGAACCAGAGGTGCTGGTATTGCTTATTGGCATCATTTCATATTTCATTGACTCTCACCTATCAGTCATTCCATTCCTGTATGGCTATCTCGGCTTCGTAGTTGGAACGACCAGTACGCTGATCACTCCATACAGCCTGATTATGACAGGTGTCATATTTTCGGGCATTTGCGTGATCCTTTTCCTAGTACAGGTTAAATGGTGGAGGTGCATCATTATCGGAACCACTACTGCTTTAGGTTCACTGGTTCTCTTTGAGATGATTTGGGATCTTCTGTTTCTTGTCAGGACCTGGCCTATAACCTCCTGGTTCGGTTTCCCCCTTCCAGTGATGAATTATATTATTGCGTTCATCAGTCTTATAGTTCCCTACTTTGCCGGGATCAAGTACTGGAAACGATCTTACCTGGTTCTGAGCTTGTGGATTGCCACTATCGCAGTCTTCACAGCATGGTATTTAGCCGGGTACCCTCAGATTGGAAGATCTCTTGTATTGAACGAGCCATACTTCCTGAATGTATCCGCTAAGGTGCTATTGTCCCTGGCAATGATGTCACCAGTCATTTCCTGGGGATACGCGAGATTATTAGATCTAAAAATAGTAACGCCATTTAGAATTGGCTTGAAGAATAATAAAAATAACTAGATGATGAAAATAATATCATTCGCCGAGAGCAGCGCCCCTCGCCAGGGATTCCAGTTTCTTCAGTGCGATGCTCTTTGGAACGCTTCCGAGGCCAGCAAATGTTTCGAATCCGCAATCAGTTCCGCCAATGACGTTTTCAGGGCCGATTTCATCGATGTCTGCAAGGTTATGCAACTTAATGTTCACTGTCTCTGGTGTTTCCACAAACGGTGACTTGACGTCTATAACTCCCGCGGCGAATTTCATGTGTTTTGGCCATCCGTATTCCCTAACATGTTTCGCTATTATCAGAGGATCACCGGCATGTCTGGGGTTCGCCATTTCCCCCACTATGGTGCCAACCTTCAGCTTCAGGATCTCGGGTAAAACCTTGCTGTAATCAGGATCTGTCATGTGTGCTGCAGGATAATTGCCGTAGCAGTAATGCACCCGTATCCTGTTCTGCGGGAGTCCTGCTATTGACTCGTTTATTGCTTTAACATGAGATGGCAATACCGAGAAAAAGTCCCTTGCCCAATCTACACCAAGGCTCTTGGCCATTGCTAGATCAGGAGAGTCTATCTGCAAATCCACTCCGTCAACCGAAAGAATTGCCCTATACTCCTTGGTCATCTCTTTTGCGAGGCTAAATAGAAAATCATCATGATCCTTGTATGATTTTCCATGCTGGTAGAATACCGTGAGAACTCCAGGGGAGGGAGCAGGGACAAATATGCGCTTTGCTCCCAGTTCTCTAGCGATCTTGACAGCTTCCTGTGCCTCCTTCCTGGCATTTGCTTCGCCCTTGTACGAAAGCCTGCTTTCTATTTTCGGTAAATCAAGGGTCTTGGCATCTTGCAGTGCCTTGGCAAGGAACGGATTTGCCTCAACCAACTCTGAGTAGAACTCAGGCGAGAAGTTTTGTGAAACTCTTTCCTTTGCGGAGAAGCCTGTAAACCTGTTTGGTATGTATGTGGTGTAACCAGATTTCCTCTGCTCTCCATTGCTTACCCAGGTCAGACCTGCCTTGGCCCCGTTTGGGTGCAATTGATCCGATATAGCAAGTCTCTCTGCAGCTCCGACCTCCTTCTGTCCTTCTACGCCAACCTCTCCGGCTGGTGCCTTCTTCAAGAGTTCCTCAATCTCAGGCGTTCGGTAAAAACTTCCAGTCATGGTGGTTTCAAACATAAACGCCAAAATTATTGGATGAAAATAAGGCTTGAGGAATTAAAAAGTCCCAGGAGTAATATTATGATCCTGCCTTGTGATATAGCAGGAAAAGTGAAAAAGAGAAAATTATCATTTTGATGCCTTGCGTGATTACTTCTTGTTAGAAGTGGCAATACTCCTGTATGTCAGGGCTAGCCGGACAAATGGCAATCCCTGAAACCTCTCTGGTGTGAAGCTTTTTGAAAATCTTTCAATCCTTGAGTTGCGAACATACCAGTACATCACTTCTCTCGCTCGTGCAGCAGCACGCATGAGAACAGCAGTTTCCCTGCCCTTAGATCTCAGTAAACGCTCTGTAGAATCATCCTCCACTTCATCCCCAAGTGACAGCTTGATCAGGAAATCATGAGACGGCGGATCTTTCAAATAGACAAGCGATTCCCCCAAAGCAGAAAGATACTTGATTATCTTCACGTAATTATCCTCCCATTCTGGATCAAGTTGTCGAAGCTCAGCCAGCTCCGTTGAAAGATAGTTCTTGAAGAGGAAGAAATTCTCCACCTCTGAGTCATATTCCTCAACGGTGTTTGATATCACGCACTCAAATGTCGGAAATTTTTGCTTTTTAGCCATTATTATCCTTGATTGATTAGCTGGAGATATTAAAATTTGCTGTTTCTAACGCATGGTGACCAGTGCTCAATATCTCTCAGAGAGATGACCAGGTGTCTGGAGAAAAATAATGCACTTCTTTTCCCTACCAGATTGACAAGAATGTGCAGGATGCTGATGCTTAAAGGTGATTACTCCACCGATTTGCCAATGATCTTTGAGGCGCTCAAGGACGCAAGCCTGGATGACTGGGTATATCAGGATGTATATGGAAAACATATTAGCCACGACGATGGCTGGGGTTATGTTTCCATAAATGAGGAATCTATCAGATATGACAGGATCTACAAGCCAGTTTTCGACTGTGATCTCCCGAACCTACCAGATCATGGGACATTAATCATCCATGCAAGAAAGGCCGCGGATGGTGAACCGCTTGGACCGCTTAACTGTCATCCACACCACCGAAGCGATCCTTTGCTTGACGTATACCTTTCCCACAACGGTGCCTTTGACAAAAGAAAGATAGGGGATTCTCTAGGAGTCGATGCGATAGACTGGCAGACAGACAGTGAATTCTTCCTTCAGTTACTTATGTCACGAAGTGGAAGCATCATTGTGAAGCTGACTGCATCGATAGCAGATATGAAGAAAATGGATCTCGTTAAGACGACCGGTAACATATTTC
>DAHXNF010000054.1 GCA_027366585.1 Thermoplasmatales archaeon | reverse complement strand
ATGGGGGGTTTTTTGCTTCCCGATTCCGGTGCAACCTACCTAATGGGGAGAAAGATTACCAGGCCAACGCCCAGACTTGTTTTTGTTCATCAATCTATCATAACGTTTCCCTGGATGACTGCACTCGAGAACGTAATGCTGTCACCAAGGTCGCTGAAAGCCACCCAGGCCGACGCGGAAAAAATTGCGATGAAGTCCCTTGAGGACGTTGGACTGCAGGGATTCGAGGAACTGTACCCAAAGGAGATGAGTGGAGGAATGAGGCAGAGGGTTGCCATTGCCAGGGCGCTAGCCGCCAATCCCATGGTCCTGCTTATGGATGAGCCCTTCTCCCATCTTGATGAACTGACAGCCGAGGGCTTGAGGCAGGATATTTATAACATCCTGTTTCGTGTGGATACTCCACTTAAGGGAGTGGTTCTGGTATCTCACAATCTTACCGAAGTCCTGGAACTAGCAGACGAGATCTATATCCTCAACAACATACCCGCAACTGTTGTAGGCAAGGTTGTTGTTGACATACCGAGACCACGGAGTATCAGGAATCCTAAATTCAGCGAATACCTTGACATTCTCTACACCAAGCTTTCTCCTCCTGGCGGTAAGAAGAATGAATGAGACAATCGTCATATTTCTTTCCGTTCTTGCCACTGCAGGCAGGGTACTGGGACTCGTTCTCCTCTCGATAGTGACAGGATGGTTCCTTTCTTACGCAGCGATAAAGGGAAAGTTATTCGAAAATATTTTTGTATCAGTATCCGAGGTATTTGAATCCGTTCCCGTAATATCGTTTTTCCCGATTGTCCTGATTCTTTTCATTACGAGGGTAGGAGGAGAACTCGGCGTGGAACTTGCAGCAGACTTTCTCGTGTTCACTGCCGTCGTCTGGAACATCTGGATTGCAGAATACCAAGCATTCAAGACCATACCGAGAGAAATGGTTGAGGTTGGGGAAAACTACCGGCTTGGTTTCTTCTCCATATTGCGGCAAATATACATACCGTTTTCCATTCCAAGGATAGTTGCTAACCTCTTTCCAAGCATCTCTGACGGTTTCTTCTATATCACGGTAAGTGAAGTGTTCTCGATCGGGCTCACAACTTATGTGACTTTTGGAATAGGCAGTGAGATGGAGTCACTGATAATTGCTGGAAATCTTGACGGGATAATCCTTGCATTTGTCTTTCTTGCAGCCATAATTCTTGTAATAATCTATTTTCTGCGCAGTTTCAGCAAGTATGCCGTGGCAAAGTATACAGTGGATACCGATTCTCCTGTGATACGAAGAGGGAGGTTCAGTTTCAAGAACACAACAAGACGGCTGTCTGCAACTGCAACCACTCCATTCACGAGACTTGCAAAATATTACAGGCGCAGGAACGCGTCAATGGAGAATGAGATGTTTGAGCCTGAGCATACTGGAGTCAATTATACCAGGTATGTCCTCGCTGCAATTGGGTTGGCCATCCTGGGCACTATACTATACTCTGCTGCGTTGCTTATTCACAGTGTCTCAGGACCTGAATGGTCAAGGCTTTTCGCAATCACCCCCAAGATCGTTGTTGAAATGCTTTATGATTATGCGCGTGTCGCAATTGTGATCGCTGTTACATTCGTTATTTCCATAACCCTTGGCTACTATCTTGCCGTAAATGCAAGAGCTGAATCGATTGGAGTGCCGGTGATCCAGATTCTCACCGCATTCCCGGCTCCAGTCTACTTCCCATTCATCTACATTGCTCTCTACCCGGAAATACATGCAGCATTTGGGTTCCTCACAAATGAGTTTTTCGTGATAACTCTTGCTTTTATCAGCACTTTCTATTATCTCTTCTACTCGTTCTGGATGGGCGTGAAGGCAATGCCTGCTGAGTACCAGGAACTTATGAAGAACCTTAACATGGGCTTCTTCAGCAAGATGCGCCGTGTCATAATACCCTCAACTTTTCCTTACCTGATTGCAGGCATCTCTTCAACCATAAACAGCACATGGGGGGGCCTGATGATTGGGGAGTACTGGCCATCAATTTACGGATCGAGAACTCTTGAGGTAAGCAACGGCCTCATGCGTTTCATCGATATCAACACGAGATCAGGCAACCTGGCGTATGCTGGCTGGGCATCATTTGTGTTTGGGATTGTCGTTGTTTTCTTCTCAATTTTCTTTACAAGGAGGATGATGGATCTTGCAAGGAAGAGATATGTAGCGGAGGAAGGTGTATTTGCCGCATGATCTCTTCCGGAAGCACATGGAAAAACGTTGGTGGCAGTTCTAGATTATGGAATCAGAATGCTTAAATTCAACGTAAAATTAGGGTAACTATAAGATGATCTCAAACCAGGCCCAATTATTATCTATGCCATATCTGAAATATGGTCTGGAAGTGACTGAGTAATGTTGTCCCTTCGTTTTGGAACTTTTAATTGCAGGTATGCTTTGAGAACCTGCACAGCTTTAAGGGACGGTGACTAACCTGACAGAAGTGGTTGATCCAAACTCAAGGATAGCTGATCTCATCGGCCTGCTGTACGTATTGAACAACATGTTCGACGGAAAGGCTGATCTGTACATGCTGGAAAAAGAGATGGAGGTCGATTTGGATGAGCTTATGCCAATTGTGTACACTGCTTCAAGACTGGGTTTTGTCCTCTTTGAGACCGGGGATCTTTCAATCACATCTGCCGGCAAGGACCTGATTAAAGCAGGGATCAAGACCAGGAAGGAAATGATTAAAAATTCTCTCAAGGAAATAGAACCCTTCAAGACTGCGCTAAGCCTCGGCGAGTTTGAACTGGAGAAACTTCTTGAGACTCTGCAGGATAACGGTGTACAGACCTTCAATTCACCCACGGGTCACCATGACGTTGAACTGACCCTGATCGAATGGGGAATATATTCCGGGTTGCTGAAAAAGGACGGGGATATGTTTCTGGCAAACTCTTTGTAAGAATAAGGTGTAAGTGCCATCCTCCCGGTGCGATGTTCGGTTATATCATGCAAGGATATCACAGGTTTTTAGAATCATAATGCTTCCGTGCGAGTTCAGCGATAAAACTTAATATTTCCCGTGCCTGCTTGATATTCTACGGGATGCAATATCTTCCTGGTTTCATTTGGTCAATTCGCTAATAACGCTTTTCACATGCTCTCTGGTCTCTCTATCTTCGAAGAACAGTCTTTGCCCAAGTATTCCCCTTGTAAGGAGGACATAATACCTGTTCCTGATAAGATCATAAGCCCTGTTGTTCCCGGACTTTGCAAGACTCTTCAAAGAATATTGCTGTCCTATTGTATCTGTTATATGTTCCCACTGGATCTTCCAGCCATCCCTCCAGACAAAATCCCTCCCCCATATGAGTCCGGAAAAGTCTGTCTCAAATCCCTGTGTTCCATAAACTGAGGCGCAGAAGGATAAGGGATCAATCTCGCCCATCCAGTACCTGGGGTATTCTGTCTGCTCGTTCATCAGCCAGTATATACTCAACCCAGCATCCTTGTAAAGATCAAACCCTGACTGGAGCGGATATCCGATTCGTAAATTCCTGATTCCTTTTGGATTCTTACGATCGCCACTAGATTCAGTGAACGAACTAAGCAGAGCCACCTTCCTCCCATTATCAAGCCTGGTCCTGAGATCCCTTATAAGTCCTGCTATTTCATCAAAAACCACAATGTCATATTCATTGCCCTCGGGCTTGTTTCCATCAAAAAGTAGATACCTGACGAAGTTCAGGTATTCCCCGGGCACCCTGAAGACAGATTTCAATCCAAATTCAAGTGGGGAATCTGAGTGTTTCAGGAAATTCTCCCTTGTACCAGTCTCATCTCCTATGAGTATCTGCCTGTCATCATAGAAGTAGACTTTCACTCTTGACCTCTTCTTGGTGGTTTTGATAACAGATTCGGTCATTCTCTGTGCCTCGTCATATATAATCAAATCAATGTCCCTGAATTTGCCGTTTTGGTCAAAATTGTTTTCACCTATCCCGGTTCCCCGGCCAGTTGAATAGAATTGTATCAATGAGCTGAGAAGCACTTCTCCATTTTTAATCTCCAGTACGCGCCTCAGAGTATTCAGGAGCCGGTTGTTTCTATATGCCAATATTGCACTGTAATGATTGCTGATCGATTCAAGGAGAATCTGAATTGCAACCAGTGTTTTTCCTGACCCGCTTGCCCCGTGCACAAGAAATGTAGCTTCCCGCCCTGTGTTCAGCGCTTCCAT
>DAHXNF010000043.1 GCA_027366585.1 Thermoplasmatales archaeon | reverse complement strand
TTTCAGGTTCCCGTTCTCAAGGATCTCAAAGCCGGACTGGGTATAGGTAATGGACTTGTACTGTCCCTTTCCCTTCAGTCTCGGAAAACCGGCTTTCTGTTTGAGGCCATGTTTCTTCTCTTTCACCCTGCGGAAGAAATTCTTGTAGGCACGATCTGCTCTCCGTGCAACATCCTGCAGGACCTGTGAATAGATCTCTTTGTATTCTACGTAATACTGCTTCAGTTCAGGTATCTCATCCTGCTGGTGGTTGTACGTGATGGACTTTTTCCGTCCACTGTATGCATATCTTCTTTCAAGTAGGAAAGAGTTGTACAGTTCCCTGCAGAGTTCCAGCTGATTGTTCAGCTTCTTTTCCTGATCCGCAGATGGATAGAGCCTGAACCTGTATGCTTTCATCTCCTTTTCTGATCCTCCACATATCTCTTCATGATTTCCGGTGAAACATGTCCATGCGTGGAAACGAAATAGCTCCGTGTCCACAATGTTGGCAGTCTTCGCCTGAGTTCAGGGAACTCCTTCCTGAGCAATTTCGATGTAGTACCCTTTATCTTCGCAATTACGTTATTTGGAGAAATTCTTGGGGATGTTTTGATGAGCAGATGAACATGATCAGGCATCGTTTCCAGTGACAGGATTTCCCATCCATTATTCACAGCTGTCAAGGCTATGATCTCTCTGAGCCTGGTTTCGATATCCCCCATGATCACTTTCCTCCTGTACTTCGGGCACCACACGAAATGATAATTCATGAAGTGAACGGATGTTTCGGAGGCGTCATATCCCTTTGGCATTGTGACTAGAATAGATGTGATATTCGCATATGATACTTGGGTTCGCTTTCTTCCCGTCCATAAATGGTGTGGGATTTCCCGCTCACAGTGTTAAAAGGGAAAGGTCCATAATTGAAAGTGTAAATTTTAAGTTGAATCCTGCCACTGAACTGTAACTGTGATCTCCTTGGGCATTTTACCGGCAGGAAACAGCCGTTTAGCAAGTTGCACTACAACCTCATCCTCTGTATTAAAGAAATGGAATTGTTCTCTGTACGTTTTGAGAAAAACAAACCCATATCTAGCCTTCAATCCTGATTGCACCTTAAGTATTTTCTTAATATATCCCATACATGCTCTTCGGACCATGTGAAAAGAGTTTTAAAGTTTTAGTTTTGTTTCTTCCTCAAATCAAATCCATTTTAACGTTTTCAGTCTCCAATATAGATTCAACGACACATAATAATTGGAGATAGAATTTAAAAGAACCCGGAATGTTTACCAGACACCTATCTTCTCAGCCTTAGACTTCTTTCCACCAAAAGTCTCCTCGAACTTTGGATGATTTATAGGCGGTAGAGAGCCTCTCAGGTGATTCGGAGCGTGAGGATCAATAGTAACACGTCTCTTTGCCTCCTCTTCTCTTGTCAGTCCTCTCCAGATGTTACCCCAGGATAGGAAAAATCTCTGTTCAGGGGTAAAACCATCTATCTTTTTGTTTAATTCAGGATGCTTTTTCAAATGACGCTCAAGGGCTTCAAATGCGATACGAACAGCCCCAAGATCTGCAATATTTTCTCCCATTGTCAGTTTCCCGTCAACCTTAAAGCCCGGTACAGATTCCTTTGATCCATACAATTTCCCAACCTTTTCGGCTGCTTCGTTAAATTTGTCTAGATCCGATTTTTTCCACCAGTTCTTAAGATTGCCATCTTCATCATACTGTCTGCCCTGATCGTCAAATCCATGCGTTATCTCATGTGCTATGACACCGCCGATCCCACCATAGTTAACGGCATCATCCAGGTCTGGATTGAAGAAAGGCGGCTGTATGATTCCTGCGGGGAACACAATTTCATTACCACTTGGATTAAAGTATGCATTCACCGTAGGTGGTGTCATTCCCCATTCTTTCTTATCAACCTTCTTGCCCACCCTCGAGATCTGTCTCCTTATCTCAAACCGTGTGGAGTTGACAAGATTTTCAACCAGCTGCTTCTTATCTATCTTGACTTTGCTGTAATCCCTGAATTTTTCAGGATGGCCAATCTTTGCCCTGAACTTTGAGAACTTCAGTAAGGCCCTCTTCTTTGTTTCTGGAGACATCCAGGGTAGATCCTCAAGCCTATGCTTGAAAACATCCTTGATATCTTCAAGCATCACTTCCATCCTCCTTCTTGTCTCGTCAGTAAAGTGCTTCTCAACATACAATGAGCCAAGTGCTTCCCCAACCGTACTATCTATTAAGGTTACAGCACGTTTCCATCTTGGTTCTTGTTCCTTTTGTCCAACAAGTATTTTACGGAAAAACCTGAAGTTTTCCCCAGCAACTTCTTCATGTAGGTAAGGGGCAAAGTAATTCATTACCTTCCACTGTAAATAGGATGAAATAGAATCTGTTCTCTCCTCCTTTATCATCCTATCAACGCGGTTCAGGAATTCCGGTTGACCCACTATTACGTAGTCAACTTTGGGCACTTTCAACGTTTTCAGGTAAAGTTCAAAGTCGAAATTCCTGTGCTTCTTGACCAGATCATTTACAGTTGTCTTATTGTAGTTTTTCTCCTGGTCTCTTAATTCAGCTCGAGATCTGCTGGCCTTGGCAAGTTCTGTCTCTATATCAAGAACTGCTTTTCTTGCTTCCTCAGCTCCTTTCTTGTTATTGCCAAATAGCAGGAACATCTTTTGTACGTGATCGGAATATTCTTTCAGCACGTTTTCAAATTTCTTGTCCAGATAGTAGCTTCTATCCGGAAGAGAGAGACCTCCCTGGTTCAGGTATAATGCATAGATAGAGCTATTCTTCTTGTCAGGCATTGATTTTCTTGGGAAAAAGCTATTTGCTCCACCAAGGAAAGATTGGATACCCATGCTGTCCAATTCAGCAACTGCTTTTACAACGTCATTCGAATCCTTGACGCCAACTGCAATTTTCAAATAAGAGGCAACTGGCTTGAGTTTCGCTTTTTCAATTGTCTTGGTATCCATGAATGATTCGTAATAATCGCCACATAAAGACTCTACGGGGGATCGAGCTTTTGACTTTGCACACTTCTCGAGTATATCTTTTAGGGCAAACTGATTTAGTTCATAGAGTTGGTTGAATGAGCCATAGGATACCTTATCCTCTGGGATTTTATTTCTTTTTATCCAGGAACCATTCGCATATCTGTAGAAATCCTGCAATGGGTCTACTTTTGTGTCCATGTTGGAGGTTGCAAAACCCAATCCATCGACCTCGGTTTTAGCGTCCTTTTTATTTGCGGTTGAAACTTTCCTTGGAGTTGCCATACATACGTGAAGGTTTTATTTTTATTAAAATTTCACATAAGAATTTTTTTGTTTGATTGTTTAAAACGCAATTTAATGCAATGAAACCAAAAGATCCTCGAGATAATTATAAAAAAAGCCTCAAGCTATTACAGATCATTAATAAATATAAAAATAAAAAAAAAGGAAAAAATATTTTGATTCTCAACTCTTAGGCTTCTTCGGCCTCATTAGCATTACAACTGCAGCTATTACAACCACTGCTACTACAACTCCAACTACAATGTAAATCAGGTCTGCGGAAGACAGTGATGACGAAGGAGAGGTGTGCACAGGTGTTGTGAATGATTCAACATTAGAACTGGCATGCTGCCCTTCTGCATAGGTAACGATAGTTACATAGTAAGTTGTGCCATAGGAGAGGCCAGTCAGGTTGTAAGACGTGTCTGATACTGATGTTATGCTAGCAACAAAATGGCCCAAAGAACCACTTGAGGTAGAGACATAGATGGAGTAGTTGACAAAATCAGTACCATACAGTGCGGACCATGCTAAACTGTAAGATGTGTTATTTACGTTCAGTGGCGAATACTGGACGACTGGAGTCAATGTGCTGAATGTCATGTTGACATAAACAATCGTAGTAAAATCAGGGCTTACTGCCACAGTATCAGATATTATGTTATAGAAGGGTGCGCTAGCAACTATAGTGTACGATCCTGGAGCACCTGAGAATGTGAATTGTCCATTCGATACACTAACTGGCGCGTTATTCACAGTCACAGTAGCAGTACCTGGAGAAACATATCCATGTATTGTTCCAGGTAGTGCCTCAATTTCAGAAGACACCACAGAAGCAGTACCAACTGTAGTTACAAGGTTGTCATAGTAACCAATATATCCAAATCTTTCAACGGTCACATTGTATGTCCCTGGTACGACAGGAAGCTGCGCAAAGCTCCATGGTCCATATGATGTTACATCTGAAGCTGTCACTGTGGCATTATTCACTTTCAGGGTACCGGCAGACTGGTAATACACATCTATCCATGAGTATCCGGTGAGCTTTGTGTATGACAGTGTATAGTTGACATAAGATGTGTAATTAGCCGTTGCATTAACTCCAGTAAAATCTCCAAAGGCAAACTTAATGTTCTGAGCAGGAGATGTTAATGCAAATGTATTCGTTCCCGCAGTTAGGTTAACGACAAAGTGCCAACCTGTGCTGTTTTGCTCGAATAGCCCCACGGTTTGAGATCCAGTGAATGAATACTTAATTGAGGTAATGCTTGTACCTGGCGCAAGATAGGTTGATGTATATCCTGTTCCATAGAGATAGGATCCAGAATTATATGAGAATGTTACGTTTCCAGCCGACAGGTTTGCAATATTTGATACAGATATGCCTGAACTACCCGGGGAGAAGGTATTCATGTAAGTTGTTCCAGTGTAGTTTTGGATGTAGTCCTGTAGTTGTGAAGTTAGCGAGTTGACGACTGGTAGAACCCAGAGGGCAGCAAATTTCACTCCATACTGCTCGAGTGATGCAAATCTTTGCTGCATCTCAGCTGCCGAGAAGTTAGCGTTAGTATTGGGATTTGTATTTTCAAGTGCTATTGAAAGCTTTCCCAACGGGATCTGCTGAACAGCCTGTTGAAGATCAGCTAGGAAGCTTTCCGGGCCAGCGTATGATGCAGCATAGTCCATTACATCCACCGAGGTTACGTTTGTATTGCCAATATTGGTATAATTCCAAAACGTCGGATCCCAACTCGCTACCTCAACAATCAGACTTTTGCCAAACTTGTCAAGCTGCAGGGAGAACTGATTCAAGAAGCTATCATAGTAAGCGGCGGTTGTCGAATTAACCGACGAAGCCGTGGGTTCCCAGTCTATGTCATATCCAGAATAATTGTACTGGATCGCCAGATCTGTCATCTGAGCTATTGCAGCTGACACAGCTGATTGATTGGAGGTGAAATTATAAATATCGCCACCGCTAGCACTTGTGATCATGGGAACTGCTCCCAGTCCCAGTTTTTGCACATAAGGTGTCAGGTTATTCGGGCTCGATGAGCTACTATACCCAGGAAGCGAAATTATAGTATGATCCGACTGAAGTGCATAAAACTCGTATGATATCATAGTGTAGTCATTATAAGTTGCATTGATTTGGCTAAGGGCCTGCTTATCTCTTGCTGTGCAGAACTGGCATACCCACGCCAACACATTTATTTGTTTCTGTGGCGTAGGTGTGGAAGGCGCAGAATAGTAGCTGCTAAATGAATCGCCTTCAGAAGATGACTGTACTATGTTTCCATTGTTTTCCAGAATTAGCTCATTTGCCCTTACGGTAAGCCCGAAGTAGTTGTTTTGAACAGCGACTTGTGGTGCTTTTGTTCCCGTTGGACAAACTGGAACGAAGTTTTTGGAGGAGGTAATTCCTACCAGGCAACCCGAAGCATATATAGTGGAATTTGCACCCCCCTCAATTGCGTAATAGTAATTCGCAGAAAACGGGTTAGGTGTCATCGTTAAACTGACAAAATCCGGATTTTTAGCACTAATATTTCCCTGAAGTGTCCAGTTGGTTGCAGAAGTATATGTAGCAGGTGCGTTAAAGTAGAAGTATCCGCTATGAGTTATTGCAGCATATCTTAGATCGCCAATAGAACTCCCACCATTACACAACCACATAGTAGTCGCGGTTATGTTGTGTGAAATAGTTGTGTTTATAGTTTCAACCCAGGAATAAAATGCGTCAGAATAGGCATATGTAATTCCATCGTTTTCTGTTGCATAGAAGACCTGGTTCCCAGCACCCCTATATGTGTATGAGTTCAGATTGTTTGAGAGAGCCACGTAATGGTTTCCACTTGGCAATTTTGAAAGCTGCCAGACATGCGGGTTAACTCCGTATTCAAGCATTGCCGCATAACCGTTGGAGTACAGCACCATCACAAGACCAGTCATAGCGCCGCCTGAACTCTGCCAGTTAACAGAGGCCCGAACGCCGACTGGGTTGCCTAATGTCAGGCTTTGGTTATTGAAACTTCCAAAAGCAGAAGAATTTCCTAAGTATATCCAACCAGATCCGCCAAGGTTTGCATGTTCGTATACCTGTCCGTTACTCCAAAGAACAAATATGTTTCCAGCCGAGTCATCAGCAACAGCGACGGCCGTCGAAGAGGAACTACCAAGAACCTGTGTGCTTGTTGTACCAGCAGAACCGGTTGTGAACGAATTAGAAACCTCTCCTGAACCCCACATTGTCAGGAATCCAGAAAAAGTCATCGTTAATACAACCAATGCTGTTAGAAGCAAAATTGTTTTCCTTTCCATAGCCGTAGGAAATCCTTATAAGTATTTAAATATGTTTTTTGCGGTTATCTGTTTTTACTATATATATCCAGGAATTATGATTTTTCACGATTTTCATTTTTTAAACTTTGGATAACGTATTTACCTCAATACCAACGTTTTATCGCAATATCCACTGTTTCTGGCTCTATCCTTCTCTTAATTAAATCCTTTAGGAGTACACCAGTACGAATTGACTCTATACATAGCCCATACGCAATTCCACGTTCGATCTTTTCTTTCCTTCCTTCCGAAGTCGTAATGACTATCTCCTGTATTCTATCGCAGTAAGAAATATCAGCAGCTCCTGCTTCTACCTTTGCATATGATGGCTCAATCATCGGGTTCAGTAGTACATGAAACCCTTATTATTTTTCCTTCCATACTTTCCTATAAGACATACTGTTAAGCGCTTCAACAGACATGCGAAAAGGAGAAAAATCTCATATATGTGCAGCAAAAATAGATCAAAACAACTGTATCTGAATTTAGATGGTGTTTTGCATGTCATATTGATAATAATGAGCAGACGAACTAGAAGCTAAATATTAAATGGAAACGGATTAAATCAGCATCGTCTCAATATTTCGCTCTTCCTGATTACCGGGCGGAAATAGCGGAACCAGAAACAAGATTGCACTGCCTCATTTACTGTCGCTTAAGCCGAGCCAAAACTTTGTTTCTAGGTTCAGGAGACCATCAATACCATTCATGAATTTCTCCCTGACATCAAGATCATTCTTGTGCGCGCCAAGAACATCCTCCATTGCTTCTTCATGATGAATTTCAAGCTCCCTGTGGAATGTAAAGTACTCAATATCGGCATTTGAGTACTTAGGGTTCTTTTTAAAATATACTTTGAACCCGGAAAGAATCTTGTCCCACATTGGTATTGCCATGTTCTCAAGGCCAAACTCCGCGCCCAGTGCTTCAAAGTGATCCCCTGCAAAATATGACCTCATTCCATCCAGCCACGCCTTTGTTGTCCTGAGCTGTTCCTTCTTGACCAGGCTCTCTGGCTGGAGTCCAATGCTGCGCAAATATTTCCTGTAAAGAAGCTCATGCCTCTTCTTTGGGTCCATATCACCAAGCTCTGAAACGAGAATAGTTGTGAGGTTAGCGGCATCAGATTCATCAGGAGTATTTACCAACAGAGTGGAAAGGATTGCGACCCATTCGCGTGTAAAGTGGAAGAACTCTTCGGAAAATCTAAGAAATTCCGATTCCGATATATCCCCTTTTGCGAACCTGTCAATAAATGCATTGTTCGTTGCGCTGTGTCTCTTTACAAATCCGTATGCAGTTTTGTAAAAATCTTTTTCACCATATTCCTGCATTTTTATCATGCTATTATTAAATAGCTCCTATTAAAGCTTTTCTGCTGTCAACAAAGAGTTCCGTAAGTCAAAAATCTGAACAGGTAAATTTGGATTCTCTATGCTGATATAAACCTACAAATTAACTAGGGTTCTGCTATGCGTGTGGATTCTATAATCCTAGGACAGAGCTTATACTGATTTCTGAAACACCACCGGAATGAAGGCCTTCCATGAACTTTCTTATCATGTCAGGTTCAAAACCCTTAATGCCATGTGTCAGCATTCGCGAGAGATCGCTTTTGTTTCCCTCCAACATGTTTCGAATAATTGCAATCCTCAGATCCGGAAATGATAGTTTCTTTATTCGTCGAATAAAGAATGGCTCCAGGTCAAGCTGGTTCTGGGTAAACTTCACCATGCTTAAACCATTGTGGATATACAATTCCTCATCTGATACACACATTATGTAAATGTGAAAAATTGATTTTATGACATCATTTATGAGGATTCTCCTTCCACCATTCTCATAGTATATTGAATGATTTGTCATTGTATAGATCCTTCCAAGTAGTTTTAAAAGCCTTTCTACGTCACCCGCTCTCGCAACGAGGACCAGTTGCTCTTTGCCATAGTCCATCAGTTTCTTGGCAATCCGGAAGGTATTATCCATATCAGAGACTTCAACTTCAAAGTAAATTCTCCTAAGGCCAATCTCAGCAATCAAGTCGGGTACCACTGCTCCGCGAGCCTCTCCGGTAATGCATGAATAACCCTTTTTAGTTAGCGTCTCCTTCAAGATTGATACTATCATCTCGTGATCCGTGGGAATTGGCTTTATTTTCTCTTGCGCTGAAGGAATAACAGACCCGAACTTCAAAATAGATTGTGCTTTTTTCTCGTAAAGCAAGCTGCTGTTTGAATCATTATTTACTTCTGGAGGGAATATGGTCTCTGGACCTACCAGATTACCACCTGAGGAAGAGAAGAACATGGCAGAATAGCGTGTCTGAGACATCATAATGTCGGCAAGTCTCGTTATTCGTTTTCCTTCTACCATATTCCTGGAAAGCAAAATAGCGTCCTCGTTTGAGCAGGAAAAGACTATTATATTTTTCACATTACCAAGAAGTGCAGCAACCCCTCTCTTAGAGAGCTGGGTTATGAACTGATATGATAAAATTAAGACTATACCGTATTTCCTGCCTTCTGAGAGAAGGGTCTCTATCAACTTCTCTGAAAAGAAGTGGGCTTCGTCTATCACAATGTACGTCCGCTTATCTGTTGGACCCCTCCTCACCAATGAATTCCATATCTTGGACAACACGAGCACGGATGCGATCCTGTACCCCGATGATCCTATACCCGACGCTGATGCATCAACCACGATAAGCGAATTGTCCAGGGCAATTGAATCATCAATTCTTAATTTATCATTATTGTCGTGTGAAACGATCCTCATCAGCTCCTCGTTTTCAAGTATAGGCAGGAGCTTGTTGATAGTACTTGATATCATATCCATCCATGATCTCGTATCTTTCATCTGGGTACCGATGAATGCCTTTAGATCATCATTTTTGGATCTATCAAGCATCTTCGATAGCAATCTTCGATCAAGAAGAATGGATTGAAATTCCTTCAACGTAATTCCAGGTATTAGTCTAATGCATTCCATCAGCAGGGGGCCAAGGATCACTTCAAGTCTTGGACCCCAGGTTCCATGCGAAATAATGTCTTCTGATGAAATTGTATCACGAATCCATTCAGAAATCGTTACCGAATCTTGAAGAGATCCTGAGGTTTCCAAAACGTTAATTCCTGAATATCGGTTTTCGGTGCTTATGTAATCATGACCGGAGAGAAAGAAAAGTTCTTTACTCCTGTTTGCCAGAATTACATAATCCGAAACTTGGGAATGCGGGTCAAGGACTATTATATTTCCTGCACGATCCTGCAGGTAGTTAAGGATGTGTGAGAGCATGTTGGATTTTCCAGTGCCTGTCTTGCCAATTATCATGGTATGTCCCGCACCATTATCCAAGGCATTAGAAAGCAATTTTTCTAAGCCCTTGTCCGTAGAAGGAGTATTCAGGTCAATTGTGTTATTGGTTACCACTTTGCGGTATCGGTACATATTGCGGGTAAATAGCATAATAGACATTAAATGATTCTTATCCTCCTAGAACATTGCAAGGGCAGTCTTAGCAAAAATTTCCGCCAGGTCTAGGCTTGCTTTGAACCTTGGAAAAGCTTCTGTCAAGATCCAGTGACATATTTACAAGGAGCGGAGAAATTAAATAACTGGAGGATACATCGGCTATCAAATACAGAAAAACAATATGCTCCTAGATGGTATGAATCCTGAAAAAAATAGATGATAAATCCCAAAATCCTGGTTTCTAAATAATACCAGTCCAGTTTACGAATTACTGGTCGATAGTGTTGATTCATCTCGCTCAAGCCACCAAAAGATAAGAAGAAGAGATCATTTTATCAGGTTAAGAAGCAAAAAAATCTCTTGAAACGATCATTTACGATGAGGAATAAGGATATCTAGGACATTAAAAAGTTTAAAATTAAGAATACGACATTGACTCTTTATTACCCAGTTGAGAGGAATGCCTTTTATAGTGGGATTTTCTCAGATACTTATGAATACTTTGATCGCAGGAACCGGAGGGCTTGGTACTAATATCGCTTATCTTTTGCTCAAGCGTGGTGATTCGGTTGTGGTCACGACAAGGTCATTTGAAAAAGGGGCCAGGATTCAAAAAGAGCTGTCTTCTTTCGGCAATATCACTAATATAGCTGCTGATCCTTCAACTGATCGGGGCGTAAATGAGATGTTTGAAAAAGCATTCGAAAAATTAGGAAAGGTTGACAATCTTATAGTCACGGTCGGCGGCTTCGCTTCAGATAGCATCGAGAACCCAGCACATCTCGCTGAGATGCTTGAAAGTCATCTGACCATTCCTCTTAACATGCTGAAGCACTTTCCTAAATTTGCTAACAGCAATGGATCAGCGGTTCTAATAAGCAGCATTCAGAGTATTTACACAAGCAACTGGAATTTGACTTCCTATATTCTTGGGAAAAATGCATTGAACAAGCTCGTTGAACTGGCTGCTGCACAGCTTCTCAAGAATGATATAAGAGTAAATGCAGTTGCACCATCTTCCATCGAGAACGTATTTGCTCCGGGAAGAGACTGGCGATCTACACGCAAGATTGGCAGACTGTTAACACCCCCCGAGGACATTGCAGAAGTTGTAAAATTCCTTTGCAGCCCGGAATCAGAATGGATAGATGGTGTTGTTATTCCACTGGACGGTGGGAACAGGTTTACTTATGCAAGAGCCTGAGCTAATACAGGAAGGGATTTTTCAAACCTGTAATTTATACCGAAATGACCGTCCTCAAACTCCTCGTAGGTATGATTGATTTTAGAATTCTTCAATTGATTTGATATCGCCCTAGAGCCCCAGATAGCGGAGAACTCATCCATTGTACCTGCATCGATGAAGATCGCGTTCATTGACTCCAACTGTCTGGTGAAGTTCTTGACATTCTGTGCTGGATCATCCTTTTGCCATATAGCCCAGACTTCTTGCCTGAAATCGCCGTTCTCAAAGTCAAAAGGGAGAGATACGCCCATTTCACCGGAGTTGACATCGGGGGAGAAGAATGCTGCTGCGCAAAGAGTCCGCAGAACCTTTATCTTCCTGGATGTTAAACGGTTCATACTGTTCCAGTATTTTTCAAGCCACCTGAAGGGTCCATTTGCGCTTCTAAACTCTTCCATTGCGTCTGAGAAATCCGGGATGAATACATTTTCGAAGCCGGCATCCATTGAGTGAGCTGCAAATCCCTGGAACAAGCCGGAATTCCTAACAGCCAGAGTATAAGCTCCAAATCCACCAGATCCCTTTCCAAAAAGTGCTATTCTCGACGGTGTCAGTTTCTTCTTGAGTTCAGGCACAACTTCCTTGACCAGGAAGTTCTCATACTGACCTGTGGCAGTTGAGTTTAGAAAATAATTACCTCCTAGCTTTGTCTTACTATCTAAAATTGCAACAGTACTTCCCCTGAGCAGATCCTTGCTATACAAACGGCTCAATATTGTTGTAAAGCTGTCTGCAAGTGGCGAGGATGCTAAGAATGAGTCTGGATCGTTTCCAAATGAAGGCAGGCCAATAAGCAGGGGCGCATCGTTTTTTGGATTATCGGGGGTGAAAATGCGAATTTCTCTTTCTGCCCTGTCTCCAAGAGCGTTCCCGACCAGCAAGTTGCTCTTGACTATAAAAGACATGGTTTTCATTGTCTGGTGATTTCTCTTGAGTATTAAATTATTCAATTTAGCCTCGCTGCTCAAAAATATCTTTAAATTATAAATCAGCATTTCGCACAATGCAAATTTCAGGTGATTTTGCAGACGTGCTCAATTACCTGGCTATGCTGTTCGCCAAGAAGAGGATGAAAAAGATAGAGATATCTGGATATAATATTGAATATATCTCTTACAGGATGCTTGGGCAAGACATGAAGGAGGGGGGAGAGATTCAGGACTTCCCGCATGTCGAGACCATTGACCGCATTACCTGCTTGAATCTCAGCGCAAAGTTCCCTGGGCAAAGTCCCGTCATCAACATAACAGTCAGATGGGATTGTTATGTCTTCGAAGGTCAGGTTTCAGGTGAAGAAGCTGAAAAATTTATCGATAGGATTGATCAATCCACATTCAGGTACTTCTAGATCAAGCGACAATTTTCACATAAAAGCCGATCAACATCACTGCAACTCCAAAAGTGAACATGCCAAATATCCAGGGAATTGAGTTGCTTTTCAGTGATCTTGACAAACTGAAACCGAGGATTGAAAGTGCTGCTTCAGTTACAACTACCACAATGATTGCATTGGAACCAGTTAGAGAAAAAGTTCCGAGTGGGATCATTGAACCGAGGAAACTGCTGGCTCCGGATATCATGGTTCCGAACAAAGCATCGGTGAATGCATCATTCAGAAGAGCTCCAGAAATCATCCCGGTGGGCCTGTAGGGATTAATATGCTTTGATAGCCTTGTCAGCTTAGCCCTGTTGCTTGCAAAAGAGGCGATAAAGTAACTAAAAGTACCAACTGCAGCAGACCCCAATGAAATCCTGAAAGCAAACGACAATGACATATGGATATCGTTAAGGATCAGATATGAGGATATCATCAGTGCAGTGATGATGCCGTCAGTAAACCCCAATGATATGGGGAATATATATGAGAACTTCAACTAGTATCTCTGGTTATTGAGTTAATTAGTCTCTTTCCCGCTGCTACCTCATCTATGGAATGAACTGCACATCCAATTTCTTCTATAGAAGAGAGCAGCTTTTCTGAATCTATCCCGTCACCTTCCACTGTAACGATAATTCCCATGGTTTCCATGTCCATTTCGTTCACAGAGAGATTGACTGCATCAATACCCTTCACCTTTCCGATCGCATCCGCTACTTCTACAAGCGTTGGCTTGTTGAGTCCCTTCGCCACATCCAAAACTATTCTTCTTATGTTCATTTACTTATCACATCATGTACTTATGGCTAAACCCTTAGTTTATCATCATGCAAGAGATATATAAATAATTTCTAAAATCGCTTTGCATAAGCGCTTATTTAGATTATATTGAGAAATAGTCAAATCAGAGTATTTTATACCTGCCTCAATATTACCTGCTGAATGGCTCAAATCAAATTGAAGAAGGATCTTGAAGGGCTGTACAAGGCAAAATATGCAATTATATTCTCGCTGATCATAACCATATTATTATCAAATAAAATAATAAGGATATACAACGGGAGTGGGTACATTGCAAATTTTTCCGGCTTCTTTTCCAATACGTCCCTGATCGTGATGTATAGTACGCTCATTGGTCTCCTTCTCGCTGCCTATGCAATTATAATAACTCTGATACCATATTTTTCTGCTGACAGTCTACAACAGCCTATATTCACACAGGTAAACCGCCTATTTATGTTCACCATACTGGATGGAATAGTCCTGATGGTTGTCTATTTCTCAAATGGTGTTCTTCCGATCACGGCTATACCTGATTTTATTTACATAGAAGTTTTCCTCTTTCTCTCTTTACTTATAGGTCTGTTTTTCTGTGTCCTTACCTTATCTGACTTGTTCAAGATCATACGAAAACGCGGAACGAGATAGTCGTCATAGACCTTAAAATCCCGGATGTCGCTTGGCCAGTTTTCCAAGCCCTATAGAAGATGAAATAGCTTGAAGTCCATTTCCAGCAACCTTCTGTCCGGTATGAGATCTTTTAACTCCCGGGCAAGGTTGAATCTGTCAAATTTAAAACGTTTCATTTCGACCGTTTGCTTTCTAGTATCAAGAAGGATATATGATGGATTGTGGGAAAAATCCCGGGGCTGACCAGCGGATCCAGGGTTCATAACCGCCATCCCATCGTACTGCGTCAGGAACTGGTAATGAGTGTGTCCAACCACTATGTAGTCGTATACGGGTAGTCTCCCTTCTGAATTCTTGAATCTTTCCTCAGCGACTGCCCATGGATATAAGTAACCAAATAAAGGATCATCTGGCTTTCCATGAAAACATGCAAGCCTCATTCCATCCACATCAGAGATTAGGCTTCTCTTAAGACTCCCGAGATACTCAAGCTCTTCTTTTGAAAGTAATTTTTTAGTTATGTTCTGTCTCGTATATTCAGAAATCTCCTTATTCTGTGGGGAGCACATGTCATCTGCGCTATGTGATGCTGCATAGTCATGATTTCCCTGTATAACCTCATCAAACTTGTCCCTTACTAATTGTATGGCTTCGGAAGGTTTTGGTCCATAATCCACAATGTCACCAAGGTATATCCCAAAATCATAGGATACAACTTTAAACATTTCCTTTGCAGCTTCAACGTTAGCATGAATATCGCTAGCTATAAGCACCCTGCTCATTGATTATCTGGATCAGCTTATAAGATAATAAATTTATTTACAGTAATTTAACTTTTCTTACTCCGATAATTTATTATATGCTGTTTGGACATAAATATCCATGAAGATAGGGAATGATAATACGTACATGGAAATAAGCGTTGATGGGGGTGGTTTGAAGGAATTAGTAATACAGGGAGAAGCGCTTCTTAAACCCTCATCCGACTCCGTCAGCACTCATGGTGGAATGGCGGTTCTAGCACCATTTGCGAATCGTGTTAGAAATGGAAAATATAACTTTGCCGGGCATGAATATCAGTTACAGATAAACGATGAGGAAAATGCAATTCATGGATTTGCGAAAGATTCACCTTTCAGGGTCACCAGGCAGAATGAGTCAATGTGCCGGATCCAGACTGACCTAACGGGTCCCGGATACCCATGGACAGTGAGACTGATTATAAATTACACCCTCTCAAGAAGGGGATTCAGATGCTCGGTAACCGCCAGGAACATTTCCAGCGACCCTGCTCCGTTCCAGGTTGGTTTTCATCCCTACTTCACATTTGAGAAACAATGGACACTGGCAAGTAACGAGCCTGCCGCACTCCTCAACTACCGGGATCGATTTTTTCCGGACGGCTCCTCAAAGATACTTGATCCATTCCTGATATCCTCTAAAGATTCTATGTCTTTAGACAATGCATTCATGTCTACTGGAGACATTCTTTTCATTTCAGGTGAAAGACGATTGGTACTTGATAGAAAAGGGCTTGATTACCTGGTTCTCTACAATGGCGTGTATTCCGGTGGCATATCACTTGCAATTGAGCCAATGAGTGCACCACCCGATGCATTCAATAATGGAATCGGTTTGATCTCCCTGATGCCTGGCGCAACCACCAGTGCATCATTCGGCGTCACCTTGAAAGATTAGTCTAAAACAATAAGTGCACTGGGCCGGAAGGAATAGTATGCAGTAAAGAGCAGGTAGAAGAGTGTTCAAATAAAGAGGTATGTTCTTTTATCATGTTCATTGAGTGAATCGACGAGCATGTCGATACTTTTGACTATTCGGGATATATCGTTTCTACCAACGTCGAAGCCTTCAGCACTTAATTTCATAAGTATTGAACCTGCGACAGCATGATAACCGAAGATCGGGTCTATGAATCCTACGTCACTGATTTTTTCCATTACGGCACGCTTTAAAGAATTCCAATAAATTGCACCAGATCTGAAAACGCCACCATAACCGCTGATTTTTATAGGGCCATCTATTTTGAGGCGTTCATGCAGCCCTGATGCACAGAGTGCAGCTTCCCTTGCTGCACCCACCAGGATATCCCTGCAAGCGATGCTTCCATTTTTTGCCAGCATTGATACCGTAGCGGCAATTGAGGCAATAGTTCTCACGTCGATATTTGCATTATATATCTTGTTGACAATGTCTCTTTCATTAGAAACATTGAAGAATTTCATAATTGCATCATGAAGAAGACCGTCGTAAGGCGCCCTGCCGTCAGAAATTTTAGCGAAAGCTGAAATTGCAGTCCTGCCTATATAGAAGGCTCCGCCTTCATCACCGATTAGCCACCCCCATCCACTTGCCCTTTCGAACCTTCCTTTATATTTGCAGTATGAGATCATTCCCGTGCCTGGTGCTATCACTATACCATCATCACCGAGAAATCTGGAATAATACCCTGCCTCTCCGTCATTAAAAAGCTCAAATTTTGGCGATACTTTTGTTCTTTCAACTATAGACTTTATGATCTCTGTTGACCTGTTGGAATCCTTGACACCGGCAATGGCGAAGGTGGATGAATCCAGTTCAGAGCTTTTAGTGCCCGATGAAACAAGAGCTTTCTTGACTGATTCATTAATATTGTTAATTGCGGGATCTTCCCCAATATTTCTATAGTTTGACGGGCCCGCTACCCCAATGCCAAGTATCTCAGCGCTGTCAGAATATACAGCAGCAAAGGTTTTGGTAGCGCCACCATCAAGTGCCAGATATCTCTTCATATATCCCGGGATTCAGACCCAGTAGATATTTTGTTGCTTATTTTAGCTTAAATGTCCACTCTGTGCAATAACATAACTGATAAACTATTATCTCCGAATTTCCGGAAAAGTATATTGCTTCATATTGCATTTTGGGATGTGGGCAAGGACTCTCGCAAATACGAATCAGCAATAGAGGCTGTTGAGACACTTTTTACCATGGCTTCTCAATCAAGAGAAAACGAAGAACGTGCACACCGATACGTTATGATTGCAGAAAAGATCGCTGCGAGGATGGATATTACACTGAAGCCGACGATCAAGAGGAGTTACTGCAAGAAGTGCAAGACTCTTTATGGGAGCAGTACCCAGATCAGGCTCTCGAGCAAAATTATGACTGTTAAATGCGGTCATTGTGGTTCAATTAGAAGAATACCGTATTGATGAATTTCACTCATCAACTGTTTCGATATGAAATAGAATGTTGAAGCCTTCAAGGGTTGCCTGGATCTTGTCAGCAAACCATATAGAATCCTCGGCGGAAGCGTTGTTACCCCATTCGTAAACCATGTCATGCTCACCTATAACAGGCTTGAAACCCAGAGATCTGAGCCTGTTTATGATCTCACTGGGCTTTGCGCCCTCGCTTGAAAAGGTTACGTCAAGGTAAGTTCTCATTGTATGAATACGTGATTCTCGTAAACTATATATCGTTTATTCAATCTATCATTTGCCCTGAACAAGGGATAAATGGAATAAGAGTATCCTAAAATCGTTGTAAAAGCGAAAATTGTGTCAAATATTGATGATCACTATCCCGGCGGCAAAATGTAATAACTATTTTTTAACAAACTACGGCTGCACACCAAATGAAAAGGTTTATGATAGAGGCTAAATTTTCTCTTCAATGCCAGTATATCAAGTCAATGAACATGAGATATTACAGGAGGAAGCTTCTATGGAGCATGCAGAGACAGAATCTTACGATGGTCGATTATACCTTTCTGATAAGAGATTAATCTTTGAGAAGAAGGGAAGGAGAGGTCTTGTAAGGGCAACACCACCCCAGGCACTAATGGACGTCTACCTTCACGAGATTTCCAATGTATCGAGCGCTGTTCCAAAAATAAAGGTATTTACCAAGAAGATTCTCACCGTGGAGTATAAAACGGATGATTCTACCGAGAAGGCAAGGTTCAGGCTTACCGACCCATCAAAATGGGAAAACGAAATCAGGAAATGGATCTCCGATGCGAAGAAGCAGGAAGAGGAAAGACAGCACAGGGAGCAGGAGGAACTTTATAGGAAAAACGTTGAGATGGCAAGAGCCAAGGCTGGCACGACCAATGTCGGAGTTGCATATTACGGCAATCCCAAAAATAATGCTCCACATTCAGGAAAGCAGAAGCAGGACGATATCATTGAAGGCGAATCCTCTTCGTCGGCAATTCAGGTACAGCGTACGAATCCGGTAGCGAAGGTATCCACAAAGGTTTGCCCATCCTGCGGCGAGCCGCTGAAATCAGGAATGAAGTTCTGCCCAAACTGCGGGGAGCCAGTAAAGTAAAAATTACTTGCCTGTATCATCCTTGCTATTGTCTTCTGTTTCAGATTCAACCGTCTCGTCTTTCTCTTCGGCTTGAGGAGTTTTTGTCTGAGCTGGATTTTCCTCTTTCCCCAAGGAGGAATGAGCTTCGTTTGACGACGACGCTTCGTTGTTTTTTTTATCAACTATTCCTGGGGCAACCTCATTTGTTTTGTCAATCGCACCTGAAGACAGGGCACTTTTTTTTCTCAAGTGCAAAACTATTCCTGCGATAATTAGAACAAGAGCAATCACTGGAACCTCGAAATAGCCACCGAAGAAGCTTCGAAACGCGTTTCCAAATTCGTAGGCTGCCGCCACTATTCCTTCGGCGACAGCAACGATCAGGAAAATAACGAATATAATGATTCCTGCAAGAATGAGAAATGGAAGGTGTAAAATCCTGCCTGCAATGGTGGGCTTTTCTTCAGTCATTGGTATAAGTATCCATTCGTGTTATAAATTATTGTGTGAGTACTGGAAATAAGTAGAGAAGAAATGCTAGGACCTGTTAAGTACTACTTTTCCTTACAGTTTCTGTGCTAAAGACAAGAACTGAAGCACCTGGTTCTCCAGGTATAGAATCTAGATGGGCCAGGGGAGACAAGGATGGGGTAGGGACTGCTTATTCACCGGCCTCAAAAATATGGTTCACTTTATGGAATGGGATCGTCACTGAGGTGTATTATCCATATGTTGACAAACCTCAGATAAGACAGCTTTTCCTGACTTACACGGATGGTGTTTCATTCTGTCATGATGAGATTCATGGTATGAATCATAAGATTGAGACCATGGGTAACTCAAGCATGGGATACCGCATTACAGGCACAGATTCAGTAGACAGGTTCAGTCTAATTAAGGAAATAGTAACTGATTCCTACTCCCCCACTCTACTGATAAGATTCAAGATTATTAAAGGTGCAAACTGGAATGACAACATCTCATTCTATCTTACGGTGTTTCCGCACATCGATGGCGAAGGAAATAACAACCATGCCTACGTTCTCAAACGAAATGGACATACCGTTTTGATGGCGGACAAGAATGGCACACACCTGGCCATGCGCAGCAGTAGCCAATTATCACAGGCATCTGCTGGATTCGTTGGTGTAAGCGATGGGCACAGTGACCTTCTTTCAAACATGAGGATGACGCACTTTTATGATAATGCAGAGTCAGGAAATGTTGCCCTGACTGCAAAAGTGGTTCTTGACGCGAATATGGAGTTCGTTATAGGCATGTCGTTTGGTAATAGTGAGGTTAGTGCACTCTCGAGCCTCAACCAGTCTCTCTCGATTCCTTTCGCGCAGCAACAGGCTAAATTTATAAACGCCTGGGAAAAGAAGGTTTCTTCACTCCTTGATCTTACTCCGTACTCAGGAGACGGAGGAAGGCTATACAGAACCTCTTATTCCCTGATCATGGCTCACGAAGATAAGACAAATTTCGGCGCAATAACCGCCTCGCTGTCGATACCCTGGGGGGAATTATCAGATGACAGTAATCGGGGAGGATATCATTTGGTCTGGAGCAGGGATCTCTTCAATGCAGTAACCGGATTGATGGCAGCTGGCGATATGGAAACGCCATTAAAATCGCTTATATACCTAGACGCAAACCAGCTTGATAATGGAAGCTTTCAACAGAACTTCTGGATCAACGGTCAGCCATATTGGAACGGCATCCAGCTGGACCAAATAGCATATCCTATAATGCTTTCTTACCGGCTGGGAAAGATGAATGGCCTTAAACAGTTCGATCCTAAACCAATGGTTTACAAGGCAGCTTTTTACCTCATAATGATGGGACCTGTAACACAGCAGGAGAGATGGGAGGAAAACTCAGGCTTTTCCACCTCCACAATAGCCGCAAATATCTCCGGCTTGGTTTGTGCATCAAGTTTTGCAAGCAGTGAGGGCAAAAGTGATTTGGCGGCGCTTTTCCTATCCTATGCTGATTTTCTGGAACGCAACCTTGAGAAATGGACTGTGACCCACTCTGGAACCCTCCTTGCTGATGTTCCCACGCATTATGTGAGAATAAATCCAGCTGAGTTTGATTCGGTATCCCCCGATGAGAATCTCGATGGAAAGATGTTGAAACTGAAAAATATTCTACCG
Organism: Thermoplasmatales archaeon; assembly: GCA_027366585.1. Lineage (GTDB taxonomy): Archaea > Thermoplasmatota > Thermoplasmata > Thermoplasmatales > Thermoplasmataceae > UBA582. The sequence continues at coordinate 6,849 of DAHXNF010000043.1, read as the reverse complement.
GGTTCGCAAAATGTTTTCCCTGCAAACACGATCGTAAGCACCGGGTTCCTTCACCTTGTCAGATTTGGTATCAGGTCTCCGGATGATCCAATAATTGTCGATTCCTTGAAGGTTATAGACAAGGTACTAAAAACTGACACTCCATGTGGACCAGTATGGCATAGATACAACAACGATGGATACGGCCAGACCGCCGATGGTTCCGGATACTCTGGAACTGGCATCGGAAGAGGGTGGCCACTTCTATCCGGCGAAAGAGGGCATTATGAACTCGCAGCCGGCCATGATACTTTTCCCTATGTAAAAGCACTGGAGCAATTTGCATCCGAAACAATGATGATCCCGGAACAGGTCTGGGATACTGTCGATCTGCCGGAAAATCACCTCTTTCTCGGAAGAAAAACAGGCTCTGCCACACCACTTGTTTGGGCCCATGCCGAGTACATAAAACTTCTGAGGTCTATCAAGGACTCCAGGATATTTGATCAGATTGAAGAGGTAAAGAAACGATATGTAGATGACCGATCTTCGCTTCTTAAGTATGAATTTTGGAAAATGAACAGACAAATCAAAGTGGCGTCATCTTCAATTCCGATAAGATTTGTATTAGATCACCCATTCCGCCTGTTGCTGGTGAAAGATGAAATTACCGAACCTAGCACTGATAGTATTGATACAAAGATAGGAATGCACTATCTTGATCTTGATGTATCGTCATACGCACATAGAGATTTGTCTTTCAGAATATGGCGGTTGGATGACAACCAAGATTATGGTTCCACCTTCACAATAAAGATTGAGAGATGAGTAATAGAGATAGAGGTTAGTGCTTTCACACTCTATTTAAAAAGCAAATATTTAATCGAGACTTCCCTCCATTCCGCCGGTTCTATATTGAATTCCTTGCATATTTGAGGTACCTCAATCCCCTCCTTAAGCATCTTTCTTATTTTTCTTATGGTAAAAAATGACAAATCTGAAACTGCCATTTTACATCAAGTCATATAACATATGGTGGTTATTTAATCTTTTATCCCTTTTTGTGAGCATGACTGATGGGCATTCTCGAAGGGTTATATCCTTGCTACTTTATGGCCGGGTTGATTAGCTATTTATTAGAACCGAATAACTCGTCTTCCCTTAATATTTTCATGTCAACTGGTGTGCGAAGTATCTTGCTCACAAGATTCTCTATCCTAACAACTCTCTTTGCCTGTTTCAGGGTTTGACAGTATTGAAACACTGTCCCGTTTCTCACAACAACGAATCTCGGCAAATTTTCTGCCTGCGTTTTAACCATGCGTACCTGATTTACTGGGGGATCAGCCCAGTTCATCTCCCCTTATGAATTGAAAGGTATAATATAAGAAGAACCCTCTAAAACCCTGAGGGAATTTCGGTTTCTGATTATACCTGATTGATGTGCTGAGGTATTTGCCTCGTATCGCTTAAAAAGAACGAGTAAATTTGAAAAGCGCCCCGGCCGGGATTTGGACCCGAGTCACGGGCTCGACAGGCCCGTATGATAGGCCACTACACTACCGGGGCACGGCAAAGGTAATCAACCGGCTTTATTTAAACCTCAACATTGTGAGCTAGCAAACCATAGCGTATTTTTCAATTCCAGAACCTATGATGATTCTAAGCGATTCCTAGATCGTGAATATTTGGAAGTGCAGTTGAGGTTACTTCCTATCTTCCAGGGGGACGTATTTAATCGGCCCAACTTCTCCTTTATACATAGACCTAGGGCGGAATAGCCTGTTGTCATGTAGATATTCTAACGACCTGGCAAACCAGCCAGATATCCTCGAGAGAGCAAATATCGGCGTGAAAAGTTTTGGATCGAATCCAAGTGACTTGTACACAATACCAGAATAGAAATCAACATTAGGAAATATTCCTTTTGTGCCAAGTTTGCTGATCATTACCTTCTCGACCTCTTCAGCAGTTTCGAACAATTCACTTTTTCCAGTGTGCTTGGCGAGATCCTTTGCATATCCTTTAAGAATCTTCGCTCTAGGATCATATACTTTGTAGACTCTGTGACCAAAACCCATAATTTTTTCCTTCTTTTCCAGCATTTCACCGACTATCTTGTCTGCGTTTTTAGCAGACCCAATCCTCTCCAAAAGCTCGAGTGCCTGTTCATTTGCTCCGCCGTGGAGAGGGCCTTTGAGTGAGGATATCGCTGCCGTAACTGCAGAATACATATCCGAAAGTGTAGAAATCGCCACCATAGAGGCAAAAGTAGAGGCATTCATTCCATGATCTGCATGAAGTATCAGCGCTGTCCTGAATACCTTCACTTCAAATTCGCTCGGTTTTTTCCCAAAACTCTCTTCAAGAAATCTTACAGTATAATCTGGTTCATTGGACTTAATCATTTCATGACCGGAATAAGCCCTGTTGATAGCCGCCACAAGCGAAGGAAACTTGCCCATTAGCTTCAAGCCCATACTCTCCTGTGATGCAAGATCTGACTTGTTGCTGTTTTTGTCCAGGCCGCCCAGGTACGAGACACCTGTTCTCAAGGCCGACATGGGGTGTGATCCTTTAGTACAATCCTGTAAAACCCTGAAGAGCTTATCATCAAAATGATTATCTGCGTTAAGTTTGTTTTTGAAGTTGGCCAGGTCTGACTTATTCGGTAGCTTGCCGTATAGCAGCAGGTACGTTACCTCCTCGAATGTTGATGATTCTGCCAGTTCTTCTATGTTATATCCCCTATAAACAAGTCTGCCATTAATGCCATCAACAAAACCAATCCTTGTTTCTGCTGCAACGACGCCCTCCAGCCCACGTGCAAATTCTGTATTCTGATTGCTTGCTATCATTATTATCCAAATAGGATAACAACTTTTCTATTATACCTTATTCCGTTATATATAATGGATATTAGTTATTTTATGCGTGTTAAATAGAAGCTGAGGATGTTTTGAATCGATTCTCTGTGCATTGATAAATATCCAGGCATTAACGGGCGCAGGCGGCAACCTTAATTTAGGCTGAAGATAAAGGAAGATGGCAGGTACCGGTATGCGGCCCTCTGTTGTTCAGGCCATATGCTTACACTTTGAATTAAAATCAACAATAATGCATTACGAAGTAACAAATCTCGCGACTTAAATTTAAACTAGAGTACTGTTCGAGGATAGCCAAAGACCTAATCATTCTTCCTAATCCGCATTAAAGTGGCAAAATTATATTATTAACTAGAATATGTCTTTGCATATTTTCATGATTAGATTTGGGATAGCTGGAATACCTCTGACAAGCAAGGGCAGGACTTTTGTAGAATCTGTTGAGGAGGTTCATAACCTTGGATTGAACTCGCTGGAAGTTCAACTTTTACGTGTCAACGTACAGGAGCGCCCTGCACTGGACTACGCGGGTCTAAGGCCAAAGGATGTAGAAGATTCAATTATAGTTAACATCCTCAGGCAGGATGAGGAAGGCAACTACAAGTCAACAGGCGTCGATACATCGATAGAAGAGAATGACATTGTACAGGAGCTTTTCTGGAACATGGCGAGAAACTACAATGAGATCAAGGAAGGTGGAGACCTCGCTAGAGAACTTGATGTTACGTTGTCCCTTCATGCTCCTTACTACATGGATCTCCTAAACGGAGGTGAAATGGCAGATAGGTCACTAAACCACCTTAGATGGTCCCTCATTATTGCGAGAGGAATGGCAGCCAGCAGGGTCATTACTCACACCGGCTTTTATGCTCAAACCAAGAAAGAAAGCATGGACAATGCAGTCAATATATACTCCCAGCTTTCTAAGGAATTTGCACCGGAAAAAGGATTTCCGTATATTGGCGTGGAGTCATCGGGTAAGGAAGAAATTTTTGGGACAGTTTCTGATTTGACCGGCTTAGCCAAGAAAGTACCAAGCATAGAACCCATCCTTAATTTTGCGCATGTCCATTCTGTACAGGGTGGTTCCCTGATCGAAGTTAGAGACTTTGAATCAATTATTGACACGTTTTCGAAGTTCAAAAAGGGCGATCTTTACACTGAGTTTTCCGGCGTTGAATATGTCGGACATAGCGAAGTAAAGCTAACTGCAATCAAGCATGGTGACCTGAAATTTGAGACGCTGAGTGAAGTTCTTGCAGATTTAACAGATGATGTAACAATAATCTCTAGTTCTCCACTACTGGAACATGATTCGCAGTACATGAACATTATCCTGCTCAGAACTATTGCCAAGAAACTGCAGAAGAAGGAATCAAGAAAAAATGATACGGAGGTAGAAAAAGTGACTAGATCATATCCTGTAAAGAAAGGAACTAAACTGGATGTTGACAGCATTCTGAAGACCACAAGAGAAGTAACTCGATCTGGGACAGTTTCCAAGGAACATGTTATCGCAAAGATCCCTGGCCTTGAGCGTGTTGAACTATGGGGCGAAGGTAAAAATCTATTGTGCGAAACGACGGCAGACAAGAATTCTGAGAACTATGCAACTGCTGTTAAGAAGTTCAACGAATTGATTGAAGCCCTTACGGGATACAGCGCAAAGGAACGAAAAAAGATTGTGAGTAAAGCACCAAAAGAGTAGATCACGATATAAGATGAGTTCGCATGAGCCTTCCACTCGCGCGGTAAACGGCTGTGAAATCCTGGCATTTCCCACGATAGGAATAGTTCTGTTGGGCGGCGTTTCAGATTCAATTAAGCGTTATCCACTTCATAACTCCGCAGGTATCGCGTACACTTCTGAAAGACATGACATCTTCACGAGAACCCGGATCTATTATTCAAAAGAGCAATCAGTTATTGTCAATGGGAGTAAAGTGGATGTAAACGATTCCAGGAATCCTTTCCACTTGCTGTCCAGGTATGCAGGAGACCGTTCGACTGACAAGGGGAAGCTATCTGTTTTTTCAGAGAATAAAGGCATAATCAGCGGTAGCTCCGATGCTGGCGCAGCAGCTCTTGCAAAGGGAGCTGAAGAGCTATTTGCGGTCACTGATAAAAATAGGCTGGAAAATGATTTTCGCTCGATCTCAGAAAGTATTGGAAGGAGTCTACTAGGGGGCCTGACCGTTACTGAGCTGACTGATGGAATTCCGGTGACAACGAGGCTTCTTGCACCTGAAGATTTCAGTAACATAGTTATAGTTGCATTCAAGTTCAGCACAATGCGCAACCCTTCAGATACAATACATACAAATATCGTTAGGAGTCAGAAGTATAAAGATAGAATTCAATCCGCAGCCGCTAAATGCAGTAAACTTAGGGACCTTTCTGTTAGGAAAGACATTAAGGGTATCTTTGAATTAGCGATGAACGACACCGATGAATATCATTCGCTGCTGGAATCAGTTGGTGTCCGAGTGATAAACCAGGAGATGCGCATGCTGATCAATGAACTAAATAAACGAAGAGAAGAATTTTGGAGGAGTTACATCGTAACTGGCGGGACCAATGTTTTCGTTGCAACAGAAAGACAAAACGCGCCCAGACTTGAAAAACTTGCCTCCAATCTTCATATATCAACTGAGAGACTGGTAGTTGCAGGCGCCGCAAGGGTTTATGCTTACTTTTGAATCAGCTGTTTTAATTCCACGGAAACCTCTATTTAGCAGGAAAAAGTTAAATTGAACGTTTTAATTACGGTTTGGATGGCAGATAAAAAGGATTCAGGTTTTCAGTCTGGAGCTGGACTGATAAGATACTTTGATGAGGAGGAGATTAATGGGCCATCGATACACCCTGTAGTTGTTATAGCAATTGCCGTCATTCTTGCTGTTGTCGTAGAACTGCTTAAAGTTTTCTGGCCAATTTTTCCTTAGAGTTTTCTAACCTATCTATCTAAGTTAACATAGTCTAAACTATTCTATGGCTATATAGATTATTTCCGAAACCAGTTTTTACACATAATGAGGGATCTCTTCATTTTCTAGTATGCAAAACAATAAATGACTATCTTCAATTCCGAACGAAAGCTCCGGTGGTGTAGCACGGTCAAGCATTAGGGACTCTCAATCCCCCGACTCGGGTCCAAATCCCGGCCGGAGCATAGGAATTTTCCTTCCAGATAATATCCTAAGATATTGCTCTCTTTATATACTCGGAGATTGTTTTATTAATATACAAATGATCGAATGTTGAAAAATAATAATCTCACACATCATTTTGAATAGCTATGCATGTTCAAACCTTAGAATAAGATCAATAAATTTATACTGGTAATAACGTACCTTATATATGGGATTCGCAGAAGATATAAAAATTGGGTTTGTCGTTTTCTTCTGTGGTATAATTGCTGCAATCATAATAATCTATTTTTTATTACCACCAATAGAGAATTGGTATAATGGTTTATTGGCAGTGGTTCCAACAATAGAGCTGATCATACTTTCAATCTTAGCAGTTGCAGTCGTCATTGGATTTGTATTTTATTATATAGATAAAAAGAGGCCTTAGCTTTCAATTAGTCATTGTCGACCCTGAGGACCCTCGCCGGGTTCCCTATCAGGAAACACCGGTTCATTTATTCTCGGTTTTAGCTTATTATTCCATGCATGATTATGATTTGTTGATTTCGTTCTTTCACCTCTCTAATTCAGTCCGGGATACCCGGGATCTTCCCCTGTATCCTAATAAATGAGTAAGAAAATTCCCCAAATATCCCGATTGGGATCCCGGGATCCTGACTTGTGGGATATTGGGACATTTGTTTTTGGATCCTGCCGGCATCCTTCTCAGATCCAACAGAGATCTCTTATTCGATGTATGTTCGCGCCTCCTGACCCATTATGCAAAGGAGTTAATGGAACCGTTATTCCTCACTGTACCCATGAATAACGTTGTTCATCACCATGAAGATCAT
>DAHXNF010000024.1 GCA_027366585.1 Thermoplasmatales archaeon | reverse complement strand
CTCGAAACCTGTTCGTAGTTAGGATTGAGGGCTGTAACTCGCCCTCATGAATGTGGATTCCGTAGTAATCGCGGGTCAACAGCCCGCGGTGAATATGCCCCTGCTCCTTGCACACACCGCCCGTCAAACCATCCGAGCTGGTGTTGGATGAGGGTATGTTCGAGAGGACAAACTCGAATCTGATGTCAGTGAGGAGGGTTAAGTCGTAACAAGGTATCCGTAGGGGAACCTGCGGATGGATCACCTCCTAAGTAATGTGAGTACAGGGCACAATTCCTACATTCTTCTGTCATATTTTTCTTTTTTTTGAGATGCAATCGAATCATGCTTGCATCAATATCTGAGGGTCCGAAAAGATCAAAGATTTTATTTGTTGAATTATATAGGGGTACTGATAAGATGCCAATTGAAGATAGAGCCATTGAGATCCAGGACCGTATCGAGCGAAAGGTCGGCGGGATAGGGAAGGGCAAATATGCCAGGATACTGAAAATGGCAAAGAAACCCAATGAGGAAGAATACAAGAAAGTTGTCATGATAACAGGCGCAGGTATTACTTTCCTTGGTTTCATAGGATTCCTTATCTTTATACTGATGGCATATGTTTTCCATGTACCTTAGGTGAGTCAGATGCAGAAAGCGGAATCGAATGAATGGGTGGAGATGAAATTAGTTGACAGGGAAGTTGGTTGCGGCCACCCTGTCGAAAATGTGATCGTATTGAAGAATAATTCGGGCAACAAAGTTACCTTCAGGATCACTATAGAGTCAAAATTTACACAGAGGGACGACCTGATTGAGTGGCACATTTCCCTCCTGGGAGCAGCAAAGAAGGAGGAATCGTTTGTATCTCCAGCAGAGAACAAGCCGTTTGTTTCTGAGATTTCTCTTGAGTCAAAAGAAACAAAAGAATTCAAGGTTGTAGTTACCACACCGAAGGGAGGATTCAAGAAGGATATCGCCAGGTTCTCAGTCAGGGTGGAGCATGACAATGGTTCGGTTACACAGGAAATGCAGCTAACACTTATACCTGTCATAGTTGCAGTAAAGACAACGGTTGGAAATGAGATTCCAGTTTCCAGGGATCTCGCAAAGAAGAGTGAAAAGGACAAGGAAGAGAGATCAGCGACTTACAAGAGTGCAACAAATGAAATACTTGCCATTATGGCACCCAAGGAGGTGAAAGGATACGTCTTCGTTGAGACAATGCATCCCGACAGGATACCATATCTGGGCAAGGATATTAGAGGATACAAGGGTGAAGTCAAGGGAGAAATTGCGATCGAGGAGATAGAGCACTATCTTGAACCAAAACCAGCTGTTACCGGCCTGGAGCTGGGAGCCCTCATTGAGCTGATCGACGGCCCATTCAAGGGGGAAAGGGCAAAAATTATGTCCATTGACGCTGCGAAGGAAGAGGTCACTGTGCAGCTTATCGAGTCTCTTGTCCCTATTCCAGTAACCGTCAATGCTGAAGCAATTAGAATGCTTGACACAAAGTAGTTGAGATGAAATTAAAGACCAGATCAAAGGAGAAGGAAGCGGCGTTCATAGAAAAGCTTCAGGCTTTCTATTCCGACCAGCAGAATCTCCTTTCCCTGATCCCGGATTGCATGGACCAGTCTATGTTCTGCCCCTTCGATTCTTATAAGAAGAAACTGGCTAGGATCCAGGGCTCGGGTATCGCAAGACTCGCAGGTAGCGCCGATCAGTTTTTGAGTGCAATTGGCGAGACTTATAAGGTGATGGAGTCTGAATCTGCTCCGATAATGGGAGTAATTCCCACCCCTTACGGTAATCTTGACTATGCAAAGAGAGGGAATACGGATCCTCTGGTACTCGGTGGGGTGCAGAGTTTTGATAATAACACCTTTAAAATGTTGTCGTTCTCCTCGCTCGTGAAGACAAAGAAGGTGTCGGTATTCAGTTCAGGGAACTACTATATAGGCAGTTGCAAGGGAAATTTTCCCGGCAATGATTTTCTGGCCGATGTATTTCGAACCGAGAAGGTGGAGGATCTGTCATCAGACGATGGCTTCGTGCTTGGCAAGACGGGCGATTTCTTCTATCTTGATATCGGGAACGTTTCGAGAATCAAGATTTACCAGGATAGCAAAACCAATCTTATGCGGATTTTGCTGCGCCACATGCTTTTACCTGACATGACAAGGATGTTCAAGTTATCTGTCCCATTTCTGGAATCTGTCGATAACAGCATTCAGGAGCAGACGGCGGCGGGATATCTTGGAGGCCAGACAGATGCAAAATCTTTCCTGCATTCTGTCGAGGAGGACAGGAAGAGAAACGCGCTCTCCAGGGGTATGTATCTCATAGGTGGTGATGCATTCTTGAATCCGAAGGAGTTCTTGAGTGTTCTGTTCAATCAGGAAGAAGCCGCCAAGCTGGAAAAGTATCTGGAATTAACGGGACCCCTCGCCCTGGATAGCAAGAGCCAGAGGAAGCTCCTTGAAATCCTCTGGCCCAGGTTTGGTATGCAGATTCTGAAGGAATATTTCCCCGACGTTGATGAGAGCACGATCAAGATGCAGGCTGGTGACCCGCTAAGACAGATAGAGATGCTGAAGAGGAGGATCGACCAGGAAGAGGCCTCGAGCCTAATCACCGTCGAACCATGGTCGACGGAATCATCCATGCTGATAGACATGTTTAAGGACTATCTTTCACTTGGAAAAAGCGAGACACTTAAGAAGTGGGAAAAGAGGGTGGGTTTCTCAGGACTCTTCAATTCCGTATACTATGCATTTGTAATTGCTCTTCAGGGGGGCAGCAATCAGAAGTGGAGGTTCACTTCAGAGCAGATGATGTTTGGAGAGAAGATAGCACCTTACATAAAGTCAGTTCTTGATTGCACGGATGCATCAATCAACGATAAGATAGCACAGTTGAAATTGTATGTGAGATAAATGAGCAAACACTACCTTTCAAAGAAGGAGATAAAGGGACTGTCCTCGAGCCTCGAAGAAATAGGCATAAGCTATCCGGATGTCGACAAGATGCAGGTGGAGGAGGGAAAAAACGGGAACCTGTACTATCTTGGAAGGACATTTGCAGGTATATGGACGGACCGGTTCATACCGACACCGGATTTCCTGAACATAGTCAAGCCTGAAGTTAAGAAGATAGTTGTTGATTCTGGAGCGGTTCCACACATCATGAATGGAGCCAATCTTTTCTCCAAAGGCATTCTTTCAATGTCTCCTGATATAAAGAAGGGTGACTATATATTCATACAGGATGAAAGTGGAAGATTCCTTGCGACCGGCATCAGTTCCGTTGATTCAGATCCAGAGATAAGAAAGAAGGGCGGAGAAGCTGCAAAGACACTCAGGCTGTCGTTTACATGATTACAGAAACACTATAAATATGGGAATTATCTCTTCCCATGACCGAGTTACTGAAAGCAGGAATGAATGCTCCGGATTTTGACGCACAGGACCAGGATGGAAGCAACATTAAATTATCCAGTTTTAAGGGCAAGCCAGTTGTTCTATATTTCTACCCGAAAGATGACACTCCCGGATGCACCGCGGAAGCTTGCAACTTCAGGGACAATACAAAGAAGTTCGAGGAGAAGGGAGTCAAGGTAATCGGTGTTTCCGTTGACTCAGTGAACTCCCACAAGAAATTCTACAACAAGTATGGATTGACTTTCACCCTTGTATCTGATACCGGCAAGAAGATCTCTGAGGCATATGGTACACTTAATGGATCAACGGACAAGAGGGTTACCTATATCATAGATCGCAACGGCAGGATAGCTTTCGTTTACGAGAAGGTGTCCCCAAAGGAACATGGAGCGGAGATCCTTTCAAAGTTACAGGAACTAAAGCTCGCCTGATCTTTTTGATATGCGATTAGCATAATCTCAGCCAAAAAATGTTTCTTTGATTTTCCATGAGTCTTTACAAGAAGGCTTATATAAATACACATCATGATAAAACTTGAGGATTTATCAGGTTAAGATAGGGGTTATTTTCATTGCGCTTCTTTCTCTGTTAGCCTCCTTTTCCGCTTTCCCACTTTCGCTGAACGCAACCCCGGGCAGTGCACCAAACCTGGCGAACAGCGCTAATGTCACATGTTTCAATGATTCGGGAATACACTTCCAAAATTCTGGGCTAATCAGATCAATCACAGCAGCAAGCGAAGTCAATAAAATCCATGCAATGACTTACGCTTCAGGATCAGTTCCAAAGTATAATGTCACGCTTACTGAAACCGGGCTTCCAAGTGGTACAGAATGGGTTGCAATATTGAACGGGACGATGATAAATTGTTTTGGGAACTTGGTAGTGTTCAAGGAACCCAACGGCTCATATTCATTTTCAACACAGGCACTGAACTATAGTGCATCCATTCGTTCGGGAACCTTAACAGTATACGGTCATCCTGTCAACATATCTATTACATTCACAAAGGGTGTCACGTATGGATATTTTGTTGGTTCAGTGAAACCGTCAAACGCTTTGATCGAAATATACTATTACTCAGGTTGGGTTACTTACAAGGAAACCAACGGCAAATTTAACATCAGTCTGAGCCCGGGGACATATAGAGTTGGCACTGTTGCACCAGGATATGTAACTTATTCCTCCATAATTACTGTTAATTCGTCAGAAGTCACTCACTTTAAGCAAACCAGTATGACCCCCCTCAACCCAATCCCGGCGGCGTTAATTGCTGCGGTTACAATAACAATTGCAGCAGTCATAACACTTTTTGTTGTATTTGGCCGTGCGTTCAAGAAGAAAAAATGATTGCTCCCTTTGAGGTGCCCGTAGAATCCCGTATTTACAATCCCCACATACATAAAAAATTTCGTAATGCATGCAATCCTGTATCAGGAATTGAGAAGCACTAAGACTAATCAGTTCTTTCCATTTCAAGTACTCTGACCATAGGAGTCCCAGGAATAACGAATGAACATGTTAAGTATGACATCCTGGTCTAATCCGCAAGCATATCATCCATGCTCAAGCTAAAGCCGATATCCTCTTTTTGCTCAGGATATGGCGGGTATATAACAGTGAAAGACAGAAAGCTACTATGCTTACAACGATGACATAACCAATAAAAAAGAGAATGATTATGGACACTATAAGAGAGATCCAAGGGAGTAGTTTCCCCCAGCCGGAAATGGAAAGTAGCTTGATCCCGGAAGCTGAACCTGCAATATATGTCAATACACCGGCACCGCTAACGGCGAGAAAAGCGGTCGTGTATGAAATGTGTAATATGCCATACAGCAAAAGTCCGATTACGCCCAGGGAGAATAAAAGCAATATCGACATATAGGCGGACCCAGTCCTGTGGTTTCCCCGGGAAAAGAGTTTTGGAATGCCGCTGTTCTCGGCCACTGTCTGTATCAGCTTGCTGACTCCGGCATAGTACGCGTTCATTGTGCTGAAGATTGCCACTACAGCTATTACAGCGGCCGCTATAGCGCCGAAACGGCCGAATAGATTTGACAGAATAACCGAAAATGGTGCGATGCTGCCTCCCGCTATATAGGCCTTCGTTCCTACAATTACGATTGAAAGCGCTACATACAGAACCCCTATTATAACGACACTGAAGGTAACGCTCCTTCGCAGGTCTCTCCTGGGATCAATGAATTCTCCAGCTAGATTTGGCACATTTTCATACCCGAAATATGCCCAGATAATCAGTGCCATTGATGTTCCAACAGAATAAAACGCATTATTTCCCAGGACCACAGCAAAGTTTGCAGGAGATATCCTGAATACTGCAGACGCAATAGTTAAGACGAGGATCCCGACAATTGCAACGATGACAAGCATCTGGACTAGAGCGCTGAACTTTATACCAAGATAGTTGATAGCTGCTACAGCGAGCATAAGAAATAGGGCGAACCCAAATATATCCAACTGGGTCATCGGGAGTGCGAAGGAAAGGTAAGAGGCTGCAGCTAACGATACTGCAGGGGCGCCCAGTGCAACCCATGTGAGAAAGAGCCAACCGACGCCATTGCTCACATACGGGCCATAAGCTTCTCTGGTGAACGTGTATATACCGCCAGACTTGGGGTTTCTCAACGCCAACCGGGAGAATGTGAAAGCGAAAGGATAGCTTGCGACAGACATGATAATCCACGCCAGTATCGAGAGTGACCCGGCTTCCTGCGCTGCAAGACCGGGAAGTACCAGTATACCGCCGCCTAGAACAGATGCCAGGTATATCGAAACAGCATGTCTGAAAGTTATGGATTTCTCATCCGCGTTATTGTTTTTCATTGATTTCCTCTGGCCGGATCGATATTTCAAGCACTGGTATTTTTTCCTCGACAAAATCGATAGAATGATGCATATTAAAGGGATTTTGTCTGATTCTTGCGTGCGAACCTGTCTGCAAGGAGTTGAAAGAAGCGTCTTAGCCCCATGAAACTACTCTCTTTCCAAACTGTTAAATCTTAAGTACCTGAGGTCGCTCCAGACCATGTTTATGCCTGAAAAAGACGAATCACTGGAACTCCAGGTGAAGCAGGCCAGGCATTTCAAGTCGCAGCACAGGTTAGGCAATTTCTTTGTTATACCCAATGCATGGGATGTTCCAAGCGCAAGGATATTCGAGGAGGCCGGCTTCACGTCCATTGCGACTTCCAGTGCAGGCATGCTGGTTTCTCTTGGATACCATGATGGAGAATCGATCCCAAAGCGGGAATTTGTGTCTGCTGTAAAAAGGATCACCATGGCCCTGAACGTCCCTTTAAGCGTGGATATGGTGTCAGGCTTCGGTAGATCTCCTTCACAGGTGGTGAAATCTGTCATGGGGATCCTTGAAGCAGGTGCAGTGGGGGTAAACATAGAGGACGTTGACTTTGCAAGGGATGGCCTTGTTGATCCGGAAATACAGAGCAGGAAAATTGCTGCCTTGCTGACCCTGAAAGAAGAAACTGGGATACCCTTTGTCATAAATGCCAGGACAGATGCATTTTCACGCAGAAGCGGGGTAGATCTTGAATCAAGCCTTGAGGAGGCAATTATCAGGTCGGAGAGGTACATAGAAGCCGGAGCAGATTGTGTTTATCCAATGGGATTGGCTGATATCGCCTCCATCTCTCACTTTGTCAATTCAGTGAAATTTCCGATTAACGTTATGATCAGAAAAGGGCTGCCCCAAATCAGTGACCTGAAAAAACTAGGAGTAACAAGGCTGAGTTTTGGCCCCAGTGCCTCATATGCCGCGATGGGTTTGTTGCTGCGAATCGGAAAAGAGATTCTTGAAAGGGGCAACTTCAGCGACCTGATTGAAGGTGCAATAAATTACGAAATGCTGAACTCACTTGCAAGCAAAAAGAAGTGAAAACAAACATGAGAAATATGGTATGAGCCAGTGGGAAATCAAAAGAACAATAAATCCCGCTATCAGGGCAGCTTAATTCTGCGCATACCCTCCCCGAAGCTGGGCAATTATCATTCAAATGCCGAAGGATCAAATACGGTTCTGATGTAATTGATCTTTCTTCCCTCAACTTTGTACCATGAGCTCATGTATACGGTCTTACCGGAAGTTGTGAAATCATACAGGAGTCCAACATCCTCTCCATCCACAAACACTTTCAGTATAGCGTATTTACCATGGTAACGCTTCAGCATGTTCGTGAAATCCTTTGGCTTGCCAAAATTCTCACCAGCCGGTCCGATTATCCTCACATCCTCTGCAATGAGCCCTGCTGCGCGGTCGAAATCCTGGGAATCCAGTGCGCCCACATATTCCATTACTACTTTTTCTGCTTCACCTGACATCTTTGCCATTTTATCACCTATTCTCCTTCTGCCTTGTGCCCAAAAGATGAATCTTTTTGTACCCCGTTTACCCAGTCACGCTTAGGACTATTTTTCCCGTATTATGGTTTGCTATTCCGGAAATGAAAGCTTGCTTGGCATCCCTTAATGGAAATGTTTCCTGGATCACTGGCCTTATCTTTCCTGAATCTGCAAGCAGTGCTATTTCCCTCAGCTCTCTTTTATTTGGCTCCACAAGGAATGAAATACCTTTTGCGCCATATTTACAGGCAAGCTCTTCATCTATGTCATCCGCAACAGTAACAACAGTACCTCCCCTCCTAACTGTCTGGTAGGAACGGTTCAGCACTTCCCCTCCAACAGTATCAACAACCAGATCCACCCCGTTGGCGACATCCTCGAACCTTGCGTTGCCATAATCTATGATCTGGTTTGCGCCTAGCTGGCGGACTATAGCCTCCTTTCCCCTTGAGCAAGTCCCAATAACTTCCGCACCTTTCCAGTGGGCTATTTGAACTGCAAGAGAACCAACGCCGCCAGCAGCGCCATGAATCAGTACAGCCTGGCCTGGTTTGAGATGCCCATGATCAAACAGGGCCTGCCACGCAGTGAGACCGGAAAGTGGGAGAGAGGCAGCCGAAATGTGATCCAGGGCAGAAGGCTTCAATGTTATCTCCGCCGCATCGGTT
Source organism: Thermoplasmatales archaeon (assembly GCA_027366585.1). GTDB lineage: Archaea > Thermoplasmatota > Thermoplasmata > Thermoplasmatales > Thermoplasmataceae > UBA582. Next base: position 11,067 of record DAHXNF010000024.1, on the reverse strand, counting down.
GCCACGTACTCTGCCGCTGCACCGTTCCTCCAGAAATCAAGCAGTCCATATACCTCGTCGCCCACCTTAAGATGTTTAACTTCGCTCGAAATACCGGATACAGTACCAGACACTTCAAAGCTCGGTATTACCGGGAACCTCTCTTTCTTATTCCTGTCGGTGAATGATGAATTCCAGGACAGCTCAGTTGGAGTGATGGATGCTGCATGGACCCTGATCAGCACCTCTCCTCTGGAAATTTTCGGAATATCCGCCTCTTCGTAAACCAGATTTTCAGGTCCACCCCTGGAGTGCATCCTTATGGCTCTCATCTTTCCCGCAATATTTTTATCTTGCATACAGGGAGATGAAGTCGATAAAAGGCAAAAAGTTTATGACATGTTTTTCTTATTCATGACTAACTTAGACATGAATACTACAGATTTGACACAAAATGCAACAACTCTTGTCAGGCTTGCTATTGAAAGGGATGGTGTAATAAGGAACGCTCTAGCTCGTGGAATCGTGAATACTAGGGCACTTGCGAGGGACATTGAAATGACCGCAAATGGGAAGGTAACATTTGACGCTATACTCAGCGCAATCAGGAGATATCCTGTAAATGAGACATATGAAAAGCGCAAATCATCCGGAAAGAGGATCATGAAACTGTCTCTTAGGAACAGGATTACTGTTGTTTCCTTGAAAAACAGCAACGATTTGCAGAAAGCCATATTGAGATTTTCAAGCGACATGAATTTTGCAGCGGGGGAAACTTTCCGCTTGGTGACAAACATGGATAATGCAAGTGTTACAATTGACTCTAAAAATCTTGCAAGATTCGAATCTTTCATTTCAGGCTCCCAGGTGAACAGGAAGTTGGAGGGTCTGGCAGAAATAGTAGTTGAAATGCCAATAGAAATAGAAACAGCACCTGGTCTCCTGTCCACAATTGTAACTGAACTTGCCATAAACGATGTGGCAATCAGGCAATTTAACACTATTGGGCCTGGTAGGATGATAATGCTGGTTGATGAATTAGATGCCACCAGGGCATTCGACGCACTGGAAAAATTGAGCAACCTATGAATGTTTTCTCTAATCCAGTCAAGTTATGTTTCGATGTATGTTAAAGGTCAAATGATACGATTCATGTTTCCTGCGTGGTGACAGTAAACAATGAAAGCTGACCAGGGTTGGGTATTTTCCACTTGATGATATCATGTCTTTCTATGGCGATACGCTTCTTCCTTAGCCGCCGGGTTTATATTGAAAATGAAAGTTTCCAAATGGAGACGCGTTCCTTTGTAGATCTTGTTCTACCTACGAAATTTCCGTAAAGGTCAGATGGTCTAATTGTTCTCCCTGCCCCTGTTGCGGGTGGATACCGCATAAGTTATCGATCAGAAAGCATAAATTTCGCAATGGAAAGGAAAGATGACACTCGGGGAATTCAATTGCAATGAATAGGATTATCCATGCCAATCCCTATAGAATGTGTTATTTGCCCTCCTTTCAACGGGGCCTATAAATATCGGCTACTCCTGGTACAGTTCCAGTTCATTTCCATCTGGGTCCAGAAATGTAGCCTGATATGCGCCCCATGGCATCTTCTCAACATCTCTCGTGAAGCTGACTCCGTTTTCCTTAAGTCTTTTCACTTCTTCCCTGATGTCTTTTGTAAGGAAATGAATATCTATGGGACCTCCCTTTCTACCCTTGTAACCTCCGTGAATTGAGAATTCAACGCTTCCTACCGCAAAGGATGAAAACTCTTCATGTGGTGCTTCGCCAGAAGAAGGTGTAAGCCCCAGCTTGTCTCTATAAAACACCAAAGCCTTCTGGAAGTCTTTTACAAACAGTATCACAGGACTGATGCTCGTTATCATATCCAATTCTATACATTGCGAGATTAAATATTTTTGGTTCGTGTTCGGGCTCACAACCCAATTTCCAGCACCTGGCTTTAGTCTTACGATGCAATATTTTTTCCATGATCTTTGCTTTTGAAAAGACCCTGAACCGTCCATGTATAAATCTTGAACTATAAGTACATGTAAATGGCAAGTGATTCCTATCCAATTATGGCAATCGAAAAATAGCCAGTCTATCATGCTGAACCTAGGTGCATCGGATTGCTTGAACAGGAGGGATGGTACATGATGGGTTCACGGGTGAAATAAGGAATTAAAAATATCACAAACGTTATCAGGATAAGGGGGTAACACAATAGGTGTTAAGGAAAGTGTCTTCTCGTAGAGTCCTGGAACAGATTTGTTTGCGGGGTTTCTACTCAAGGCTTTTAATGATTCTTTGATCTGGTTTAACAAGTTTTTAGGCTGTTCATAGGCATTGTTTAGGACAGGGGAAGAAGCTCTGTGGTGTCTTACTGAACATCGTTATTTCTTAATCAATCTCCTCCAGGTACGACTATGAAACTCGATTAGCCTTGTTTTCGTTGGCAAATTCTGTAATTTTATGTAACAGGTTTCCAAACGTTGAATAAAACCTTCAAGAAGAGAAACCTTACCAAAAGGAGTGAGAAAAATCATATTCATGGACCAAGATGGTAACGATGAAGGTTTTGGGAATGACTGCCTAGAAGAATGTGATTTTTATTGGTACTTGATAAGCTTAAATCGACAGGCATCTAGGAATAGGTAGCCGCCAATTAGGAGATGATGCGAGATATTGCAGAAAGAATTTATACAGCGTAAACATATGAAATTACATGGTATCAAATGTAATCGCTTTGAGAATAGATGAAAACACATCTAACCTGATTGATAAATTGATAAAATATAATTTGGCAAACAACAAGGCCGATGCCCTGAGGCTGATTATGCAAAGTGGTATGCAAAGCGCAAAAAAAACTATAGAAAGAAAGGAGAAAAGTCATACTATTATAAAGAAATGGAAAGAAAAAGGACTTCCGGAGCTGCCTCAAGATCTATCAGAAATTTCAATGCAAGAGAGAGATTAAAGTGGATTACATTGACACGAATGTCGTAATTTCATTTCTAAACCAAAGGGATGTTAATCATGCGAGAGCTTTGAAAACTCTGGAAAATAGTGATGAAAAGGTCACATCCTATGTGACTATCCTGGAATTAAAATCAGTTCTTTCAAGAACAACAGCTCTGGGAGTGGATGAAATAGAAGCTTTCGCAGACTATTTGCCTGAAATAGATATCAAAATTCCAGAGGTAGACATGGATAGAGTGGTCAGCAATGCAATCGCAATTGCAGTTACGATAAGGATGAGGACGCTGGATCTATTGCATCTTTCCGCCAGCATGATGCTTGGGGCGGATAAATTTATAACGTTTGACCGAGAATTCTCTGAAAAGAAAAAAGAAATAGCAAATCTTGGGTTAAGAATAAATTCTGGATGACGAGTGTCCCCGAGGAGAATTTACCTTTAAGACAGTGTTGGCTATCCATTAAAAGAGAATTGAAAAGAATGGCCATTCTACCATAGATTTAAGCAAACCAGTTTATGGGTTCCCTTTTTCTATCATCGATGTTGATCGAGACTGTGCTTACCTCTCTCAGCTCATTATATAGTGAGAAATGTTTACCAAAAATACCCACATTATTTACAGGTCCCACCGAGAGAAGTCCAGAATCGATAAACGTAAGTGATCAGGTAAGAAGCGATCTATGAAATTGCAATGCCCAATCTTGACGGACAAAACTGCTATCACCACAAAATGGAATTTTATTAAAATGAATAAACCTTCACACAAAGGGTATTTCTGTCATTCTGAAAATCATTATATGACTTTATAAACTGAAACTATTTCGCGGGACACAATTTGATTCTGGACGCAGTAAATTATTGATTCAGAGGATCGACCAAAAAATCATTCGCCCCTAAGTGTGAATGTGCAGGCAACTCTCCAGGAAATCAATTGTAAATTAGGACTTTCAATGCCAATTCATAGAGAATATATGGACTGATCTTTTCCGGGTTCCCGCACGCTCGAATTTGATATTAGTATCTGCTCTCAATGCTTTTGTCAGTTTCACCAGGCAGGGTGAGAACAGTCTCAATGATCGATGCAAATATCCAGAGCAGCGATACAATCAGTAGAAGGGTATCTGGAGCTATAAAAACAGAAATAATAAATAACATCGCGGGGAGCAGATATTTGATTACTCCCCAAACAAATTTATAAAGGTCTAGCACTTGGATTACCCAAACAGTGAGCTAAGTCCAGCGAGAGCATCTTCCTCAGAAGCGGCAGCCTCTTTCTCGTCCTTCTTTTCTTCCTTCTTCTTGGACTCTTTCTTTTCTTCATGCTTTGCTTGTGCGGCAGGAGCGGCAGCTGGCATTGATGCTGCGTTCTTTATGACTTCCTCGATGTTCACTCCCTTCATGCTAGAAACTAGAGCCTTCAGTCTGGACTCGTCCGGCTTAACGCCTGCTTCCTCAAGTACCTTCTTCAACTTTTCTTCGTCTATTTCGCTCCCTGCAGAATGCAGTAGCAGAGCGCCGTATACATATTCCATTTTGTTTTTCCTCCTCTAATTATCCAAACAGGGAACTTAACCCTGCTGAAACGTCCTCATCCGTTGATTCACTCTTTGCCTCTTTCTCCTTCTTCTTATCCTCTTTCCCGGTAGAGCCTTTTTCCTCTTTTCCTTCACCGACAGCTTCCTGGACAGCGGATGCATCCCTAATCGCTTTCAATATAAATAATTGAATGCTGGACTCGTCCACAATTCCTGCTTTCATTGCGAGAGACTCTGCAACGAGCCTTGCCTTCACAATGAGGTCCGGAATAATCTCCGGTACCACAAAGCCAATCTCCAAAGCCAGGGTCTTTGCCGTCAGGAAAGAAGACGCAATGTCCAGCGAGACAGATTCAGGCGTAATACTCAGCACATCACTTGAGAATAAAGTACCGGATGCGTAAGCTACGACCAGATTAAGACCTACCTCAATTGGCTTTATGTCAAGTTTCTGCAGGAGAGATGCCCTGTCCTTGGATATGACCTCTCCTTTCTTGACTACGACTGATTCCTTCTTTATCACAATCTTGCCTTTCTCTATGGCAGTCTGGAGACCAGCCTTCTGGAACTCGCTTATCATCGGTCCTGGCGGAAAACTAGTCTCACCCTCGGGAATTACGATGTCAGCTGATGCAGTCTCTCCGCCCCGCGGGGACATCATCTGCCTCTTTTGCCGCAATACCCTGTTTACTGCAACCGGTTCGCTGTTTGTCGTGACCAGTGCAACCTGTCCGTTTACCTGCTTTGAAAGATCAAGTATGCCTGGCTTCTTCGACTTCTCAAGTGCCTTTCGAAGCAGCGTGAGACGCATAACCCTTATCTTCAGGTCGCCTCTTACATCACGCCTGATGCCCTGGAACTGGTTGTTTCGAAGGCCATGTATATCAACAATGGCTACCGTTCCTGCGTTGTCTATATCCTGGGCGACCTGATCAACCAGGTCAACCTTCCACGTTGCTGGATGCCTCATTCAGCGTCACCAACCTGGATCCTCACTGCCTTACCCATCGTAGTTTTAAGGAAAATTGATGCAATGTTTGAATCGCCCTTGTCAAGTTTACTGATTATTCTCTTAATGACTGCACTGACATTATCTGCAATTTCTTCATCTGACATGTCCTTTGTGCCAACCGGGACATGAAAAGTTCTCTTATCCCTGGTTCTTATCCTGACTGTCCTTTTCAGGTTGTTTATCATCGCGGTAGGATCCTGTCCCGGGGGCACCGGTTTCGGGATCTTGCCTCTTGGACCCAGGACCTGACCGAGTGACTTACCTACAGTTGCCATGAGCGTTGATTCTGCAACCATAAAATCAATTTGAGATGCGATTTTCTTGAATTCCTTCTTGTTCTCAGCGAAGCCGCTTATCTCTTCAGCTCCTATAATGCGGTCCGCAACAGGTCTGGTCTTCGATTTCATTTCCTCTGAGCCTATGACTGCAACCTTGATCGGCTTGCCCCTTCCCTTCGGGAGTTGTACTTCGTCATTTATCCTGTTTTTAGGATCAGATAAATCGATATCCTTCAAGTTTATGGCAAGCTCAAGGCTTTCCTTGAACTTCCTGTCCTTAGATGCTGATTTCGCATCCTTTATGCACTTAACTAATTCCGCTCTTGCCAAATTAACACCTCCGTAGTTCTCACGAACCCCTGGGGTTCTCCTACAGATTAAACCTGAATAGTGCCTTCCTTAATTAACTTTTGAACCTCTTTCGGGTCCTTTCCATCTACGTTGACGCCAAGTGAAACACATGATCCAAGGACTTCGAGGACAGCGCCCTTCAGGTCCTTCGCAAGCATCCCGTCCATTTTTGCCTTGGCTACATTCTTGATCTGCTCCATTGATGCATTTCCAGCGATCTGCTCCTTTCTCTTTCCAGAGCCGGATTCGATCCCGATTTCCTTCTTAATCAAAGCCGAGGTTGGAGGAATGCCTACCCTGATCTCAAACAATTTCTTTGCAGGATCAGTGACTACAACACTGACTGGAACCTGCATTCCCTGGAACGCTTTAGTTTTCTCATTTATCTGCTTGATTATATCCCCCATGTTCAATCCAAGAGGGCCGAGTGCAGGTCCAAGAGGTGGCCCGCTGCTCGCCTTTCCACCTTCGACCATTACATTTACTGTTTGAGCCATAGCAATTACCTTTATGTAGTCGCCTTGATTGTAAAGTATCTCATTAACCTTTTGCCGGTGCCCATGTCGATTACATTCAGTTAGCTAAATAAAATTATTTACTGAGATTATCTTTAAAATACGACCTTCCTTGAGCCTCCATGGAATTGTATATTGCCACATATGATACAAATTTTTCCAGACTCTGTATTTGACCGGATAAATGATATGAAATATAATTATTACAATAACGGGATTTAATAGCCAAAGCCTGTTTCACAATGTATATATTTGCAATTCGTTTATCTTTTCTGTGATGGATAAGAGGAGTAGGAAGATCATGTTCTTTGCTGTTCTGGCGGCAGTGATAGTTGCTGTTCCAATCTTGTTCTACACAATAATGGGCTCTGATGCTGACACCGGCATAGCTGTGACTTCATCCAACACGGTGACTAACGTGACATTCGCAGTTAATTTCTCAAAGTACACTGACACTTCTATCTATTTCAACCCTAACTATGAAAACAATAGTTCCATCACATACGTGGATCAAAGTGGATCAAACCGATCCACTTTAAAAATGATCTCCACAGCGTTTGAATTTGCTGATCCAATCAATGGTTATTATGCCTTTGAAATAAACTTCACTGTGATAGGCAACTTTTCATCCCATATCATGCCTGGAGGCTTAACGCTCGCAATAATAGGTTCCAACTACACTAAGAATAATTCATATTTTAATGAAGTTCGTTCTGGGGGTATTCCTAAAGAAGACAATAATGCGACTGGACCGGGTTTTATATCTATTTATTACGCGCCCTACGGAGCTTTTACCAACATAACGCATGTTAAGCTTTTCAGGGAAAACAGCAATGCATCAAGCTTTAGATATCACTTTGCTTTCCAGGAATATGTTGATGTTAATATCTGTCCATATAGTATTCATCCTACTCCTTTCAATGTCTCAATTCAGGCCGCATTATCAGGATATTCGTCCAACGTCTTTGATCAGATGAACTTTCATGTAGTGGATGTGGGACAATCATGATTAGTAGAAAAGTAATTGCGATGACACTTGTCCTCTCTCTGTTGTTCATCATGCTAAAGCTTGTTCCAGTTTCGCATGCATCGAGATCAAGCATCAATTACTTCCAATACAAAAGCAATGCCAAATGCCAACAGGGTTAAGATGGAAATAACACCATATATATGGTAAAAGGAATAAGTGGCACAAATGTCACAGGCGTGAATTATACTCGTGCCGCCAGGATCATAGGCCGTGAAAATGTTACCGGCTATCAAACTTCAGAAAATAACAACTATGGAACACCCAATATTCTCTATCTTACGGCTGGAGGTGCTAATCAGACTGAGTACTATAGTACCCTAGATTGTTATTTAAGTGTTAACCTCTCCCCATGTCAATTACATTCAGTTAACTAAATAAAATTAATTACCGAAATTATCCTTAAAATAAAGGTTTCGTCATAACTTCATAGAAGCAAATATAATTATTACATACGGCACTAATATCTCAGAAGCCAGCTAATTTACTGAGGAAATGATATACAAAATAATTATCCTTCTAACGACATATAATCGCGATAGGCCGGTACCTGAAAGAAAAATGCATTTTTTTTTAACTGCATGCAATGCACTGCAAACATCCGATCGTGGCGCCGATGTTGGTTTGATTAAGATTTAATACTTTCAAATGCATCGGTTGGTGCTTATTGGAGGAGTCAAACCTGAAGATTGAGATTCTGGAAGGGAGGAAGTTTGTTGGAAAGCCTGAAGGAATTGCAATTCTTGTTGATGTCTTCAGGTCGACAAGTTCGATACCCATCCTCCTTGCCAGGGGGGCTGAATACATAATTCCAACAAAGACGGTAAAGGAAGCCAGGGATTTGAAGAAGAAAATACCCAATGCGCTTCTTGTTGGGGAAAGATATGGCTTCAAGATCAGGAAATTTGACTATGGCAATACTCCCGCAATGATCTGGACTAAAGACTTGGCTCACAGGGTTATCATTTTCACTTCCACAAACGGCACAATGGTGCTAAATAAAATTACCGGGGCAGACGCAATCTACACATCGTCATTCATAAATCACAGTGCAACATGTGAAAAGGTCAAGGATGCTGAAAAAGTTCAGATCTTCGTATCAGGCAGGCCCGACGGAAAGGCAGAAGAAGATGAGATCTATGCTAATTTTCTGGCTGCCCAGCTTCGTGGAAAGGATGTGGATCCAGCGGAGGTAATGGATAAGGTCGAAAAGTGCAGTGGAGCGAGGAGACTGAAGATCATGGGTTTCACCGAAGACATTGAGGCATCACTCAGATTCAACAGCGTAAATTTTGCCACCCGCTATCTCGACGGAAGGATCTTTAAAGATACGTGATGTTTTCCTTGCCGTATTTCTCTGTCCTTATCTGATACAGATCAGAAAGAAGCTGCCTGGCCCATGCCAGCTTTCGTTTCTTGATTATAATATCCCTACCAAGCTTCATCTCCGGCGAGTCAAAGTCAAACCCTGCAATCCTTATCCTCCGGGATCCAAGGAAGTGCGCGAAGAACGCAGACCGATCTCCGTCTGTGAATCCTCCAAAATTTGAGGTCATATCATCTGGGTCGACCTGGCAGGTTGGTATTATGGGGCCGGGACATATTTCCATTGCATGCATGATCTGTTCCATGTTGTCTCCATGAGCATGAACCAGGCAGATCACCCCCTTTTTTGAGTATTGTGTGATCTTCGCAAGGTCTCCATCCAGATCAGTCACGATAAAGTCGGGTTGTCTTTCGCCAGTATAACGGCTTACCGCACTATCGCTTAAGATCAGGTTCTCAGCCTCATGAATTTTGAATATGGATGAATCGTAGGCAGCTGGCCCGATAATCATGGAATTGCGCCCCATGAAACTGGATATGTCAGGAATTTTTCGTCTTGTGGTTATGAAAAGAGCATTAAGCAATGCTGCGGACTGAGTGTCCAGATAATGGTCCAGGCCCAGATCGGCAACGATTTCAGGGTAGCGTTTGCTGATAATTGCGCTTACAGCTGGATCAACCAGCTTTTGAAGATTATTCTTTTCCATCAAAAAGGTTCTTCTGTAGGTTGCTGGCCTGCCCAAGGTTCTGCTTTTCCGAATAATATTTGTGTGCCACTGAAGAGATGACTGCGACAATGATTCCAAGGATCAGGAGAGCAATGTTCATCACAGCAGAACTGAATGGTATATACTTCAGTATGTACCGGATGTAGTTGATCATACCGTATACAATGAATCCAACGGAAAGCGTGAAAAGAAGTACGTAGATGTTTTTGCTGATCCCGCTCTTTCCATTCAGGAGCGTCTCAACGCCGATACCGCCCTCCCTTGCGACGATCGCACCATATGACCACCATGTGAAGTACGATATGAATACAAGAATCTGGTTCAGAAATATCTTAGTGCCAGAAACAGTTGAGGCAGAAGCAATAACGTAACTCGCGGCTATACCTGCAAAAACAAGCGAAAATGCTATGATATATGAAATGAAGGAGACTCTTGTTTCTTCGGCGTACTGCCTGAATGACTTTACCAGCTTCATTGTCCGGTCACTGACATCGAATGCACGCTCAATGAAATATGCCCCCAAGATCAGGGAAACAAAAGTCAGCGCAACGGCGCTTGGGCCCCCGATGGATCCTACGCCAGCAGGTGTCAGAAGGCTGAATATTATAAACGAAAGTGATACAACCCCATACGTCAGGAACACCAGCCCGAACGGTATCTGGAACTTGTTGGCTATCTTCTTGTCCTTCAGTGCCTTGACTATGTAATAATAAACGGATTCAATGTTCTGGTTGTGCCTGACAATAATGTGTTTTACATAGCGAATCTTTATCCTTGAAAGAATCAGTGGCATAATGTAGTCATCCTCGGCACCGTCAGTTGCCAGGATCACATCATCAAATTTCCTGTATTTCAGCACCTCGTCGATCTGAGATGCGAGAATCTCGTCTGATTTTGAACCAACTTCGTTGTCACCGGTTATCAGGGCAACATCAACGTCCTCTCCCTGTTTCTTCAGGTCTTCAAATATCTTCAGCGCGCCAAAGAGGGCGTTTGCATCAGAATCCTCTGGATCGATGGATATCAATTTTGAAGCTGCCTCATAGCAATCGGAATAGCCAATCACCGGCCCAGGCAATGAAGCCTTGTCGCCATAGTCGTTATCCCGATCAACATTGAGTATGAGGGTTGTCATTAGTCACTATACCTAACAACATCAGCAAATTTAAATATAACTATTTTTCGTATGAAAGAGAATGTCAATTTTTTGTTGATTTTATGGAATTTTATAGAGAATATTTATATAAAGTCTGGATATAGACATTTATTGTATTCCTACAAGGCAGTGAAACAGAATTTCATTCCTTCTGACAACATTAAGGTAATGATGTCC
>DAHXNF010000021.1 GCA_027366585.1 Thermoplasmatales archaeon | reverse complement strand
GACTAGTGCCTGCGTGGGGCCTAGAAACCTTGAAAGCCTCTCGATCTCGATAGCATTTTCACCCTGTCTGCTATTCTCAGCACTGACAAAATCAGTGCCCATTACGATCTTAATACCGGCATCCCTTGCAATCTCCATCTCCTTTGTAACATGCCGATCTATTATTTCAGCTCGGTTCACACGACTCTTACCCCTAATCCTCGGTAAGAGATCAAGCCTTCCCTGTGTGCTTTTTTCTGCCATGTATACGCTTAAAGTTGGTATATAGTAAATCCCCTTTTTACGGATTCTCTCCGCTATGTCCTCGGTCAATCCTATCCCATGCTCGATGGAATCGATGCCTGCATCTATCACATTGTTTAACGCCTCTTCTCCATATGCGTGTGCCGTTACCTTGACGCCTGCCCTGTGACCTTCATCTACAATTGCCTTGAGTTCATCAACAGTGAGGTTGGGCAACGGCCGGTTGCCAGCTGCGAATCCACCTGAGGCATATACCTTGATAACCGTTGCTCCCTCGCGAATGACCTTCCTCACGGCAGAAACACATTCCCACGGGCCATCGCAGTAGTATGAGTAGGATAGTGCCTTTGACATATCCAGTGGAAGAAATTTCAGATCGTCATTTCCGCCTGTCTGAGCCAGTGAGTGACCCGATGCAATAACACTTGGTCCAATAATGTCACCTTCAATCTCCGCCTGTGCAAGATGCACTGCTACTTTGCTACCAAGGTCGCGCACAGTGGTGAACCCAGCCATAAGGAGATTTCTCATGTCCGTAACACTCCTTATAGCAGCAAGTTCTCCCGAGATCAGGTTCCATTCAGCGATGTCCTCGTACCTGCACCCAAAAAAATGCATATGCGCATCCACGAGTCCTGGAAGTATGGTCACATCTTTGTCATCAATGACATTCTTTCCAGTGTGTGGGTATTTTCCTTCCCCAACTTCGGCAACTGTTCCATCGGATGCAACTCCCAGCCATCCCTCGTCGATTACTCGTGTTCCGTCGAACAATCTTCCCTTCAGGTATGTCGTAGCTTCTCCCATGTCAGGGCTTAGATCATAGAGATTAAAATGTTTATCTTGTGAAATAATGAGCGAACTGGATCAGGATTAACGATGCAATCAACCTACTGACCGCAGAAGGATACGAGGAAACGTGTATACACTGGCTTTGCTGTTTGTAAGATATGGAAATGGTCATAGGCGGATTTAATAGTGCAGCAAGAAAACTCAAAATCTATCACATTGGCTTCGAGGCCTCGAGTCTCTATGTCTGTGAGGTTGTGAGCAACAGCGAGAAGTCTAGCATCCTGAGAAGTAAGGTCCTCTCCGATCTGCTGAGGCCTGTACCATGGAATGGTCCTTTTGGATATGCGAAGGATACGCGAAACAGTATGCTGGATACTCTTTCCGGGAACCTGGCCAGTGGGCTGAGATAGAGAAGGATCTTGCTGCCATTGTGCAGTCCCTTCCGGATCTTGTGAGAACCTATGATCTCAATACAATAGATTCAGTGTAATTTAAATCAGGAACCGGTCCCGATCTTGCGCACTTTATTGTAAAAAGCGGGCTTCCAAGATGCAATTCTACCTGACTCATTCCAACTATGAGAAGGCAGGGAAAGAGGATCGGGAAACCATGGACTAAAATACAGGGATACACCGAGAAGCGTTAGGAGAAAGGCTTACCCTGCTGAAATGAGACCTGATTTGAGCGCTGGGATCAGACGTTTGCTTTTGATGTACCGCCATCGACAAAGAAAGTCCCGCCTGTTATGTAAGAGGCTTCGTTTGAGCACAGAAATGCAACCATCGATCCTATCTCCTCTGGAGTAGCAAGTCTTCCAAGTGGTATTTGAGCTTCTGAACGCTTCTTTATTAGGTCGAGTTTGACACCCTCCCTTTCAGCTGTATATTTCATGAGGTTGATCTGCCTTTCTGTTGCGACAAGGCCAGGGCATACATTGTTTATCCTGATTCCACTCCCAGCAAGTTCGATCGAAAGGGTCTTGGCCAAACCAGCAAGCGCAGGCCTGAAAGAGTTTGAGATGACAAGGTTCGGCAGCGCTTCCTTTGCAGATCTTGAAAGAATGTTCACAATTGATGATCCCTGCTTCATAAGGGGAACAAATGCCCTTGTGATCCTTACCACACTCATGAAAAGCGTATCAAAATACCTGTACCAGGTATCATCGGTTACATTCATGAATGCACTCGGTTCCGGTCCGCCCACATTATTCACAAGGAAGTCGACTGTAGAATATTCATTCTTCACAAATGCCGCCAGTCTATCTATTTCGGATGCTTTTGATATGTCGCAGGCAAAGTACGATGCATCTGATCCAGTCCTATCCCTGATTGTTTTCACTGCACTCTTCAGATTTTCTTCTTTTCGCGATACTAGAAGAACATTGCCTCCGTCTGAGGCTAGCTTCAATGCAGCTCCGAAGCCAATGCCTGCACTGGATCCACAAACAACTGCTCTTCTCCCTTTAATTCCATACTCCATATCTATCACCGCGTACTCAATGAGCAATAGTCTGCGCTTGCTCCCTCAAGAACTGTGCAAGGTAGTAGAAAGAACCGGTACCCTTGCCACTGCTTCCGCTCATCTTCCATCCGACGAATGGCTGTGATCCCACCATTGCTCCCGTAGATCCGCCTCTTTCCCTGTTAGCATAGATTACGCCAACATCGATATTGTCAAAGTAATACCTGATCTCCTCCGGGTCTTCTGTGAATATCCCTCCTGTGAGGCCGTATGCAGAGCTGTTAACCTCATTGACAGCTTCCTTGAGTGTCTTGAAACTCCTTACTGCAAGCACCGGGAGAAAGAGCTCGTTTCTGACAATTGAGGCATCTGCCTTCAGATCATACACGATAGTGGGTTCCACGTAGAATCCATCAGTATTCATTGCATGTCCTCCAGTAAGGATCTTGCCTTCCTTTGTGAAAGTTGGCTCGAGGGACTTGAACTTGTCATATGCCGCCTTATTGACTACTGGATTCATAAAATTCTCCTTCTTCCTAGGATCTCCAGTCTTGATCTTCTCCGTTCTTTCCTTGAGCTTCCTGAGGAACTCATCATGAATAGATGCCTGAACAAGAACAAGAGAACACGCACTGCATTTCTGTCCGGCAAAGCCAAAAGCAGCCCTGACTACTCCCTCTACTGCCTTGTTCATGCTGCACTTCTCTGTAACGATGATAGTATCCTTTCCTCCCATTTCCGTGATGACCGGCTTAGGCATGTTCTGGGTTGCCCTGTGGTAAATATCCATCCCCACATCCCTGGATCCGGTGAATACAACACCTCCAGTTTTTGTGTGCTCGATGAGCGTTCTGCCCACAATTCCTCCAGAGCCAGAGAGAAAAGCCAGCGCGTCTTTTGGAACACCCGCTTCATGCAATAATCTGACAGTCATGTGACTGATAATTGGGATATCGCTTGATGGCTTAAGCACAACAGCGTTACCCGTCACAAGAGGACCAACTGTCATTCCAACGGTGATAGCGTAGAAGTTGAACGGAGGAATAACTGCAAACACTCCATACGGTTTCATAACGCTCATGCTTTCCTCGTTATCATAGCCCTTCCCTGTAGACCGGATAAAGCCTTCGTTCTCGACAAGGTTCAGCGAATAATATTTTATGAAGTCAAGTGCTTCGTCCACATCGGCAACAGCTTCGTACCTGTTCTTTCCATTCTCATATGCTTCAATCGCTGCTATAAGGTACTTTTTCTCCCTGATCAAATCGAACGCCTTCAGCAATATTCTTGATCTCTCCAGATAACCCTTAGCAAACCATTTCCTGTATCCAGAATGAAGTAAATTTAATGCTTTTTCGACACTCTCCTTCGAGGAGAGCTGGAAAGTTGCAATTTTCTTGCCATCTATCGGGCTGATATCCTCTATCTTCTTCTCCTCGATGACGTCGCCTGAAATTATATTCGGATACTCCTTTGATAAATAGGAAGCTGCTTCTTTTAGCGCTGATTCATATTTTTCGTCAAATTCACTTTCCCTGCCTTCCTTCTGAAGCCGTACAAAAGTATTTTCGTTTTCAAACATAGACTAATATGCAATTTCTCTACTTTAACCTATAAGGTCATACTTAAGCCTGGCTCAAAAATTTGACCAAGATCCGTGAAGCAGCAATACCACAAAGGTAATTGCCGTACTTTTGATTTACCCGTGTGAAGAACAAACTGCATGGACTGTTTCCTATTTTATTGACGCCTTATGATAGCAATTATAATGTTGACCTCCAATCTCTCAGGAAACTCGTTGACTACTATCTCGACAGTGGTGTAGATGGCCTTACCTGCTTAGGGGAGGTATCCGAAACAGAAATGCTTGGGGATGAGGAGAGATCAACTGTCATGAGAACAATTATTTCAGAGGTCAATGGCAGAGTTCCTATTGTGACGGGAGTGGGCCGCGCGTCACTGAAGCTGACCATAGTATCTATGCAGGATGCATTTTCCATGGGATCGTCTGCAGTGCTCGTACCACCGCCAAAGAATATCAGAATGAGTGCTTCCTCCATCGTCGACTATTATCTGGATCTAGATAGCATGGCTCCATGTCCTGTAACGATTCTTGACAATCCATCACTTGGTTTTCCTACAATTCCTTCTGATGCTGTTGCATCCATTGTTAGAAAAAGCAAGCATGTAAAAGCTATCAAGGTTGAGGATCAACCGAGTAACAGGAAAATATCATCGCTCAGAAAGCTGCTGGGATCAGATGTTACTATTTATTCAGCAACTCATGGAAGAAACATTTACTGGGACCTGGAGCAGGGAATTGACGGTATCATGACTTCTGCCCCTTTTCCTCTTCAGCTAAGGAAGGTAGTTGATCTCTATAATCGGGGAAAGAAGAATGAGGCATTTGATCTCTTTACACTAACGCTTCCGCTAGGATATTATATGCAGGAATATTCCGTCGCAGTCAAGAAAGAAATACTGCATCACATAGGAGTAATCCCAAATAATCTTGTAAGAAAGCCCGTGCCCCAGATAGATGATTGGGCGATCGCTGAACTTGACAATCTTGTGGATTGGACTTTGCAGAAAATTGGTGTGATCCCCACTCCTTAATTCTGGACCCTCCATTATATCCTTCTAACAGTATATTTTCTATCTCACAAGTGTACAATAAATAAAGGGAGCTCATCAGTTTACAAAATAAATAGATATATCAATCAAAAGGGTCTGTTAAGAGGTATCTGTATGGTGCACATATGGTCCTTATATACCTAGGATCTTAATTAATTTAGGGATTTGTCACCAATTGAGTGAAACATTTTGCATGCATATTACTGTGAATGTTCCCATTCTAAGCGGTTGTGTTTCAACGAGAGTTCTTCAGACCCTGATTAGTTTGCACTGCCTTTAAGATTATGGTGCATTCCTTATGATTCCGCTGAGTAAAGAACTATTTCCCTTAGATTCTAACGTTGTCTTATTTCTTACTGAATATTCCAGATTCCAATAGCCAGTACCATAATGGAGTGAATTCTATATCTTCATTCTCATAGTATTCCCATGTAAATATCCTTAATTTTGTGCACTTAAGTTCCTCAGACGCTTTCAATAGACCCTTCAACTCTCGAACAGGTATATCTTCACGGGAAGATGCGTACGATACGTTTATCAGTTCTGAGATTTCATTTCTATCTGTTATGACAAAGTCTACTTCCCTGCCCTCTGCCTTTTCATACTCCTTCCAGTAATTAACACCGAACTGCGTAAAGAAATCTGATCTCCTGCACAACTCAAGGAAGACCAGATTTTCTATCAATCTTCCTTCTCTGACAAATGTAAACGGAAGTTCCTGGAGAAACCACTCTGCTATGACAATTCTGAAGTCCTCACTCCTGTTCTTGTGTTCCAATCTCGAATCTACCTAACAAGTTATCCTATAATAGGACAAGTTCAAGCTAAAATTATCCTTACCGTTGAAAGTTTTCCTTTTTACTACCTGCGTTACTTGCTGGATAGAAATTCTCGAACAGTTTTATGATTATATTATAAATGGTGTGGATTATTTCTATCCAGTGCGTTTTCTGATCTCTATCCTTTTGCCTGTAGGTTCATGGAAAAGAAGTGTTCTTCTTGGTTTGGCTGATGTAGAATCAGTTTTTGCAGATCTTCAAGTTCCGTGTGAAATGCTATCATTATTCTGTGATAGCTGATCAGCGTGTAAACATCAAAAATCATTGAATTCTAACTTTACCAAACTGGTTGGTGGAGATGTACTTTCTATCCTCCGTGTAGAGTGTGATGCTTTTAATTTTAGGCGCTTTAATTGCTATTCTAAAATCCCTCTAGATCAGTGACTGTGTGATCATAGCCATAAAGGTCAGGAAGAGGAATTGTGGTTGACCTTCCACTATTTTGTCATTAAAGTGAGTTGAGTTGCGTAAGTGATACTATTTAATTATCAACTTCATAAAGTGCTTGGACAGATGACTTCAGAAGAGGAGTACAATAATATGCTCGAGGGATCAAGACGCTTCCTAATCAGCGCCGAGCGAAATCTTCAGGAAGGTTTTATTGATGTTGGAGCTTTCAGTGCAAATCAATCTCTTGAGTTGTTTTTGAAAGCGATGCTTCTCAAGGAATTAGGAGATTTCCCCCATATCCACGACCTAAAGGTTCTCCTTCAAAACCTGGCTGAACTTGCAAGTGGTGCCAAAAAGGAAAAAATAATGCTCCTGCTCAAAGAAAAGAGCATAATGCTTAGCACAATCCAGGACTCATGTATAATGTCAAGATATTTCAATACTACATACTCAGAAGAGGACTTACGCTCTATAATTCAATTCATCAATCAGATAAAGGAGGATCTTTCAGTTGTTCATTGAGATGGCAAAAAGGAAGATTGATGCCTTCAGAAACTTAGACGCTTTTCTTGCTAAAATAAAAGATGCTGTTAAGAACGCGGATCCCAAGGCAGAAGTATATCTATTTGGGTCTGTTGCCAGCGGTCACCATAACATGGCGAGTGACATTGATGTATTGATTGTATCTGATGTTAAGAGAGATTTGATCCAGGTCGAATTGAATTCTAATCTGCTTGGCTTTCCATTCGAGTTTCACATTAGAAGTAGGAAAGAAGCGGAATTATACTTTAGGCATATCGCTTATTTCAGGAAGATATGAAACAGGGTTGAGGCCAGCCAATTTGATTTTGTTCCATGGAGCGTTCTGACCAAACAATGCGGAATGCCGGTATCTATCTATTAGAAGGCAAGGATTCCTTACCCAGGATCATTTTCCTAAGCCTTGTTAGATCAAATAATTTGGCACCATTTATCTCTTTGTGTGCAATAAATGATTTTGCAACAATGTGTAATTCTATTTCCTCAAAATCGAACAATTTCTGCAGCCTCCCTACTTTCCCTTTGAGAGGCGCTACAAGTTGACTTGGATCCTGGTTATCCCTCCATTTACATTCGACAGCTATTAGTTTGTTCCTGTCAGGGGAAATGGCAACTAGGTCTATCTCGTCTTGCTTGTACCACCAAGTACCGACTTCATAACCAGGATACATATGGGAATAGATATCATTCCTTATCACTTCTTCAAAAACATGACCAAAATAAGTTTCAAAGTCAAACTCAGTATGAGACCCGCCGCGTTCAGTGTATTCCCTCCATGGAAAGACGTAGTTAAACCAAAATCTCAACATTCTATCAGAAAGGTGGTATATTCCCTTATTCCTATTGTCAAGAACTGGCCGTATTCTTATTACAAATCCAAGTCTCTGGAGTGTCTCTAAGTACGGGTAGATTCTTCTGCCCTCGATACCGACGAAATCGGCAATTTCTGAAGGCTTAACTTTTCCGAACGAAATTGCGTTAATAATAGAAAAATATATATTGTAATCCCTGAATTCCTGTGCAAGCAAGTAATATGGTTCCCTATAAAAAAAGCCATTTTTTTCTCCAAACTCCCTTATAACAAAGGCATAATAATCATTATATCCCTGGGCTTTCTCAAGGTATTCCGGAACACCGCCGATAGTCATATAGAGCATTAAGCCTTCTTCAAAATCATAACTTGTAAATTTTAGGGAGTTTCTGAGATCAAATTGGGTTAGAAGTATATCTCTTGTTCGCCTCCCATACAATGGAGATGAATAGCTTAGAACATTGTCTTGCATCATACCAAGATCAGACCCGCAAATAACAAGTAAAACCTGAGTTTTTGAGAAAAATAGGTCCCAGGCTCTTTGTAAAGATGACAAAATTGTCCTGTCATTTCTAGTTAAATAGGTGAATTCGTCAAGAACTATGTAAAAGCGTTTATTAGAGGGAACAATTTTTTCTAGATACTGAAAAAGCTCAGACCAGTCACTAATATTAACATTTAGGAGAAAGTTATCTCCAAAATATTTTGCGAAGGATATCTTCACATCTTGAATTTGCAGTCCTACATAAACATCTGTTGCGACGTAGAATATGCCTTCCTTATCACTAAAAAACTTATCCAGTAAAGTAGTTTTTCCTATTCTTCGTCTACCATAAAGGACAACTAGATCAGCACTCTGTCGTTCCCAGCATTCAGATAGAATCTGAAGTTCGGATTCCCTGTCAACAAACCTAATCACAATTAGTACTAAACACAATTAGGGCTTAACTCTTTTCATTCTAAACTGGTGCCTAAATTGGCAACCTGCTGCATACTGGCATCTACATCCAGGTGAAAGATGAAATCTAAAGGTACAGCAAAATTATTGAAAGATTAATCTATGCTTCTGAATGCTTATAGAAACACGAAACTGATCAGTATGCGCAATCCCACTATAGTAAACCTATACATACGCTATTCACATTATGTACACACGACATATCCATTATCTACATTGTCACTGTCAAGTTAACAGCAGCCATGCCTTATATCCAGGGACAATTTAGAATTGATGCAACCCGACTGTTAGAACAATCGACATGTAATATCCTCTCATTTTCGAAAAGAGAAATAAGATGGATGTAAAGTTACTATAGGATTTTGGTCTTTAAAACTGAGAGTGCATGCATTATAATATTCATAGATCCGTGCCGACACTGTGAAATCCGGCCTCGCTGTTAATTATTTGTGGAGTATCTGAACGCAGTATAACGTCTGTTATACGGCGTTGGATAATTTTAGTCCTATTCTAACTATTAATCATGCCACCTGGTATGAGGATTTGATTCGGTTGATCATCTTGAACATGTGGTATATTTTTTAAAGCACCGTACATTAGCATATTGCATAGTGGCAATACACGTATACTAGTGTATACATAATGTGCATATGTGTTACGCTTCGATTTTTTCTATCAATAAATTGGATATGGCAGGATGTGATATCTACATGCTCGCTATATACATGACATGATTAATAATATACCGTATGCTCAAGAGATCACTCGTAAATCTCACCAGTATTCTGACATGGTAAGTGAATCTCAGTAAAACTTAAGACTTACTTCACTAAAATAAAGTAAATGGTATTTGATGAATCCTATAGTTAAAATTATTCCTAACCCTGAAAAAAGGGTTAGGATACTACCATTCCAATATTAGGAGTAAATATTTTAGCATTCAGGTTAAGGTCCTGGCTTAGATTAAACTCAATGTGAATCGCCGTGGATGAATGAGCCGATACAACGAATGTATGATTGATGAATGCAAAGGGAGAAGAGAGAGTGAATGTATAATTCTGCCCTAAGATGCTGACATTTACTGAACTGATGTAAAGACGGATCATAGTATACCTCTCTGCCTGTAGTGTTATCGATTTCAGGAGAGACGCGTTTGTTGTGGTAAGTCCTAAGATATTCACTGTGGTTGAGCTGATTGAGTAATTTGCCCAGCCTGTCTTGTTACCATGTAGTGCAACTTCACTAAACGTTATATAAACTGCTGTAACGTTTGATATGGGCGCATCCTGGACATACACTTTAGCAGTTCCTGTATTGCTAAAGTAACCCAAGTACGCCACCGTGCCTGTCACAAGGACAATCACTACTATCACTATTGCTGCGATTTTTGATCCTGTTTTCATAAAATTCCAGCCTTCTAACACTATTTAGGCTTTTGGTACATTATTGTACCAATCTTCAATCCTTAACAGTTAAGCAGACTAAAACTAAGTAGCACACAGTTCCAATTCTTGCGACATTTGCTACTTGGCTGGAATGCAATTCTAAAGTTTATATGAATTAATTTCTGGGAATGTGTGTATTGTAGTTTTTGACCTTGATCTACTGGAAGGAAGACGTACAGCAACTCCATGCGCGACGTAATATACTGAATTTCTTATTGCTTCGTCTCAACTTATACTGACACGGACTCCACTATTCTTCATAGGCATGGCTTCATCGTCCTGTCCTGTATCCTCAATTGTTTTTCAATATCAATTGATCTGGATTCACACGGTCAACCGTTAGGGTATTGAAAGAGATAAGAATGAAGAAAAAAACCTGAGTTTCAAACTCCTGGAGATAAAAGGCAATTTTACTACCTTAAGTTTCCCGCCACAATCTTTAGCACCAACAAATATGTATAGTTAATACACATAACTATGTGTGTCAAATCAGAGGTTCAATGTGACTTTGCCTGAAGATGTGTCAGAAATACTCAGGTCCAAGAAGAGTAAATCTGGGTTTCTCGCTGAAGCAGTCAGAGAGAAAGCCATAAATGATAAAAAAAGGGAAATTACTAACAAGGCGAAAGTATTGAAGAAATACTACGAGCATGATGAAGACCTCAATTCTCTAAAGTCCCTCGATTCACTAGACTTTGTGGAATGAAAGATAACTTGAAGCAACGTGAAATCTGGTTAGTTAATCTGTCACCAACAATTGGGGCCGAAATAACCAAAACTAGACCGTGTGTTATTTTAAGCGGCAATGAAATTGGAATCTTACCATTGAAGGTCGTGGCACCAATTACGGATTATAAAACTCATTATGACTCCGTGCCTTGGATAGTAGTGTTATCCCCTAACAGTTCAAACAACTTATCTAAAAAATCTGTGGTTGATTTATTCCAATTGAGATCCGTTTCGCAATCAAGATTGATAAAAAGTATAGGTGAGGTAGGGGAGGACGAGTTTACGAGCATAATTGAGGCAATAAAGATAGTTTTTGGGATATACTGATCAATAATAATGTAGTGAATAATAGGATTGTAACTACTATGTGCGCAAATTCCCTGTATCAGGAATATACCTTATATATATGCGAAGCATAAATATACATGGACAATTCAGATCAGATTCTTGCTGAATTAAAAAAAATTAGTGATCTCCTTACTCCAAAGCCTCCAACTGCACCCCCTCCTATGCCAAAAGGAATGATTCAGGAATTCAGGGCATTCCTATCGCAATACAAGGTGATGGGGATGGCTGTTGCTTTCATTCTAGCACTTTATCTTGGTGTATTGATTCAGGCACTGGTTACGGATCTGATAATGCCTTTGATACAGTATGCGACCCCATCTGGAGTTTCATGGCAGAGCATAGCTTTCGGACCATTTCTGTTTGGACAGTTCGTTGACGCAGTCATTACCTTCCTAATTGTGGCATTGGTTATTTTTATGATAGTCAAGTTTTCAAGTAAAATGCCGAAGTTGAAGAAGAAAGGCAATTGATGGGGGCTCTGGTAAATTTTGATCGTTATCATGCGCAGTAAATACTTTGTAAAATTTTATATGTCATTCTATAGACATAACCTAGTGACATCCTCCCACGACTAAAGCCGTGGGCTTCCTGTTTCGCTGACCGGAGTTGCCCTTGCGGGTAGTGCTCCAATCTCCACAGGCGTTAATTCGGGAGTGCCCCTCCCTACTTTTTTCAGTGCTCTATTGAGTATGTTGATCGCAGCGTTCAGGTCTCTATCAATTATGAGACCACAGGCATTGCAGTGGAACATCCTGTCGGAAAGTTTCAGGGATTCTTTTACCCATCCACATCTTGAGCATGTTCTCGACGTGTTTCGTGGATCCACCGATACCACAAGCTTACCGGCACTTTCAGCCTTGTAGGTTGTGTATTGCACGATGATATTCCAGGAAGCATCTGCAATGCTCTTTGCCAGATGGTGATTCTTCATCATGCCTGTTACATTCAGTTTCTCGAAGGCAATGAGATCATTGTTCTTCACGATCTCGTTTGAAAGCTTGTGTGCAAAATCCTCCCTCTGGTTCTTCACCTTTTCATGTTGCTTAGATAGTTTGATCCCTGCCTTCTTCCTGTTACTAGAACCCCTCTTCTTTCGAGAAAGGTTTCTCTGTGCCGTCCTGATCCTCTTCTCCCCTTTCCTCAGGAATTGGGGAGGATCGATCACGGTGCCGTCACTCATTGTGACAAGATGCAGAAGGCCTGCATCGATGCCAATGGTGTTGCCTGTCTTCTCCTGCTGGAGGACAGGATTCTCATGTTGCACGGAAAATGAGGCATACCATTTTCCAGTACTATCATGTGAAATGACGAGTGTCTTTATTTCACCATCTATTTCACGGTGCTGGAACATCCTTATTCTTCCGATCCTGGAGAGTTTCAGGTTCCCGTTCTCAAGGATCTCAAAGCCGGACTGGGTATAGGTAATGGACTTGTACTGTCCCTTTCCCTTCAGT
>DAHXNF010000045.1 GCA_027366585.1 Thermoplasmatales archaeon | reverse complement strand
CTCAGCGATAGCTAACATTAACCGGTTCATAACAGACAGCAGTGAGCTTACGTACCTTGTCTTGTTATTTCCAGTTGTCTATGTTCTCGCTGAGAGGATGGAGCTTGGATATGTAAGAGGGATGAAAGCTTCTTTCATAAGGATACAATCCATACTTTCCTGGATTCTAGTGATCACGGCATTCTTGTCGGTGGAGATAAACGTTGGTCCACTTCCAGGTCTTCTTATGTTGGCATCTATTGCTATCCTTATTTTCCTGGTTATTGGTTCCATATACTATGATCCTTCGTTCAGGCACCTGATAAAGAAAAATCGTCTGCAGTCTTACATACAAAAAGGTATTGTTATTTCTTATCTGTGGCTGGTTTTAGGTATAATATTATTTATAATGCAGGCAATCCTCGGTCACGGCTTCCTGGATCCTGCCACACATTCTATTGCACTTGGATTCATAGGTACATTTATTGTAGCACACAGCCCAATAATATTTCCCCTTACCCTGAAGAAGAAAGCTATGCAGGAGAACGTTACCCTTCTACCAATTATTATAATAACGGTTGCAAACTTCATGAGAATTTTCGGGGATATTACCCTACATTATTTCTGGATCTCCGCCGCCATTTCTTATGCATCGGCGTATGTCTTACTGGTTGCAATCATTGCTTTCGTCTACAATCTCAGAAGAATCATGTCCAAGGAAGTATCCGGGAATCCAGTGGCCGCGATATGAACAGTCCCTAAAAATGCTGGGACTATATTAATGGTCAACTTCCATTACTGGAAACATGGAAGACAGGAAAGACAGGAAAGAAGATGTGAAGGTAGTTGATGCGGCGAAATTTCCACCGGAAGTGAGACAGAACAGGATCTTAGAGGAATTTCTTTCAATGAAGCCAGGCGAGGTAATGGAGGTTATTGCTCCTCATGATCCTGAACATCTGCTGCGGCACATGGCCCATGAAGGGCTGCCAGTGGACATGGATGCATATCATTCCCAGCCGAATCCAGATGGGACTCATTCAGGTTTCTTCAAGAAATTGAAAAATGCGGAAGAAAGAATCAAGATCACAAGCTTTGAGGATGAACGCAGTTTTTCTGAGAAACAGTTCAATCCTGTCGGAGTATACTCAGGAAACAACTACAAAGTCATTCTTGCGTATATTAGGGCCGGGCAGTTTATCCCCGTTCATTCGCCCGGGACGGATCTTATATTTTCCGTATTCAAGGGAACAGGTGTTGGAGTATTTGGTGACAGGGAAGTACCATTAAAGCCAGGAAGTGTTGTAATAGTTCCCGGCGGTGAAAAGAGGGGAATCAGGGCAATAACTGACATGGAAGGCTTGCATATTGTATCGCCGATCCCAGATGAAAAAGATCACTCGGAAGTAGTACACAAGCTGGCCATAAACAAGTTCCAATGAAGTATCAATCCTCAGGCAACGTAAGAAATCATTCCGGGCACAGAGATCCAGCAGCGCGTCTCTTTTTGCATAGATGTCTTGCTTGTAAACAACATACTGGTGAACAGTTTTTACTGGGTCCTGAATGATCTGCGACCGTCATAATTCTCCTTTTTTCTTTAACCTGACATGAAAATGTGCTTCCCGGTAAGTCTTAAGATCACTGCGAGCGTGCCGTAAGAAGCGTTAATCCCCTTGGAAAGGCCATTGAGCTTTACCTTTTTCGCATAATCTAGAAAACCAGGTTCGAGTGCAGTCTTAACAACGTAGTTCTGCCTGGCTGTTTTATCGCCCCTCTATGAAAGCAGTGTCTTGCCTTTAAGCCGAAGCATTACACCGTCTATGTTATGCAGATCCTGGAACTCGCACACAGCGCTTTTATCAGGAAACAGCAACTTCATATTAATATCACTCGCAGCGTCATTATAAGGCTTCCTGTTGACAATCGTCCATCTATATAAGGTACTCTTCAAGATTTCCTTACATACTACTTCGCATATCCATAAGCAGTTAATAGGCGAAACGGACGATCAACGCCGCCTCAACCCCAGGAGCGCGATTTATCTTTTTGCCTCAGGTTGGAATTCCAGGCGAATCATTGTTTCTTATAGAAGCTCGTCATCTGGACTCTGTTAATCTTTTCGTCATAGAAGAATATCCCATCACCCTCATCTTGTATCATGTCGTGAGTGTCATCGCAGTATGGTTTATTGCCGGATAACCCGCATGCGCAGATATAAATCTTTTCCCCATTTACTTCAATTTCATATGGCTGGTTCCTATCATGTAATACAAGCCTTGACATAATAATCATATGTACAGTATTATTTTATATATATACTTGCCCGGTGAGTGCATTTCTTAACATGATCCCAGTAACCTTGCCAATCTTTTCCGGGTCATAGAAGGTACATAGAACCACAGGAGTAGGAGATGTGAGTTTCAAAGGTCAGTGCAGTTCTCCCAGCACTTTGGTATTATTTAACAGCTCGAAGGACAGCAGCTAATTATCGTTTTCACCCTGAATCTGGGTGAATGCTTGAAGCTGTGCTATGAGAAGTCACAGTCCTCTTTGCGATGGTACGGGAAAAATCCTTCCTACTGCCCTGAGACACATTATAGTATCTGGATCTTCCTAATTTGCCTTTTCCTGCTCTTTTATTCTACTTTCTCCACTGGCAGTATCTTGTTGCTTTATCCTCTCCCAAATCGGTAAAAGCGGTGTTGATTTTAAATCTGCACCCTGTTTGAGGGTGTTGTGGAAAATTTCGGGTCAAAGCCATTCCCGCCTGATCGCTGTCTTTACTGCCGTTTTCCAGATGCTCGTTGTTATTGCAGATGAGAAGCATAAGGTTACGATTTCTGTTAACCATGTTAACATCCACCTTTGGAAGTTATCATCTGTCTGATGCTTAAACTCCGTGGGTATTACCCTATACCCTCTATCCTGTTCCCTTTCGGTTCAAGGATTGCGTTCTTTGCGCCTAGCATGACCTATATTGCCTGTGTTTTACGGTAGGTCACCAACCCCATACACATCGACCTTCTCTTGCGAAGAAGGTTTCATTACGTTCATCGCTTTTCGGCACCTTTGTCCAAATTCCCATAGGAATTGGACTCTATGCA
>DAHXNF010000035.1 GCA_027366585.1 Thermoplasmatales archaeon | reverse complement strand
AGCAGTACAGTTACAATGAGGAAGATGTTTATAAAATCCTGAACAAGGATGTGAAGAGAAAAACTGTGTTATATGCACGTGTTTCAACGGCAAAGCAGAAGAATGATCTGCAGAACCAGATAGAACAGATGAAGCAGTGGTGCTTCATGAACGGCAATACAATAAGTGCAATATACTCGGACATTGCATCCGGCATATCCTTCGAAAAGAGAAAAGGATTCTTCGAGATGTTAGATGAGATTATTAACAACAAAGTGGAAAAAGTGATAATAACCTACAGGGACAGGTTGAGCAGGGCTGGTCTCGATCTCTTCAGTTACCTGTTCCGGAAATACAGGACAGAGATCGTCGTTATCTCTGAAATTGGCAGTACAAAGCTTGATACCGAGGAGGTCTTTGAAGAAATAATTTCCATGCTGCACTTTTACTCCATGAAGATGTATTCAAAACGCCGGAACCATTCCATTGAGATCGGGTATGAAGGTTAGGAGAACAGAACAGGTATACCTGAAGGAAGATGATACCATCTCACATATGTGCTATCTCTCCAAGAATCTATACAACCAGGTCAATTACATGCTCAGGCAGCAATTCATAAAGAGGGAGAAGCTCACAAGCTATGGGGTTCTGGTGAAGATATTCCAGAAACCTTCAGAAGAAGAGGATCAAAACAATTACCAGAAATTACCGGCACAGACAGCACAGTGGACCATAAGGAAAGTTGTGCTTTCATGGAATTCATTCTTTAAGTCAATAAATGCATGGAAGAAGCATCCTGATAAATTCATGCGGAAACCCAGGTTACCGGGATACAAAGCTAAAGACGGTGAATTCCTCCCTATATTCACCAACCAGCAGTGCACCATCAGTGACGGTATATTGAAATTCCCTAAGACAATGGGCGTGGAGGTAAGAACAAGACTGAATGAGAACGAGGTAAAACTGAAAGAGATACGAATAGTGCCACAGGGCACAGGATACATGATAGAAATAGTGTACGAGAAAGAGATAGCAGATATATCAGCAATGAAACCAAAAATGGTCATGGGCATAGATCCAGGTGTGAGGAATCTTGTAACTCTTGGTAACAACATCTCTGAAGAGGGGATTGCTGTAAGGGCGGGATTGCTCAAATCGATCAACCAGTACTTCAACAAGGAACTGGCAAGACTCAGATCCATAAACGATCTCCAGGGAAATGAGAGAAAGCAGACAAAAAGAATTGAGAGACTTTTCATAAAGAGAAACAGGAAAATTAAGGACATCATGCATAAGGTCTCAAGATCCGTTGTGGATTATGCAACGAGCATGAACATCGATACAATAATCATAGGTCATAATAACGGGTGGAAACAGTCATCGAACATAGGAAAGAGGAATAATCAGAACTTTGTCCAGTTACCATTCAACATGCTCATAACACAGATAAAGTACAAAGCAGAGGAGATCGGAATCAATGTAATCATGCAGAACGAGGATCACACAAGCAAGTGTTCCTTCCTCGACAACGAGAGCATAGAACACCATGAAACATACATGGGTAAGCGGATCAAGAGAGGCACATCCCGATCCGCAGACGGAAGGTTGATCCATGCCGATCTCCAGGGATCATACAACATAATGAAGAAAGCAGTCCCCGAAGCGTTCGCGAACGGGATAGAGGGCATAGGGTTATACCCACGAAGTTTAAGCATCAGTCAGATGATAACTTCCAAAGGTGGATGTTAACATGGTTAACAGAAATCGTAACCTTCTTGAGTCACACACACATCAAAACTGATGTTAAGGCAGGATCAATAGTAACTACCTGCAGAAAGGATAAATCTATAATCGAAGTAGAATATTACGGCTAAGCATAGATGATCTGGAGAAAAAAGGTACAGCAGGGTCCAACGACGGTCGGCCCCAGGAAAGTTTGTCCACTTTGCCTGCGGGTCTATTTTGACGATTCTATTTACTGCAGGTTCGACGGGCAGAAGCTGCAACTTGAAGAATCAACGCAGCAGGAACTTCGCAGACCAATAGAATGCCCGAATTGTGGCTTCACACTCTCAACTCCAAGGCAAAGATGTCCTATTTGCGGGCATATTTTCACCAACTTCAAGGAAGAAAGGGACCCAGTTAGCATAAGTCTGATTCCAGAGGCTGGAGTTCCTCTGAAGATTGATACTTTTCCGTACTCCTTCGGAAGAAGGGACGTGATAAGGCATCACTTCTCTGAATTCGTGAACACTGAACATATAATATTCACTTTCGAGAATGGTCATTTCTACATCAGGGACAAGAAGACTCTGAATGGTTCTTCCCTCAATGGTCACGCAATTGGGGGAAGAAGGTATGAGAACCTAAAGAAACTTCAGCTTGCAGACGGAGACGAAATCGGGATAGCACTTGATGGGAAAGGAAATGCACTCCTCAGGTTCAAGGTAGAGATTTCCCGGGCAGTCCTATCTAGGGAAGGCAGTTCAAGAAACGCAAGAGAGGCGGAAAGATGAGAAAGTATCCGTTTGAAGTCTATCTCTTCACAGCAATGTCAGGAATCGCTCTCTTCCTGATCCTCGTGAACACTCTCCAGAATGTAGTGCTCAAGGTAAATTACATCTCCACATATTTCCAGTTTTTGCTTTTCATAGCAGATTTCATGCTTGGGATTATAGTGTTGGGAGTCGCATTTGTTAACAAGGGTTATAAGACAACAACAACCGCAATAGACTACAAGCCACTGAATCGTGCAATTTTTGTACTTTTTGCATTCGTGTCCTCGCTCATCGCATTCCTTTTTATTGCTACAGAAATAGGTTCCATTTACGAAATATTACTGTTTGCAACCCTTATTCCAACATACGTGTTTGATCTCCCGATAAACAACATGGACAAGGATGCCAAGGATTCCTATATCAAGAAGAATCTTAATTTCTTGATTATTTCTGTTGCGTTATTCGCAATCTCGGTTACCCTTGTCCTGCTCAGGAGTCTTTCACTCTGGGAAGGAGTCATAATCCTTGCTATTTTTTCCATACTGCTGCCAACACGAGAAACGAGGAAGGAGAACGAGATAAAGGTACTCACTTTCCGCACTTTATCACCCATTGCAGCCACTTTCCTTATCTATGAGGCAAGCGTCTTCTACCTTGATACGATTACATCCGGTTACGTCTTCTTTTATGCAATAACGTTCATAATTATCGCCGTAATGATAACGCTATTTAGGGTACGGTACAGGTCCGCACTTTCCGGCTTAATCAATGCTTCCCTGGTTGGCCTTAGCTTCCTCGGGTTTTTCATCATATACGTAAGGTTCAGCGAGGACATAGTTTGGATCACTCTTCTCCTTCTATTCACTTTTTGGGTATATGGGTATAATTACAAGATGTTCCGTGAGGGATCCAGGAACATATCCACATCATTCGACCTGATGGGGAAAGGCAAGTACATAATCACAGCTGTAAGCCTGGTCATTACACTGGGGCTTGCTTTTGGGAACTTTGGTTCACTTTCTCACGACTTGAACTTATTCTGGACTTCCGTCCTCAGCGGCAGCACAGCAGGTATTTCAGCATCGCTGTCAAAAATCGACTTTGTACCAGCTTATCTAGCACTTTCTGCTCTTGGTATATTCTTTA
Organism: Thermoplasmatales archaeon; assembly: GCA_027366585.1. Lineage (GTDB taxonomy): Archaea > Thermoplasmatota > Thermoplasmata > Thermoplasmatales > Thermoplasmataceae > UBA582. The sequence goes on along the minus strand of DAHXNF010000035.1, from coordinate 15,767 downwards.
CAGTCACTTTGGGCTACAGGAAATTCAATATTTTCCTGTTCTCCGTTATCCTGATAATGTTCTTTTTTGCGGTTTACTTCCTTCTTTCAATTAAGATAAGCAACATTTGGACTCCAACGGCCACCGAAGTATCATCGCTTTCTATTATCATCACCGCTCTCATCTTCTATGAACCCGTTTATAGGTTTGTACGTTCATATACGTCTCGCATCCCGTCTGGTTTCTCCATTGGAAGGCGAGCCGGAGCGGCGAGATTTATTCACGCCAGATATGACGTTTCCATGATACCATCCAAGAAAAACAACCCGGATTTTCTGGGTGCAGGCGGTTTCGCATACGTCTTCAGGGGTAAGGACGTGCTGAAGAACATACCTGTTGTCCTGAAAGTTCCAAGAATATTTGATGAGGAGTCAAAGAGCGAGCTTGAGAAAAGGGAAAGCATAAAGGAATCGATAAAGCAGATTGAAGCAGAAAGCCGTGTACTGGCAGAAATATTATTCCCAGGAGTTGTTTCATACATCGATTACTTCAGGGAAGGAGGGCAGCACTTCCTTGTCGAAGAATACGCGGATGGAAGGAACCTTAACTCATATCTTGCAACCAAGGGAAAGGAAGGAACAAAGTTCAGCGAGGAGGAAGTGATCAGGATATCGCTGAACCTGCTATTTTCGGTAAATTATCTTCATCTTCATGAGATCTTCCACAGGGACCTGAATCCAGGAAACATAGTCCTGACGAAGAAAATACCGAAGATCATTGACTTCGGGACATCAAAGCACCTAGCCAGCAAGGTATCAGCATCCTTCTTCACTCACAGCGACAGGATTGGAGTACCGTGCTATCATCCGCCCGAGCTTGATTCAGAAGACAAGATCAAGGCGTCCTCCACGTACGATACATATTCAATCGGTGCATTGATGTGCTCCATGATTACAGGAAAGTTCCTTGACAATGATGAAATGAGGGAAAAGTACGGCGTTGAGTTCATAACTAGGAAGTACCTTGAAGCAGAAGTAAAACCATTATGCAACCCAAAGATATTTGACATTATCCTAAAGGCAACTAACTTGAAGCCGAGCGAGCGTTACAAGTCTGCGTTCCACTTTATTGCCGATTTTCTCTCACTATCCGGGGAATACATAGTAACAGATCAGGGCTATATATGCAGGCTGGACCAGGACCATAAATTCCAAATTTATAGCCACAAGGACATACCGGCTTCAATCTTCGGAGACTACATGATCAATGACAACATAATCACGATAACCGAGCGGGGAAAGGACGAGAGATCAAGAATAGGAACGATAGAGCACGATGCCCGGGCAGAAGGCTACGTAGTGTATCCTTACGGGAAAAGAGTGGTGTACCAGAAGAAGACCGGCTCACTCTCACAGAAAGTAATACGAAGCGTGCTTAACGAAGGCGATATAATATCACTGAGACCAGACCTCAGGGAAGGTACAATCGCATATTATAGGGTGAATTGATGCAACTGGACAATGCAATGATGAGTATAAAGGGGAAGATGCGCGAACGCGATGAAGATGCAGTATGCCTCATAACTTCGTCTCTTGAGAGCGAAATTGACAGGCAGGGAGAGTTTTTCTGTGCGCTCGGAGACGGAATGGGCGGAATGGAACGCGGGGAGCTGGCGAGCAAACTCTCCATAAGCGAGGCAAGGCACATCGGTACCTCGATGCTCAGCAAGGACTTGTCTCCTGCTGAAATAGTCAACTCAATCAAGCGGATATTCCAGAATGCAAACGAAGCACTCATTTCATATGCCGGGAGAAATGGAAATGCAAAAATGGGCACCACCCTTGTGGTTGCATATTCAAACGGTGCAGAGCTCTACGTTGGGAATGTGGGTGACAGCAGACTTTACATCTTCAACGGCGGGAAACGCAGTTTCAGGACAGCAGATCATTCCTATGTTCAGATGCTCACCGATCAGGGCGTGATCACCGAAGAGGAAGCCAAGATACATCCCAGGAAAAATGAAATGACAAGGGCAATCGGCCTTGAAGATGATCCGACGCCGGACATATATAGGCTAAGATTATTCCGCGGTGATTCTATATTACTGTGCTGTGACGGACTTTGGGAAGCATATGACGACAAGATAATGGCGACTACGCTGATGTCCAACATGTCCTGCCGCGATTCGCTTGAAAGCATGATACTGAGGGCAAATGAAGTTGACGGATCTGACAATATCTCAGGCATACTGATCAGGCCAGTCGTGGAAACTACCGAAGAAGGAGCATTAAAGAGACCGACAAAGTCGATCGCGCCCGAGTGATTGCCGGTACCAGGCTCGATCTGTCTCAACAATAAAGATCAGATCACAAAAGTTTAATAGCTTTTCAATGAATTGCGGATTATATGGATTGTATTTCCCTAATCGCCTTGATCGAATCAAAATACTCTAAGACAATTGCATCTTTTGGGAAGGAGGAAGATCTTAGCGATACGGAGAGACACAGGTACAATGACGCCATTGCAGACTTCCTGAGGTGGATGGAGGACACAATCCTCAAGACACCCGTTGACGTTGGAGAATCTTCCATTTCATCCAGGCAATGCATTCTTGATACGCTTAACCAGGACCCGGACGAAGCCCTGCACCCTGACCTTTGGGCATCGTTGGCCATATTTTCAGACATGAGGCTAAAACAGATTTTCGGGGTCGAGATTTTTTCAGACGATGAAGATCAACACTAAAAGTTTAATTATGAGCCACAAATCAAACAAGCGATAAGCGTGGATGAAAGAATAGAAAGCAGGCTTAAGGAGATCGTACGTTCACTACCATCGGAAGAATTATACTTTGAGGCTATCCGTGACATAATCAAGGATCTTATTAAGGAATACCTGCGCAAGGAAATAAACCAGAACGTAGAGCTCAAGAAAGGCATCTCCGAGGGTCTCCGTATGTATATGGAGGCAAAACTGATGGAATACAACTCAATGGCGAAAATGGCTAAGATAACAGCAAGTTTGAGCCTCATGGCCGCACCCGAATCTGTCAAGGATGAAGCTATAAAGGATTTTGCGTCAGTCTTCCAGAAGGAGATAGAGGATATTATAAGGAAGACATTCTGATCTGCCAGTGGATCAGGAAACAGCCTAGGTTTTGAAATCCTTTATTATCGTTGATCTAGACTTAAGATCAAACATCGTGAGCATTGAAGGGTTCGGGCTGAAGTTCATCATTCTCTGGTACTCTGTCTGCGACTGCCATGTTGACGAGTTCACGTACCTGACGCCCTTATAGTTTCCAAGGGCATGTGAATGAACATGTCCGGTTATGAATACATCCGGCACAGTCTCAATAACATGATAATCATTATTAGCCGGGATCAGCGGGGTCTTTCCCCCATATTTCGGGGCTAGGTGCCTTCTCCTGAGGAGTTCCTCAAGCGCCTTTCCTATTGTGCTGAAATTCATTCCGGGAATAAGTTCCACCATATCGTTCAGTGACATTCCATGATATAAGAGAACGTTCTTGCCCTCCAGAACAAGGTTATATGGGTTCGGAAGGAAGTAGACATTCTTATTGAAAAGCTTTTTCAACTCTGAAGGCAGGATAGGCTGAGGTTCGGCCAATCTCACTATGTCGTGGTTCCCAGGCATCAAAAATACTTTAATGTCTTCAGGAACCTGGTTAACAAATTCGGAAAGCCTGCCGTACTGTTCCATTGGATCGAGTATTTCAAGATCGGAATCCTGCCCAGGATAAACGCCGATTCCATCAACCACGTCACCGCTCAGAACCAGGTACTTTATCCTGCTTGAATCGTTATCTGAAGACTTCAGCCAGCCAATCATGTTTGTGAAGTCAGGTTTCCGGAAAGTCTTGCTTCCCACATGTATATCAGAGAGCGATGCCACGTACACGGGATCCTGCTTTTCATCATCTATGACCCTGAAAGGGATGTCTGGCCTGATTATCTCATTGGCAAAAATAGTTCTCCGGTCACCTTTTGCAGAGAGCCCGCCTACAACGCCAATTACCTCATCCTCAAGAATTATCTCGTCAAAAGATTTCTTGTTCTTCATCAGTATGACTTCGATCGAATCATCAAGATCCTCGACAAGCAATCTCTTATGGCCATTCTTTGTAATTCCGGATTCGGTTACCATGCCCACTATCTTTACTTCTCGAGATTCGAATCCTGGTTTCTTCAGGCTTGATATGTCGACTGTCCCACGCATCGAGCTAGATGCCAGCAATATCTTCTTTATCTTCTGGTAACGACTGAGGAAATATCCCCTGAAATCCTCTGCCGAGGAACGAACTCTGAGGTCGGGGAGATATATCTCGAAATCCCTGTCATTCGAGGCAGGCGGAAGGTTCATCAGGTCCCTGATGTCCTTAACCGTAAGGAAACCTGTTTCCAGTACTTCTTTAGTGATAAGCCTGTTTATCATCGGTCCAGTGTTGTTGGCCAGGATCACGTCAAGGGCTTCCTTGGCTACAATGAGACCATGTGAATTAAAAAATTCCAGTATCTCAGTACGGCTCTTGTACAATCCCTGCTCCATCAGAATACACAAGCTCTTTGTTGAATATATTTTCTCTGTCTATGCGGGTCATACATTTATCACTTAGTGCAGGTTTAGATACATAGATAAGAGGCTGCACATTATAGTGGATGAAGCAAATGACAGAAGCATTTGGCGCACCAGGAATAGAGCCAAGATGGACTCACGGAGACAAGGAGGGTGTTGGAACATCCTATCATACAGGAAGCAGGATATGGTTTACACTGTGGAAGGGCATAGTAACTGAGATATATTATCCGCACGTCGACACTCCACAAATGCGTGATTTCCAGTTATTGATAACAGACGGGAAAACATTCTTCGACGAGGAAAAGAAGCTTCAGAACGTTACATCCAGGCTCGACACGTGCAGCGCCGGCTATCAGGTAAAATCTGCCCCTAAGGATTCGAGGTACCGGGTCGAGAAGGAAATTATCACGAATCCCCACACTTCTGCAGTGATAGTTCATTACCGGATAATCTCGGATGATTTGGATAAGCTGAAAGTGTATATTCTCTGTGCACCCCACATTGGTGGAGAAGGGAAGCACAACAATGGATCTGTTATAAAGGTGAATGGTAGGACATTTCTCTATGCAGAGAGAAGTGGGGTCCACATGGCAATTTCATCTTCAGCACACTTCACCAGGTCTTCGGCTGGTTTCGTCGGTTTCAGCGACGGTTGGACTGATATTTCCAGGAATCTTGACATGAAATACGAATTTACGTCTGCAACAAATGGCAACATCGCACTGACCGGGGAAATATCCCCTGACAGCAAGTACGACTTCACTGTAAGCATAGCTTTTGGGGATAGCAGGAATAACGCGATTATGAAATCTATTCAGAGCACGGTGACTCCCTTTGAGGTATCCAGAGCCAGATTCACTGAACAGTGGGAAAGGGCACATAGTCACCTGAATCCACTGGATTCCATTTCTCATGATGGAGGTAACCTGTTCAGATCTTCTTACAACGTTCTTCTGAGCCATGAGGATAAAGCCTACGAAGGTGCGATAATAGCTTCCCTTTCAATTCCGTGGGGAGAAACAGCTGGGGATGACAACAAGGGCGGGTATCACCTGGTCTGGAGCCGGGATATGTATCACAGCGCAACCGCACTCCTGGCAGCCGGGAACCGAGAGACAGCTCTGAATGCACTTATTTTCCTGATAACGTCGCAACAACCTGACGGAGGTTTCCCACAGAACTTCTGGCTCAATGGCGAGGCGTACTGGAAAGGTATCCAGCTCGATGAAACAGCTTTTGCAATCATTCTTGCCTGGAGGTGCTACAACTCGGGGCTTTCGGAATACGATCCTTATGTGATGGTATTGAAGGCAGCAGAATTTCTCATTGTTAACGGGCCTGTTACGCAGCAGGAAAGATGGGAGGAGGCAGCAGGTTATTCCCCATCCACTCTCGCCTCAAACATCGCAGCCATGAACTGTGCCGCCAGCTTTGCTAGAAGTAATTCAAACGAGAAGCTGGCAACCTTTTTTGAAGAATATGCGGATTTCCTGTACAGCCATATCGAGGAGTGGACAGTAACACATGAAGGAAGCCTTGTTCAGGGGATTAAAAGGCATTTCATCCGTATTCTCCCGGCCTCCCCGTTTGATCCAGATGATTTTCCGGATGTGGAGACCTCTTTCCTTAAAATCTCAAATTTGCCTCCAAATACGAACAATGTGTACAGGGCAGCAGAGGTTGTGGACGGAGGGTTCCTTGATCTCGTTAGATATGGAATAATGAAGGCTGACGATCCACTGATTGTCCAATCAGTCCGAGTTATCGATGAAGTTCTCAAGATAAAGACGCCATATGGCCCAACCTGGCACAGGTATAATCATGATGGATATGGAGAGAGAGAGGACGGTTCTCCTTATACTGGGTTCGGCGTAGGACGTGGATGGCCTCTTCTTACCGGAGAAAGAGGTCATTATGAGATCGCGCTTGGTTCAGATCCTTCGCGGTACATAGAAGCACTTGAAAAGTTCTCATCGTCATGCGCGATGCTTTCAGAGCAGGTCTGGGATTCTCCCAGCATACCAGGGAAGCACCTATTGCTTGGGAGGCACACCGGTTCGGCAAGACCGCTTGCCTGGGCGCATGCCGAGTACATAAAGTTGCTTGCTTCAGCCAAGGAGGGAAAGGTATTCGATCGAATTGATGCAGTCTATTCGAGATATTGCGGCACGGGGAGCAGTCCAGAGAAAGTAGAGATCTGGAAACCAAGGCGGAGGATTAGGAGATGCAGGAAGGATTTCAAGCTCAGAATTCTCAACACATCTAGCTTCATTCTACATGCAGGAACAAACGGCTGGAAAGATGTTAGAGATATCCAGGCGGAGAGAGTTGGTTTGAGTTTTTATTCAGTTTCTATACCTGCCAAAATGATGAGTCAAGATAGGATTGACTTCACCTTCTACTATCCGGAAGAGGGCAAATGGGAAGGGAAAGACTACAGCATCAAGATTGCTTAAAGCCTTACCGTTTTAGAGAATGCACAGCATTTCAAGGCATTAATGTCATTTTCCAAAATTTGGTGTTTTAAGATGAGCATCATCTTCTAGAAAATTTAATACTGGCTCATCTTATCCAACCTTACATGGACGAATTTGGGCAGCTCTGTTTCGAGATATCAAATTGCAAGAACTGCGATTTATCCTACTCACGTCGTAGATCCGTATGCGGGTACGGTGACCAAGGAGCAAGTATTATGGTGATCGGCGAGGCTCCAGGCACAAAAGAAGATACTGTAGGCTTGCCATTCGTTGGCCGCAGCGGGGCATTACTTGATCGTGTGCTATTGCAATGCGGTATAAGCAGGAACGATCTCTATATCACCAACTCCGTGAGATGCAAGCCCCCTATAGGCAAAACTCCCAGATCCGAGCATATCAGGGCATGCAGCTCATACCTTGCGAGAGAGTTGAATCTGGTAAAGCCAGTTGTAGTTGTTCCGATGGGTAACACGGCTATAGCAGCTCTCAGCCTTGTACTGAAGTTCAGGACTGGTAAAGTAACTGAAATGAACGGAAAGATCTTGAAGCGGGGGAAATTGCTTATAGTTCCGCAGTTTCACCCCGCTGCCATCCTCCGCAATCCAAAGCGAGAGGAACTATTCATGGAAAATTTCGAGAAAATTGCATTCATTGGAAGAGAGATAAAGAGCAATGGGATTGACAAGGTGCTGACAAGCAGCAACCTTGAGCTTGTCAACCTCTAGAGCTGGAAGAGCTGGTAGTTTGGTGGCTCTATCATAATCTTGATGTCATGTGGATGGCTCTCCTTCAATCCATTGGGCGATATCCTTATGAAAGTTGTGTCAGTCTTCAATGCATTTACATCCCCGGCTCCAACGTAACCCATTCCGGACTTCATGCCACCTATGAGCTGGAAAAGCACCTCTTCAACCCTGCCTCTAAAAGGAACGGCAGCCTCTACGCCTTCTGCCACAAATTTGCTCGAACCAAGTTTTGCATAACGATCTGAAAGACCAGACTGAATTGCACCAATTGAGCCCATTCCCCTGTAGGACTTGTACTTCCTGCCATTCAGTATCATTTCCATACCTGGGCTCTCCTCCGTTCCCGCTAGAAGGGATCCAAGCATCACGCTATCTGCTCCAGCAGCTATTGCCTTTACGATATCTCCGGAAAACCTTATGCCGCCGTCACCGATCACCGGGGTTCCATGCTCGGCAGCAACTTCTGCTACCTCTGATATTGCAGTGAGCTGTGGCACGCCAACTCCTGCTATTATTCTCGTTGTGCAAATCGACCCTGGTCCAACACCGACTCTCAAACCATCCACTTCAAGCGAGATGAGGTTCTTGGCGGCATTTCCCGTTGCAATGTTTCCTGCAACCAGGTCAACGGAAACCTCCTTGCGTATCTTTTTGATGGAATCGAGTACGTTCTGGTTATCACAATGTGCAGTATCTATCACAATGACATCCGCGCCTGCCTTTTGAAGAATCTTTGCCCTCTCTATGTCAAAGGGCCCAATAGCTGCCCCAACAAGCAGCTTTCCCTCCTCGTCCCTGCTGGCATCGGGGAATTTCTGTCTTGTCACAATGTCCTTTGCAGTAATCAGGCCTACCACTCTGCCGGAGCTGTCCACAAGGGGGAGCTTTTCTATCCTGTTCTTATACAGGATCTGCTGGGCCTCATCCATTGAAATATTCTCCCTTGCATAGATGACTTTACGGACCATTACATCTTCCACGGTCTTTTTCCCGTCGTCCGCAAGTGCTATATCCCTCTTGGTAACTATTCCAATGAGCTTGCCAGACGAAATCACTGGAAGTCCTGCAACATGTTTTTCCTGCATCAGGATCCTGGCATCCTTCACGCTGGTGCTTGGTTCTACGGTCAGAACGTTCCTGATCTTGAGGGATTCGGCCCTCTTTACCGCTGCAACCATGTTCATCTGGCTGTTTGCAGTAAGATTTCTATGTATAATGCCAAGCCCTCCCGATCTTGCCATCGCTATGGCCATTTCCTCCTCGGTGACCGTATCCATTGGGGAACTCACTATAGGTATTTTCAGCTTGATGTTCCTAGAGAATTTTGTTGATACATCTGCGTTCCTGGGTTCCACAGAAGTCCTGGAAGGTATTAGCAGAACGTCGTCAAAAGTGAACGATTCCTTTGCCCTTTGAAGTTTGTCTTCAAACATGCGAAGGTAAGGCAGAACGATCTAATAAATATAACACTGAAGAGTGACTGCTGAGTATTGTATTCACAGTCTCCAGATTCAGCGAAAGCTTAGTACAAGCTCAACAGGTGCGTGATCGGAACTCATAATATTAGCAAATATCACTGATCTTACTACGTTTCTACTTAACACCTCTGATATTATAACATAATCTATCCTCCATCCTATATTTTTATTCCGTGCATTAAACATGAAGGACCACCAGGAGTAATTTCCTTCGTATCTATTGAACATACGGCAAGTATCAATATACCCTTCAAACAAAAATCGGGTCATCCATGATCTTTCCTCAATGGTAAAACCTGCATTTCTTTCATTTTCCTTCGGCCTAGCTATATCAATTTCTTCGTGCGCAACGTTAAAATCGCCGCAAATTACAACTGGTTTATGCTTTCGTATTAATCCGATCCATCTTTCAAATTCCGCATCATACTGAAGCTTATATGCCAACCTTGCGAGACCTCTCTGTGAATTTGGGAAGTAAGTGTTCACAAGCCAGAAATCATTATATTGCAGCGCAATGAGTCTCCCCTCAGAATCAAGAAACTTCGAGCAGGTTTCATCAATGACCGATACCGGTCTTTGCCTGGCGAGGGTAAGTACACCGCTGCAACCCTATTTCTCTGCAGGTTTGTTATATAAAAAATAACCGAGGCTTTTAACTTCGTCTAGCATGAATACCTGATCCGCCCTTACCTCCTGCAGGCACACGATGTCCGCATCTATTTTCCTGAGAAATACAGCCAGTCCATTTCTCAGCGCTCTCTTGTCCCGTTAATATTCCAGGAAAGGATGGAAATATTCATGGTTGAATAAGGTAAAGTTGAATAAAACCTATCCTGAAGCTTAAGAAGACTTTAATTCTTGATCCCCTATGATTTTGAAGCTATGTAAAGAACCAAGGCGCCTATCAGGTAGAAGGAAGAAGATGTGGAGAAAAGTGCAATGAAACCAGATGATGAAGACTGATTAAAAAGGAAGAGCATAAGTCCATAGATGAGGGGAGAGACTGTTGAGGCACCGGCCAAAGCAATGTAGAATATAGACATGTATTTTCCAGATTCTTTTTCAGGAACGATATCTCCTGCAATTGCAAATGATACACTATAGAAAGTTCCATAAGAAGCTCCAATTACGGATCCCAGCAGAAGAAAAATATAGAACGACCTGAAATAAGGTATTATCAAGGTGGGGATGGATGCAATGAGAGCATCAGCGATAACAATATTCCATCTACCTAATTTATTAGAGAAATGGCCAAGAACAAAGGATGAAACTGCGGAAACCGTCAGGACGAGGATGCCTGCGATTGCTACGTAAGTTGCAGGATCGGTCGCGTTAAGAATATCCTTGAAGAAATAGAGTTCAAAGTAAGTGAGCCCTGTTATGCCCGAGAAAACAAAGAAACTTCCCGCAACAAACCTTGAAAATTTCTTCAAATTTAAAGGAAGCTTCCTGATCTGTGAAAGCCTTATTTTTAGTCTACTGAAGCCTGGTTCGAGCGGAAACAGCTTTCTGTTCCTTATGGCCAGCAATGTACCAGCCCCCGTGATTGCCACACCAGCTGCAATTGCGTATAAATCCCCATTGCTGAACGGAGAACTTATGAAATAAGAGGTTACACCAAACCCCAGTGCGGATCCCATCAGGGTGAATAGGCCATTTATTCCGGCTGAAGTCCCTCTCTGCTCCTTATTCTGTATTTCTGGCAGGATGGACTGGGTAGCCCCAATGGCAAGGTTTGAGAAGGCCTGCAAAAGCACGTATCCTATTAGTATTTCATAAACTGATTTCGAAATAAAACTCTCCGCAATTAGGGTGAGGAAAACTGCGGTAATCCCCGTGATTATATATGGAGATCGCTTGTCTTTCCACATCCTGATCCTGTCACTGAAAAATCCGGAAAATAGGTTGCCTAAAATTCCAAAAGCGTTCCCTACAGAGGCAACAATCCCCAACATTATTCCCATTTCGTTGGCACTGACCACGGAACTTACCTGTATCGGTAATATCAATGATTCAAAGGATATCCATAGGTAATTTACTCCAAGGTAGAGCAGGTTGTACCCAACTATGAACTGAGGGGAGAGTCTTGTTGAAGTATCCATCCTCAATAGGAATGTTTCAGGATTGTATTAATATACTCAAGTTAATAATTTATTCTGGTGCATGTGGTTTTGCCGTATCCTGTAAAGGAACAAAAGTCCAAGAAAATAGAACGCTGCAGACATCTCAAACATTGCAGCGAAACCTATTCTGTAGGATGTTCCGAACAATCCAAGGATTATACCATAAAACAGGGCCGAGAAACCGGAAGAACCGCCGACAGCGATATTGTAATACGCCATGTACTTGCCCGCATCCTCAGGAGGGGACATATCGCTGGCTAGGGCCTTTGAAACAGTAAAATACGCCCCATAGCTGATCCCGATGAATGAACCAAGTATTAGAAAATTTGTAAATGTTGGGATTGCAGGAATAAGGGCTGTCGCCAGTCCACCAACGATTGTAAATAGAATGAGAAGTTTCCACCGCCCGAATCTGTCAGAAAGTGATCCAAACAGGCCGGCGCTTATTGCTGAAAACACGAGAACAAATATACCGGAAATAGCGACAAGTTCGGAGGGATCAGTAGATTTTAGAACATCGCCGAAATAATACAGTTCAAAGAAGCTTAGTCCAGTTATTCCCAAGAAAAATAGGAAACTGGCGCCAACAAGCCAGAAAAAATCGGACACAGTTTTATTTGGTTCAAATATGTTCACAAAAATCTTCAATGGATGAAGGCCCTTGGGTGGCATTGGCAAATCATCCTTCCTGATTGTGAAGGTGGTGATCAATGAGGTCGCAAGAAGAATTACCATTATCACCATAAGGGAAAGAGAAATTTTCCCTTCCGAAGTGAGAAATCCAGTTATCCCAAGCCCCATTGCCGTGCCTACAAGGGTAAAAATCCCATTAATGCCTGCAGATGTACCTCTCTGTCCTTCATGGACTAAATCTCTGAGCAGAGGTTGATAAGTCCCAGATGATATATTTGATCCAATTTGAATGGAAATAAAAATGGCAAGAACAACTATAACGGATTTTATGGGTTCCAGCCCAAAAATAATGGCCACAATAGTGAAAACTGTTCCAAAAATAATGTATGGTCCACGTTTTCCCCACAGAATACTGTGGTGGTCACTTAAAACCCCAAAAAACAATGAGACCAGCACACCGATGGAAATTGCAACGAATGCTATAACTCCAAGATCGAAGCTGGGGGTTGAGTTTCTGGTTGCTGCTGCTAACTGCAGCGGCAGGATTATGCTTTCGAAGGAAATCCAAAGGTAGTTAGTGCCAAGATGAACAGAGTTCATTGAAAGTAAGTACGGGAAGGATCTTTTGGATTCCAATGGATAAGTATGATGCAATCAGAATTAAGCTTGCTGTTATAGTCTGTGAAAAATGGAAAATTAATGCATGTTTTTCTGCATGCTTCCATATCCTTTGATGAAGGGTGAACACCCTGTATTTGTTATATTTGTGGAAATAATATCGGGGAGTGGCAGAAAGGATAAAATGTTCACACATTCTCGTCCAGAAGGAAAGTACAGCCAGGGAAGTTCTGGCAAGGATTCAAAAAGGTGAGAGTTTTGCAAAATTGGCAGAACAATACTCTATAGATGGAACACGAAAGCGTGGAGGAGATCTTGGAACATTTGGCAGAGGTGCAATGGTAAAGGAATTTGAGAAAGCGGCATTTGATCTTAAGAAAGGCGAAATTTCCGGGATTGTTAAAACCCAATTCGGATATCATATAATTAAAAGAACAGGATAGAATCGCTCACATCAGGATAACTCCCTGAAACCCTCATCCATTGACTCCTCTATGCTCATGATACCTTCTTCTATCCTCATTAACCATGGTACTGGAGCAAACGCGGTTTTCAGGAGCCTCATACTCTCCACCTCAACACTTATCATTACTCTTTTGGTTATGTGCTTGATCTCATGTCTGAGTACTTTCAATGAGCCATAAGCTATCATATTGGCAAGTATATTCACTTCTTTCCTTAATGTGTTCATTGGTCGCCCATCCTGTATGTGAGATACTCGAATGATAGACTCGCTGAAACGGTTCTTCAATTGTACAGAGCAAATCCATTCTTCCTTGTCCTTTGTATTGATAAGGATAATTGACTGACTTTGACCTATCAGGCTTGTATTGAGAAAATAGGCAGTCATCATTGCAGGCTTTCCGATCGGAAGCACGACCAGCAATTCGGCAGGGGTTTTTTCCTTACCCCATTAATGCGATGTACGGTCCGGCACCCTGTTCAGATTGAAATCAGGAGAAGAAGCGTCATTGCTCAATGAACTCAATGGATATAGAATGGCCGTAAACCTGGAATCTGAAAATTTAAGTAATTGAAACTGCATTTTAGGGATATGATTAATGTTGGGTTATACTACAAAGTCAAAGATGGGCATGAAAAGGACTTTGAGGAAAAATTTAACGGGGTTGTTGATCTATTGAAAAGCAAGGATGTTGGATTCATAGATGGAAAGTTATACAGGGAAGTAAAATGTCCCGAGGAATATATGATATATACAGTATGGAAAGACAAAAAGCACTTTGAAGACTTTTTACAGATGGAAGAATATATAAACACTGTTGATTACGGAAAAACAATATTAGAATCACAACCGAGGCATAAAATATTCGGTGAATTGAGAGATTAATCACATCTACAATTTTCCTGCGCCTTTGCTTTATGCTGAAGCCTAACATCCGGCGATAGCGGAACATTGGGAGTTATTGCCAATATTCGCTCTTTTGGCCTGTCCTAAGCCTTAAACATATCCTTCCCAATTATTCCTTTACTGGCATAACGGAATTGTATATCTTAGCGGTATACATCAGTGATTTGGTGAACTGATTGCAGGAGAATGGATCAAGGCGCCTGATACTTTCTACAACATCCATTGCTGCATTTGTATCCCCGTTTCTTTCTAGCGCAATTGCATTTGCAGTTCCACGCATTGGCGTCTCATTTCACCTAAACTTTGCCCAGGTTGCGGTTATTCCAATGGTGTTCCTCATCCCGCTTGCATCATTCATGATATTCTTCGGCAAGATTTCGGACGATATTGGAAGGGTGCGGATTTTCAGGACCGGTTTGGTAGTTTTTAGCCTTGCATCAATCGCAGCCTCATTTTCCATGTCATATCTTTTTCTGGTGATCATGGTGTTTATTGCAGGGGTTGGATCGGCGGTTCTCAGCACAAACTCAACTGCTATTGTAAGCTATGTCTACTCTTGGGGAGGACGTGGGTTTGCGCTTGGCATTAATGCCATGTCAGTGTATCTGGGATTATCCTTCGCTCCATTTCTTGGAGGCATTCTCATAGAGTTCCTTGGATGGAGATCAATATTTCTATTCTGCGGGCCTGTCGGCATTGCCTCCCTTGCCTTATCAGCTGTCAGCATGAGAAACATTGAGTTAAGAGGAAAGATAAGCATGTCTTCCATTGCTGGATCAGCAGTTCTTGCAGGTGCAATTCTTTCCTTGACATCATACGTTGCACTGGGGGATGTTATAGGTTACTTAAGGGTCATATATATCCTGCCTGTTGCGGTAGTTCTATCCATTGTTTCATACGCTATGGAATTCATGGCCAGGAGCAGGTTATTCCATCAGAAATGCTTGTGGGGAACAGGACATTTATCGCATCCAACATCACTGCTCTTCTCAACTATGTCAGCACCTTCTCGATAGTTTTCGTCCTTTCCATTTACCTGCAGGTGATCCTGCATGTCAGCCCATTCATGTCTGGGATCCTCATATTGCCTGAGCCAGTGTTTATGGTACTTCTCTCGCCTTTCGCAGGACGGTTATCTGACAGATTCGGCTCAAGGTTAATCGCCTCTGTAGGAATGATTATCATAGGAATCTCCTTTCTAGTCCTCTACTTCATTCATCCCATCTCGAAGGATTCAATATTGCTTCTGCTGACCACTATCGGGATCGGTTTTGGGCTGTTCTCAGCGCCAAATACCAATTCTGTCATGGGATCTGTGTCCAGGGAAAACTCAGACACTGCCTCCGGGTTCCTGGGAACGATGAGGTTCACAGGGCAACTTCTAAGTATAGTCCTAGCCACGATCGTAATATCCCTCTATATACCACGGTCCCTCACAGTTGGCATGTTCTCTGGTACGGTTAGGTTACGATTTCTGTTAACCATGTTAACTAAAACCTTTGGAAGTTATCATCTGACTGATGCTTAAACTTCGTGGGTACAACCCTATACCCTCTATCCCGTTCGCGAACGCTTCGGGGATTGCTTTCTTCATTATGTTGTACGATCCCTGGAGATCGGCATGGATCAACCTTCCGTCTGCGGATCGGAATGTGCCTCTCTTGATCCGCTTACCCATGTATGTTTCATGGTGTTCTATGCTCTCGTTGTCGAGGAAGGAACACTTGCTTGTGTGATCCTCGTTC
>DAHXNF010000034.1 GCA_027366585.1 Thermoplasmatales archaeon | reverse complement strand
ACTGAAGGGAAAGGGACAGTACAAGTCCATTACCTATACCCAGTCCGGCTTTGAGATCCTTGAGAACGGGAACCTGAAACTCTCCAGGATCGGAAGAATAAGGATGTTCCAGCACCGTGAAATAGATGGTGAAATAAAGACGCTCATCATTTCACATGATGGTACGGGAAAATGGTATGCCTCATTTTCCGTGCAACATGTGAATCCTGTCCTCCAGCAGGAGAAGACAGGCAACACCATTGGCATCGATGCAGGCCTTCTGCATCTTGTCACAATGAGTGACGGCACCGTGATCGATCCTCCCCAATTCCTGAAGAAAGGGGAGAAGAGGATCAGGAAGTCGCAAAGAGAACTTTCTCGAAAGAAGAGAGGTTCTAGTAACAGGAAGAAGGCAGGGATCAAACTATCTAAGCAACATGAAAAGGTGAAGAACCAGAGGAAGGATTTCGCACACAAGCTTTCAAACGCGATCGTGAAGAACAATGATCTCATTGCCTTCGAGAAACTGAATGTAACAGGTATGATGAAGAATCACCATCTGGCAAAGAGCATTGCAGATGCTTCCTGGAATATCATCGTGCAATACACAACCTACAAGGCTGAAAGTGCCGGTAAGCTTGTGGTATTGGTAGATCCACGAAACACGTCGAGAACGTGCTCAAGATGTGGATGGGTAAAGGAATCACTGAAACTTTCCGACAGGGTATTCCACTGCAATGCCTGTGGTCTCATAATTGATAGAGACCTGAACGCTGCGATCAACATACTCAATAGAGCACTGAAAAAACTAGGGAGGGGCACTCCCGAATTTACGCCTGTGGAGACTGGAGCACTACCCGCAAGGGCAACTCCGGTCAGCGAAACAGGAAGCCCACGACTTTAGTCGTGGGAGGATGTCACGACTGCTTAAAATAAACCGTTATAGAAGAGGTTGTAAAGATAGATAAGACAACTATCCACGCACCTTCTCTGGAAGGCAATTCCCTCGGGGATTCCGAGGACAGGGATATCTATTTTTTCTCCCACAACTTTAATGACGATAGCCCGGTTCTTATCGGACTCGCAGGCTTTTTTGGATCTGCGGTGAGCTTCTTGAACAGGTCATTCTCGTCGCAGGACTTCATAAGGACGCTAAACAGGATTTCCAGGACGAATCCAGAAACATCGTTCATGATTGCAATACCGGACAGCATGACTTCGCTTGGTGGAAACCAGTTTATAAATTCCGAAGCGGTTGGAAATTATGAGGATTTTATCATAAAGGATGTTGTGGGCTGGATTAAACATGACTTTGGTAAGAGGAAAATAGGGATTTTCGGAAAGTCTTCCTGCGGATTCGGAGCGTACAACCTCACGGTGAAAAACCCAGAAACTTTCTCTGGATTTGTCGATGTATCTGGAGATTCAGCATTTGAGTACTGTTACATAAAAAGATTTTCCGGACGCAATTGAAGTCTTCAGGAAAACCAGTGTTGAAGAATCCCTGGATAATTTCAGGAACACTCCTGCACACACGCGCAAGGACCTCAACGCGTTAGGCGTAGCAGCAATGTCAGCATTTTACTCTCCCAGGACAGATGCTCCAGGCAAATTTGATTTACCTTTCGATCAAAAAACTGGTCTCCTTGAACTATCGAACTGGGAACGGTGGCTTGCGCACGATCCTGCCAGAACAGTTAGATCAAATGCTGAGTTGCTAAGGAAAAAGAAGGTAATTCTGCAAGTTGGAAAACACGACGAATTCTCGATAAACATCGGCATCCAGTCGATGCATGATTCCCTCGCAGAGGCAGGTGTTCCACATGAATACCATGAGTATGATGAGGGGCATTTCTCGATCGATTATCTATACGAATATTCACTGCCTTCTCTGATATCCTATCTTAGTGGAAACGATAAATAAGGACACTGGCAAATCTTTGATATTAGTTTGGAGCTGGAAGCTCAGAAGTCAGATCTACTTATTTCGCGAGTAATAAAGATATATACCCGATCGATGCAAAAAAGACATTTATGAATAATCGAGGCATATACCTTTGTGAAACCCGATTATGTGAAGGTAAGAATTCCTGGAGGCGAAACCTACAACAAGATCAAGGAAACTCTCAGGAAAAGGAACCTTTACACTGTTTGCGAGGAAGCCAGATGCCCGAATGTCTCAGAGTGCTGGGATTCCGGTACAGCAACTTTCATGATAATGGGCAGCAACTGCTCACGTGGCTGCCGCTTCTGCTCCGTGACTCATGGGCGTATGCTTCCGCTGGATCCTGAAGAGCCTAGGAAGGTGGCTGAGGCTATTTGCAGCATGGGTCTCAAATACGCGGTTATTACCTCCGTAGACAGGGACGATCTGGAGGATCAAGGATCTTCACACTTTGCATCCGTTATAGCTGCTGTAAAAGGCAAGAATGTGCTGGTGGAATCGCTTATTCCTGACTTTCAGGGCAGGGCAGACCTTATTGATAAGATAGTGGTTGCCGAACCTGCAGTGATTGCACATAACATTGAAACAGTCCGCCGTCTTACGCCAGGTGTAAGGGATCCAAGGGCCGGCTACGATCAGTCTCTCAGGGTCCTGAAATATATCAAGAATGCCAATCCTGATCAAATCACCAAGTCATCAATAATGCTTGGGCTTGGAGAAATGGATGACGAGGTTGCAACCACTCTTCTTGATCTAAGGAAAGCTGGAGTGGATATCGTAACGATTGGGCAATACCTCAGGCCATCCAGGATGCAGTTGGAAGTAGTACAGTATTCAGCAATGTCGAGATTTAAGATGTTTGAGGACATGGGGTACGAGTTTGGATTTCAGTTTGTGGCATCTGGTCCCCTTGTAAGATCCTCGTACAGGGCAGCAGAAGCTTGGTTACAAAGGAGGTTTGGAAATGGAGCAGCAGAAGAAAGAAAAGACAGAGTCGGAAAAACCGCGGTATATTAGGGCCTACGCCGCTATGGTACTATCAAGAACGCTCGACAAGAAGATTGTTAGTGCGCAGAGGCAGGGAAGAGTGGGTTTTTACACTCCAACCATGGGACAGGAGGCGCTGCAGGTTGGGATATCAATGGCTCTTGAGAAGGAAGACTATGTTTACGGCTACTATCGGGATGTTCCAATGATGCTCCATAGGGGCGTTCCAATCGAGACAATTATAAATCAGATTATGGGAAATTCAGCCGACACTGCAAAGGGAAGGCAGATGCCCAGCCATTATACAAGCAAGGCAATGCACTTCATGTCTGTTCAGAGCCCCGTGGCTTCCAACCTTCCCCTAGCCGCCGGGGCAGCTTATGCTCTGAGATACCTGAAAAAGAAGAGCGTCGTGGTGACGACGTTTGGAGATGGTGCAACCTCGACACCTGATTTCCATGCGGGAATGAATCTTGCAGCGGTTTTTAAGCTTCCACTTGTATTTGTATGCGAAAACAATGGTTATGCAATCTCGCTCCCGGTTGAAAGGCAAACTCCTGTGGAGATATCACTGAAGGCAGTAGCTTACGGGATGCCGGGCGTAAAAGCTGATGGAATGAATTTTGTCGAAATGTACAATGCAGCTAAAAAAGCGATTCATGATGCAAGGTCCGGGAACGGGCCCACTCTTATAGATGCCCTGAGCTACAGGATGGGTCCGCACTCTACCTCTGATGATCCATCAAAATACAGGACAGATGAAGTCAAGGAGGGAAGCGACAGGGATCCCCTGGTCATAGGAGAAAAACTTCTCATATCTATGGAATTCGCTGACGATAAGCTGCTGGAAAAGATAAGGAACGAGGCGATCAAAACAGTTGATGAGAAATTTGATGCATGTGAGAAGATACCTCCACCGGATCCAATGACTGCATTCCAGGATGTCTACAAGAATATGACATGGATGCTTGAAGAGGAGGTCAAGGATATCCTATGACATCAAAGCCAATGAACATGGTCCAGGCACTTAATTCGGCTCTTGACAACCTGCTCTCATCTGATGACCGGGTTATACTTCTGGGCGAAGATATCGGGATCGACGGAGGAGTGTTCAGGGTTACCGATGGTCTTCTTGCTAAGTATGGTGCTGAGAGAGTGATAGACACTCCGCTTGTTGAGCTTGGAATAGTAGGAATGGCTATAGGAATGGCAATCCAAGGGTTGCGCCCGATACCTGAGATCCAGTTCCAGGATTTTATCTACACAGCAATGGATCAGATCATAAACCAGATGGCTAAGATCCGATTCAGGTCTGGTGGCGAGTATGAATGCCCACTGGTTCTCCGGACACCATATGGTGGAGGAGTTAAAGGTGGACTTTATCATTCCCAAAGTGGCGAGAGCTATTTTGCCCATACTGCAGGCTTGACCGTCGTAACTCCCTCTAACCCCTACGATGCAAAAGGCTTGCTTGTCTCGGCAGCCCAGGGCGACGATCCTGTAATCTTTCTTGAGCCAAAGCGTCTATACAGAACGGCAAAGCAGGAGGTACCGGACGATCTTTACAAGATACCGATTGGTAAAGCCCAGGTTCTGCAAACCGGAAACGATCTAACATTCATTACTTATGGTTCCATGGTGCCAACAGTAATGGATACCGTCAAGAAAAATAACCTTGACGCAGATGTCCTGGATCTCAGGACGCTGGTTCCTGTGGACAAGAATGCCATAATGCAGTCCGTCCAGAAGACGGGAAGAATAATCATTGTTCATGAGGCGCCAAGAACTGGCGGTTTTGGAGCCGAGATATCTGCTATGATTACGGAACGCGGGATAGACTTCTTGTATGCCCCGATATTGAGAGTTACAGGACCAGATTCACCAATCCCGTACAGGATGGAGGAATATTACGCGCCAAATGAGAGGAGAATCATGAACGCAGTGAAAAAAGTAATGGAGAGTGCATAGATGTTTGAGTTCAAATTACCGGATATCGGAGAAGGCGTGACCGAGGGGGAGATAGTGAAATGGCTGGTCAAGCCTGGTGATGCTATTCACAAGGACCAGGATATGGTAGAGGTAATGACTGACAAAGTTACGGTCAAGATCCCTTCACCTGTTGACGGAAAGGTCCAGGAGGTAAAATTCGACGAGGGCAAAGTGGTAAAGGTTGGAGAAACAATGATCACAGTAGACGACGGCAAAGCCGAAGCCACTTCCAACTTTCAATCAATGGAACACCCATCACCTGCACCATCGACTTCGTCGCCTTCTGTGCCCAGAAGGCAGGAAGCAGTTATTGAGATAAAGGACGAGGACAGGAGAAGCATTTCAAAGGTGCTGGCATCACCCGCTATCAGGAAGCTCGCAAAGGACATGGGCGTTGATTTATCAATAGTTCACGGAACAGGACCGAATGGAAGAGTACTGGAGGAAGACGTAAAACGATATGCAGTTAAGAGATCTGCGGAGCCATCACTTCCGATAGAACGGGAGGTGACAGCATCCGCACCTGAGACCGCTCATGTACAAACTTCACAGCAAGTTGCTCCTGCTTCAGCAACCGTACCATCCGGTGATATTATCGAGCCAAGGGGGCTCAGACGACTGATATTTGAGAAAATGACCAAGTCAAAGCAGATAATGCCACACTTCACGATCATCGACAGCGTTGATATGACTAAGATAATCAACATAAGGGAAGACCTCAAGGGCCAGGGGATAACGGTGGGCTACACTCCTTTCTTTGTGAAGGCGTCTGTCCTTGCGCTAAAGGAGTTTCCAAAGTTCAATGCAACCTATAACGAGACGGGCAAGAACTACACCCTGAAGCATTCGTATAACATCGGTGTTGCCGTTGATACGCCTGATGGATTGAATGTTGTTGTGGTGAAGGATGCAGACAGGAAGAATCTCACATCCGTATCAACAGAGATTGCTGCGCTTGCAGAAAAAGCAAGGCAGAACAAGCTTTCGCTTGCCGAGGTTCAGGGTTCATCATTCACGGTCTCTAACGTAGGATCGATTGCTGGTCTCGCATCAACCCCGATCATAAACTATCCTGAAGTTGCAATTATGGGAGTACACAGGATCGAGAAGGCTGTTGGTAATGACGGAAAGCTGTACGACAGGATGTACTTATCATTGTCATGCGATCATCGCCTAATTGACGGTGCGGATGCTGCAAGATTCATGGCGAAGCTGAAGGAGTTTGTCGAAAAGCCAGCGGTCCTGATGGTTTAGGTGTTTTCATGACTTATGATGCAATAATAATAGGAGGGGGGCCGGCAGGATACGCATGCGCGATCAGGCTTGCGCAGAAGGGAAAAACAGTCGTTGTCATAGAAAAGGATAAGGTGGGAGGGGAATGCCTCAACTACGGCTGTATTCCGTCCAAGGCATTGATAGAACTCGCAGATTCAGTATACTATCTTCGAGACATGAAGATACTCAAGTCAACACCGAAGATAGACATGCTGCAGTGGCAGGACTGGAAATGGAAGATGATTGGCCGGCTCACGGGAGGGGTCCGAACGCTACTGAAAGCAAACCAGGCCGATTTGGTCCAGGGTGCTGCCCGAATTGTAGATTCGAAGCATGTTGCTGTAGGGGAAGAGGTCTACGAAGGGGAAAACCTGGTGATTGCTACCGGCTCTGTGCCGATTAGCATGGATGGCTTTGATGGCGTAATCTACAACAGGGAAATCCTGGACATTGATCATATACCAGATAGGCTCGTAATCATAGGCGGCGGATACATAGGTATAGAACTCGGAACAGCATTTGCGAAGCTCGGTTCCGATGTCACTATAATAGAAATGATGGATTTCATCCTTCCTGGCGTATCGATTGAACTGTCCTCGGTGGTCCAGAAGAGACTTCAGGGATTTGGAATAAAACTTTTGCTATCCAGGAAAGTGAAGAAAGTGGACAAGGGAAAGGTCACCACAATTTTCATGGAAAACGGTGAAACCATCGAGGCAGACAAGGTGTTGATGACCGTTGGACGGAAACCCAATACTGAAGGGTTCGGGTTAGAGAATATTTCTCCGGAGATGGACGGCAGATTCATCAAGGTGGACAAGCACATGCGG
>DAHXNF010000018.1 GCA_027366585.1 Thermoplasmatales archaeon | reverse complement strand
GAAGTACTGCTGAGCAGGTAAATATAGTGTTCTTGGTGATATTGATTCTTTGATAAGACGCAATTCTCCTATTCCTTGAAACAGGAGGAATTTCAGGACCTAAATTGACTGCATCCAGGAAAGCCAAGCCATGCAGGAATGCACTCATTAACATTTGTCATAGATTTTCTAATTCCCATGATGGTGTGATCCGTTCCCGTGTTCATGTGTCGGGGAAGTCATCTTTGGCAATTTTCCATTTACAAATTCACTAACGGCTTCGTTTACCTTCATTCCTCTTCCTAGATAAAGATCAGCCTTGTCCTTTAGGAAGGTGAACGCAGGCGCACCCGCCTCAGAGACTATCAATGCCTTAACCCCCCTATCCAGGGTAGATCTAATCATCCAGATGCCTCTGGCCGCACTGGCCTTCAGCGCAGGGTTTTCGTACTGTTCCACAATGCTCGGAGATGGCTCTGTCTCGAATATGATCACGGTAGAACCTTCTCCGGGTCCATCCACAAATTCGTCCGTTGCAGCGACTGCTATCCTCATTAGTGAGGAGCACCCGGAGATAAATTAACTTTCACATTTCCTGGAAATTCAGTTCTAACAAACATTCTCTATCAATGAACGGCTGCAACAGGCCTGTCGGGATTCGAACCCGAATCCTGGGCTCCGGAGGCCCAGATGATAATCCATTACACTACAGGCCTTTTCTCTTTCCTTCAGGGATAGGTGAAGTATAGATATTATGTTCTTTCTGGTTCCAAGATTGTTCAGGTGATCCCAACAATTCTTTATATCCTCTATCAATAGGACCGGGTGGACTTCTACACTGAGATAGAGAAGGAGATCAAGTCCGGCAGGATCCGGTCCAAATCCCAGCTTGAGGCAACCAAGTTCAGGATTGCCAAGGATCTCCGCATGGACTGGATTCCGGGCGATACGGAAATACTTAATTCTTCCGTTTACACCGAAGCCCAGAAGGAACTGCTCAAGATCAAGAGGACTCGAACCATTTCCGGCGTTGCAGTGGTAGCTGCAATGACCTCGCCCGAAAGCTGTCCCCATGGAAAGTGCATATACTGTCCCGGCGGAGTCGACAACAATTCTCCACAGGCTTATACAGGTTTTGAGCCGGCTGCGCTCAGGGGAAGAAACAACGATTATGATCCTTATGAGATTGTTTTTGGCAGATTGAAGCAGCTGGAAACAATTGGTCATGATACATCCAAGGTTGACCTTATTATTATGGGCGGAACCTTCACAGCCAGATCCAGGGAATATCAGCAGGGCTACGTAAAAGGCTGCCTCGACGGGATGAACGCTTCAGTATCTTCGAGTCTCCAGGAGAGCATAACCACAAACGAGACTGCAAGGAGAAGATGCATCGGCATCACGGTGGAAACAAAACCGGACTGGTTCATGGAGAAAGAAATTGAGCTTGCACTTTCATATGGAACCACTAAGGTGGAGCTGGGCGTCCAGATCCTGAATGAATCCATACTGAGGATGAACAACCGTGGTCATGGTATACGCGAAGTTGTGAAGTCCACATGGCTTTCCAAGGATGCGGCATTGAAGATCGTATACCACATCATGCCTGGAATGTATGGTTCTTCAATCGAGGAGGATAAGAAAAGCTTTGAACGCATGATATCATGCGAGGCGTACAAGCCAGATATGCTGAAGATCTATCCCACGCTGGTAGTAAAGGGAACTTCTCTTTACAGGTTGTGGAAGAGCGGAAAATACCTGCCGCTTGATACTGAGGAGGCGGTTGACCTGATAGCCCATTATCTGTCCATAATACCTCCATGGATCAGGGTCCAGAGGATGCAGAGGGACATTCCGGTTCAATTCATAGAAGCGGGAGTAAAGAGAAGCGACATACGAAACCTGATTGAAGCGAGGTTGTCACAGATTGGAAAAAGAAGCGGCGAAATAAGGCAGCGTGAAGTTGCTCTTATGAGCAGCGATTCGGTGCAACTCGTGATGAAGAGGGTTGACTATAATGCGAGTCGAGGGAAGGAGGTATTCCTTTCCCTTGAAACGGAGGAAGGAAGGATAGCGGGTTTTCTCCGGCTCAGGAAGCCGTCATCAATGGCACACAGGGATGAATGCAAGGATGCGGGATTAATCAGGGAGATAAAGGTCTTCGGGGAGGTAGTGCCTGTGGGGAATGCACCAGATATGGCATGGCAGCATCACGGGCTTGGACGAAGTCTTGTAGAGGAGGCAGAGGAAATAACAAGG
This sequence comes from Thermoplasmatales archaeon, assembly GCA_027366585.1. Classification (GTDB taxonomy): domain Archaea; phylum Thermoplasmatota; class Thermoplasmata; order Thermoplasmatales; family Thermoplasmataceae; genus UBA582. Next base: position 44,894 of record DAHXNF010000018.1, on the reverse strand, counting down.
GATGAATTTTCAATGGACAGGATCATAGTGATAAGCGGTATCGGCGTCAGGGAATATTTCAGGAAGCTCGGATATACGAACGTTGGACCCTACATGGGCAGGAATAATCTACATGGAGAATAGACAGGACCCGCCAGAAGATCAGAGGATGCAATGCATCACGATCAGGAATTCGGTCGTGGTATCGAAAAACAACATGCAGGTCATGCTGCGGGACGGCGTCGAAGAGCTTTTCATTGTTGATTTTGACGCAATTTTCAGGAACAGGTTCAACTTCAAGATCTACCAGGATGTTTCAATGTACTTTGAAATCACAGTAATGTCCCTGCCGTTAAGGATAGAGGACATAATGGATTCCTTCATATCCGGTGCTTCCAGGATCGTTATACCCGGGAGGCTTGAAGCTACGGCGCTGGAAGACTATATGAAGACGTCTGAAAGCCTGGTAATGTTATTCCAGAATCCTGTAGTTGCAAACGCTTTCTACGCGCTTGGTGGAAGAGCATTCCTGACGGATCGGGAGCTTGGATTTCCTCAGGCAACCATCTATTCGTTTTCCAGGATATTGCGTAAACCCGGTTACATTGAGCTTATAGACTTCCCAAGGGATGAGCTGGAAACCGTTCTTTCCTGAAGCTGTCCAGCTTTCACGATAACCGGGCATAGTTTCTAAACGATTTATAATCGTACGGGATTAGGGTACCGTGCCTGAATATTCCCTGATTTCCAGGATTGGTTCCCTCAAGCTGGAATCTCCACTTATCCTCGCCTCCGGTATTCTTGATGAAAACGGATACACAATGAAGCGAATCCTTGAGGAGGGTGCGGCAGCTGTTGTTACGAAATCTATAGGCTCCGTCGAGAGACCTGGATTTACACCACCTGTGGTGGCGGAAATGGATGATGATTTGCTGAATGCAATAGGTCTTTCGAATCCGGGGATAGATCATTTCGGCGGGGAAATATTCATTGCAAGATCAATTGGCAAACCCGTAATAGGGAGCATATTCGGCGCAACAGCTGAGGAATTTTCCAGCCTTGCTTCAAAGATGCAGTCATATGGCGCTGATGCCGTTGAACTGAATCTGTCATGTCCGCATGTAAAGGGTGTTGGATCCGAGGTTGGCTCGGATCCTGCACTGGTTGAGGAAATAGTTGGAGAGGTCAAGTCAAAGGTCTCGATACCCGTATTTGCGAAGCTGACGCCCAATGTCACTGATGTGGTCGCAATCGCAAAGGCTGCCTCCCGCGCAGACGCGTTGGTACTAATAAACACAGTAAGGGCGATCCACATCGACATATATGCCCGAAAGCCAACTCTTTCCAATGCATATGGCGGTTTGTCCGGGCCTGCAATCAAGCCGATAGGCGTTAGGGCCGTTTACGACGTGTACAAAGAGACTGGCAAGGAAATCATCGGATGCGGCGGGATCTCCGGCTTCGAGGATGTGATGGAATACATGATGGCTGGTGCGCGCGCAGTAGAGATAGGAACCGCATTAAAGACGAGCGGAAGATCAATATTTGACCGGATAAAGAAGGACATTATTTCCTTCATGAAAAGCGAACGCATCGAGAGCCTTGAGGAGATAATAGGAGCCGGTGTGAGCAGATGATACATGCAGATATCATAAGAAAGGAAAAGATCAGCCCCACCGTGTTCACATTATACTTCCACTGGAATGCAACGGTGCTTCCGGGGCAGTTTGTGATGGTCTGGGCTCCAGGGACTGGAGAAATCCCCATGTCCTTATCACATCTGGGAAAAGAGAAGGCATTCACGATCAAGAATTACGGACAGACCTCGGACAAGTTGATAAACCTTGAACCAGGAGAGAGGATCTTTTTCCGGGGACCTTATGGTAGACCATTCTCTGCATCGAAGGGAAAAACTCTCCTAATAGGCGGAGGATCAGGTATGGCATCGTTGCATCCGCTTATTAAGATCGGATCATCGGGCCTCATCGCTGCAAGAACAAAGGATGAGTTGCTCTTCATGGACGAGTTCGAAGCGGGTAAAGTTATCGCAACGACGGATGATGGGTCTTTTGGCATTAAGGGAAACGTACTCGCAGGCCTGAAGCAGCTGGATCTTGAAAGCTTTGACATGATCTATGCCTGCGGGCCGGAGATCATGCTTTATAGCGTATACAACCACCTGAAGGACATGAAAGTTGATGCTGAACTCTCTCTTGAAAGAATGATGAAATGCGGCATAGGTGTCTGCGATTCATGCTCGATCAATGGTTTCCAGCTCTGCATGGATGGTCCAACATTTACGATGGATCAGCTAAGGTACATGAATGAATTCGGGTCAGAAAAGCTCACCTTCTCCGGGAAGCGCGTGAAGGTACCCTAGAGATCGGAAATGAGTCTTGTGGTTTCACCGCACGCTTTCTCGATATCCTTGTATTTTACGCGCAACGTTTCTTTCAGGGATTCCGGGACGTCCCTCATGTCCAGCACAGAAATCAAGTGCTGCAGCTCCTTGTCCAGCAATACGGTTAAGGATCTTAATGTCTCCTGCTTCTCTGGCGAGACCTCCTTCCTTCTTTGACTGATGAAGCACTCAAAGTGGACCGATCCTTTCTTGGTGAAGGTAAATTTCTCTCCCGTCTTGACGGTCTTCCCGCAATCGAAGCATTTGAATTCTGCCATTTTTCTGCATGTTTACATGTAATTTAAAATTCTTGTCTTTTTACATTGGATGAACCTCCAGATCAACAATACTCGGGGATCAAATTTAAGCATACATAATGCATAGACGCTTATGAACCCGGATGAAGGTATTGCTTCACGATGCATGTTCAATGAACATGGCAAATGCCACTTCCTCGCTTCTTATGAGACGGAATGTACCCTCTGCTTCAATTTCTCGGAACCCGGATCATCAAAGAAACCAATCACTGGACTCCTCCGCTATTTAGACGATCTTGGATTGGTAGGATCGATTTTTCCTTCAAGCGACACCTCACAGAGTACCCTGAAAGCTGAATGAGATTCTAATCGATGCTTTGCAGCTTTCCATATCCCTAAGTTGAGGTGCCAAGCAGGAGGCATAATTGCGGGCTTTTTAGGACGATTCCGTCATTTGCTTGTTTGATCGCAATTGCTGGGATTTGGCTTTCTCCATTTTCAGAAGATATTCTTTTCTTCCGATTCCCATGCCATAACCACCCAATCCACCATTCTTTCTTATGACCCTGTGACACGGAACTATAAGAGGGACTGGATTCGCGCCGCAGGCGTTTGCAACGGCCCTGTATGCATTCGGCATTCCAATTTCCTCGGCAATGCGATTGTATGATTTTGTTTCCCCATATGGTATGCGGCTAATTGCTGCCCAGACACGTTTCTGGAATTCCGTTCCATCAATATCGAGTGGAAGTTTCAGCATCTTCCCTTCAAAGTAATCAAGGATTGCTGCTATACTCTTCCGTACGCTTTCCGAATCTGTCATGGTTGCGTTGGGAAATTCCTGCTTGAGGTGCTCAACAAGTTGCTCTGGAGAATCAGCCATGCTGACGCTGCATATTCCCCTGTCTGTTTCTGCAACGATCAAGTAACCCAGCTTGCAAGGTGCTGTCAGATATCGTATCTCCACGCCCTTTCCTCCGTTCCTGTAGGCGGACAGGGACATACCAAGTTTTGATGAGGGGTCCCTGTATAACCAGTTCTGGGAATTGTATCCAACGTTGTAAATCGCGCGCGGTACCGGGTCTCCTTTCCTGATATTTTGCTTAAGGACATGAATCCTGCACTCCTCCACATACTTTCTTGGTGAAATTCCCATTATTTCCATGAATGCTTTCTGTATCGTGTACCTGCTAATTTGAAATGTTTTTTCGAGAGATTCGAGTGAAAGACCTGATGAAGGGTTTTCCCTTATGTAGCTGGAGACTTTTTCCACTATCACCACTTTCTCATTTCGATCCCCAAGATTAGAACCCGCTTTCCCTGAAACACTCTTCCTTACCACATTCAGTCAATCCCGGAACGGTAAAGAAGTTTTGTCGATTTCTTGCCTGATTCAAGAGCGCTGATGAAATATACCTGTAAACAATGCTATGTCGGGCTTGTGAGGTAGCCTGGATATCCTGTTGGCCTTCGGAGCCTATTACCCGGGTTCAAATCCCGGCAAGCCCGTTCTGGTCACGACAATAGTCGCTTCGTTATTCTTCAGAAGCAAATCATAAATGAAGCTGCTAAAAAGATCTATGTAGATATGTAAATAAGACATTGCCAAATTTTCACTTGACCCCAAAGAGTTGATGTTCCGAATGCATGAGTGCTCAGGAAGAACCTCCGGATGCGTCTTGAAATCTAACATGATATAACAAATTATTTGAAACTGATTTGATCGAAAAAATCATGGACCCATCGGGTGCGTATTATTTTTGAGGCTACTTGAAATTTGACCCGTTTGAGATCAAGACGCTGAAGGCCATGATCGAGGAATAGGAGTGCTCATCAACTCGAGGATTTTATGGATTTAATCAGAATACTTATCAAACCTTATTCCTATTCTAAACGGTTAATAATAATAACAACATTCAAAAATTATGTTTGAAAACCTGTTTCGCCCTAAATCCATAGCCATAGTTGGAGCTTCTAGGGACAAGGAAAAAATTGGAAATATAATTTTGAGAAATATCAAATCAACATATCAGGGTAAGATATACCCTGTCAACGATAAGGTTCCAGCTGTTGAAAATATCAAAGCTTATAATTCCCTTAAAGAGATAGGTGCGCCCGTAGATCTTGTTGTGATCAGTATTCCGAGGAGCGGAGTTCCTGCGGTCATGGAAGAAGTGGGTTCCATAGGAACCAAAGCAGCGGTAATAATAACATCCGGATTTCGGGAAGTTGATGAAGAAGGGGCCAGGCTGGAAGAACAGGTCTCTCAAATCGCTAAAAAGTACGGTATCAGGTTTCTTGGCCCAAATACTATGGGTTTCATCACACCTGCTTTCAATGCGACATTTGCTTATGCAGATGTCAAGATTGGAAATATCGCCATAGTTGCGCAATCTGGAGGAATGGGCGCATACATGCTTGACTGGGCCCAGAGAACAAAAACAGGGTTAAGTTATTTTGTAAGCCTTGGAAATCAGACAGACCTCAACGAAATTGATATTTTTGAATTCCTGGCAAATGATATCAATACAAGCTCCATCTTCACTTATCTGGAAGGAGTTGCTGACGGAAGCAGATTTTTGAATACGCTTCCTGAAATCACAAACAAAAAGCCAATTGTATTTATAAAGGGAGGAACGGGAAAATACGGCGCCCAAGCTGTTCAAACACATACCGGAAGCATTGCCGGCTCCATTGAACTCTTCAGGGCAGCCGTTCAGACAGTTGGCGGAGTGTTGGTGAATAACCTTGACGATTTTCTTAATTTAATAAAAATAGTCCAGTCGGATGAGAAATATCTCAAGGATATTCTGATCATTACAAATTCAGGTGGACACGGAGTTCTTACCACGGACGAAATAGAGAGACAGTCGCTAAGTCTCGTCACCCTCACTGATCAGACAGACGCCGCATTGCTTAAGATCCTGCCTGCCCAGAGCCTGCCTAAAAATCCACTTGATCTATCTGGAGACGCCAATGGAGAAAGATTCAGGGAAGCCCTTGAAATTGTGCAGAACCTTGAGTGCACAAAGCTTGTTTTGGTCCAGGCTCTTGCTACTGTAAGCTGCACTGAAGTGGCAAAAGTCCTGATTAAATATAAAGGGAAGAGAATTGTGGCGGTGCTCATGGGCTCTGATTCAGAACCTGCATTGAGAATTCTGTCATCTGCAGGAATACCTGCTTTCAGTTTTCCGGAAGATGCCGTGAAGGCAATAAAATACATCAGTGATATGAGGGCTTCGACAATCAAGCTAAGAACCTCTGAGCCAATTAGTGGAGCAATTGATATAGTAAAGAACAAGAAATTCTTGAACGATGAAGAGTCTCTCAGATTACTGGAACTTTACGGAATAAGAGTGCCTGAATGGGGCATTGTTTCTAGTTTAGACGATGCAAAAAAAGTATCTGCAAAGATAGGGTTTCCAGTGGTAATGAAGGTTTCTTCAGACCAGCCTATGCATAAGACTGAGATTGGCGGAGTAATCCTGAATGTCGAGGAAAAGGATGTTGAATCAGCATTTAAAACACTTATTTCTAAAGCACCAAAAGTAATGATCCAGCAACAGCTGAGCGGAGTGGAGGTGTTTATCGGTGGATTGAAAGATCCTGCGTTTGGGCCAGCCGTACTCATTGGCCCCGGCGGGGTGTATGTAGAGGTTATTAAGAGCATTAGTTATGGTTTGTCTCCAGTCTCTGAAGATGAAGCTCTTCAGATGATGAAAAATAGCAAGGTGTATTCTTTACTTACCGCGAGAAACAGGAATTATAACATCTCAGCGACAGTCAGGGCGCTCACGCGTGTTTCAAGGATGATAGAGGATTTGAATATTAAGGAAATGGACATCAATCCCTTAATAGTCAATGAAAAAAATGCTTTTGCATCAGACGTAAGAGTCATATTCTGATCTTTCTCTTTCCCATCCTTTCGGGAAGAGAATGAAAAAATTGACTGAGTTCATGAACATCGGTGTCTTGATTCAATGTCCGGAAGTAGATAAATTACAGGTGCAGCCAATAAGAGCCATCCTTTACAAGAAAATCTAAAATTAAAGGATATAGTATCCCTAATCTCTTACCTTAGTGAACAAACTTGATGATGGAATTGGCAGATTACCCGACTCTGGTTAAGATGCAACCAAAGAGTTTGCAAAAAAAAAAACAAAGCTTAAATCGGACATAAGTAATTATGTACTTATGTCCGAAACATTGAAAGTAGAATTAGATGAGGAATTACTAAACAAGTTTAAGAGGAAAGCTTACGAAACTTATGGATTTAAAAAAGGTTCAATCAAGAAGGCAACGGAAGAGCTCCTGAAGCAATACACAAATGAAGGGAAGGCAAATTGGAATAATATTGCTGGTATCTTGAAAGATAGAACCGAATCCTCGGTGGAATTGCAGCACAAAGCTTGGAGTGACATCGAACTTAAGAAACGAAGAACCGAAGGGTGAATCAATTGCTGCTGATCGACACGAACATAATACTTGAACTCATGCTACAGCAGGAGAAATCAAACGAGTGCAAGAAGTTCCTCAACTCAGTTGCCACGGGAGATATTGAAGCAACAATTACCCATTTTTCCGTTCATGCAATAGAAGCAATACTTGAAAACCCAGAAGATACGAGGAATTTTCTTCACAATATTCACTCATCCATAGGGCTTAGCGTTTATGATACTGATATTTCTGATGAAATTGCAATTGCCTTGCTCATGAAAGAAGTAAAACTCGATTTCGATGATACTTTGCAATTATACGTTGCTAGAAAGATAGGAGCAGTGGGAATAGTCTCGTTCGATAGGGATTTTGACGGAGTGGATATCAAGAGGATAAATCCCGATGAAGTTTAGTTCAATTCCGTTTTAAGAATTCGACCTCCCCAAGAATGCGTCCGCGGCAATTTAAGCACGCATGATGCCTCTTTGATGAATGATTGTTTAAGAAGGCTTTATCTTCTTGATCTCACCCTTTTCTGGATTGCTGTGCAATTTCTAATCGCGGGTTGATAGCCGTGCATGCGATCAATGCAAAACCAGTCATCTAGATACGGAACAATCCTCATGAGATCATCGGGATATTCTTCCATCAATGATTATAAGACATCATCCATGAAAGATCATACGAGCTCGAGGTGACCGATCTCATATAAGCCATGAATAGAAACAATATCTCTACCCTCTTCGGATTGCTCTTTTTACCGTCAATTACATTTCCAACATATTTCGAGGATTTGTTCCTCTATATGTGCTCTGTATCTCAGACCATTCTGCTCGCATATACGTAACCGTTTTTCCCTATCTTTTTTATCTGCTCGGTCATGCTCCAAATGTAGGGGAAACACGCAGGTACATAGATCTCTTGTACAAAGGCGAACAATAGCTCAAATGATCCCTATTAAGCTCTGAGTTTAGGACAATACCTATATACTCTGTGAATAAATATTGCCAGCATTTCACTTAAACTATATCCAGATACCCCATTTAGGTTGCATAGGAGTAAGAAAATGAAGTTCATGTGGTCTTAAACTAATGGTACTTTTGCCCCATAATTAGGCCAGCTTGGCTGGAATATAAGGTATGCCGGATTATAAGTTATCTTCAAATGGCAAGGAATAATTTATTGTAAATTGAACGCCGCAGCACTAAAAACGAGTGGATCTTGTTGCTTGGCGTTTGATCGATGCCTTCATTGACAGCTTCAGAATGCAAACAGTCTTGGCTTGCAAACCAAGTCAAAGTTGGCATACTTTGTGCTACGAAATAACCACAATTATGGTAATATTGTTGCACAAAGAATAATAACGTTAATTGGCATGTCTAATCCATTGTGTATATCAAAATGCAGGATGTGTTTGATGAACTCATACTACATAACAAGACGGTCTTCAGCATAAATGATGCCGCAAGGATAATGAATAAACCCAAAAATTACGTGTCAAAAGTTCTTTCAAGCAGCAAAAAAGTCCAGAGAATAGAGAGAGGGAAATATTATCTCAATGATGGCCGGGGATTGAACATGTATGAAATATCTTCGCAAGTTGTTTTTCCGTGTTACGTAAGCTTGTTTGCCGCCTTACAGTTTCACTCGATCACCGAGCAATCCATAGTTAAGTATAGCGTGGTTTCCTTAAAGCGTCACAGACCGGTCACAATTGAAAATTACACAATAGAATTTATTTGGTTCCAGAAAGAAAGATTCTTTGGTTACAAGAAAGCGGGCAATGCTTACATTGCGACAGTCGAAAAGGCACTCATTGACTCCCTGTATCTAGCGACACCTCCATTTTCATATGTAGAGGAGGCATTCGTAGAATCGGTTCGTAGAAAAATGATCAACATTGAATTGCTTGTTGATTTTGCGCTTAGAATGAAAACAAAGGAAACCGCAAGAAGAGTCATGCTTCTGTTACAATCACAGCAAATCAAATCACGCAGATTGCAGGAGGCTTTGCGGTGATTGACGAGCATAGTCTGATAGAACTATCCTGCAACTACAAGGATATACGGCAGCTGGAAGGAGATTATCTTCTTGTATTGCTCCTTCATGAAATATATTCCGTCTTCACAACCGATCTGATTTTCAAGGGTGGTACTGCACTGAGGTATTTTTATAACCTTAACCGGTTCTCCGAGGACCTGGATTTCACATATACGGGTGCAAATGAGTCTATCGGAAGGAAGCACCTGAATGAGAAGATGGATGTCGCATTGAATCATCTTAATCTTCAGTACCAGATAGTAGGAAGGGAGAGAAGGGGGAATAAGATTGGTAACGATGTTGTGGGAATTAACTATGAAATAAGAGTAAAGGGCCCCCTGAATCAGAAATTGGAACAGTTACAGAATATTAATATAGACATCAGCCTGAGAAATGACATTCTCCAAAAAGCTGAGTTGAAATATCTATCACCAATCTATCCAGATATTACAACATTCTCGCTGCCGGTCCTGAATGTGGAGGAAATACTTGCCGAAAAAATTGCGGCCATCATCGAGAGGGATAAAATGCGCGATATTTATGACATTTACTACCTGCTAGCAATAAAGAAGGTAAAATATGACGAGAATTCTGTTAAAAAGAAAATGCTCAAACGAGGGGAGGCATTCAATAGAACGGATCTTAAGATAAAGCTTGAAGCCGCGAGTAACAAAATGAAATGGATGTTCGAGTTGTCATATATAGTGAACCCTCTTCCGGAAAATCAAGAGGTTATGACCAAACTGCAAGAAATTCTCAAGTTGTCAGAGAACTGAACATTTCCCAGATATCTTATTTCATTGCCTCATAGAGTATTTTCATGTTCTCCTCAGTTTGCCTTTTATTTTTTGATCCAACACATAAATTACCTTTATTAAACAATGAAATGGGATCATTTGAAACTTAAGAATAAATTCGAAGCCTCTTGTCCATAGTCATTAATTGTTTTTTCATATTTCCTCCCACCATCTCTGCGGTGAAATACCTGTCCATTATCCAGTCATGTCAGGTAACATTGTATCGGTGAGCAGATGGTAGGAAGTCAAGTATCAACGGATAATTTACAAATCGAATTACAGCCTAATGTCAAGCATTTTTAACAGACGTTCCAGGCGGTAAGTGCTTGTCATCTGATATGTTGATATCTTAGCAAAATTAAATAGTCTGGGTAATGTTGATCATGGCATGAAGTGGAAAGGAGTGGTTCCACCGGTATTGGGCGTAGTCATCGTCGTTCTTATCATGGTGATTGGAAGTGTCACTCCCCTAGTTAGCATCCTGAATCCTTCAAGAGGCGTCATACAGAATTCACGAAACCTTGTGATCGGGAATCAAACGTACGATCTGCCTGGTCTTCAGAATTCTGTGAACATAATACAGGACTCAAACGGCGTGTATCACATATACGCGCAGTCAGCTGCAGATCTTTACTATGCGCTTGGTTTCATCCAGGCCAAGAACAGGCTCTTCCAGATTGAGGTTTTCGGTCTTGAGGGAATGGGACAGATGAGCAGTTTCTTTGGCAGCAGCTACCAGAACTATGACAGGTTCCAGACAATGACAGGAGCTCCGTTGACAGCGATGTCCGATTGGTCTACTGTGCTTGGCGATAGATCTACGAACAGCACAGATTCGACTACAGCAACAGCGCTTCTCGCTTATGCACAGGGCGTGAATTCATATATCAACTACTCGGAAAGCCACAATACTTTACCGCTGCTTTTCAAGCTGCTCGGAGTCAAGCCGTATTTTTGGACCCCTATGTATTCTTACGCAGTGCAGGAAGTTATGGCCCAGACACTGGAGTTCGGTGACTCCGGGCTGCAGTATTCCCTTATCTACAGCATGATAGGAAATGCGACATACAACCTGATACCCACATTCTCTCCGGTCCAGTCCTATTATTACGCCGGATATTCTGGCGCTCCCAATGCGACAGTGCTGGCTGAATCCCAGAATACCTATAACGCCAATGCATCCGTAATTTCCATGACCAGGACGCTCCTGAAAGAATTTTCTTACGATCCTCCGACATATTTCCCTGTGAGCGTTCCGGATCACAGCAATGAGATTGTCATTGCCGGCAACCGAACGAGCACAGGCAATCCAATATTGATGGGCGGCCCGGTCCTTGGATTCAGCCTTCCAGCAATCTGGTTCCAGGTACAGCTTGTTGCACCGGGTATTGATGCCTATGGTGTAGTCCTGCCGGGCGATCCCGCGATAGTGATTGGATTCAATAACAATATCTCATGGACGCTTACGGACACACAATCCATATCGGATGGAACATTCTTTTTTGTGCAGCAGGTCTCAAACGGACAGTACTACTGGAACTCATCTGGACATCCAGTCATAACGCACAGGATAAATGGCATGGATGTGAATTATACCAACCTTGGACCGATCATGGTGCAGAACGGCAGCCTTGCGCTTGTCATGGACTGGATGGGTAACATGTTCTCCAACGATCTTGGCGCTCTCCTCAACATAATGACTTCTTCCAACTGGAATGAATTCAGGAATGCCCTCTCTATCTGGAAAGCGCCATACCAGAACTTTGCATTTGCAAACCGCACGATGATTGCAGACATTTCGCCCGCATACTACCCGATATTTTCCGGCAATGTCTATAATCCTGGCGCAATAATGCCTGGAAATGGATCTGAATACATAACGGGTTCAGTCCCGTACAGTATGGTTCCTCAGGTCGTGAACCCAAGCCAGGGATTCATCGTGAGCTCCAACCAGAGGCAGGTTGGACCCGCATATCCATACTGGTATGGCAACACCCTGTCTTTTTCCAATGGCTTCAGGGCAATGATGGAGGTCAACTACCTTGAGAATCATACCGGCATCTCCGTTCAGGACCTTTCTGCATTCCAGCAGCATAATTATACCGATTATGCTGCCCAGCTCGCAGTCCCGAGAATTATAAGTTACATTTCCGGCTCGACAAACGCAACACTGGAAAGAGCGAGCAGCATCTTCACTGGCTGGAACTACAGCATGGAGACCGGTTCGACAGCAGCAACGCTCTGGTTCTTCACCTACCAGTACCTTTTCAAGGATGTTTTCATGCCATATCTCGACAGCATAGGATGGCTCCCCGGCGAGAACAGGACGCTCGGTACTCCGTCCGGCATGGGAGGAAGCCTCCCGAATACAACGGGATATGCCTCCCTCGATGTTGATCTTGTCAACTATCTGGTCAACTATGTCTCTGCTCCCTTTGGATCTGATGCATCCGCTACAATGAAGGGGCTGGTCGATCAGGCTGTCAACCAGGCAATGGGTTATCTTCTTTCCATGTACCCGTCGGGAAACTTCACCTGGGGCAAGTTCTATGGTTTCGAGTTCCCGAACCTCTTTGGGCTTAGCAGCTTCAATGTTGGACCAATTCCGAAAGGAGGAGATTTCAACACGCCCAATGATGCCTCCGGGGTCGGACCGGATAATTACCCGACGGGAGGGCAGAGCTGGGTCATGGTGGTGAATCTTTCCAATGTATCCAGATCAATCGGGGTATATCCGGGAGGACAGAGCGAAGATCCTGCGAGCAGCCAGTATTCCAATTACATCATGGACTGGATAAATGGCAATTACCTTTCCCTCACCTTCACCGAGAAGGCTTCGGATATACATGCATCTAATATAATGGCAGTCATAACCCTGAAACCAGTGAGGGATTAAAGTGTCGGCACTTAACAATAATCAGTATGTTGCGTTCCTTTCTGCACTTGTCATTGCAGTAGTCGCCGGTTTCCTGCTTCTCCTGACTGGGATCTGGTACCTGCTCACCCTCGGCGGTTTCGTCGCTGCCCTGATCGTTCGTAAGAGGACGCTTACCCTGTTTATTTCGACCTTCATTTCTGGGATACTTGTATCGCTGATCTACGTGATCATGCTTCCTATTCCCGCAACCGATGCTGTAGTAGACGAGGTTGCAACGATTGCCGGCATTTCTGCCCTGATTCTCTGGACACTCCTTTTCCTGGTCAGTGCTCTCCTCGCATCCGCCGGGGCACTCATAGGTTCTGCGATTGCACCAATGCTAGAGAAGTAGTGCGGGGAGAATCATAATTTATCACCCGGATCCACGAAAAAGAAGCTTTATCCGGGTTGCATTTATCCGTGTCCAATGAGATTCATAGATCTTCACCAGGATGTTGCCTTCTCCTCACACAATGTTGACGTCATCAACGTATCAGACCAGTCCAGTATTGTAAGCCTCAGGAGACTCGGCGATGTCCTGGTATTCGCTTCCATCTTTCCTCACGTCTACACATGGGATGAGAGGGTGGCTGAGCAATCAACCAATTACAAATTCCCGTCACAGTCTTCTGCACCGATGCTTCCGCTTCTGCTGGAGCAGGTCAAGTTCTATGATTTCCTTGGCAGGAGTCAGGGCATTAAGCTCGTAAGGAGGTGCGAGGATCTTGACAACACAGGGCTGAAGTTCCTCATTTCAATAGAGGGAACGGATGCACTTACCGATCCAAATGATCTGTACATCCTCAAGGATCTCGGGCTGAGATGCATTGGACTCACTTGGAATTATGACACAAAATTCGCAGCTTCCTGCATGTCGAGAAAGGACTATGGACTCACCGGCTATGGCGAGGATGTTGTTGATCTGTGCAATCAGCTCAACATGATAGTGGATGTTGCACATGCGAGCAAGAGAACCGTGATCGACGTATGTGCACGTTCAAAGAAACCTGTCATCTGCTCACATGGTAACGCCAGCATGGTCACGAAGCACATAAGGAACCTTGATGACGAGGAGATAGAGGCTATCTGTCGTACTGGAGGCGTAATCGGCCTTACTGCCATCCCGCAGACAATGAGCAGTCATCCAAAGCTTGAAGATTTCCTCAGGCATGCTGAATACATCGGGAACAGTTTTGGTTGGAAGCATGTATCGATAGGCACCGATTTTCTTGGTCTCAGTCACGGCAATGTCCCCGCAGGATTCGAAAGCATCAGGAAGCTTGGTGATCTTGAAAAGCTGCTTGCAGGTCACGCCGAGGAAGTGATGTGGCAAAACTCGCTCAGGGTTATACGCGATATCCTGGATCCATAGATTCAGGTGCAGAAGGGATTATGTTGCCCAAGATCCGGAGAGCGAGGCTGCACGGAACCTTGGGTCCAGTAGCATGTAAAGTGCGGCAATAACAAATGTACCCGCTCCGATTAGTATCCAGAAAAGAGGTGTTATTCCACTGAAGAACGACAGCATTAGGAGCCCCAGCACCGATCCTGCGAAACTGCCGAAGCTTGTGTAGAAGCTGTATGCGCCGATATAAGTGCCCCTCCTGTCTACCGGAGCTATTAGCGTCACCACTGTCTGGGTGGTAGGCGACGTGAAGTTCTCTCCCATCGTTGATATGATCATGAAAATGATTATGACAATAAAGGCAGGCGAGATCGCGAGCACCATGAATGCGCCGGCATAGAAGAGGACTCCGACTCCGCGCCATACAAGGGGTGACCATCTCGATGTCATCATCTTGAGTATCCTGAACTGCAGCAGAACCACGAGGATACCATTGATTGCGTAAAGATATCCAAGATCGATGAGCGGAAGGTTCGATAACACTATTGCATACACCGATAAGGAGACTCCACTCTGCCGGTAAAAGAACATGAACAATATGCCGACGAGCACAAAACTCAGGAAGAACCTGTTTCCAAGCGTTGTCCTCATTCCCTTCTGGCTGTACGAAACACTTGATTCCGGCGCTGGAGAGTATGTTTCCGGAACAGCGAAATAAAGTATGAATATCTCGACAATCGTTGCCACCGATGCAACCAGGAATATGTACTCAAATCCTATGGTTGCCAGAAAACCACCCAGGAGGGGACCGACAGCGGTCCCCATGTTTACCATTATCCGGACCATGGTGTAGGCCGACATCCTGTCTTCCGGCGTGCTCATATCAGCAACGGCAGCCTGGAGGGCCGGAAACTGCAGTGCATTCACTATAACAGAGGCATACCAGGCGCCAACAAGAACAATCGCAGGGAATCCCTTAAGGACGGATATGAACATTAGAGCAAAGAAGAATATGTTTGGTATTGGAACAAGAACCATGAAGAACCTGCGGCCGAGTCGATCCGTGAGGCGGCCTGAATACAGCTGCACGATTGCCATGATAAGTGTTGCGGTTCCCAGGAGCAGACCTGCATACACGAACTGTAGTTTGTAGACCTCGATAAGCACCAGTGGCATAAAGATGAAAGTCGAGGATCTGCCAGTGGACCGGATGAACCTCGTGAGACCAATGTAGTAAATGCGCCTGTTCAGTCCCCTTACCTTGTAATTGCTCTGCATGCCTTTTCCTCTACATTATCTCCTATGAAACAGGGTATCTTCAGCATAAGCATAATCTTTCATCTTGCAGGACCCTCCATAACACGGATGATCAAGAGTATTATATCAGACGGTAACATACGTCTTTTTAGACTGGATAATGTATTATTTGTGCCTAGAAGACGGGTCGACTTTTGCCGGAACCGGCTTTGGAGCAGTTGTGCCCGCCTATGGCGAGATTGTTTTCACAACCTCAATGTCCGGTTACCTTGAGGCGATAACGGATCCATCCTACAGGGGACAGATCCTTGTCTTTGCATTTCCGACAATAGCCAATTACCCAATGGAAAAAGGCATCATGGAAGCTGGCGTCCCGCATGTTGCGGGCCTGGTCACAAAGGAAGGGCATGCATTCCTCACCCACGGCGGTTACTCCTCACAGCTTTCAGCATTCCTTTCGGCGTCTGGGGTGCCAGCAATCGATGGCATAGATACAAGGGAAATTGTGCTGAAAATAAGGGAGAAGGGATCCATGCGGGCATGGATCTCCCCGGACCCGGATAAGAAGGATTTTTCCATTGATCCCCTGGCACAGGACCTGATATATCCTACGGTATCGCACAGGATCGAGAGGATCAGGAACCCGAATTCCGGGAAGAGGATACTCTTTGTCAATGCAGGATCCAAGAGATCTGTCATCAACCGCATGGCTGATCTTGCGTCCCTCACCGTGGTTCCTTACGATCTTGATATCCCGGATGAAAAATACGATGCAATCTTCATCTCCAACGGGCCAGGAGACCCAGACTCTCCACACCTGCGGAAGGTCATAAACTATGTCCGGGACAGGATCGGGGAAACAAGGTTATATGGCATATGCCTGGGGCAGCAGATTATAGCGCTGGCATATGGAGCGAAAACGTACAAGATGCATTTTGGACATCGTGGATCCAATCATGCAGTCACCGATGGAAAGAGGATCAGGATAACGACACACAATCATGGATTTGCAGTTGATTCCAAATCGGCGGAGTCCAAGGGAATTAAAATAACGGAATGGGACGCAAACGACGGCACTCCTGAGGGCCTGGCCGACGAGAAAAACATGGTATCCTCGGTCCAGTACCATCCTGAGGCATCCCCAGGCCCGCATGATTCCATGGATTTCTTCAGACAGATTGCAAGGGAGCTGGATTCCTGAATGCCCCTGGACACCCGCATTAAGAAGGTCCTGATAATAGGATCCGGACCGGTGGTGATAGGACAGGCAGCCGAATTTGACTATTCCGGATCGCAGGCATGCCTCGCAGTCCGCGAAGAGGGACTTACTGCGGTGCTCCTGAATCCAAATCCAGCCACAATACAGACAGATCACTCCATTGCCGACAGGATATACATTGAACCCATCAGCGCAGAAACGATAGGCATGATAATCCGGAAAGAGGGAATTGATTCAGTAATCGCATCGGTTGGCGGGCAAACGGCGCTGAATGCTGCAATGCAGATGCACAGGTCCGGCCTCCTGGGTTCCGGAGTAAGTCTGCTTGGAACGACACCTGCAGGCATTGAGGCGGCAGAAAACAGGAATATGTTTCATGAACTGATGAAGCGTATCGGCGAACCTGTTCCAGACTCTGCGGTCCTTGACAGGGTGAGCTTTCCCTTAGCAGTGGAAGGAATGGGGGAACAAAGCTATATTGTGAGGACGTCTTTTTCTCTTGGCGGTTCAGGCGGCGTGATCGTTGACAATCGCAAAGCGCTGAAATCTTACTGCGAAACCTTCTTTACAGAGAATCCCGCTGAGACACTTGAGGTGGAGCAGTCAATCAGCGGGCTGGTCGAGATAGAATATGAGATGATCCGGGACCAGCTGGACAATTGCATCTCAATCTGCAACATGGAGAACCTTGATCCCATGGGCGTTCACACGGGTGAGTCCATAGTCGTTACCCCAAGCCAGACGTTGAGCGATATCGAGATACAGATGATGAGAACAGCTGCAATAAAGATAGTAAGGGCACTGGGGATCATCGGCGCCTGCAACATCCAGTTCGCCCTGGATCCAGCGACCGAGAGGTACTACGTCGTCGAGGTTAATCCCAGGACTTCAAGATCTTCGGCACTCGCATCCAAGGCGTCAGGGTACCCGATTGCACGGATCTCCACTAAAATACTTCTCGGTTATGCACTCCCTGAAATAAGGAATCCGCTGACAAAGAACACGTCTGCGGCTTTTGAACCGTCGCTTGACTACATAACGGTAAAGATACCAAGGTGGCCGTTCGACAAGATCAGTTCGAACCACAGGATAGGTGTGCAGATGCGATCAGTCGGAGAGGTCATGGGGATCGGATCGAACCTAGAGGAAGCTTTGATGAAAGCGGTCGCTTCACTGGACACGACGGAATCCAGGCGGCTTCGCCTGTACAAGCCTAGAGAAGAATTACTTGATCTTCTCCGGGAACCGAATGATCTTCGGCTTTTTGCCATCTTCGAGGCACTCATCACCGGAATCCCGGTGGAAACGATATCCTCCCTTACCGGGTACCGGCCTTATTTCATAGAGAAGATGCGTAACATAACAGATGAGCTGAATAAGATAATCATTGGGTCGATCCCGGAAAACCTCAGAGAGCTGAAAGTCCTTGGCGTATCTGACTCGATAATAGCCCATTTTGCCAGGCTTGATGATCTCGATCTGACGAGGCATCGGATGGCAGCAGGCATGGTGCCTGCATACAGGATAATAGATACGTGCTCAGCCGAATTTCGTTCTTCAACCCCGTACATGTACTCCACATACCATGGGAAGGATGAAGTTCCGCCCGCGGATAATGAGAGGAAGATCATTGTTCTTGGTTCCGGCCCAAACAGGATTTCCCAGGGACTGGAGTTCGATTACGGATCAGTAAAGGCAACAAAGGCATTGATTTCCATGGGTTTCGAGACGATAATGGTGAACTCAAACCCCGAGACCGTGTCGACTGATTTCGACTTTTCAAGTAGGTTGTATTTTGAGCCGCTGACCCTTGAACATGTGGTGAACATTATCATCAAGGAAGGGAGGCCGCGGATAATGATCCAGTTCTCCGGCCAGACAGGGCAGAACATGGCAATGAAGATAGCCGAACTATTCGGCGAGGACATCGTTGTCGGGACGTCGCCGTCGGACATATACAGGATCGAGGAGCGAACGAAATTTGCTGCTGCGGTCGATGCTGCCGGCCTGCTGCAGCCCTCCTTTGCTGTCGTGCGAAATGAGGAGGATGCAGAGCATGTCTTCGAAAGAATCCACCTGCCGGTAATCGTAAGATCATCTTTCATAATTGGCGGCAGGTCCATGGACATAGTTTATGATTTCCGTGACGGGATCCAAAGGATAAAGGATGTCCTCACAGCGTTCCCGGAGCATCCAGTCCTCATAAGCGAATACCTCGCAAATTCTGTGGAGATGGATGTGGATTTCGTTTCCGACGGATCTGCATTCATGATATGCGGGATATCTGTGCACCTGGAAGAGGCTGGAACACATTCAGGTGATGCAATCTCCCTTCTGGGGCCGTCGCTTGTTTCTTCGGAAACAAGACTCGAAATATCCAGGATAGTTGGCATCCTTGTTCGTGAATTCAGGTTAAGAGGGATATCAAACCTGCAGATTGCCGCCAATGAACGGGGTATCTTCATAATCGAGCTGAACGCGAGATCAAGCAGGAGCATACCTTACGTATCGAAGGCATTCGGAATCGACGTGATCCATGCCGGTATTTCAATGGCGCTTGGCCTCGAGCAGCCGATCCGGGAGGTGGCAGAACCAACGTCGTATTTCTGCAAGATACCGATATTCCCATTCAAGAGGTTCCCGGAGTCTGATGTCCTGCTGTCGCCTGAAATGAAATCAACCGGGGAAGGTCTCGGGATCGGGAAGACAATGGAGGAAGCCGTGTCAAAGGCATTCAGCATCCAGAACCCTTCATCAGTGATCGGTGACAGCTGCATCCTTTCGGTATCTGATTCGAATAAGCCTGCCATCCTTGATTTAGTCGGGAGGCTCAGGGATGAAGGCATCACGATATTTGCAACGCCCGGAACCCATTTTTTCCTGAAGAAACATGGTATTCGATCCGTACTGGTATTCAAGATCGGAGACAAGAGGAGGCCAACAATCAAGGATGTGCTGGAAAACCAGGACATTTTTGCAATAATAAACGTGCCCGAACGATCAGGCGGTGCGGTTGCAGATGGATTTGAGATCAGGAGGATGGCCCTTGGTAAAAATATACCAGTCCTTACGAATATAAGATCTGCAAATGCACTTATTGCGTCACTGCTAAAGAACCCGGTACTGGAGGCTAGAGAAATTGCCTGCTACTATTCTTCGTAGAGGAATGTGACTGCCTACGCGGGAAGAACTGTTTCCTCTTCTTCCTTCTTCCGTCTGGATTCGAGCTTCAGTATGTATCTCGTAACGTAACCTGCAATGTTGTTGAGTGTCTTCTTGGAAGAAGCGGTAACAACCTGCTTCACGATGACCCTGTTCTCGCTATAACTCTTTGTAAATTTACCCGGGTACTGTGCTACCAGAGTTTCCGCTGTCCTCTTGACGTTAGATGATCTTATGCTTCCCATACTATGAACGGGTTATTGCTATCGGATATAAAAGAATCTCCCGCTTTTTCGATGCCCGATACACATTATTCAGGTGGAGGGCATATGAGCACCGGAATGCGGGATATCTTTATGATTTCTGAACTGACAGAACCAAGTATTACCTTGCTTAATCCGCTCAGCTTCCTGGTACCGGATATTATTAGATCCGCGCTCTTCTCCTCGGCGGTCCTGACTATTATTTTGGCAATCTGATCTCCTGTCGCATCCTGCTTGATCATTTCCGCGTCAACCTGGGCGTCAGCGAGCAGTTCCTTCGCAGTCGTAAGGATCTTATCCGCTGCCTCATCCTGCTTGATGTAGACCGTGGAAGGAACGTATGAATCAAATGTTGGCCCCGATCCCATCACTGCCGGCGTTACATAGATTACGAACATCTTGTCCGTGATCTCCTTGAACCTGAGCGAAAACTTCAATGCAAGCTTAGCTGCATCAGACCCGTCGAAGGCAACAAGTATCTTCATCAGACTAACTAATAGGATTCGTTATAAAAATGTTTCCATTGATTTTTCAAGGATTAGTTAAGATGATAAAAAATGCACCTTAGTTATGCCTGACTCAAGAATAAGAATGTGCTTCCTGGCGGGTACACCTCCGGGTTGGACCTCGTCAGTTTTTTTGCTGACTCCTTCGATAGAAATACTTATTTAGAGCATGGCTATATCTTATTAAATCACGTGGAAATAACAATATAGTTATATCGGGCTGACAAAAATGAAAGAGATGTCGTTATATAAGATCAGGGACCTGGCAATTGAATCAGGCAGATCAGTGTATAACATACAGCAACTCTCCAATTTAATAGCAAAACCAAAAGAGATAACAACAGTATATTTTAGCAGACTTGTTGAGAAAAACTTGGCGAAAAGGTTACAAAGGGGAAGGATTTCCTTTACAGACAGCGACTTTGTTATTGCGACCCAACTTGTTGAGCCTTCATATATATCACTGGATTCAGCCCTTGCATTTCATGAAATCATTAACCAGGTTCCAGCCCATATACAGTGCGTGACTCCGGTGAATTCAATGCGTTCCCAGAAATATGGAATTGTTTATCACAGAATCCATCCAAAGCTATTTTTCGGATATCAAAGACACAAGATCGAGAAGAGCTATATTTTTGTAGCTGATCCTGAAAAGGCTCTGTTGGATGGTTACTACTTCAACTTTTACAACCTTGACGATCTGATCTCAATGTCTGAAGGTCTGGATTTTGCAAAAATCGAAGAGAAGACATTTGATTATAATAATAGAGGAAGCAGAAGACTAAAGGAGGCACTATTATTATTGACAAAACGGAAATAATGAACCTGTCCAGAATTAAGGGATTGCGCCCATGGCAACAGGAGAAGCACTATGTTCAGGTTATTATCTTGAGTCTGCTCTCTGACTACAATCTAGTCTTCAAAGGAGGCACTTATCTCTGGTTTTTCCATGGATTGCCGAGATTCTCAGAAGATCTTGACTTCACAACATCAGGCAGACTCTCTGAAAACATTGCCCGGAAGGTCTCAGATGGTGTTAGAATCTATGGTATGGAAAATGAACTGAAAATAATTGCGAACAGCCCCATTTCTTTTTCTTTTAGAATACTGGCAGAAGGTCCACTGAACACGGGAATACGAGATCGTTGTGTTACTTATGTGGAAATCAGTAAAAGAGAGAGGTTAATGGAGAGCCCAGTGCCCCTAAGACTTGACTTTCCAGAGTATACTATCCCAGTTAAACGTATTCTTGGCATGAGTCTGAATGAGGTGGGATCTGAAAAAGTAAGGGCCATACTTACGAGGGATAAGAGTAGAGACATTTTTGACTTATATTTTCTTATTCGCAATAAAAATATCTCATTCGAACAAGGACTCGTGAATAAAAAGTTAGAATTTTATAAAATCAATTTCTCAAGAGATTTGTTCATGCGAGAAATTAAGGCAAGATCGCAAAGACTTAGAAAAGACTTGAAGAATCTGGTTTTTGTTGAACTTCCGGAATATGAAGATATTGTAAAGACGTTAGAAAATTGGATTCCTGAAGAGATTTCGTGACGATAGCAGATAATAAGCCATAAATAAAAACCTTATCTCCGCTAATTTCAAGGAATGTGGTTCGTCCCTCCTTCATTTGTGTAATTTTATTTAATGATTATATATATTATTTCATGCATCAGTGCCGCCCGTATTCTGCACTGCTAGAATTGAAATTGCAATATAAGGTTGACAGAGTTTTCATCGCAACGGGAAAAAAACTATTGCAATTCACATAGCACATAGTAATAGATCATAACTTCCGTGCTCAGCCCGCAGCATGGGTCGGCGGGATTTGCCTAATGTTTTAAGGGAATACCATGTACTATGAGAGAACAAATCCAAGACTGGTTACACCTTGGGGCGTAACTAATAAATGCTGTGGCGAATTATAGTCAAATATAGTGATTAATAATGTCAACAACTATACAGGTAAGCGAGAAGTTACAGAAGGAATTGTCAAAACGAAAGTTGTATAGCAAGGAGACCTACGAAGAGGTAATCTGGGATCTTATTGAGGACTCGCACGAACTAGACGAAGAAACAAAGAAGGAACTTGCTCAGGCCCGCTTGGAGATCAAAGAAGGCAAGTACCATACCATGGAAGAGGTAAAGAAGGAACTGGGCTTTTGACCTACCAGGTGATATTCTCTGATCTTGCTCTCAAGCAATTGAGAAAACTTGACAAAGAAATAGGTCAGAGAATAATCTCAAGCCTAGAGCCGATAAGGATACGACCTGATGCTTACGTCAAGAAACTCGTTGGCGACGATGGATACAAACTCTGGGTGGGAAACTACAGGTTGATCTTGGACCTCGACAGGGGAAAACTAATAATTCTGGTATTAAGAATAGGACGTATGAGGAATGCTTATGATTTGTAAGTTAGTTCATTGCTCTCCTGGTTTTTTATTCAGAGTTTGATGACCGCCATGGAAACACTTCTGAATAAATGCGCTATGATACAAGTCAATGAGAGTGAAATTGACATTGAGGACGGAAGGCTGAGAAATGCAAGAGACTTTCTTGACAAAGTCTGACGCAAGCACAAATGCCAGGACAAGGGTGTAAAGATGACCCCGGAGAATGAACTAGAAGAGACGCTCATAAATTTCTTCGATGCAGAGAATAATTGGGGCTGTAAACTATATGAGTCGTTTCTTTTACAAGATGTGGAGTGGATTTCATACGGTCCCCCAAGCGAAAATTTGTGGTCGGAAGAGAGGATTATGTCAAATGATGATCAGAGCTAATAGGAACATAACAGCAAGTTTCAGTGTCCTAATCATGGTTTCAGACATAGAAAGAGGAATCGTAATAGCGGAGCTTAAACTCCTCTCAAGAAGATCTGTTGATATATTTAAGTTTGAAAATGGTCTGATCCGGCGGGAAAGAGAGTACTATGACAATACCCTTTGGTTAGAATCCAAAGATAGAATTTAGAATACAAACCAGAAATCTGCCTCAAATTCAGTACAAACGAAGCTCAAACATTGGCCAGCCCGGATTTTCTTAAAGTATTAAGGGAATACAAAACACACCATAGTTATAAGATACTTGGAAAATCGCGGTGGGAAGCTCAAAATTAATGAATAAATTGTGAAATGAAGTCATCTCTGTGTAAAGGGTTGATTTTCATTTCTGACTTGAATCTGTTTGTACTTGCAATAAGCTCATTATCTGTAGAAACC
Source organism: Thermoplasmatales archaeon (assembly GCA_027366585.1). Classification (GTDB taxonomy): domain Archaea; phylum Thermoplasmatota; class Thermoplasmata; order Thermoplasmatales; family Thermoplasmataceae; genus UBA582. Next base: position 21,087 of record DAHXNF010000018.1, on the reverse strand, counting down.
AAAATGCATGGGGTGACAGTAAACGCTAGCTTTATTAAATACGCATCTTCCGGTGGTACGTGCTGTAATATTTCTTTAGGGACTTTTGACAATTCCCTGTTCCCAATGATTACACATTTTTGACTGTCTCTGAGAATCTTTCCTAATAGGATATGCATAAATGTATTCGTCGGTTCTTTAGGATTAGTGGCTATTTTTCTTGCTTTATTGATCCATGGACTCTCGTCAAGAATGAAGATTTTGAACCTATCTTGATGAATTAGCTCTGACAGAAACCTCGAGGCTTCTCTGAGCTTCTCCTCACCATTATCATTATTCAAATCGTGAAGGAACCACTCGTTGAGAATTAAATTGTCCAAGAATATCTCTCTTTAGGCACGAGGGGCCGTAAATTCTTTAAGGATTTCAAGTTCTGTCTCAAGAAAGTTTTCGAGTCCTCCCACGAGCTGCCCTTTTTCATTCGCTTCCTGAAATTCTAGTTTTGTATTATTACCCTCTCTCTTTACCCAATAAAGTTTTAGTTGATCAGGTTTGATTTTTGACGCTGGAATAAGATTAAGTGCGGATGAGACCAGAATTTCACTATGGGTTGAGATTAATATCTTCTTATTTTTCTTAATTGCAATCTCTGCTAGAGCTTCTATTAGCTTAGCACAAGCTCTTGGATGAAGGTGAATCTCAGGCTCCTCAATCAGTATTATTTCTGAATCGATATCCAAGACTTTGGTGAGTAAGTAAACTAATTGGTTAAGGCCAAAACCCTCATTAACAAGCTCTGAAGAGTTATTGCCTGATCTCTCTATGGCATCTATACTGAAAATAGCAGTACCTATCTGGGCTCTTACCCTCAATTCTTTGTCAAGTACTTTTTCCAAGTAGTGTGATACATCGTACTCTAGGTACTTGTTTTGAGCCAACCTAGTCGCCATTTCATCTTCAGACAGTAGAAAACTTGAAGTTCCTACTAGAGAATATAATGGCTTGAAGAAACCACGTTTAACCGGGGCGATTTGAATCTTCTTTATAATCTCCAGAGAACTGTTGAGGGCTGATTGAAGTTCAGTCACTTCCTGTTGTATCTGAGGACTCACGTTACCCTTTATATTGAATGTAAGTCCATTCCAGTAAAATTCGATTTTTTGTTTTGGTTCTTTAGATATTTCAACAAAAAAATTAGTAGACTGATTCAAAGGGTACGGAAATGTTACCTTAAGACTGATGTTTATTTTTCTTTTTTCATCAACATACGTAAATTGGCCCTGGTTTTTTGAAAGTAATTGAATTCCAAAGGAACATCCTAGTGGTTCATCCAACACCATTTCAATGCCAATATGATTCTTCATATTGTGCGAGTTGACCACCTGATCATAACCTCCAATTGATATGAATTGATAATTAAAAAAGCCGTCTGGGGATTGATTCGGATTTAAGACAATGTTCTTTAGGGTCATCAAGGCATACATAAAACTAGATTTCCCAGAACCATTGTTCCCATACATAATCGTAAGCGGAGCAAGCTCCAGCGTCTCTTTCTTTATAGAGCGAAAATTATTCAAGACAAGTCTCATACGCTTATTAGTAGGTCACACTCATACTTTAAATTTTTAGTGTGCTATAATTATCTCACAAACAGCCCAAGAAATTATGGACCACTCGGGATTCGCCTAATGTTTTAAGGGTATACTAGACCCAGACACTCTACTTAGGAACTTTCTGGATATCTTAAAACGAAATGCTCTAAGGGGCCTTCCAGCCTCTGATGCAAGAGCCGCAATAAATTATTGCGGAAATAGGCGTTTTCGAGTGCATTTTACTTCATCGTGATAGACCTTTCCAGTTTCATGCGCAGTTATAAAGGTTTCTGCTAACTGGCTTTTCATTCTCCAGGGATCTGGCTTATGTGAATTTTCTACTCTATCACGCGTATGCGCTGATCATTGAGAAACCTGAACGCTTTGTCCTGTGTTAGAAGTGATTCGTCGTTATCGACACATACTCCAAAGATCAAAAGGTCGTTGTCGGTCATCATTTTTCCTATACTCCTCATCCTTTGGTATGCTTCAGAAGCTGCCAGGATTGCACCTTCAGTCGAGTGATAAGTCTGAAGACTCGCGGCAGCCTCCTCCAATTCTTTGCGGTGTTCGTGCTTAAGTAGTTCATATTTGTTGACAAATGTCATGGACAAATCGTCGGAAGGATAGTTATCCACAACTTTGACGATGTTCTCCTTGCCAAGGAGATAATCAATAATGATGTTAGTGTCCAGGACTACCATGATTTCACAGATGCTCGGTATTTCTTTCTCTGTCCGCGGCAATCTGGCTCTTGAGTTTCTCTAGAGTTTCGCCAGACGATTTCATTGAACCTGCAAATTTCTTGAAATCCCTCTTCTGGACTGTTTCACCCACTAATTTCATCACTGCGTCCGAAAAGGACATTTCCTTACCCTTTACTTTCAGCAGGGCTTTGTATGCTTCGTTGGATAGTGTAACAGGTTTAGTCATTTCATATAAGCATATACTATACGTATATTATGCTTTCTCTTTGTGGAGCGTCAAGCCTCGTTTATCCAGCTTCAAGGTTAGTTCTTATTCTCCTTTGGTTTAGTCTCTCCACGCTTATGCAGGTAAGGGAAACTTTGAGCCTCTGATGGCCTTTCTGACTCTGGCCGGATCATATTTGAGTATTGTCATGGTTGCCTCAACAGTGCTTTCCCGATCCTCAGCGCTGTTGGGACAGAAATTATGAAGCTCCTGGTATTTTAGTATGTTCCACACAAACTTGTCAGGATTAAGATTAAGGGAATATGCGGGAATGCGCCTTGTGATCATCCAGTCATTATGGCTTACAAGGAATTCCTTTACCTTACTGTGGTATCTCCAGAAGTTATAGGATAACCTTCCGCAGACCGTCAACTTCTGTATAGAGTCACCGTGGTTTGAGGTTGCTGATCGGCCTGCGGAAATCAAGGCACTACCTGTCATTTCTTCCCGCAAGTCGAAGAACTTTCTTTCCTATCTCATCAAAGAAGCTGCTCAGTATCGACTGTATGATTGGATCATCAAAGTCCGAAGGGAGAGGATATTTCTTCAACGGCGATATGGAAAGATTCGGTTTTCTTTCTACCTGTACATTCAAGACAGGAGGATTCCAGAATCTAAGCAGCTCCGAATCCGGGACGGTAGCAACCGGCTCCTTTTTCGCTTCTTCATGCACAATACCGGGTTCCTTTGATGAGATGGCTCTCAGGACCTCATCCTTCGTCTTACCTTTCAGCTGGAATAGCAGGAAAGGATCGTCATCCAGGCTATCGGCGAGAACGTAGAATACTGCTGCTATGTGTTTGCAGGGATTGGCATAGTCCGGACAGCTGCAGGTTGTACCAGTTTTATTCTTTGGAAAGACAAATAATATGTCAAAAAAGAAGATCCAGCGCTGCACTCAGGGGCGACTATGAAATGAGCCTAATGCTCACAAAGGAGCGCTGTAGTTCTTACCCTGGTGAACTACCATTTCCTAAGCAGTCCCTGGACCATTATCATTATCGATTTCCCTACTAAAAAATCACGGATATGAATAATTCCGCAAGGGGGAAGTCTTTTAAGTTATAGTGTTATATAGTAAACATATAGGTGACATATATTGGAAGATGAAATAACTACAATACAATTAAGGAAATCTGTTGTAAGTGCCCTCAAAGAAATCAAGAAGTACCCTAGGGAGACATACAACGAAACCATTCTGGGTCTTATAAAGGATGCACACGAAACCCAGGAATTGAATAAGTTCATCCAGGAAGCCCAGGAATCGAAAATGAAAGAGCTATGGGAAGAAGGAGACTACAGCGGTTGGGAAAATGCCTAGAGCTGGAGACGTTATCCTCACACGAGTACGATTTGTGGATGCTGCGGGTTCCAAGATTCGACCAGCTCTTGTTTTGTTCGAAGAGGCTGGCAATGTAGTTATTGCTGGTATCACCACGAACTTGCGCATGAAAGGAATTCCTATTTCCACCAGGGAAGGTGCCGCACAAGATAGCATTATTAAATTGAACTATGTTTTTACGATAACAAACGACACCATCCTAAGAACAGTATTTCATCTCAGCAGACAAAAGAAACAAATGGTTTTGAAGGAACTGAAAGAGAAACTCGAAACATTAGACTCCTAAGTCAAGCTAATTCCTTTGGCGATTATATGCTGTTAGAAGAATAAGTATTTTGTATATCATTTCTTCGTGACTTTAGATAAGCTTTTCCGATAAGATTCAATGAAAATCAACAAAGAGTTGAAATTCTCTAAATACCGAAATGATCATTACTGCTTATTTATACCTAAAATAGTATGGATCGACCGGGACTAGATTAATATTTTAAGGGAATACCATCCTGCAATCTTATACGATTCTACAGTTGCATTATATTTTTTTCTGGGATTGAGGTCAGAGATATTCATAACCTACCCGCCTAACGCCAAGCTTCTCATATATATGATCTGAGCTCATTATCTCACCTTCACACAGTGAGGCGTGGAATGCATCGAATACACCCACGCCATCATGATCGATAAGGTGTGCAGCTGCCAACGCATTTTGTTTACTGGCGCCTCTCAGTTCAGCAATGGATAGGACACTGGCAATCATGCCTTCGATGGGCACTCCTTTCCTGACGCTTACCAGCGCTAGTTCTACCAGGGTAAGAATAGAAGTAAAGATTGTTCCTTTATAATTTTCCAGTGATTTGATAGCCCAACTGTTCAGCCTGTCATTCGAATTCGAAATTGCGATGAAGAAATCTGTATCAGCGTATGGCATTTATCGCAAATCCTTTTGTCTTCTGTTCGCCCTTTCTTCAACTTCTTTATTTGCCTCGTCCACAGCCAACATTCTGGTATCTCTTGCCGCTTGATTGTCGAGACCGAGTTTTTTGCCCCACTTTCGTAACTCTGTCACAGGATCTTTTGGCTTAGGAATTAGCAGAATCTCCCCGGACAATTTGACAACATAAAACCTGTCTCCGTATAATGCTCTAGACTCTTGACCTATGTTAATTCGTCCCTTCTCATCCAATTTTGCTTCCTCAATCATTGCATTATGGAAATCAGAGCAGGCTAATTAAGATTGTGGGAATAATGTCTACAATATCCCACCAAATACAAAAAAGAGGTATAAATCGTGGAGTTGGACTAGAAATTAAGACGTAAGACTGACCTGTCATAAGTTGCGCGAATCACTCAATGCACAAAATGGACCTGGATAGGTCACTTGTGGCAGTCAACTACCCACCCTGTCAGGTATGGGTTTTCCAGGCTTCTAAACCCGGGGTTTTACAGTGAATAAAAAACGATGGTGATATTCAATCTGGGCGTGAATAATTGTTCTTAAGACAGAGATGTCATAGGGAAGAAATTGATAGCCTGCTCAAACAGTAAATTTTCAAACGTTCATCATACCTTCCTTGCAAGCAAATAAGATGAGGCTCCGTTGTGGAATACCTACTGTCCATAGATGTTATCTGGTCCGTTCTTGCTTATCCAGCCTAAGCTGGTAAGAAAATCTCCTTCATAGTTGGCTTCAAATGTCAACTACCCCTGGCTAATGCATTGGAACTTGCAGCTTCCTTGCGACTGGATTTCTGAATCTATGCAATGCCGGACAAACCCGCTTTGTTGCACTCATTTCGAGAACCACGAGTGCTTCTTAGGAGACATCTGGCCAAGTTCCGCAATCAGCTCTTTCTCCCTTGCGCTCAGCTTCTTGGGCACGGATACCATTATCCTCACATGAAGGTCTCCCCTGCTGTTTGAATTCATGATTGGAAAACCTAGACCCTTTACGCGCAGGCTCTCACCCGGCTGCGTACCGGGTGGAACTTTCAGGGTGACTTTTTCCCTGAAGAGGTTCATCTCCAATTCAGTTCCAAGCGTGGCTTCCGGGAATGATACCTCCTGCTGCACGTACAGATCATTGTTTCTTCTTGTAATCCCCGGTTCCTCGGTTATGCTGATGATCACGTACAGATCGCCGGTTCTGCCGTTTTGAGACTGCCCGTGTCCCCTGAATCTTATCTTCACGTTATCCGGTGCACCCCTGGGAATATTAACGTCAACGGTATCGGTTATTGTAAGGGTACCTGAGCCCTTGCACACCGGGCACTGTTCCAGTGGAATCTTGCCTGTTCCGCCGCATGTCTTGCATGTAACGACCGAGACCATCTTGAAGAAACCTTGTCCCTGTACGTACCTCTGCTGTCCGGATCCACCGCAGGTCCGGCATGTTGCAACCTTCCCATTCTTTGCGCCCGTTCCGTTGCATTCCTCGCAAATCTTATTTCTCCTGAATTTTACTGTCTTGGTTTCTCCGTAGAATACATCTGATAGGGAGACCTTGACCTTCACTGCAAGATCGAGGTCCGGACCCTGGTTACGGAACCCGCCGAAAAAATCGCTGGTTCCGCCGCCACCGAAGAACCTGCTGAACAGATCATCAAAATCTGAGAAGTGGCTGAAGTCCTGCCATGTGAAATCGGACCTTCCCTGGCCAAAGTCTACGGATCCAGTCTGGTCATACATCCTCCTTTTCTCTGGATCAGAGAGAACCTCGTATGCCTCGCTGATCTCCTTGAACTTCTCCTCGGCTACCTTCTTGTCTTCCTTTGTTGAATCAGGGTGATACTTCATGGCCAATTGCCTGAAGGCTTTCTTTATGTCATCCTGGGATGCTGTCTTGTTGACGCCGAGCGCTGAATAGTAGTCCTTGGCCATCTAATTTCACATTTACTGGTCTTTAGGCTGTTCGTCGCCCTCTACAACGTTCTCATCCTGTTCTGATTGAGACGTTGCTTCCTGGGCACCTGAGGCTTCCTGGCTTTCCTGCGCACCCTGCGATTCCTCGGCACCCTGCGCGTTATCGCCCTGGCCAGGTTGAGCTTCTTCACCCTGGGATTGAGGATTTGCCTTCGCGGCTTCCTCGTAGATCTTTGAACCAACTTCCTGGACTTCCTTGCTGAGCTGCTCCTGGAGCTCCTTCATCTTGTCGGCATTCTTCTCGTTGATTGCTTCCCGCAATGACTTGACAGTGGCTGTGATCTTTTCCTTTGTATCCTTGTCGAGCTTGTCACCGGCGTCGTTGATTGTCTTCTCGACCGTGTAGGCAAGCGTTTCGGAAGAGTTTACAAGCTCCGCTATCTCCTTCTTCTTCCTGTCTTCGTCGGCGAACGTCTCTGCCTGCTTCTTCATCTTCTCTATCTCATCCTTTGAGAGCTTGTTGGTCGCCGATATCGTGATTCCCTGTTTCTTGTTCGTTCCCTTGTCCACTGCGGAAACGTTAAGTATTCCGTTCACGTCGATATCAAAGGTAACCTCGATCTGCGGGATGCCGCGTGGTGCCGCAGGTATTCCAACAAGATTGAACATCCCGAGTGAAACGTTGTCTGCGGCCATTGGACGTTCTCCCTGCACCACATGTATAGTGACAGCGGTCTGCATATCTGCTGCGGTCGTAAATACCTGGGATTTCCTGGTGGGTATCGTGGTATTGGCAGGAATAAGTGGGGTTGCAACTCCTCCCAGTGTTTCCAGTCCGAGGGTAAGAGGAGTTACATCGAGAAGGACTATGTCCTTGATGTCACCGGTTATCACAGCACCCTGAAGTGCAGCACCTATCGCAACACATTCCATAGGATCCACGCCGCCTTCCACCTTCTTTCCGAAGTAATCTTCCACGAATTTCCTCACATACGGGATCCTGGTAGGTCCACCTACAAGCAGGATCTTTGAAAGATCTTCCTTCTTTATCTTGGCTCCTTCAATTGCTGTCTCGAGGGGTTTCCTTGCCCTCTCAACTATAGGTGCAATCAGATTTTCAAGTTCTGATTTTGTAAGCGTGTACTGCAGGTGTTTTGGCCCGGTATTTGTTGCCGTTATGTATGGCAGGCTAATCTCGGTGGATTGTGTGCTTGACAACTCGATCTTTGCCTTTTCAGCTGCATCCTTCAGCCTGATGTAGGCGTTCTTATCCGACTTGAGGTCGATTCCCTCCTTCTTCTTGAAGTCCGCTACAAGGAAGTTGATGATTGCCTCATCCATGTCCGTGCCTCCAAGTTGTGTGTCGCCGGATGTGGAAAGAACCTCGAAAACGCCCTCGCCGAACTCCATGACCGTTACGTCCAAGGTTCCGCCCCCGAGATCGAAAACAAGTATTTTCTGCGATTCCTTGGATTTGTCGATACCGTAAGCAAGTGCGGCTGCCGTTGGCTCGTTTATGATCCTCTTTACTTCCAGGCCGGCAATCGCGCCTGCATCCTTCGTAGCCTGTCTCTGGTTATCATTAAAATACGCGGGAACAGTTATGACAGCCTCCTTTACCGATTCTCCGAGATATTGCTCCGCGTCCCGCTTTATCTTCTGCAGGATGTACGCGGATATCTGCTGCGGTGTATATTCCTTCCCAAACACCTTGTACTTGTAATCTGATCCCATCTTCCTCTTTGCTGCATATACCGTACCTTCCGGATTTAAAAGTGCCTGTCGTCTGGCAGGCTCTCCCACTATAAGCTCCCCGGTTTTCGTAAATGCAACGTAACTAGGAAATGCCTTGCCTCCGAGTGATACACCCTCCGAACTTGGTATCACCGTGGCCTTGCCTGATATCACGACTGCTGCTGCTGAATTGCTTGTTCCCAAATCTATTCCAACTACTTTTCCCAATTTTTTCACCTCTTTGAAACTATTACTTTTGCTGTCCTGATGACCTCGTCGTTTACGAGGTATCCATCCTGAACCTTTTCCTGAACCACGCCATCATCTCCGCTGTCAACTATACCGACCACTTCATGCCTGAACGGGTCAAATTTCGATCCCTGAGTTTCGACCTTCTGTAGTCCATGGCTTTTGAGTATATTTAGAATCATGTCCTGGAATGGCTTGAGGATCGATGCATGTTCCGGTGAACGCATCCCTGCATCGAGCGAATCCAGTACCGGAAGAATATCTTTGATCAGATCCTTGTCCGCATTTTTAAGCCTGAGACTATACTCCCTTTCCTTCGCACGAAGGAGGTTCTCAAGATCTGCAATCTGCCTTAGAAGCATTTCCTTCTCCTTTACGGTTTGCTTCCTGGCTTCCAGGAGCTCGACTCTCATCCTCTGCACTTCCCTCCGGGCCATTGTACCTGATCTTCGCCTTGCCTCTTCCATCTCTTCATGCATGGGATTGCCAAAGCGACTATAATGGGATTGGTTCATTCAAAGTCGTAAGTTTGTTCTTCTATATAAGTATTGGTGTTTTTATCCAAGCAACATGATGCAGACAGTCGGGAAATGAAGCACCTATTATGCCATCAAGCACGTTTGCCGGGATACACAAAATCAGGACGTTATACCAAAGCATTCGCTTTTATCTATGCCGGAAAGATTGCGTTTCAAGGTTAAAGTTCCCCTACCTGTAACTATGGAATAATTGGGCCTGGTTCCTGTTTCGGCATCGATGGATGAAAAGCGGGAAGATTTGTGAAAGGCCTCTATTCTCTATCCAGCGGGTTTCAAGATTCATGCGTAGAGCAGGCAGATGAAAGTCGAAACCTGTTTACAATGCTACAGAAAGTCCTCCGATAGAAATTTAAGGTCTCATGCACTCATTTTGTGTGAAAATCTGCGAAGTTAGATCCGCATCGGGAAGTGAAGCTGGGGTACTGGTGGACAAGAAGGTTGTGAAGATAAGCTCAGTCAATAGGGCTCTGGACCTTGATCTTCCGACGAGCATTCACGGCCTCATCGACGATTTCAGTTCATTTGAAAGGCTAAAGGACATTATGGCTTCTAAAATCAGGACAGTGCAGGATCAAGGAACCCCGATCGGCGAGGTCAGGTTTGCACCTCCTATAACTGCCCCATCAAAAATATGGTGTATCGGTCTTAATTACAGGGAGCATGCAGAAGACTTGAAAGCGGTTCTTCCTCTTGAAGAGCCAGCCAGCTTTATGAGACCCAGGACAACAATAATCGGCGATAAAGATTCCATAAAGCTGCCTCCGGGAATTGGAGCCGTTACAGCGGAAGCGGAAATGGGAATAATAATTGGAAAAGAAGCGAAAAACGTTGAATTAGGCGATGCAAGAAAGATTATCTTTGGAATCACGCCCGTACTAGACATGACCGCCCTGGACATACTGCAAAAAAACCCAAGGTTTCTCACGAGGGCAAAGAGTTTCGACACTTTTTTCAGCTTTGGACCGGTTGTCGCAACGGTGGATGACCTGGAAGATTTTAGTACAATAAAAGTGTCAACCATCAAGAACGGAAAGGTTGTTCATTCAAATGTCGTGAAGAACATGATATTCTCTCCGGAGTTCCTTGTTTCGTTTCACTCAAGGGTCTTTACATTCGAAAAATGCGACATTGTATCCCCCGGTTCACCTGGAGCGGTTAAGATCGAACCCGGTGATGTTGTTAAATGCAGGATTGAGGGGGCAGGTCTGCCGGATCTTGAAAATAGCGTAGTTGCGGGATAGACCTGGCAGCCCTGGACCAGCGAAATGATGATGCGATTTGAAAGTTCCGCATATCCAGGATGCGGTAAACATGATCAAATGAACCGGAATCACTGCTCCTGTATGTCCAGTGACGTTCCATTTGCTGGTCTTCTGTATTGGGAAATTCATTTTCCTCTTCGGCGGCGCGCACATCCCGACCATTGTTATCCTCGATCCTAAGAGAAAGAGGCCTGGAATCGATCGGGAGATGTGAGTTTCCTTTTGGATCCAGGAAAATAGCGACAACATATAGTCTGCCTCACTCCGCCAGGCAAAAGGTGAGAACTAGAGAAATGCCAGGGCTTAGATATTAAAATAAGCCTTGTGGATGGCATTATCCTTCAGGGCCTCCTCAGGTGTTCCATTGAAAATTATCCTGCCATTATCCAGAACGTAGACCCTGTCTGCGAGGGAAACAAACTCGACGTTCTGTTCAGAAACAAGCATGGAGATGCCCCGTTTTTTCAATATTTCCATGACATCCAGAATCCTGTCAACAAACAGGGGCGAGAGACCGCTGGATGGCTCATCAACAATCAGTAGATCGGGATTCCCCATCAGTGCCCTGGCCATTATCAGCATTTTCCTCTGCCCGCCGCTGAGGGAGGAACTCCTGTTCTTCTCTTTTTCGCTCAGGTCCGGGAACATGGAGAATACATCCTTAAGTCTTCTATGAAACTCGGTTTTATCCAGTTTCATGACTCCCATCCTAAGATTCTCATATATTGTAAGGTTTGGAAAGTAAGTTTCTTCAGAGAGAAAAATGATGTTGAATGTATTCTTCTTCTGCAATGGCACATCGGAAATATCCTCTCCCCTCAAGATGATTCTTCCAGCTACAGGTTTGATAATTCCCATGATGCTCTTCAGGAAAGTTGTCTTGCCTGCCCCGTTTGCGCCAAGAAGAAGAACAAACTCCCTTGGAAATACCTTGACAGAGCAGTCCCAGATTACCTGCATGCCTGAATATCCGGAGTTTGTTATACTGGCATCAAGCAAAGGTTCTTCTTCCAAGATACACCTCCTTTACAGTTGGATCATTGGCGGCCCCGTTGAAATCACCTTCATAGATCTTTGATCCGGAATCCATTACAACTACCCTTTCACAGATATTTCGAATGAATGACATCACATGCTCCACAACTATGAGGGATGTGCCTCCGTCTCTTACGCCGGCAAGGAGTGAAACCATCTGCCTGATTTCATCCGGGTTCAGGCCGGCTGCAAGCTCATCAACCAGTAGGATCTTTGGCGACGTGATCAATGCCCTCGCAAGATCGAGCATTTTCCTGTCAAATGTGTTGAGGGACGATGCCTCTGAATCCTTTTTGTCTTCAAGATCCGTAAGTTTCAGAATCTCACGGATGGTACTCTTTTCGTCCTGTCCCTTTCTCCTGCTTCCATAAGCATATGCAACCTTCACGTTTTCTGTTACCGTAAGAGAAGAGAATGGTTTTGGAGTCTGGTAAGTCCTGTTTATCCCAAGATGTGCTATCCTGTACGATGGAAGTGGCACCAGGTCGACGCCTTCCATGAATATCTGGCCCGAATCAGGCTTTAAAATACCGGTTATAACATTGATCATAGTTGTCTTCCCGGATCCATTCGGGCCAATTAGTCCCAGAATCTCATTCCTGTTCAGTTCCAGGGAGATGTTGTCAAGAGCCTTCAGCCTGCCGAAGGATTTGCTTAAAGACCTGACGGCAAAGAACGTTTCCGGCAGTCAGAACACCTCCTTCGTGTTTTTCTTCAGGATCCCTACAACGCCGTTCGGCATGAACAGTATGAGTCCCACTATCAGGATCCCGAAGACAAGCAGAGAGTAATTTGGATAGTTCAGGGTAACCTCCTGGTAAACTATGAAAAGGACTACGGATCCTATCAAGGGACCCAGATATGTGCCTCTTCCCCCAAAAATGAGGAAAATTATCACCAGGACGGAAAACTCAGTCAGATCAAACACCCCGGACGGATAGAAAAAGCCGAGATAGATTGCATAAAGCCCTCCGGTGACACCAACGAGAAAAGTGCTGATTATCCATGCGTACGTCCTGAACCTGTGAGAATTGACACCACACATCTCCACAGAATGCCTGTCATCATTCATTGCCTTGAGCGCAAGGCCGAAGTTGGAGTGATGTATGTAAAGGATGATCAGCGACGACATGACGGCAACTGCCGCGATGGCGTAATAATCAATGTTCGGCGTAAATGCTGCATGCACGGAGATACCGTATGGGCCACCTGTATAACTTGCAAGGGAGAGGTTGCTCATTATGTAATACAGCGACTCGAATGTGGCAAGACTGGCGATTGCGAAATAAGCGCCCGACAGCCTGAGCAGTGGGCTGAAAACAAGCGACAGCAGGACGCTGGACAGCCCACCGATGATTATTGATAATGCAACAGGGATATGGATCAGGTTGATGGACATGGAGGCGAGATAAGCTCCAAATGCGAGGAAGAGGCCGAATCCAAAGGGGAGATACCCGGTATATCCATAAACTATGTTCAGTGCATTTGTAGAAATGATCAGCACGCCCATCAGGAAAAAGAAAAACTGGTTAGTATAGAAAAGCGGACCAATAAGGAAGATGGCGAGAAGTGGAACCAATGTCTTCAATGCATCTTTTCCTGCTCTTGAAAGACTAACGTTCAGGAACGATTCATACTTCACGCAATTTCCCTCCGAATACTCCATTGGGCCGCAGTACTATGACAACTATGAGAATCAGGAAAGGTATCACGTTTACGAAATTAGGCAGGTAAATGGACGAATACTCATAGGAAAATGCATAAACAGCACCTCCAATAATTGTGGCAAGCGGTTTCCCGAGACCGCCTATTATGATTATAGAGAACGAAGTCACCGTGATGATGTCACCTATATCCTGGGACGTGCTGTATAGAACCTGTGAAGAGAAAACCCCTGATGCTGCTACCAGTGCTATGCTTATGCAAAACGCAATTACGGATACCGATCTAACGCTAACGCCTGACGAAATTGCAGCCAGCCTGTTGTCCATGACTGCTCTTGTGTAAAGACCCGTGCGGGATCTGTAGAGATAGAGATAGACGAAGATGAGGGATGCAATCGAGAAGGCTGCTGCAGCAAAATAGGTAAATGGAACATAATACCCTGCAACCTTTGTGGACGGGATCCCGAAGGATGCATCCGGAATTGCATAATAGTTTGACCCGAAGAGCGAAATCGCGATGGACTGTATTATATATGCCACACCGAAGAACAGAACAAATGAGGCAATTTCGGGGTCGCGTGACTTTGAAATTTTTGGAATAAAGGCAAAATACATCGGTACCGCGATAAGGGCGAATAACGGAATGACAAATACAAGAGACAGGGCAGGGTTGATCCTGTAGGTTTCATACAGGACTATTGCAAAAAATGATCCCATCATGAAAAGAGTGCCCTGAGCCAGATTCACCACTTTCATTACACCAAATATAAGGTTCAGGCCAAGTCCCATGACTGAAAAGTAGGCAGTGAGGAGTAGAGAAAAGACTAATGCATCGACGAAGAGGGACAAGGTTATTCACCCAATAAAATTGGGAATCACTGGTATTTGAGAGTGGGCATGGCCTGCTGTCCAAGGTTCGCTGCATTGTATACAAACGGAAGGTTCGCGGTGGGTTCCAGTGGCATAATGGGTTTTGCAGGTGCCGGGTACTTCATAGTTCCATTTGCAACGCTTGTTGGATATATGACAACCGGATTCAGTCCAGAGCTGTTTGCCTGGAACTGCATGAGATTCATGCCTTCACCCATCTGCGCTCCTGTGGTATTGTTCAGCAGGTACTGTCCCTCAAGGGTCATTGCACCGGAAGTTTCGTTCGCCGCAGCCCTTAGTGCAGTCTGGGATAAACTACCGGCCTTTGTCATAATCTGGCCAAGAAGTTGACCGGAGTTGTAGCCTGCTATATCGTTAAGGTTCGGTGATGTGCTGTAATTCGCTTCCCACTCGCTTACGAACTGGGATGTGGTAGGTCCAAATGCTACGTTCGAATACTGGGAGTATGGCGGAGCTGCATATGTCCAGGTGTTGTTAAGGCTTCCCGCAGGGGTGTTCGCCACTATGTCTGAAGTTTCAAGTCCTCCATAAATGGTGAATGTCATATTGAAATGATAATTGCCTGCACTCATCGCGCCCAGGAAAGGAATGTCGTTTGTGTTGTATCCGAACTCCAGAACAGCATCCGGGTGAGTTGCATTTATTGCAGCCAGCGTAGTCTCATACTCTGAAATGCTGGAATCCGCAGTTCCTTGATAGTATACTGGAGTGATTCCATGAGATGTGAGATATGAATCGACGGTTTGAGCCTGTGCCGTAGTGAAGTCCTGCGTTGTATAGACGATAGCAACATTCTTTATGGTTGAATGCTCAGCAACGAGGAACTCAGCAAGGGGCAAAGGCCAGAGCGATGACACTTGTATTGCAAGATCCACCATATATGGATTTGATGGAGTGAAGAAGCTTGGAGTGGACCCCGTTGTGTCAAAGAACACCATTTTATGATCCTGCGCTATCGTTATGCCCGGTGCGACTAACGTGGAGCCAAAGTCCGACATCAGGATATTGACGTGATCCTGGGTTATCAGATCAGTATAATCTGTTGCAACCTGTGAAGTTGAACTTTGATCATCGAGATAATCGACCTTAATTGGTAACTTGTGACCAATGCTTGAAAGATATATGCCTCCATTGCTGTTGGTCTGGTTCACCCACATCTGAAACCCACTTTTTACAGCAAGTGAGGAGAATGAGAAACTTCCACTGCTGGCATAAGGCATACCAATAACTATTTCGCTTGGAGCAGAAGACTTGGTCGAAGGTTTATAGTAATTATCAAAGTATACAACCACTCCTGCAACAATAACTATTATCACAATCGCAATGGCAATTGCTGATCCTTTCTTCATGCATGAGTGTAATAAATATGTATATTAAATATTTCGGTTTAGAATGACTCCGGAGGAGGTGCCCGTTACTTGGTGATACTTGCTCATTGATCTCCTTCCTTAACCAGTTTAACGCTCTAAATCCTGCCTCCCTTGGACATTCCGGTTGCAATCCTAAGTGGCAGAATACAGCAATATTCTCACTCTTTTTCTTTTATGATCCTTTCCGCAGCGAGGGTATTCTTAACCCGATTTGTTCATTTAGGTATACTCTACAACCATCTTTGTCATGTGATTGCGATCTGCACCTGAACCCTACCCTTCGTTGGATAATTAACGTTGAAACATGAAGCGTTCCATCGATCGTTTCAGCATGAAGCATATTCATGAACAGTACCCCCTTTTTCATCTTAATTTGGCACAGTTTTTTTGTCAAAAAAAAGTTTAATATACAACTAAACACATTCTATCTAATGAAGAAAATTTTGGCCATCGCTTTGAGTGCTATATTTGTGTTGTCCTTTGCTGCCCTGATGACGGGCATTTCGCAAAGCGAGGGACAACATTCAAATAGCGCAATCTCGGAATCTGCCTCTTTGCTATTTGCAACAGGCAGCACTGAGAGCATTAACTGGGCAGGATATGCAGTGACGGGTACAAACGTAACCAGTGTAACAGGCTCGTTTGTCGTTCCATCGCTTCAAACTTCCACATCAACAGGAGGAGGGCATCACGGAGGGCGCGGAGGAGGACTTTTAGCACCTTCAGTTTCGGGTGCCAACACCAACAAGATAGATAACAGAAACGGCGGTGGTTCTGGTGGCTCTTCACAGACATCATATGCAGCATTCTGGGCCGGTATAGATGGATATAACAGTAACACAGTGGAACAAGCAGGTGTTCTGATGGAAGTTCAGAAGGGCGTTGCATCTTACAGCGTATGGTATGAATTTTACCCTTCTGCTCCTGTCTACGCTACCTGGACACCTAGCCCGGGCAACCATATTGTTGTTTACGTCAATTACACGGCTTCCAACAGCACGTTTGTCGCGACTGTTCTTGATACCAACCTCAGCGAGAAGTACGTTTCTCCCTACACGGCAGTATCTGGAGCTGCAAGATCTTCTGCTGAGTGGATTGCAGAGGCACCTGCCTCTGGTGGTTCAATCCTTCCACTTGCTGATTTTGGCACGGTCTATTTCGGCGCGGACTATACAGGAAGCGGCACAGGCAATTATGCAACTGTTAATGGAACATCAGGTAACATCGAATCCCTTTCTGACAGCTTCTCTGTCTATTCCATTAACATGGTCACTAACACTGGAACCCTAAAAGCAGAAACATCATCACTCAGTAGTGATGGAACTAGCTTCTATGTGACCTGGAAGAGTAGCTGAGTGCATTAGAAACACCATATCTCTTTTTTTTCTATTTCCTTTACAAATAATTATTTTACCTAATTTTTCAAATTTAATTTTGTTTAGGAGGCCATTCTTTATCCCTTTTGGACAGCGATTCACAGCAAGCTTCCGGCCTTAAGCATAAGCGTCTATCTTTTCCCCCGAGGGAAAAATGCTTTTGGTTGGTCTCATTGCTGAAAGTCCGGCTTAGCCATCTCACTCTTTGCAAGGCTGCCGTGCTGTTTCAGTCATGGAGATCATGAGAATTCCGATCTGTTCGTTAGGCATAGATCACTCTTTCATTATTCGGAACTCGCAATACTGTAATGCATAAAACTTTAAAGAATTAGGCATTATACATGCAGAAATTCGAATGACCTCAATAAGAGATGCATTAATTTACCAAAGGAACGAACTTGATGCAAAAATTACTGAAAGGTACATAGCAAGAAGCGAGATTATAAGAGGGTTAGACTCAGATTTGATTAAAGTTATAATTGGACCAAGGAGGGCAGGGAAGTCCTTCTTCGCTATTCATGCGCTTAAGAGTATGGTGCCTTTTGGCTATATCAACTATGATGATGAGACATTGACAAAAACAAGCGACTACAATGATATAATTGAGGAAGTTAACTCTTTATATTCAAGACCGAAGTACCTTCTGCTTGATGAGATTCAGAATCTTGATAAGTGGGAGTTATTTGTTAACCGGCTACAAAGACAAGGCTACAATCTTGTTATAACTGGAAGCAATTCTAATCTCCTCAGTGCTGAACTATCCACACATTTAACAGGTAGACATCTTTTAACGCAAATCCTTCCCCTGTCCTATCGAGAAATTGTCAATACATATGGCAGGGAACTTACGGAATCTGAAAATAAAGTTAGATTATCTGAATACCTAATTAACGGAGGGTATCCAGAGCCATTTGTAAAAAACCTCGTCTACAGCGAGTATCTTTCTACCCTGTTTGAATCTGTCATCTATAAGGACATTGTCAAGAGATATGGAATTCGAAAACCGCGTACGATCGATGAATTGGCTGAGTATCTGGTTTCCAACATTGGCAGAGAATTCTCATATCCCAGATTGGCGAATATGACAGGTCTGAAAAGTGCTCATTCTGTTAAAAGGTACATAGATTTTCTAAAAGAGAGTTTCATCTTTTTCGAGTTGGAACGATACTCTACCAAAGTCAGCGAAGTGGTAAAAGCAAACAAAAAAATGTACTGCATAGACAACGGTTTCATCCTTTCAGTTGCTTTCAAGAACAGCAAGGATAGAGGGATGCTTTTCGAAAACGTCGTCGCTGTAGAACTCCTCCGAAGGTCCCGTGCTCAGAATTCTAAATTTTATTTCTGGAAAGATGAACAACATCACGAGGTAGATTTTGTTATTAAGAAGGAAGACACCATAAGGGAACTCATCCAGGTCTGTTCTGACCCATCGGAAATATCAACAAGGGAAAGGGAAGTGAGATCATTGATTAGAGGATCGGATGCTCTTGGTTGTAAAGAACTTACTGTGATTACAGACTCTGTGGAGAAAATAGAGCAGGAGGTGTGGTACGGTGTTAGCAGGGATATTAAGTATATTCCTCTGTGGAAGTGGCTTGCTTCCTAAGCAGAACCTGAATCTGAAAGGTCTCGGTCAATGCCCCGTGAAGAAGCTTCCAGAAAACCAATAAGAATAGGCGCTCAGGATTAATGAAAATCAATCAGTGTAATGTAAGTAACTAAGAATTTGATATGGATTATCCACAATAAATAAATTACTCCATACATGTTTAAATATGTTATATGTATTTGACCTTGATCAATGAATAGATACATATTGAATAGACTAAGAGAAAGAATGCTGGATCGAGGCGGAGTACGAATTATACCAGAAAAGACTCTCCTAGAATCATTAATACTGAATACGTGGGGAACCAACGCAATAGAGGGAAACACCCTCACCCTGGATGAAGTAACCAAGGTAATAGAAGAAGGCATGACTGTGCCTAATCGCCCCGTAAGAGACTTATTTGAAACTATACAGCATTCGTCTGCCCTAAAAGAAGTGGTAAGTAGAAAGATAAGTGAAATCAGCATGAAAAGTGCATTAGAACTGCATAATATGATATTTCATGGTATCCTGATCGATGCAGGGCAGTGGAGAACAGTAAATGTAAGAATATCCGGTTCCAGGTATTCTCCTCCAAGAGTGGAAAAACTCATTTCTTCTCTGCAGCAATGGGAGAATCATTACTTGGAAATGGAGATGAAACGCATTGATGTTTTTTCTCAGGCTGCTGAAGTGCATTTTGACTTTGAGTCCATCCATCCCTTCTCTGATGGAAACGGTAGAGTCGGCAGGCTACTGCTAAACATACACTTCCTCAATCACAACTGGCCACTAATAAACATTCTACCCCATGACCGGGATTCCTACTTAAACGCACTCGAGGCTGCCCATGGTCATAGGCTGGACAGATTAACAGACTTTCTGGAAAGAGACATGGCAGGATCGCTTATCTATATGCTTGACTTGATAGGTTCTGAAGAAGACAAGCTCTTAACACTGAAAGAGGCAAAGGAAGAATCTGGCACAGGTTATTCCTCAAAATACCTTGCCCTCAGGATCATGCAGGGAGAACTCCCTGGAATTTGGATAAACAACAGGTGGAAGACGAGTCCAACAGCTATAAACCTATATCGAGAAATAAAAGGCAGAGGTTAATTCATTGCCAAAATGCAGTTTACGCATGGATCAACCCACAAGACTAGAAGGCGTTAATTCTTTCTCAGAACAACAAATGATCTTGTGAGCGAGTTGTGAACTTTCATTCTTATAATGTCAACTGTCGAAAAATCGTTAGCGAATGAAAGCAGCCCTTCGTTTCCAACGATTACGATACAGTATCTCCCTCGATCCAGTATGTCCGAAAACTTCTTGAAAGCCGATTCGTAAAGGGATTTTATGTCTCCGAGCAGCGGAGAATTGCGTCCATATGGCAGATCAGAAACAATGGCATCCACATGTTCATTAATTTTCAGGTTCCTAGTATCAGAGTTATAGATTCTGCAATCGATGGAGTAGTACTTGAGGTTCAGGCGTGCACCCTTTACCATGACAAGGGATGCGTCATTGCCTATCACCCTCCTGCCGGAAAGGCCGGCCTCGATCAGGATTCCACCTGTACCGCAGAATGGATCCAGGATGGTGTCGCCAGCATGAGTTCTCGAAAGATTAACCATGAATCTTGCATACTTCGGGTGCAATGATATCGGTGAAAAGAAGGGTCTCATTGGAGCCCTCCTCAATTCCATTGCCTTGTTTTCCCTTGTATGCTTCACTATGGATATATACCACCTGTCGGCAAATATTGCAAGAGCAACGAAATCCGGATTAGAAAAGGATACACGTCCTTTTGATCCAATTTTGTCTGCAAGTTCCGATTCACTATAGTCCTTGCGCGGTTCCACAAGCCTCACTCTTCTGAGATAAAATTTACCTGCAGGTAGTACAATGTGCTCAAAGTCCTCTATGCTTTCTCCGGATACAATGACTTCAGATATCCGTCTTGCAAAGGCCATTTCCTTCAGGACAGGGAGACTGCCCTCGATCACCGCACCGCGGGCATTGATCCATAATATCCTGATGCCCGGGTAAGAATCCTTCAATGATCGAAGCTCGGACTGCACCGCGCTATAGCTTTCACCTGAAAATTCAACGCAATAGAGCAAGCACTCTATCTCTTCTCTTCCAGCTTCTTCTTCTCTTTTGTCAGGTCTGCAGACATGTTCTCATAAATCTTGCTCAGCTTCTTTATAGCCCTCTTGACTGCTGCCTGGGGCTTGCCGGACTTGACCTTAACGTAGATCGCAGGATTATCTATGACAGGATGCTTGATATAATACTTCGACTGCTCAACCTGTTCGTCGCGAAGCAGTTCCTCAACAAGGGGTCGTAGAATTGTGTTATCGTATTTTACCATCTCAAGCGTGATTGAGTCTTTTTCCTTGGATACTACTCTAAGTGTTGTGTCCATTCAAAGCAGTAATGTTATTCGCATATTTATTATGATTGCTCGATTGTGCGCATCGCACGATGAATCCGGCTTTGTCAAATTTTCGTTGATATTTGACTTCCTGCCATCTGCTCCACATCTTTTGACTGCTTCACAGCTTCACCTGGCAGGCCATTAAGGGCTCGTATCAGCCTTGCCCGAACCCTGCGTGCAATGTTTATGCATGCA
>DAHXNF010000012.1 GCA_027366585.1 Thermoplasmatales archaeon | reverse complement strand
TATCAGGAAGCTTTCGGAGGAGAACATTCCTGTAAACTGCACGCTGATTTTCAGTTCCATACAGGCTCTGTTTGCAGCAAAGGCAGGGGCGAAGTACGTTTCCCCATTCGTCGGAAGGCTCGACGATATAGCCGAGGATGGCATGCAGCTGGTAGAGCAGATTAAGACCATATTCACCAATTATGATATCAAGACCGAGATACTGGTCGCTTCCATCAGGAGTCCTGTGCATGTTGTCAGGGCAGCCCTGATCGGGGCGGACATTGCAACTCTTCCTTTCGATGTCCTGAAAAAGCTGCCCCAGCACCCAAAGACTGACGAGGGCCTTGCCCGTTTTCTGTCGGACTGGAAGAAAGTTTTCCCTGACGGGAACTTCCCTCTCTAATCTTTCTTCATGCAATGCGTATATGATAAGAAAAGGATCAGTATAGTCGGATTGTTTCGAGATTCCTCAGTGCATGGGCTTCTATGTTGAATTTTGACTTGATCAGCCTGGCAAATTCCTGTGCCTTTTCGCCATCGCCGTGATTGACGAGAACGATCCTCGGCCGGGGCTGCATCGTTGCAATATATGCGATCAGCTGTCTCTTGTCCGAATGACCTGAAAAACCTTCGGCAGTTTCAATATCCATCTTGATCTCGAACTTGACCTGTTTTCCGCCATCAGACAGGATAATGTCCGGAGAACCGCGCTGGATCCTCCTGCCAAGGGTTCCGTCAGCCTGATAACCGACGAAAACAAGGGTGTGCTTAGGCGAAGTACACCATGACTTGAAGTATTCCATGACTGGACCGCCATTCATCATTCCTGCAGTTGCGAGCACTATCCTGCTGTCGGATGCATCGCATATCTCCTGCCTCTGGTCCCTGCTTTCAACCTTTGAAAAAATGTCGCTCAGGAACGGGTTTTCCTTCTTGAACATTATTTTTTCCCTCAGATCCTTGTTCAGATATTCGGGATATGCCGCATGTATGGCAGTTGCCTCCATGATCATGCCGTCAAGATACACCTTTGTCTGTGGAATCCTGCCTTCCCTCATCATCTGCTCGAGGACAAGCATTACCTCCTGGCTTCTTCCGACTGCGAACACCGGTATCAGGACGGATCCGCCGCGCTGAAATGTCCTGGTTATAATGTCGCTTAGGATCTGGGCTGCTTCGGGTCTCGAATGCTGGTAATCTTCCCTGCCTGCATATGTGGATTCTGTCATAAGCGCCTCCGCGCGTGGGAATTTATTGTTGGCAGGATTGAATAACCATGACTTCTCGAACTTTACATCCCCTGTAAGGACGATGTTGTACAGGCCCTCACCTATGTGAAGATGCACGGAACTCGATCCGAGGATGTGGCCTGCGTTATAGAAAGTGAGCCTGGTGTCGCTTGTCACGTCTGTTGTTTCATTATACCTGAGCGGGATGGTCTTCTTGGCCATCTCCCTGATATGCTTGGACTCATAAGCACCCTTATGACCCTCTGTATGAGCCACGCGGATAAAGTCATTCTCGAGAAGAACGGCTAAATCCCTTGTTGGGGCAGTCATGTATACAGGACCCTCGTATCCGTACTTATACAGGACGGGCAGGAGTCCCGAGTGATCAAGATGCGCATGCGTGAGGATAACGGCATCGATAGACGAGAAAGGCTGGATCTCCGGAAGATAAAGATAAGGAGCGCCTGCCCATGGGTGATCCACTCCCTCGTTTGTGTTCAGCATTCCGCAGTCCACGAGTATCTTCGAATTGTTTGTCGAAATCAGTGTGGCGCTCCTTCCGACCTCGCGGTGGCCTCCAAGGGCCGTAAGCCTGACCCAGGTCTCTCCCGGCATCGTGGGTATATTGAGCTTCTCGCCAAGCTTGTGAAGGAATTCCTTCCTCTCCTGCTTTGTCTCCCTCAGAAGTTCGCGCATTTCCTTGACCGTTCGCGAATAGATTGGAGGGGCCCGAACGATCCTGGGTGACCAGTTGGTCTTTGTCTTGATCTGCGTTATGAAATCAGATACCTTGGCCGTGATAATGGAAGGCTCATCCGCCTCTATAACCACCTCACCGGTATCAGGCTCGAAATAGATATCCTGGAGACCCGATGTTTCCGGAATGATGTTCCTTATTGTTTCAGCGGCTTCATCTTCTGGACTCATGATAGAAGGATCCGGCCGGATTGCGATACGTCTTCGCAGTTCCTGTGCTATCGATCTTGCTATGTCATCCCTCTTCGAGAAAAGTTCCTCATCCTTGGTGTAGACAACAATTGTCGAGCCTTCATAGTCAACTTCCGATATCTTGTTATCGGGATATATGCGATCGAAAATCGCTCGGGCTTCACCAAGATAATCACGCATTGCCATAGAAAAAACACCAGATAAATTTGAGAAAAATAATAATAGATTAGAGTTTAAGCTTGAGTTTCTTTATTCTGTCAAGGACTTCTTCTTCGGGTACTTCCTTGAAACCAGATTTTGCATCGATAACGGCAACATCTATCATTCCTCCAGATGCTGAGTCTCTCTGCTTCGATGCGGAGACCGATTTCACAACGAGGTCGATGCCGTCGTCGATCTTCATGTCCCTGGTATACTCTGTTTCAAGAACTCCATATACGAAGGGGGAACCGGAACCCGTGCTGACATATGTATCTTCAACAGCACCACCTGCAGCATCGATTGAAAAGATGTGGGGGGCAGTATCGTATCCGGCGATGATCAGCTGAACCATGTATGGATAATACTTGGTCTGGTTCAGAATATTTGAAAGGAGCGTTGCAGCAGCCTCAATAGGCATTCCAAACTTGCGCTGCAGCCTGTATAACTCGAGCTCTGCCCTCATGTACCTTACAAGCACCTGGGCGTCTCCTACCAGACCGGCAATTGTCATTGCAGCATATGTGTCCAGTTTATGGAGCTTCTTCCCATCCTTGTGAGCGATAAAATGGTCCGCAGTCACTCTCCTGTCAGTTGCAAGGACAACCGCATCCTTGACTACTATTGCTACTGTCGTAGTACCTGTACTCAAAACTTCATTCATTTAATACACCTGAAAATTCTAGCAATGATTGAAAGAAAGTATTAAACTCTTTTCTAGCTTTCGCCTGTTTTTAGCGTTTACATCCATGGAGAATGTTAATATCAGGCGTCGAACAATTAGTGGATCTCATTCAATTTCATTCGCCGGATTCAGCCGATACCGAGATAAGCCCGTCGGCAGTTGCCATGACCGTATAGAATGAATCCCGAAGTTTAACCCTGTCAACTCTGAGAAAAGCCATGCCAATTGGGAGGTTCGCTTTCGAGGGCTCAACCGGACTCTTGCCATTCCTCCATGAAGGCAGCATGTTAAGCATCCCCTCCATTATGCTCATGATAAAAAGGGCATGGGACCAGACCTGGGCAAACTGTCCCCTTGGCTCGTAAAATTCGGGATCATATACCTCGTTTATCCTTCCCGGATCCGGGGCGGAAAACGACAGATCCACGAAGCTCCATATGCAGCGCTCCCCAATTTCACTCATTTCATTGTTATAAGCGGCTATGGCGTGCCATCCAGTCATCAACGGCCAAATTTGTCCCGTATGATATCCTCTGTCATACATTGGATCTTTAGATGACATGGAGCGAATACCGGCCTCAGTGAGCACATCCGGTTCCGATAACCTACCAAGGATCTTCTTCACATGATCATTCTTGACGTACATTCCGGGTACGCTTCCCATGGGACTGATTATTTTCCTCCTTTTGCCTGAGTAAACGGAATCGAAGAAATATGGATCATCGTTGCTCAGAAAATTTTCATCAAACGATTCCTGAATTCCCTCCACTCCCTCGGGGTGCCTGCCAAGCAAAAAACCAGAAGC
This sequence comes from Thermoplasmatales archaeon, assembly GCA_027366585.1. Lineage (GTDB taxonomy): Archaea > Thermoplasmatota > Thermoplasmata > Thermoplasmatales > Thermoplasmataceae > UBA582. The sequence goes on along the minus strand of DAHXNF010000012.1, from coordinate 20,720 downwards.
CTTCAATGCCTCAATGTACCAGGAATTGATTTCAATACATGCACCATCCCTGCTGCTTGCCCATTTTTCCGGCCAGCCGATCAGTCCTTCGGAAAAGGCGTTCTCAATGAGCCCGTCTCCATCCTTGTCCAGCGAGCGCAGAAAGATCATGGCCTTTTCTACCGCTGTCATGTCCACACGATGCCCTGACCACGCTTGTTTGTAACCCTGGGCAACCACCCAGAGAGGCGTGCTGTCTATCGACATGTACCTTGTCCTGATTCCGCTGATACCTGAGACTTCGTAATCCTGTTCGCCGTCATGCCCGGCGATAATTGGTACCTCATGTGGGATCCTGCCATCAATTGAATTGTCCCACAACATCGCGATATGGCTGTCCGCCTCTTCGTGGAGTCCTATGAGATATGCTGCAAACGATGTCCAGAGGCCATCCCTGCCGAAAAACCATGAGAATTCAGGGAACCCGGCAAAGAAGCCGTTTCCTACCTCAGTTTCGGAGTAGGATTCAAGTATCGCAATCTTTGACCAGAAGAAAGCCTTGTCCAGTCTTGACGATGATGATTGCAGCACACAGTTTCGAGTCACTGCTGTATAATAGTCCTCTGCCTGCTGAAACGCGGCGGCAGGATCGAAATTCACGTCGCTTCCGATCGATAGGAAAGCAGTTCCGTCCAAGACAATCCTAGCTGTCAGCGTTTCGCCGGCAAATGAAAAGGATGCGTCCGCACCGGTTACCTTAACGTATGTATCGCCGAGATTGCTTTCAACCCTGGCCACACTGTTTCTTGAGGCTTCAAATGTGTAAGATGCTGCTCTCCTGCCTGAAGGCCACATCATGGAGTGACTGATAACGATCGTTAACAGGATCTCCATTTGTCCATTGGACTGTAGCGCGATGCATGCGCCCATGGCATCGGGTGGAACGAAATCAATGCGCGACAGTCCGTCGTAGTCCCGATAAATGTACCATGGCCTCCTGACATATTTTTTGCATGACAGATGGCCGGGTAACGCTTCTATATTGAATGACGAGAAATGCTGGAATCCTCCTGTCCATAGCCCGGACCTGACCCGGGTCGAGTGTCCGGTATTCAGGTTTCCATCCTGCCGGAGTATGAGATGTGCCCTCTTTCCCTTTACAAGTGATTGTGCCTTCAAGTCCAGTTTCGAGCCGCTTCCCTGAAGGACCCAGGCGTCAATCACCTTTTCATTGTCGCTTTGCACCATCCTAGAACAACGGTAGAATTCATCCCGAAACACGACATCAAAATACATGGTGTTTCTTATGCTATTCGTTTCCCTGGGCAATAAGGAGAAAAAACATCTTAATAAGGCTGTCACTGATCAAGATGCGTGTATATACCGGACTATTTCAAGAGCCCTGACCTGAAGGCTTCGCTTCAGTTGATGCGTGATAACCCGTTTGCATATTTCATGTCTGCGGTCGACGACAGAGTGCTGTTCTCCCCCCTTCCCACGATTGTGGAAGAGTCTCATGGCAGGATAAGCATATATGCGCATATGGCAGCGGTGAATGATCATTCAAGGCATCTCGACAACAGGCATATCAGCGTCGTATTCATGGGAACACACCATTACATCTCACCGCGCTGGTACATTGATCCCAGGTCGGTGCCGACATGGAACTATGCACTCGTATTTGCAAGGGGCATTTCATCCGTCCTCGATTTCCCGGATACCATGAACCTGCTGAAGAAGCTATCTGAGCGGTTCGATCCTGAATGGACTGCACTCGAGAAAGAGAAGGAATCATATTACCTGAAGATGGTTTCACAGATCGTTGCCTTCAGGATAGAATGTGAATCGGTTGAAGGAAAGTTCAAGCTGAGCCAGAATCATCCGCTTGAGGACAGGAAACGCGTGGTTGAAGCACTTTCAACTGCTGATGAGGAGGGAAAAGTTATGGCTGAACTGATGAAGGGAACCGTTCTGAACGAATCCAGGAAGACCTGATATTATATCTTGTAAGAAAAGATGAAGTCATCATGCCTGGCTGCCCCTCCGTCTTGACCTGGCGAGGAAGCGGCTCAATCCAAGATATACCAGGCCAAAGAGAAGAAGCGCGAATATCGGGTTTATCTGCAAAGTTGGCACTGAAGTTATGAACAGGTATATCAGGAAAGCACCTCCCAGGCCTAGCAGCCCGATACCGAAACTGAAGTTATTCAGTTTTCCCGTTTCCGCTGTCAATTCAAGTTCATCGTAACCGTTCTCAGTAGCGACCTTCCTTATCGCGTTTGATGTCTCGTATGACATCATTGCTATGAGTCCCAACTGCGCAATGAAGAGGAGATCAAAGAGGTTCCCAAGATCTGCCGCGGCAATGCCGACGGTGAAGTGCAGGTATTTTACGACATACCCCTTGCTAAGTATTATTGCGAAGATCGGGAAGAGGAAGCTGATGAACTTGAGCGGGTTCTTCCTCCCCGGCCTGCTTGCGAAGTATACGCTGCCAAGTACACAGAGAACGCTCGCGGCACCGAGCGCGATGGAAAAGGTGCTGCCTGAAATCGTAAGCATGAAGAGACCCGGAAGCAGGAGGAAGATAAATGCGAACACAAGCAATACAACCGATCTCATTTTTCACCTCAACGACATTGTCAGTCGGGATATTATCTTCCCGTAGGAAGTACGACCCGGATCCCAGGGTATGACCTCTGCAAGCCCTGACAGTTCACTGTACATCTTCTTCTTTGCCTTCCTGCTGAATCCTTCCGTGTATAAAGCGGAGATATCATACGGAGATATCCGGGCAAATATGCTGAACGGAAGTACATCCACTATCACGATGTTGGATGAAGCAGTATTTAATGTCTTGATTACTTTCTTCAGCGGGATCACATTGGCTTCAACCACGCTGGTCAGCAGGAATATGGACGGGACGGTTTCCCTTGCGACGGATGCGAACTCCCTGCTTATAGAATATACCTGCGGAACGAATTTTATTGTCTCGACCAGCATCACCCTCCTTCGTATCCTCAGGTATTGCTCCATACCGGATCCGGGCATTATTACGTCTCTCCGGATACCCCTGTTCTTCTGCATTACCCACACACCGACGTTGTATTGATAATTCAGGAGGAGGTTTGTAAACGAAAGTACAAGCTTTATACCTGATTCCAGTGGGTTCTCCTCCTTTGTACCCTGCCTCATCGGAGACGAATTATCAATCGCAAAAACCGTCGAATGAAGTCCTTCCCTTTCATACTGGTTCACAAGTATTGGCCCGGTCGAGGAGTTCCTTGCGGTAGCCTTCCAGTTTATTGTCCTGTATGGATCACCCGGTGTGTATGCCCTTATGGAGTCAAAATCCGTCGATGCGGGCCCTATCCTTGACCTTGCATTCCTCGGATTGAGCCTCGTGGACCTGATCCTGAGCCCCTTTTTCCTCAGAATTTCTATTCTGGGCAGCACTTCAACCTTGACTGCGCATGGTATCTTACCTTCCCTCGTGTTCAGGATACCCATTGTCGGGTTGTAGGTGTACTTTATCTCTTTCCACTCAAAGCTCCCGCGTCTCAGGGCCTGCATCTTATAAGTAAGATCATAGTTCCTGTGTCTTACTCCCTTGAATACGACCCGGACGTTTGATCCATCAAGCAGCTTGAAGAAATCAAAGTATGGGAGTTCCAGAAGGAAGATGCCTGCACCCCTGCTGATCGAAACATGTGCATTCACTTCAAACTCGTCACCGACATTCAGCTTCGTCGGAAAGTCAACGCTGACCTGGATACTTCCTTCCTCATCCAGGATATACATTATTCCGACATAGAGCAGAGGGAAAATAACCAGCAGGGCCGCTTCCAGGCTCCCCGACAGGAAGGCAACCACGGCAAAACTGGCTGCGATTGCGAGGAAACCGAGAAGGCTCTTTGTCCAGCTCTTTTCCATGCAAATACCTACATCGGGACGGTGAGTTTGTCCGCGTACTCGCCAACTATAGCCTCTGTGTCGATATCCTCGAGGGATATTTCGGGTTTCAGCACAAGCCTGTGCGATAGCGTCTGCCGGACTACGCCCTTCACGTCATCCGGAGTTACGAAATCCCTGTTCTCAATAATTGCCCTCGCCCTGCTAATCCTGAGAAGTGAGATCAGACCACGCGGGCTTGGACCGGCAGCGACACGGTCATCCTTTCGTATAGTGTTGAAGCCTGCGATATATGATATGATCTGATCACTCACGGTGATCGAGGACTCAGCAAGCCGCTGTATACTGAGGAGTGCTTCCGCATCAAGGATCTGCGATGCACTTGCACTGGGATCATCGGATTTCCATCCGATCCTGCGCTTAAGCAGGTCTATCTCATTCTCCGGGTATCCGATCGAAAGGCGGATCATGAACCGGTCCATCTGCGCTTCAGGCAGCGGATAAGTTCCTTCGAATTCTATCGGGTTCTGCGTTGCTAAGACGATGAATGGCAAAGGGAGCTTGTATGTCTCTCCTTCAATCGTAACCTGTTTTTCCTCCATTGCCTCCAGCAGGGCTGCCTGTGTCTTGGGAGGAGCCCTGTTTATCTCATCTGCCAGTATGAGGTTTGAAAATATGGGTCCCTTGATCGTCTCGAATGTTCCGGACTCCTGCCTCCAGACCTTAGTTCCGGTAATATCGCTTGGTAACAGGTCTGGGGTGAACTGGATCCTCCTGTACGTCAGACCGAGAACGCGTGCGAAGAGCTTGGCAAGAAACGTCTTCCCGACACCCGGGTTGTCTTCCAGAAGGACATGGCCGGAAGATGCTATCGCGGCAAGGATCTTGTCCACAACCTCGGTCTTTCCGATGAAATACTTCCTTATCTCTTCTGTTGCCTTCTGCATTGTACCGATGGCCTGGCTCAGTTCTGTACCGGATTCCCCTTGCTTTTCCATTTCTCGCCTTCCCCCACTAACGACAATTGAGCTATAGCGTTCTTTACTATATCATTTCGCACGATAATTTGTGCACTTACCATCTTCTTCAGGCTGACGATGCCGTATAATTGCAGGTCCGGCGCCCTGTAGTTGATGATTGGCCGAAGTGATGCTTCTATTTCAACGTAAGTCTTCTCATTCCTTGTCATCAGCGAGGAGAGCGCTATGAGCAAACGGCCGCTGTCGCCCTTCATGACAAACTGCCTGATGGCTTCAAGGAGAAAACCCGTCTCCGGACTGAGCACTATGTCATCCTTGTACTCATATTTCTTGTATACCTTGTATGTAACGGTGTCAATGTACTTCGAAGTAAGCACATAGACCTTCATTATGAAATAGAAGACAGAGAGCCCGACGAGTATGATGAACGCAATGACGATTATGCTGTTCAGGTATGCGGATTTCGGGATCGCGATTATTGAATAGAATGTTGCAAGGATTACCGCAAGTGCTACCCATTTTGAACTGCTGTTCTTCAGGTAAGACGCAAATCGCCTTACTGCTTCGTTCTTTGTTGCCTCATAGAAAAAGACCCAAGTGCCGAGGACCAATCCAAGGATAAAAACAGTATAGAAAATTGGCGCAAAATAGTGTATCTCCGGAGTATCAGAGATGAAGATCCCCACAGAGAGGAAGAAGAAATACTTGGCACTTTTTGATGCATATAATCCTCCCGGCAGATGGGCGCCGTCGACAAGAAGCCTGTAGCCAAAGTACGCAGTTGAAAATGAGAAAAGCATCACGAACGACGGGAAAAGGTACACTTGATATCCGGCTAGGCCTGTTGTATTCCCGTAAGATATGAAGAGCGCATCAAGGAATAGTGCCTCGTAAACCGTGGTTGCCAACAGGATCTGTACAAACCTGCCGGATCCTGAAAATCCGTATATGACAGCTATCCCGCCTGCATATGCTATTATCAGCGGAAGAAGGAAGATTTGAAAAAGGTCGGCAAGCAGTGCATTCCTGTACAGGAGGAAAATAACGGGCGGCAGGATAAATGTCAGGAACAGGATTCCTGCGGCATACTTCACCGTGGAAGCAATAAGAGACCTGGTTCTTGCAGCCAGGGCCAACTTAAGTCCCCGCACAAACAATTATCCTGGGATCATCCAGCCTGGACAAGCTCCGCAGATAACTCTCAAATTCATCGCGCATAATGCTCTTGTATCCGTAGTAGCTGCGCTCGTATGCGGTCACGATGCTGTCATAATATTCCGTTTTTTGCATTTCAGATCCTACTGGTTTCATCTTTGCAACTATCTCTCTCGCTGTCATGCCCGGTCCGATGCCTCCCCTGGAATTGACGAAATTCAACAGGAAAAATCTTCTTACGTCTTCAGAGTAATCGGAAGCCCTCACTATGATCGAGTCTTCCTGATCTTCCCTGACTGCTTTGATCAGGTTGCAATGATCCCTGAGATCTAATGCATAAGAGCCATCCGGGGCTATGCGGGAACCGGAAGGATACGAGAGCTGGGAACCGTCTGCGACTTTTATGGCAATAGGATCCTTTTCCTGCCAGATAAGAGGAAGGTCACTTGAGATCGGGGGATGGATGAGCCCATAGGCAGATGACCACCCGGAAAATCCAGTTATCATTTCACCATTCGCCAAATCCATCAGCTCCTGCCTTGATTTCTGGCTTTCCTGAGTGCCTTCTGGAACTGTTTCTGGAATAAGGATCTCTTCCTCGTCGGCCTTCTTCGCCGAGGAGTCCCTGCTACGCCTGGCATGAGTGACCACGGTGAATGCAAGAACCAGGGAGATTAATGCTACGATTATGATAAGTATAATGGGGTTCAGCACGATTGGAATGATTGGGTTGACCTGTCCGCCGTTACCTGTTCCTGTGGATCCGGAACCTTTGCTGCCGGATGAACCTCCTGATCCCCCGGAGCCGCCGCTGCCTCCCTTTCCACCATGAAGGCTGAAAAGCGACCCGAGGAATGAAAGATTGAAGGGGAACCTCCAGCCAGAAAAGTTTCCGCTGAAATTGAAATTAGGAAATTTTATCGATGGGAAATGGAAAAATCCTGTGAAGTTAAGCGAAAATGGGAATCCATTGTAAGAGAGACCTGTACCTGATCCACCTGTACCTCCTGATCCACCGGAGCCGCCTGTTCCGGATCCAGATCCCGATCCCGTACCAGAGCCTCCTGATCCCGAACCTGAACCAGAGCCACCAGGGGTCGTTGATTGCGTCTTCCCAACAGTGAGCTCCTGGAACGATGTAACTGAAGAAGCGACAAGCCAGCCAAGTAGGAGTATGATGATGACCAGCAATACCATGCTCTTCTTGTTCATCGCATATTGATGAAAAACATGTTATTATGTTTATCCGTCTCAGTGCGTTGCGAAACGCCAAAATTGTTACCGATGCCCTCAGGTAAGGGAAGAATAGGTCATTTAGAGTTACATTACCTGAGACTTTATCTGCCCTGCATTATGAAATCAATGGTGCTGGAAACTGCCCCGTTCACATATCTTGAGATGAAGGAAGGCCGGGGGGTAAGATTTCTAAGCTTCCCGATGATCTGGAACTTTTCCTTCAACGTCGACAGTGCTTCATCCATTCCACCAATCTGATCTATCAGCCCAAGCGAAAGACCTTTCCTGGCTGAGAAGACATCACCATTGATCACTGAAGCCACATTGTCCTCAGGAATGTGCCTGCGCTGTATCACGTCGCTCCTGAAACCTTCAAAAAGATCAACGAGGGTGTCCTGCATATGTTCAATCGCTTCCTTGTCTCGCTCCTCGAAAGGAGACATAAGGCTCTTGAACTCTCCGATCTTTGCGATGTCTACTTTTACTCCCAGCTTATCCATGAGTCCCTTGAATGAAGGAAGAATGCTGATAATTCCCACAGATCCAACAATTGAGGTACCGGATGCATATATCCTGTCACAGGAGGCTGCTATCCAGTAACTACCGGAAGCTCCGGTTCCTGAGATGACAGCGTAGACGGGTTTCCTTTTCGCAATCTGCTGAACCTTGTGAGCTATGCTCTCTGAGCTCGATGCACTTCCTCCGGGTGAATTTATGAATAAGATGACCGCCCGGTATTTCTTCTTAACCTCCAGATAATTCAGTACAGGCATTATGCGGCTTTCCATGCGGTCATTTATGTTGCCAAGTATGTCCACTCTTGCGATTACCATTCCAAATCAAGAGTACATTATTAACTGAATATAACCTCATGTCTACAATGAGAGAGGATGGTAACAGGTTTTCCTCAAAAACACTCGGTGAACTTGCAATGCCGTCATTCTGCCCCCGTTGTTTCTGGATCAGGATGAAGCTTGGGAACAGGGTACCATTCAGGACCCCGCCGCCAGGGATATTTTCGAGCATTGACTCATATACGAAGAGATACATTGAGAAGCTACTGGATCTGGGAAGACTTGCAAATCTTATCCCGGAGCTCTCCAATGCATCAAAGATTGTTAAGGCCGTTTTGCCGGAGATGAGGCATGATTATCCCGGAGGAACAGCATTCCTGACTGGAGTTCCTGACGCAATCTTCAGCAACCTTGATTCAAGCTTCACAATTGCTGATTACAAAACAGCCAGGTTTACGGAAGCGCAGAGATCAATGCTTCCATTGTATGAGGTTCAGGTCAGGGCATATGCGGTATTGGCCAGGAGCTCAGGACTGAAGCCTTTGAATGCACTCCTTCTCATCTACCTGGAGCCACTCACGGGCGATGAAAGCCTTTCCGTGGAGCTGGATGCACATCCCGGCCATTCGGGAGAGATAAGCATCAGGCTCCAGCCCTTCGTTCATTCAATCAAGCAGAACGAGTACGAGGTGTTTCAATTGCTGGAGAAAGCGGATAGGCTTCTGCAGCTTCCAGATCCGCCGGATCCAAATCCGTACTGCCAGAACTGCAAAGAAATAGACAGACTCAAGAACCTTTTCAGGTAGGCGAATCGACACTTGCCGAATCGAAAGTATTAATCAGGTATAGTAAATATGCCAGTAAGATGTTAGGAATATATGATATTTCCTCGGCGGAGAAGGAGTTCGTCATTTCACGAAAGCTTGGTGAAGAATTGACCGGAAATGCATTTTATCGAAAGCTGGAAGATTCTAATCATGAACTGGCAGAGCGTTTCAAGGAATCGGTCGCGGAGGCCGCAAGGTTACTGGAACCTTCATCAATATACGTTGTATCTGACGTGAAAGCCACGAAGGATATGCTTATCTCAAAACTTGTGAAGGAGGGACTCCTCATGCCAATGAATGTTGATTACCCGAATTCTTACCTCTACAGAAGCGACCCGAATGACGTCGCAAGATCGGAGAAGGATACATACATATGCACTTCAGGCAGCAAGGAAGACGTTGGACCAACTAACAACTGGATACACACGGATGAGGCAAAAAGCAAGCTCTTTCAGCTGCTTCATGCTTCATTGAAGGGCAAGACTATGTATGTTATTCCATACTGGCTGGGTCCAAAAGGTTCCGCACATGGACAGGCTGGAATCCAGGTAACTGACAGTTCTTATGTTGTTGTGAGCCTCCTTTTGATGGTCCGGTGCGGAGAAGAATCCGCTTCTGATATCGCAAGGTCTGGAAAGTTTGTTTTCGGCATTCATTCGACGAAGAACCTGGACCCGAAGAACAAGTATATATGTCATTTTCCTGAAGAGAATGAGGGAAGCGGGTTGATTATAAGCGTCAATTCAAACTACGGCGGCAATGCCCTGCTCAGCAAGAAGTGCCACGCCCTCAGGATAGCGTCAACCCGGGCAAGAAACGAGGGGTGGCTTGCGGAGCACATGATGATGATTGGCGTAAAGGCACCTTCCGGTGAGGAAGTGTTCATTTCGGCTGCATTCCCGTCCGCCAGCGGTAAGACGAACCTGTCGATGCTTGATCCTCCGGAGAAGTTGAAGCAGGAGGGGTGGAAGACTTCACTGATTAGCGACGACATTATCTGGCTATTTGAGAGAGACGGAGGCTTCAATGCAATAAACCCGGAGGCAGGCATGTTTGGGGTTGCGCCACACACTAATCGAGAAACAAATCCCAACGCCATGAAAACCATCTCCCATGATACAATATTCACAAACATTGCAGTCGATTCAGAAATGAGGCCTTACTGGGACGGGCTCCCAAAACCAAAGGGTGAACTGATCGACTGGACCGGGAAGAAATACACCGGTACCGGATATGCTGCACACCCCAATTCCAGGTTCACTTCATCGATACGCCAGTATCCATTCCTGTCCGACAGGTATGATGATCCGGAGGGTGCTCCGGTTCGGGCCTTTCTCTATGGCGGAAGAAGGGCTAAACTTGTTCCACTGGTGTATGAGGCGTTCTCCTGGGAGCATGGTGTACTGATAGGTGCAATGCAAAGGGTAGAGACAACGTCTGCCGCAGAATTCAAGGCAGGTATCCTTAGGAATGATCCAATGGCTAACAGGCCTTTTCTTGCTTACAATATGGGAGACTACTTCCAGCATCATCTAGACCTTGGATCGAAGATAAAGAAGCCTCCAAAGGTGTTCAGCGTTAACTGGTTCCGTAAGGACGACAAGGGAAACTTCATCTGGCCTGGGTACACAAATAACATGTACGTTGTTCGCTGGATTCTTGATGAGGTGGCTGGAAGGACATCCTCGAGGGTAAAAACACCGATAGGGTATCTCCCTAAACCTGAGTACTTTGAGCAGTTTGGTTTTGATCATGCAACCATGGCTGGTATTCTAGACGTGGATGCAAGAGGATACCTGGAGGAACTGGAAGCACTAAAGCCGTTCTTTGACATGTTTGGTGACAGATTCCCTGAAAGGCTCTGGAAAGAATATTACGACCTGAAGGCGAGGCTCGAGGATCAGGTGCGCTAGAATTTTTTACTTCTTGGCAAAACCAAGAAGACCTACTATTAAGCCAATTGCAAAAGCGATTACCGTTCCAGTGAGCGTTAATGTCCCGAAATGGGCCGTCGTTACATAGTGATAAACGTAATCATAGATGCTTGAAACCGAGAAAGTAGGTACAAAGCTTATCCCTATGAAACCTGCCAGAGCAAATGCGATAATCGCAAGAATCAGTGCCTTGACACCGAATCTTATCGCCATACCAAGCAGCAGACCATCAAAGAATATGACCACGAGCAGTATCTCAGTCTTGAACGGATCAAGAAAGGACGGATATGTTATTGTCATGTTATGACAGTCACTGCAGTCAGAGCTTAAAAAGGTTTCTTATTTTTGACGTTGGCAAATCTTTGTTGATTTTCAGGATTTTATCGAGAGGATTTATATAAAGTCTGGATATAGACATTTATTGTATGCATACAAGGCCGTGAAGCAGGATTTCATTCCTTCTGACAACATTAAGGTAATGATGTCTAAATTCACCGATATGGTGAATTTAGCAATCACCGTCATGATCGAAAGCAATCTTACATCAAGGAATTCGGCATCAAAGGAAACCTACCATAAACTTACAGCATATGGAATGCCCTCTTATTACTATCCGGAGGCAATCAATAAAGCAGTTGCTCTTGTAAAGACATACAGGAAAAGAATCAGGAAAAAGAAAAAGGCAACCATTCCTCATGTAAACAAGGGGATGCTCTCAACATATTATGGTTTCCGGATAGAAGAAGGGAATCTGCTCGTTCCCATTGCCAACAGGCAGTATGCAGCAATACCGTTGAACAAGCATACCCTCGAAATCATATCAGATGTGAAGGTTCACTCCTTTGTCCTGTCGGATTGCACTCTCTCCCTCACGATAGGGAGAGAGGTTGCTTCGATCGAATGCATCACCACAGTGGGTGTTGATCGTAACCTGAGGAATGCAACCGTTGGTAACGAGATGCATCATGAAGTTTATGATCTCTCTGATGTGGTTAGGATCAAGCAACGTTACAGGAAGAAGAAATCAAACTTCCACAGGAACGACAGGAGGATACAGAAGCAGATTGCATCCAAATACGGCAAGAGGGAAAGGAACAGGGTAAGGCAGATCATCCATACCGCCAGTACGACAATCGTTAAGAAAGCAATAGAAAACAAAGAGATGATCGTTCTTGAGAACATCAAGGGTCTCAGCAACATAACAGTGAAAGGTGACGGGAACGGACATAACTTCAGGTTCCTGCTGAAGAATGCATTCCCCTATGGAATGCTTGCATCCCAGATAATGTATAAGGGATCATGGGAAGGACTGCCTGTAATTGAGCTGACAAGAAAAGAAACAAGGAACACAACAATGGAATGCTCGGAGTGTGGGTCAATGACCCGAATAGAGCATGACAGGATCCTGAAGTGTGATTCCTGCGGTCTCGAGATCGATCGAGACGTGAATGCATGCATTAACATTGCACGCAGGGTTCGGGCAAGGCTGATACGAGCCCTAAATGGCCTGCCAGGTGAAGCTGTGAAGCAGTCAAAAGATGTGGAGCAGATGGCAGGAAGTCAAATACCAACGAATATTTGACAAAGTCTTATTTTTATTGGCTAAATTATTAGAAATTACTTATATTCAAAAAGGTTTGATTTATCGAAGATGCCCGAGGATCGCACATTTCCCAAGGTATTTATAAAATATAGTTTTATCTTCTCATGGACCCGAAAGGAAAAGATGGGCATTTTAAAGGGCATGACGGAAAGGAGATAGAGTTATACCAGATAACGCGCAATGATGGAAAGAAGCATCCTTCTGTCATAGTAGTGCATGAGATCTGGGGGCTTGAGAAGAACATCAGGAGCATTGCGGATCGGTTTGCAGCAGAAGGTTACAATGCCTACGCGCCGCACCTTTTTTCAAGGTTCGGCAATCATTTTACAGCAAAGAACATAGAGAGCGCTATGGCAAAATTTTTCTCCATACCAGAAGACAAGAGATGGGGACAGGAAGGGATGAAAAACGCACTTTCTTCAGCTTCAGCTGATGAAAGATCGATCATAACCCAGATTTTTGAGTCCAGGGGAGAAACTACGAAGGTTATGGTCAAGGATCTGGTGGCTCTCCGGAACCACATTGCGAAGCAGGATTCATCCGATGGTGACAAAATAGGATCGATAGGGTTCTGCCTGGGCGGAGGTCTTGTTTTCCAGCTTGCCACTGAATCGCCGATAACGGCTACCTCGGTCTTCTATGGAGCAAATCCTGACCCTGTTACATCGATATCCAGGATCAAGGGTAAGTTGATTGCCAGCTATGCGGGAGAAGATCCAAGGGTAAACGAGGGGTTGCCAGCTATGGTCGGCGCATTCAAGGATGCGAGAAAGGAGATAGAACTGAAGATATATGAAAAAGCCCAGCATGCGTTTTTCAACGATCTAAGGCCAACTTACAAGCAGGATGCAGCCCTGGATGCCTGGAATAGGACGATCAGCTTCTTTGATCGGGAACTGAAGTGATTGGATGTCTGAAAAAAAGACAAAGGAAACAAGTATCCTGTTCGATTGCTTTGTGAACTGGGCTGAAACCATGTTCACTTTCGATGAATACAGGGAAAAGAAAGATTCAGGAAAGACATTGAAGTAAGTATTGCATGCAAAGAAATCATGGCTTCGTTCATGGTAGGCCGATAGCATGCCTGCTTTTCTATGTCCTGATGTCCTTGCTCCGGTGCGAAAGTTCCTCAAAAATGCGGTTAAATGCAGTCTCTACAAGATCCTTGGCATGCTCTTTCCCTTCGGACCTAGCGAGGATCTCGAGTTCTACCGCTGGATTCCCAGTCTCACTATGCCTGGGGTGACTCTTGATGTAGACCTTCGAATCCATTTCCTTCATCACTTTGTTCACTATGGGAGCAAGTGTGCTTTCCATCGTCCCCTTCATGAACCTACTCTCGGAAAAATACTCCGTCCCCTCGATCCTGATCCTGTCAAGGATGGAGTCCATGATGGCACTGGCTTCATCTGGGACCCCAGGCAGGATGACTATTGTTTTTCCCTGGATCTGTAGGAATATTCCTGGCGCAGCTCCAACAGGATTTGGAAGAACAGTCGATCCTTCAGGGATCGATGCCATCTTCATTCTTTCCGTGGTTGCCTGCAGTCCCAACCGGGCATAGCGTTCCCTGAGCCTTTGAGCCGTCTCCGGATCGTCTATCAGCGGGAGGTTCAGTGCTTTGCTTACTGCTGCTATCGTCATGTCATCAAAAGTCGGACCAAGGCCACCGGTTGTGACTATCATGTCCGCTGATTCCATTCCCGTTTTCAGTGCCCATGCTATTTCAGCAGGATCATCCCGTATAGTCAACCCTTTCGTCACTTCGTAGCCGCTGAGTGTCAGCTTCATTCCAATATTCGCTGCATTCGTGTTGACGGTCTTGCCCCGTAGAAGCTCGTTCCCTATGCTTATGACACAGGCCATCATAGCCGTATATTCCTAGGGCTAAAATAACAGTTTCCCACTATATGGAAGGAGCATCGTAGAGAGACCCATTAGATTGGAGACCAACGGTAGTATAATCTTTGTATGTGTCAGTGCTTTGCAGCCAAATTGGGCCATAAATGCATCAAGTGCGTTTTGAACCGTGAGAAAATATTTAAGTAGTATTCTCTAAATACGGTTAATATGGATATTGGAGCGAATAAAAATGCGCCGTTACCGAAAATGAACTCCAATGCATTCAATAGGAATTTTATATACTTCTTATTCGCGGTTCCTGCCATTGCATATGTAGTTGGGCTCTCGTTTTATCCAGCTGCCAACATTATTTATGACAGTTTTATCGTGAAGGGAAGCTTTTCACTGTCCAATTTCACTCGGTTGCCGGGTGAAAATCTCTACCCCTCATTGATCAATACTTTAGTCGTAAGTCTTGGCGCACTGCTGATCCAGTTGTTGTTCGCACTCGCGGTTGCAATGATAATGATCAAGCCTTTCAAGGGAAACCGGTTTTTCTCAACCATAGTGATAATACCGTTTGGAATATCGACAGTAGTCAGTGCATGGGTATTCAGTGAGATATTCAGTGCCGTAGGTGGCTATGCTAACTCGTTCCTGCAGATTTTCGGGTTTACGTTCAACTGGCATTCCAGCTTAACTTCCGAGCTAGGGATCGTAATGTTCTCTGATTTCTGGAAAAACACGCCCTTGATCGCGCTTATCCTTTTTGGCGGGCTGTCATCGGTTTCTCCCTCGTTATACGAAGCGGCTGCGGTGGATGGCGCAGGCCCATTAAAGAGGTTTCGGCATATCACGCTACCTGCAATTGCACCCCTCATGGGAATCGCACTTCTCATTCGTGGTGTATCTGAATTCAATATTTTTGCTCTGCCTCTAGTCTTGGTTGGTTATTATCCATCTTTCATGAACACGCTGATCTATTTTAACTACCAGAGCGTGCTGAATGTTGGGTTTGCATATTCTGCTTCTGTAATACTTCTTATCATAATTATGATCTACGCTGGGATTGTACTTGCACTTGGAGGCGGACCAAAGTATGCAAAGTAAAAGTCAGCTTGGAAAAATACTGCTGTACATTGCAGCGGTAATTCTGATAATAATCTTCTTTTTCCCCATATGGATATTAATACTGACGGCATTCCAGCCTGCGGATCTTTCGGTTTATTCCAAGTACCCAACCTTGATTCTTGAATCGTTCACCTTTTCAAACATTATATCGTCGTTTACGACACCAAGCAATGATCTTGTAGGCTCCCTCGTGAGGAGCCTGGAAGTTGCATTTATCGTATCGTTCCTTGCACTGGCACTTGCGATTCCTGCTTCGTATGGTCTTTCCAAGATAACTGCCAGGGTCTCAAACAAGATTATTGTTCTGCTCTTCCTGGTGAATATGATGCCTGGACTGGTCATAGCGATACCTATAGCGGCGGATTTCCTGAGGCTTGGGATCTCGAACACATCGCCTTTCGTCGTTTTTTCCGTAGCATTTGCACAGGAGCTTGTTGTTCTCCCGTTGACAGTGTTTGTAATTCTTGGAGGCTTCAGATCCCTTCCAAAAGATCTTGAGAACCAGGCCAGGGTGGATGGAGCAAACTTCATAACTGCTTTTGGAAGACTGCTTTTGCCGATGAATAAGATCGCCATATTTGTTGCATTCCTGCTTGCTTGGATGACGTCGTGGGACGAGTTCACTTATGCGGTAATTGTGGCTCCAATTGCACCTACATACACAACATTCCCTGTAACGCTACAGAACTATGTCAGCCGCGGGTATCCTCTAATTTCTGCGACGTTTGCCCTGGTTGCTTCGATTCCGGTAATTGCACTTGCAGTTATTCTGATGAAATACCTGAAAGGTGGTTATCTTTCTGGAGGATTGGTTGGATGAAAACAAAGCTGAAACTTGAGAAAATTTACAAAAGATACGGAAACAAGACTGTCCTGAAGGCACTTGATCTTGAAGTCGAGGATGGAGAATTCATGGTTGTTCTCGGCCCATCCGGTATGGGGAAAAGCACACTTCTCAGGGTGATAGTGGGTATTGAAGACCTTACGGCTGGAAGGGTTATTGTCGACGGCAAGGATGTGAGCAATCTTCCTCCAAACAGGAGGGATATAGCCATGGTATTCCAGAATTACGCTCTTTATCCAAACATGACAGCATACAAGAACATCGCTTTCCCTCTCAGGATGAACAAGATGCCACCGGCTAAGATCAAGAAGAAAGTGAGCGAAATTGCGGAGACGCTCAAGATTGCAGATATCCTCGACAGAGATATCAGCCTCCTCAGCGGCGGTCAGAAGCAGAGGGTTGCACTTGCGAGATGCCTTGTCCGTAATCCTAAAATGTTTCTACTGGACGAGCCCCTAAGTAACCTCGACGCAAGGGTAAGATTCAGCGCCAGAACCGAATTGAAGAAACTTCAGAAGGAACTTGGATATACATTCGTCTATGTCACGCATGACCAGCAGGAGGCTTCAACTCTTGCGGACAGGGTCGCGGTCCTGAGGAATGGACAGATAGATCAGCTTGATGACTATGAAAACCTGATCAATGCTCCTAGATCCAAGTGGCTAGGTGATTTCGTGGGAGATTTTCCCATGAATTTCATAGATGGAAACATGATTGGCATTGAGGGGAAGGAAATAGGTTTCCGTGACTCCTGGATTTCTGAACAGGGCAATGAAATTTCAGCCACGGTTGAGTACTGCCAGGTAAACGAGGACATATATCGTGCATATTGTAAAATTGATAGCGGCAGCGAGGCAGAAGATGATAACAAGATCGTTGCATCTGATGATAGTAAAGCGAAAGTGATACTAAGGGTAGCAAAGAGGTACAACCCTGGTGACAGGATCCAGTTCTCACTTGAAAGGTATAACGTATACTCAGGTGGTATACTGGAAAGTACATCGTCCAGTCAGAAAAACTCCAAGGTCACTTCATAAAAATCTGTTTTTCAACTGCAAAAAGGTGCGGGATCTTTACATTGGATGCCAAAAATGAAGCTATGGATCAGATGTTCTTGAATATACGACATACAATGTCTGCACAATTGTGCTAGTTATGCACTACCCAGAATAAAAAATGAATTTTTATACAAAATAATTATGAAAAATTAAGAAAATAATAAATTAACCAAAAGGGCTTATGCCTCAATTGGTTGGTAGAGACCATTCTCATACTGCAAGCCGTACGCAGGGCTGATTGTTGTGTTCAGGTAACTCCACAATGCAGCATTCTGTGCTCCAAGTATAGATGGGACTTGCGAGAGTGAAGCGTGCTCCTCAATGATTGAAATCCATGCATTGTCCATGTAGAATTGCCACTGCGAAAGCCAAGAAACCGGGTCCCTTATAAACACCCCACTCTGTATCGCGTTGAAAGACGCGTTAATAACAGTGTCGGAACTATTATAAGGAGTCATACCAAGTGCTGTAACGTTAACAGAACCGGGCCACTGGTAGTCCATAATCGTGTAGGTGTTAGATGGGAGTCCAGAAATCGTATGCCAATATGAGCTTGTATAATCCGGGCTGAAGTACTGACTAAGGTTCAAGAGATAATCCATAGCGGCTACGTCCCCTGTATCGTTAAACACCATTGGGTTACCGCCGAATTGAACCATCCACTGGTAGACCTCGGTTGGCGTGCTTGCACCGCCATGTCCCTGGAAGTTGATCATACCCTGACCATAATAGTTGTACAATGTCTTGGCATCTGTGAGTAACTGGGCATCAGTCGTTGGTGCAGTTGTTATACCTGCTTTCTGCATGGCGGAATAGTTGATCCACACCAGAGGGATATTCACGAGCTGGGTCATGAAGTAGATGCCCCCGAAGACGTGTGTCTCATAGTTGTTTAAACTGGTAACTGATGCAATTTCCCCTGCTCCAGCAGTTATTGCTGATGCACTGCTTGTAAGGTTATACAGATATCCATCATAGAAGAGAGTTCCAATATCTATGTTATCTATGGTCATAACAACATTCTCAGTGCTGTGGGATGCTTCTAGTGACTTTACCTCGTTGATTATATCTGTCGCAGCAATGAATGATACTACCACGTGAATGTTAGGATAATCAGTCATGAATGTGGATATGACACTGCTTACATAGGGCTCATCTGAAGTTGTGAGACTGTTGTAGTAGTCCACTGTTACAGAAGCATTGGTTGCTTTGTACAAGGTCGGTACGGAATGCGATGGGGATGATGAGAATGCACCCGTATCAACGGGTATGAAACCAGTTGCTGCCTCGCATCCCTGCTGTACGTATGGGTTCAACAGGTAGGCCATTAGTTGCTCCGAGGCAACAGGGGTAGCCCCGCCCTTCATTACTCCAATTACACAACCGCCCAATAAGTGATTGGCATTGCTCGGACCACTAGGTCCGGAATAGACAAAGACTGTCTTGCCCACAGACGGTGTCGTTGACGTAGTTTTGCTTGGAAAGAGGTTTTTGTAGTCCAATCCAATAAAGGATCCTACAATCACCACTACCACTACGACGGCAATTATTCCTATCAATACGCCATTCGTTTTCCCTCGATTAGATGGTACCGGAGATTCCATATTTGATATCAATGAATCATACTTATTAAACATTACTCTGATGTCTAAGCCGTCTTGCTATCCTATCTAGCGCCTAGAGTATTCCCAATTTTTCTTAGCCTTCTTCTCTAATCCCCATGGCCTGGGCGATTTTGCAAGACTGCGTCACCAGGTTTAAAAGGAATGATAAGAACCAGGCTCCATCTTTGTAAAAGTCGAGTTCCCTTTGCATACGTCATCTCTACGTGCAACCATAAAAAGTCTTTGTGTATGCCTGTGTATGCCAGGTCTCATCCGAACACGTAGAGTTCTCAATCTTATCTAGAATTCCCTGAACTTAATCCTTAAGGGGCTTCATTGCCTGCTATTTTTGCTTTCAGGTCAGTTTTAGCCTCGCTGTTCTCTGATACTATTCCATTGGTTATTTTGCTTATTACTAGGGAGAACAAGAATGATATAACGAATATGAAGGCGCCAACGACAACAACTGCAAACGCCTCGAGGCCAAGTTGATAAAGAGCGGCGAATCCTCCTCCAAAAAGTAAGCCATTTGGTACAGATGGAAATCCCGCTGCAGATGCGAATGCGTTTTGAGAGAAGAAAGCGATCATAAGGACTCCGAAGACGCCACCAACTCCATGAACGGATAATACTCCAACCGGGTCAGTGAACCATTTTGCTCTCGAGAGAAGCTTTTCTGCGACAATAAACAATGGTCCCGCGATAATTCCAAGTATAAGTGCGCTCCCCACGCTGACAAAACCTGCCAGTGGTGTGACCACTACCAGTCCCATCAGCGTTCCATTAACTGCATAAAGCATTCCTGGATTCTCCCCGGTTTCAAGGTACTTGAAGAACATCGTGGAAAGCATCCCTGCTGAGCCGGAAATAAAGGTTGCCAACAGTATCATGATGGTGGAATAGTTAAGCCCCAATTCGGTTCCAGGGTTGAAACCAAACCAGCCCATCCAGAGGAGAAGTATTGCCAGGGTGAGCCATCCCCGGTTCAGGCTTATTGGAACCTGCTTTGTTTCCCGCAATCCACGTTTTCTTTCCTCCAGCCACACCTGGCTCAATATTCCAAGTGCTGCGAATGCTGCAGCACCATGAACCAGAAGCCCTCCAGCAAAATCTCTTACTCCAAGGGAATAGAGCCAGCCGGACGGATTCCATATCCATGAGACTGGAATTGTCCATATAACAGTGAAGTAGAGGATGGAATATGCGATAAAGGCCATGAGTTTCACCTTACGGAGTACTATAACACCAACCAGTGCCAGAGTAACCGAGGCACATGCGGCTTCAAAAAAGAAGAACGTTCCAGTTGCAAGGAAGGTGTCCGAATACGCGGAGCCAGTCAGCCAGAATATACCTGATAAAGTGCCTGCGTTGGATGTAAACATTCCAAGGAACAACCCGTTATAAAGTGGATTCCCGATCAAGCCATCAATCGTAGGGGCAAATGCTATGTTGAAGCCGATAAAGGCCATGAAAATAATGGAAGAACCTGTGATCAGGGTTGTCTTGACCAGGGCATTGTCAAATTTATCGCTGAGCTCTCCTACTTCCAGGAATCCTACTGAAATGGCCATGATGAAAACAAGCAGTCCACATAATAGGACCCACAAGTTGTTGATTAGATCTAGTGTCAACGCAGCACCCTTACCGGGAATCGCTCAGGAGCTTAAAACATTGGCGGAAGAAGTACTGCTGAGCAGGTAAATATAGTGTTCTTGGTGATATTGATTCTTTGATAAGACGCAATTCTCCTATTCCTTGAAACAGGAGGAATTTCAGGACCTAAATTGACTGCATCCAGGAAAGCCAAGCCATGCAGGAATG
>DAHXNF010000028.1 GCA_027366585.1 Thermoplasmatales archaeon | reverse complement strand
CACTGCCATGATAAGGAACATGAAGTACTGCTTTGGCAGTTTCTTTCCGTTTGTCACCGGTTCAATGGTGCATGAAATGTTCACTTTAAATTCCCAAAAGTGCAACCACTTGATGATTCATCAATCTTATTACTGATATATCAGGCTATTTTATCCTCTGCGACTTCTATGATATGTGTATTTTCTGGCCAAGCAGGTTCAGGGCAATTAGAACCCCGAATACGATGAATCCGGCGCCAAGTACAAAGTAAATTGTGCCAAGAATTAGAATGCCGATTGAATAGTTAAGGCCACTTGCCTCATAAGCAGAGGTTGCAAGCTTGAAAAGGTAGATCGCTGCAGACAGTGTCACAACAACAAGTGCAAGCTTGAACAGGTCCTTTACGAAGGTTTCAGGAAACTCCATAACCCAGAATAAGGTAAATTGGATATAATTCTATGCATTCTGGCAGATGCACATCATGCATTCTCCGGCGTTCCAACGAATTTACGGGCCAGGAACGAAAAGAAACGTGATACTCGAACACATGCAAAGAAAACTCCACCCCAGCATGTAAGCAGGATCATCATGAAAAGCATCCTGAATCTTAACTGGCCCGCCGAAATCAATGCTGAGAAAAGTAAAAGTACCATGACAAAAAGCATTATTTTTCCTCTGCCGGGTTCGCGCAAAGCCCTTGATCTGCCGCGTTTCTGGTAGCCTGTTCCAAGGCAGTCCAAGCATACAACATAATCCCCTTCCCCAAGAACTTTCCTTCCGCTACATGTCCTACAGATTTTTTTCAAGCAGTACCTCATGTGAATAGAGACATATAACACTACCTGCAAACCAAGATTATTCTGCCTTGAAGATCCGGTCAGTTGCCAAGACGGATTTTCTTATTCTTCCACTCAGACGCGATAAGGTGATTCCTCACCTCGTAGTCAGATGCAAGCTTCTTTACGTCCGGGAGCGTATATCTGTCCTGCACAGTATAAATGCCGCCGACCTCAGAAACAAGTCCGATTTTCATGAGCGCCTGGATCTTGTAAGCATCAAAAAGAGGCCTGCCGATAACCCTGCTCTTCTTCTTTTCCATGTTAAAAACAACCGATCGCAGTGTCCGACCAGCCACAAATTCATCATACGCCGGATCCTGCGTGAACGAGATGAACTCATTCCTGACAGCCTGAACAAGATCTACTCTATCGATCCTTTGCGGATTCAGGAAAGCATCGCGATAGCAGGAAAGAAAACCCACGGACAGCACATCGTTCCCGGCTATTCGAAACAATGGAAAAATAACCCCGCTGGAAAAAGATGGCTGGAGATCGCTCAATAACGCCGCTGGATCGGATAACGATCTCCCCTCAACCATTTCCATCATGCACTGAGGCATGAAGTCATCTGGTATACCGGCTCCGTTTTTGAGTTGAAATATAACATCGTCGACTCTTGCTGCCACATTCCCGGCATCGCATATTTTCTCCGCTATTGAATAAACAGTCAGCTTGATCAGGTCTTCCCTTGTCATTTCATCTGGTATTGTATCTTTCAGGCCTGGAGAGATCTTCATCGATGCAGGATCGCACAATTCAATTCCGGCATTCAACTTGGACCTCATTTCAGGGAATATACCTGATAAAACTGCCTTTCCTCCGGGCAGCATCGAGCTCAGCTGTGCGAGAGACATTGGGGAGACGGAATAATTCTTCCGGGATCCATCAGATAGGGAGAAAGTTTCACCGGAGTCCAGCACTTCCGGTAACTGTTTAATACTTTCCACGTATCTTGAG
>DAHXNF010000001.1 GCA_027366585.1 Thermoplasmatales archaeon | reverse complement strand
AATTGCCGCTGGGAACGGAGCTTATAGATCGGACGATTCCGGAAACACTTGGGAATCACTGAGAAAGGGAATCGTAGAAAGCTGTACCTGGGACTTCAAGGCAGAAGGAGAAGGGAAGAACAGGAAGACTGCGGCAGAAATGAAGAAAGATCATCTGAATACGGTGCATGTTTGTGCCCACAAGCTGGCATTATCACCCAGTGGTAAAGATATCGTGTACCAGCAGAACCACTGCGGCGTATATACATCAAGGAATGCAGGCAATAAATGGGATGATATCAGCCCTACAAAAGAAACAAGACATGGATTCGGAATCACAGTGACAAAGGGAAGCAGGGATACAATTTTCACCGTTCCGGCATACCAGACTGGTTGCAAGCTGAAGCACAACTCCTGTATCCAGGGCCAGTTATCGGTCATGAGGTCTACTGACGAAGGGAAAACATGGAAACAATTGACATCCGGCTTGCCCAAGAACGTGCATAACTGCGTTCTCAGGGATAGCGTGACAAGCGATGATGGAAAGATACCAGGCGTGTATTTTGGCACCACGACAGGGGAAGTTTATGCCTCAACCGACAACGGGAATACCTGGAAATCGATAGCAAAGGGACTTGGGAGGATTCAGGGAGTGTCGTTCCTCAAAAACTGACCTCTCGCGCTTAGAATTTGTTGATCTAGTTTAGGGTTCTCTCTTATCTTTAAGTAACTCTAAACACCAGGGACCTCTCCCCAGATGATCTTGTGCAACTGGGTCAAAACCCTGACGGGCAGGTTATCTGAAAGAACCTTCTCTGCCAGCCATTTAAGATCCTTACCCCAGGCAGGCTGCATCACGATCTGCAGCGTTTCCGGGAGCCCGGGTAACATCCTCTTCGCATAGTCGTAGTCTGCCTCATCAGAAATAACAAACTTGACGTAATCCTGTTTCCTGAGAATAAACAGGTTATCCTGGTAAAGCGATGATTCCTCTTTGGACGAAGGCGTCTTGATGTCCATATCAATAAATGCATTCCTGATTGCTGTGTAATCTTTGACAGGAAGAGATCCACTTGTCTCTATCAGTATTTTTTTTCCTGATTCCGATAGTTTCCGGACAAAGTCAAGAGCCTCGCGCTGAAGCAATGGTTCACCTCCGGTAAAGCATACCCAGTCACAGTGAGAAGTATTGACCTGATCCATGAGATCATCGATGGATACTTCATGTCCTCCGTAGAATGTGTATGTTGAGTCGCACCATGCACATCGAAGATTGCACCTGTTCGTCCTGACAAAAAACATTGGTATCCCGATAAAGGGTCCTTCGCCCTGGAGGCTCTTGAATGTCTCAGTTATCAGCATCGTGGGAGAATTTAAAACTGGTTAATGAAGTTACAAAGAGAATAAAAATATATAATTTATAACCGGCCCAGTAAAATAATGAGCCAGATTTATTACTTATTTCCACTGCTGGAACCGGATGGCTCAGGCATTGGCACACCCTGTTCCTTCAGTATATCCTGCACATCCTGTTCGCCGTATCCAGATCTCAGGGCAAGGAAATAGAAGATCAGGGCATCTATTATCATTACTATATTATCCCACGGGAAAAAGAGGGGTGCAGAATTTGGAGGGGTCGCTGATAGGAATGGCCCGAAGGCCCCGTAGAAGGATAGTGGCATTAAAGTAAGTATAAACCCGATAAGCCACAGGCCAGATCTTATCTCTTTACGGCTGGCGCTTGCGGACTGGGAATAAAGGAAGAAAGTAACGCCTATTACCGATATGGCAAAGATTGCGAACATGATTGGGAAATAAGTAAAGACCTCTGCTGGTGCAGCTATTGGGGTTGACGCGCTAAGGTTTACCTTGGCAGGGTTGATCACGTCATAATACATGAAATAGAATGTGATAGCTTCAATGGCCCAGAAAATTATTCCTACTGTGTAGGCAAGTGATTTCTTTATTTGGAGTCCCTTGGTTGCGTAGAACATTACGTAAACGGGCAATCCAGCAAAGATCGCATATACAAGCAGTATCTCCAGCGTGAAGCCGGACCAGTAAACTATAAGTGCTGCAGAGACGAACCCTATTGGAGCGAGGATTGAGCTATAAGGCAACCTGAACGGCCTCTTGAGATCCTTTGCTGTCTTCCTCAGATGCCTGAGCGCAACTCCACCCATGATGTAAGTAAAAACTGTCGCACTAGAAATGAAACCCACAAGAACTGCCCAGGAGGGGAAGGGCGCTATGAATAAAGAGCCAATAACGAGTGAAAGGATAAGTGGCAAGAAAGGTATACCAGATTTCTTGTTAACTTCCATCAGTTTCTTTGGATAGTAGCCGTCGGTGGAAAGCCCGTAGAGCACACGTGTGCTCGTTCCAAGGTAAACCCAACCTGTCCCAGATGGGGAGATTACACCATCGATTAGCAAAATGACAGCCCATGCTCCAAAACCCGCAATAGTTGCTTCATGAAATACGACATAGAAGGGACCAGTTGAATACGCAGAACTGAAAAGTCCTGACCAGACTGATGCTCCAGTGCCTGTGAGGGTGATTCCCCCGGTGAATGCAAGTTGCAGGAAAAAATAGAGAACGATTGCGATTATTACGGAAAAGATGAGCGCTCTCGGGATGTCTTTCTGAGGATTCTTAGCTTCCCCACCAAATTCAAGAGCCTGCCTGAAACCTAGGTAAGAGAAAACTATTCCAGCGGTCGGTATTGCTAAAAATACACTTGGTAGTTTTGTCGCAAAAAAGCCGCCATAGGCAGTGAAGTTAGAGGCATGGAAAAGTGAGAATAGCAGAATGAAGGTAAGCGTAGGGATGACGAGTTTCCAGTATCCAAAGTACTGGTTCCAGCGGCCAAGGAATTTTATGCCGAAATAGTTCAGGAAGAAGAATCCTACCATAAGGAGTATTGCAACAAAAATACCAGATGCCGTCAGTAAAGTGTATGAACCATAAATGTTGGTTATCCCATATGAGAGAAAGCTCAGGGTCTTGAAAGATGAAAGGTAACTTATTGCAGCAATTGCTTCAATGGCTGGTACTGTTACAGCAGATAAGAGATATGCCCAACCGAGGATATACCCAGTATAGCTTCCATGCGTATAATGAGGATATCTTACAATGCCCCCTGACTTCGGGATCATGCCAGATACCTCTGCATACACCAGGGCGATGAACAATACCATTATGCCTCCTACAATCCACGAGATCAGAGCTGCAGGACCTGCAATAGCTGCACCAAACAATACACCAAATAGCCAGCCAGATCCTATTATTCCACCCAGAGACAGGAACAAGAGCTGGATGAAGCTCAGGCCCTTCTTCAATTTTTGATCCTCTTGTGCGGCTTCCATTGTGCATGATATAGCATAGCACCTATATAAAATATATTGTTCGTATCGTAATGCTTGGCGTTATATCTGGGCTTGTCAAAGATAAGGGCACAAAGGCGGCGTATTAAGTCAATTTAATTTCAAGGACAAATTTATTGGATAATATGATTTTCCTGCTGTTCCCAGATTAAATTGGCAGGATATGGAGAGTGAGGAAGGGTAACAATGCTATCATGAACTCTGCAATAAACCACTTGTAGTCGATAGGCCATTCCTGAATGTTCTCTATATACTCAAGATGAGAGGTAAGCGCATGAAAGTCGTGTTTATCGAGCCCTTTGAGGATGCTTATCTGTTCATCCAGTTTTTTTGTCGTGAACTCATCAATGATGGGTGGAGGTTCACCTCTCTTTCGCTTCTTCTCTACAAACCATGCTGGTTCCAGACCAAAATCCGTGTAAACGTCTTCGAACAACTTTCTCTTTACTTGCATGGCTAAGTCTCTGAGAAGCACCTGCGGCAGGATAAAGAAAGAAAGTGCTACAACAATGCCAAGGATTAAAATAGCTATTGTCAGCGGGTCTACGATCTTGGCCGCAGCAAGGATGAAATATGCGGCGAATGCCAGTACAAAAAGTCCGCCAATAGACACATATAAAGCGATCTTCATTAATTCATTGAGTTCCTTGATTTTCCTGGACTTGTTCCTTACTCGTACCACCCTAAAAGTTTCCATCTGTAAATCGCTGCTTGCTATCTTGATAGTATTTGATATATAATTCATGGCGAGTATGATTGCACGCCCTCCTGAAAAGCCAGCGATGAATCCTATGACCAGGAAATAGTGGTAAAGTAAGGGATGCGCGTATACATGCACGTAGATCTGGACGAGCACCGATAGGGTCTTGATCTCTGTCAGGTAAATATAATAATCCACTACTAATCCAGTAAAAACTGATGCGGGAAGAATCAAGAGCCAGCTGGTCTTTAACTCTCTCCACCTAAACTTCTGCTTCAATTTGTCTATATTTACCAGTCGGGCAACGTCATGGACAATTTTGTCAGCATTGACAAGAGAATATTCCGTAACGAAAATTGTGATTCCAATTGATAGGAAGATTAGCCAAATGAAAAGTTGGGTAACAAAGTAGTAAGCCTCATCCAGTGTTTTAAAGACAATAATGCCAATGAGGTAAAGAAAAACAGTAAAAAGCACACTGATTGCAGGCAAGTGATTCTTAATCTTTTGAATGTGGTTGTGGAAGACGGAGAGAAGATGCAACTCAGTGAGATAACTACATTACGTTAATTATTTTTCCGCTGGATTAATAAGAACGGACTAAGCTATATAATATTGAGAGATTCAGTTAACACAGTAATGAACATCTTCCTCTACTATGAGATTATTGTGCTGCTACTCATCATCAGCCTTTCTGCCCTTATACTGCTTGAACAATACTTTTTTTCAGTCAAGGGTGACTTTGGCCCAAGAGCATCTATCATCATTCCTGTACGAGGCCTGGACCCGGGATGGCAGAAAAATGCTGACTCTTTCAGGAAACTGGATTACCCAAATGAGTTTGATGTTACTTATGTTGTTGATCCCGATGACACGGGAACAGCTGATGCATTACGTTCAGAAGGTCTCAGGGTCCTGATTTCATCCGGAAGTTGCAAAAGCTGCGGTTCAAAGGTTGCCGCTCAGCTCACAGGATTACGTGAAACTTCTGGCGAGGCCGTAATATTCGCTGATTCAGACATCAGAGTAAGAGAAGATTGGCTGAGGAACCTTGTAGCCCCTCTCGGCAAGTTTGATGCAGTAACTACATTCTCGTGGCCATTAATGCTGAAAAGGACTTTCCTTAACAC
Source organism: Thermoplasmatales archaeon (assembly GCA_027366585.1). GTDB lineage: Archaea > Thermoplasmatota > Thermoplasmata > Thermoplasmatales > Thermoplasmataceae > UBA582. The sequence continues at coordinate 3,383 of DAHXNF010000001.1, read as the reverse complement.
AATTAGGGCTGGCTTCTGGATCCTGGGGTATGATGGTCACATTTCTGCAGGAGGCCTTCTCTGGGGAGGTTCAATGGCATTCAAGCGGCAAACCCTGGATAATGATTATGTTGCATTCATGCAGGATAAGGTTTACGATGATGTCACTACAACAAATTACCTCAAAGCAAACGGAAAGAAGATCAGCTTCAACGGCGATGCTGTTTGCTTCAATGCGTTTGATGATGACAGTTTCAGCAAGTGGGCGTCGAGACAGGAGATGCTTATTAGAAAATACTCACCCCGTGTTGCACTTGGTTTCTTCTCCTTTATGCTAGCGCTACTTGTTATAACTGTTTATGGAATTATAGTGCTCAATCCGTTCTTCCTGTCCATCTATGTCCTATGGTGGCTTAAGGGAGTTCTCACCAGCATTCGAATAGGCAGGATTTCTTTCTCAATTCCCTTTGTCTCAATTGCATCTTCGGTTGTTGCATTCTTCATACTTATCTTTACACTTAGAAAAAAGGAGACCGTGTGGAGAGACCACACGTACAAATTCTAATGCCAAACACGGCACAGTAAAATATCACTGTTTGCGTAATTATTTAATCGTGTTAAGATTATAGCTGCCTATGAACGAAAAAAGTATATTTGATTTCGCCAGGGAAACCAGCACAATCCTGATTGTTAACGGATCAGAAAACGCGGTTGACAAGAATTTCTTCTATCTCTCAGGCATTGACAGTGGTGTCTTTGAGGGGTCTGCACTCATTGCAACCCCAGACACAGTGAAAATTATCACAGGACAGCTGGAAGAGGAGGCGGCGAGGCTTTCCGGGAACGAGGTCATGATATACAGAACCAGGGACGAGTTCGAGACCCTCATAAAGGAGAACCTCAAGGGAGTTGATTCTGTCGGGCTCAATTACTCTTCTGTCACCCTTACTATATATACAGGTCTGCTGCGCATGATCCCGGAAAAGTCATTTGTCGACGTTTCCGCTTCGATCGCAGAATCAAGGAGGTTCAAGTCACCTGAAGAGGTACGGCGCATAACCGAGGCAGGAAAGATCGCATGTGAGGCAATTGAGAATGTTTACAAAACCGTCAAGGAGGGAATGACAGAAAACGAACTGGCGTCAAATCTTGTGAGTGAAATGATGAAATTTGGCGCTTCTGGGCCGTCGTTCAGCACCATTGTTGCATTCGGGGAGAATGCCTCAATGCCGCATTACACCCCGGGAAAGAGAAAACTTCACAAAGGTGACTTCATACTAACTGACTTTGGCGCATTGTACAAGAGATACTGCTCTGATGTGACGCGAACTGCTGTATTTGGAAAAGCATCTGATATGCAGCGCCGCATGTACGAAACTGTCCTGAGGGCACAGACGGAGAGCATGAATGCTATCAGGGCAAACGTGAACGGCAAGGATGTGGACAAGATCGCAAGAGATATCATCGACTCCACTGAGTTCAAGGGCAAGTTCATACATTCCCTGGGTCATGGCCTTGGCATGGACGTGCATGATCATCCTGCACTCTCCTCGGGGGCAGATTTCACGCTCAAGGCGGGTATGGTCGTAACGGTGGAGCCGGGCGTCTATATCCCCAAGGTCGGCGGCGTGAGGATCGAGGACGACGTCCTCGTAACAAAGGATGGATTCAACCTCCTTACAAAGGCCCCGAGGGATTTAATAGAACTATGATTTCTGCTCCAAGATTAGGTTTCCTGAAACCTGGTATGCTTGCTTCCGAATGGGCTACTGCGCAGTATACATCCTATGACCGCACGTCGGCGGGGAACAGGGAAGAAGCTACTAATCTCCTGTACTCCCTGGTGCAGGAAGATGCACCAAAGGTGGAACGCATAACTCCGGAATCGCTTGCAGTATGCCTTTGGCTCCTCAGATCCGCCGGTGATAACACCCTTTTTTCTAGATTCTCGATCACTGTTAGAGACATTTACCAGCACATGATTGAGTCATTCAGCCCGGATTTGGTGGATGATGCGGCGAATAGCCTGGGATTAAGGGTTGAGAAGGTAGAAGGAAAAACTTTCAGGATCAGGGCTCTCGATTTTATACGCTCAAATACTCATCTTTCAGGAACAAGGTACAGGCTTGCTTTCCAGGATGTCAAGGATGGCTGGGTATATCTCGAAAAGCTTGTCCTGTCGAAGGTGCTGAGAGAGCATTTCGTTACGAGGATAAAGGAGTTCTATGATGCCATTGATCAGAGGAAAGCAGTCGATATTCTTGGAGATCTACGAGGTCTGATGCAATACATCACTGATCAGTGGAAGGATATCAAGGGTAAGCGGACGACCGACCTTGGCACGGTGGACCAGTCCCTTTTCCCGCCATGCATAAAGGAATACCTTGTCGAGATGAGGGATGGAGTAAACCTGCCTCACATGGCAAGGTTTACCCTCGTAAGCTTCCTGCACAAGATCGGAATGCAGAATACCGATATCATGGGATTATTCAGGACGGCTCCGGATTTTAACCAGAGAATGACTGAATACCAGGTGGATCATGTAACCGGTCAGATATCCGGCACCGAGTATTCTCCGCCCAAGTGCGATGTTCTTCGCTCCAATCATCTGTGTTACTGGGGAGATGACAGACTGTGCCACCAGGAATGGCTGAGGCATCCTTTGCAGTATTATACCCTGAAGAAGAGCGACAGGTTTAAGAAAGCTTCCTCTCAATAGTCTTGATTAGAGTGGTTTTGTGGATATCTGATTCGATGTCATAAATGAGCGACTGCATCCATGGAGACCGCGGGTAATGGCCTTCCCTTGCTTCAAACTTGATATGCATCTCCCTGAGTATATCCTGCAGTTTCTTGTCATTAAAATTTTGCGATGATGCAGAAGTGATCCTTCGACCCTGCTTTCTTGTCAGAGCTGGAGAAAAATAGGCTGAATAAAGAGTTATCTTCATATCAGGACTGCGTTGATAATTCCTGCCTGACCCGGCCTGGATGTTATCCTGGCCATGCCCTTCTCGGTTTCGATGACCGTTCCGAGATTCATGATGTTCCTCTGCACATAATGGGGATTGGCCGGGTTTGACTTAACCGTTACAATACGCACCCTGTACATCTTCTTCTCGCCTGGGACGTAAAGGTTAGCGTATTCCCCTCTTCTGAGCACGACCTTGCTGTTTCCGCCCAAAGCCCTGATTGTTGATCTTGATTCTGGCCCTGTTCTTGGCAATGTCGGCTCACGTCCGAGTTCATACCTCTTCTTGGCCCTGCCAGCCACTCTTTTACCGCCAGTGAACTTCTTGTGACTTTTACCTTGAAATTGAGTCATTCCAAGGCTTATCACAAAGGATTATATGAAACTGACTAAATCTCTCAGGATATGATCCCTTAAGGATCGATGATCAATT
>DAHXNF010000038.1 GCA_027366585.1 Thermoplasmatales archaeon | reverse complement strand
GAGGATGGATGCCTTGTCTCTGTGATAGTCTGGCTGATCCGGATCTATCTTTATTGCTTCGGTGAGTGACTTGAGAGCCTCGTCGGATTCATTGAACGTCAGGAGGGACTGTGCCTTGTAGTAGTGGTATTCTGCAACCGTCGGGTTCAGCTTGATTGCCTCGTTGAATTCCTTGAGGGCTTCCGTAAACCTCTTAAGGTTGATGCAGGCATATCCTCTGCTGAAATGCAGGACATCGCTTTTTGGGTCAGTCTTGATCGACAAGTCAAGATCAGGCAATGCCTCTGTGTATTTCCCAATCTTTACGAAAATCAGGGCTCGTATCTCGTTGTATTCTGCCTTCTTGGGATTTATGGAAATTGCCTTCTGAATTGACTCGAGAGCCTCGTCCATTCTCCCCAGGTCATACAGTGTCTTTGATTTCTCATAAAGGAATTCAGGGTTATCAGGATCATTCTTGATTGCCGTATCGTAATTCTCAATTGCGTCCTTGACGTTTCCAAGGCTCAGCATTATCTGACCCCTAAGCTGCTGATAATCGGAATTGTCAGGTTCCCTGTTTATTGCCGTATTTATCTCGGAGAGTGCGTCATCGTACTTTTTCATCAGGTAGTACAAATCGCTCATTTCATAGTGATAGGTGGAGTTCTCAGGGTCCTTTTCGATAATGTAATCAAATTCATTTTCCGCCTCCTGGAGCTTCTGGGACTCACGCAGTATCTTTGCCTTCCAGTAATGGTATTCAATGTTCTCGAAGTCAAGCGAAATTGCCCTTGTAATTGAATCAAGTGCAACATCAAACCTGCTGGCATCGTAGTTAAGATGTGCCTGCTCAAAATAGATTACAGGATTGTTCTTTTCAGTCGCCAGAACCCGCGAGAATTCCCTGATTGCATCATCTGTCCTGCCTACCTTTACAAGTGAGAAAGCTTTGTTTATCCGGGCATCTACGCTGTCCTTAATTGTCAGGGATGTTTCAAATTCGGAAAGCGCCTGCTTGAAGTCACCCAGCTTGTAAAGAAGCAACCCGTAGTTGTAATGGATATCTGCAGATCCCATTCCCAAATCGATTGTCTGCTTGTAAGCCTTTGACGCTTCCTCTATCCTGTTAAGGTTCTGGAGCAACCTTGCCTTCTCAATAACGTATTGAGGATTGTTGCCTGCCACGGAGAGTGCATGATCAATCTCCTTGAGCGCATCCAGCGGTTTACCGATCTTTTCAAGCACAAGAGCCCTTTCAAATCCTATTTCAGCGTCATCCGGGCTCAGTTTTAGTGCCTCGTTGTATTCCCAGAGAGATTCTTCGTATTTGCCCAGTCTTGAAAGAACAACTGCGAAATCGGTGTGTATTGCAGGGTCGTAGGGATCGAGTTTGAGAGCTTCACGATATTCCCTGATCGCCTCGTCCACCTTACCGGCATTGAAGAGAGCGGTTCCCTTGTTATCATGGTACCCTGGGTCCCTTGGATTAAGCTCTATCGCATCCTTGTAGTCCTGCAGTGCCTGGTCAAACTTGCCGAGCTCGCTCAGCACGTTTGCCCGATCGTTGTAGTAATCTGGATCCCTGGGATTCAGTTTTATGGCTTCGTTGAATTCCTTCAGGGAATCCTCTGTCCTGCTTAGATCATGAAGAAGAATTGCCTTATTGTAATGGTAGTTCGGCTCGCCGGGTGATAATCTTATTGCTTTATTGAAATCAGCAAGCGCCTCGTCCGATTGATTCAGATTATAATAAGCGAGACCCCTGTTATAGTAGTAAGTAGCCTCACTTGGATTCAGGGTGATTGCCCTGTCAAATGACTTGACGGATTCTGAGTGCCGCCCAAGATTGAAGAGCGCGACGCCGAGATTGTTATGGGCAGATGCGTTGTTAGGTTCCGACTCTGCTTCCTTCAGGTATTTCGACAGGGAATCCTGGTCAGTTTTCTCCTCCTCCTCTGTAGGCCCAGTCTTATACCTGTATTGCATCTGACTTTCGTCAGTCTCCTCTACTTTTTTTACGTCAACCATTAAATCTCTCTTCCAGCAAAGTAAGACTATTCCCTACTTATAATATTACTCTAATCGTTTCAAACTATTAAATTCTATCATTGAAATAAATCATCGAATATAGAAGGGGCGGGCAGGATCTCAATACCCGGACTGGGTACCATGAATCCTGGTTGCTTCAGATGCTGAAGGCCGGGATTTCAAAAAGACTACCAGGCCCCTTCCTTACTTGTCATAAAACTACTTTATGCAGGCAGAAAATACCTGTAACGCGTTCCTGATGGCAGACACTCAATTTCTCAAACTCCCTCAAAATAATATTTATATAGGTTTCTAAACTACTCCGCTGCAAACCATACACTAAGGGCAATGCTATATGGCAACCCTATTGAGCAGGGATGAACCTACGTTTTCCCTTGCAGCATCGGTGTAACGGTTTGACGGAATGAAATCGTATGGCAACGCCACATCACTCAAGAAGAGGATCTACAGCATATTATCCAAGGAAGAGAGCTAAGTCACCGGCAGGCAGGATCAGGTCGTGGCCTGAAGTTAATGGTGCTCCCAAGATTCAGGGCTTCGCTGGTTACAAAGTTGGAATGACACACGTTGAGATGCTTGATTACAGGAAGACAAGCGTAACTGCCGGCCAGAGCATAGCCAGCGCCGTTACAGTTATTGAAGTGCCGCCGCTGAGGGTCATTGCACTTAGATATTACAGTGACTCAATTGACGGGCTTAAAGTCATTGGAGAGCACTGGGTGGAAAAGCTCGATGATGATCTCCTCAGGTTAATAAACAAGAGAGGAAAGGTTACAAACGGATATCAGGAAAACATGGTAGATCTTGTCGACGATGTTCGTCTTGTCGTAGCTACTAACCCATCTGCCGTGACTGGTGTACCGAGCAAGACACCGGATATTTTTGAATTGAAAATAGGCGGGGGAAGCATACCAGACAGGATCAAGTTTGCAGATTCAAAGCTTGGAAAGGAAATTCCATTTTCAGAATTCACGAAAGAGGGGCAGTTCGTTGACGCAATCGGCGTTACGAAAGGCAAAGGGTTTACCGGCCATGTTGAAAGGTTTGGTGTCAAGCTGCTTCCGAGGAAGAACAGGAAGCACAGAAGGATGATTGGGACACTTGGTCCGTGGCATCCAGACTGGGTAAGAAACACTGTGCCGCAGGCCGGCCAGATGGGTTTCCAGCAGAGGACAGCATACAACCTCAGGGTTCTGAGGGTTGCTCCCAAGGCTGAGGTTGAAAGCGTAAACCCCAAGGGAGGATTCGTGAGCTACGGACTCGTGAGGAACGACTACGTTCTCCTTCATGGATCCGTACCTGGTCCGTCAAAGAGGTTGATTAAATTAAGAGATGCAGCAAGACAGAGAGTCGTGACAGCTGATAAGATCACGCTATCATATGTCTCTGTAGAGTCCAAGCAGGGTGATTGAATTGAAATGCAATGTATATTCAAATAATGGAAAAGTCGCAGGCGAGATTGATCTGCCTGACCTCTTCGAGGAACCGGTCAGGAAGGATCTGATAAGGAGAGCATTCAGGGCGATATCGCTCAGCAAACGTCAACCGTACGGAAGCTCTCCATTTGCCGGAATGAGACGGGTTGGACAGAATGTAGGAGCCAACCATGGTATTTCCAGGATACCAAGGGTAGCCGGTGGTTCACGCGGTGTGCTGCTTGCCAGCATGGTTGGAGGGAAGAGCGCCCATTCACCAAGATCGACCAAGAACCTGTACGTAAAGGTAAACAAGAAGGAGAGAGTACTTGCAAGGAGATCCGCAATATCATCCACCGCTGTCAGGGAGCTTGTAAACCTCAGAGGGCATTCGGTTCCGGATGAGCTTTCACTTCCTGTCGTTGTTGACAAATCAGTTGAAGGAATAAAGAAGACAAGGGATGCGTTGAATTTTCTCAAGACACTTGGAATTGAAGGTGAAGTTGAAAGGGTAAAGGAAGGCAAGAAGGTTCGCGCTGGAAGGGGAAAGATGAGGGGAAGGAGATACAAGCAGCCAAAAGGAATCCTTATGGTCGAGGGCAAAGATCAGGATCTCTCTGCCTTCAGGGGACTCCCGGGCGTTGAGGTGTCAAAGGTATCTGCGCTAAGCATAATCAAGCTTGCTCCCGGAGGAAATCCAGGAAGACTCACGATTTTCACCAGGTCTGCAATCGAAAGCATAGAGGAGGTAAAGAGATGAGCGTTAAAGAAGTCATATATTCCCCCGTTGCAACAGAAAAGACAATGCTGATGACGGAAAGCGAGAACAAGATAGTATTTCTTGTGGATCGCGATGCAACAAGGGCAGACGTAAAGAATGAAGTTGAAGAGCTATACAAGGTCAAGGTTGAAAGCATCAGGGTAATGAGAACGAAGAAAGGCAAGAAGGCAATAGTGAAGCTAAAGGAAGGATTTTCAGCAGACGATCTTGCTGGAAGGATAGGTCTATTCTAGGTGAATTGAGATGGGAAAACATATAATTCCACAGAGAAGGGGGAAAGGCGGGCTTGTTTACCAGAGCCCAAGCCACAGGCATGTTGCAAAACCAGTACATCTCGCTGAGGGAAAATATAGCGTGAAGGAGATCATACACGCACCCGGCAGGAATGCTCCGCTACTTATGGTCAAGAGCGCCCAAATATCCGGATACCAGATTGCGTTCAACGGAGCGCATGTCGGTCAGGAGATATCGATTGGCCCGGGAGCCGGAATTGCGGACGGATCCACCACATCGCTTGGGGTTATTCCTGACGGATCAATCGTTTATAATATTGAGAGCCAGCCTGGAGATGGCGGGAAGTTTTGCCGTACCGCTGGATCCGGGGCGCTCGTAGTGAGCCATGGTGAAGCGGTGACAGTTAAACTTGCATCCGGCAAGATCAGGGCATTCCATCCGTCATGCCTCGCTACAATCGGATCAGTTGCGGGATCTGGAGCAAGGGACAGCCCTGTGCTCAAGGCAGGAAATTCAGTTCACTTTTACAGGAGCAAGGCAAAGAGGCCAATATCTGTCAGGGGAGTTGCTATGAATGCAGTAAACCACCCGCATGGCGGGGGAAACCATCAGCACGTGGGTGGGCCTAGCACGGTCGCCAGAGGTGCACCGCCTGGAAAGAAGGTAGGACGCCTGTCGCCGCAGAGGAGGAAACAGTAATGCCGGTAAACAAGCAGGCTTCAGTTAAGTCAATCAAGAGGAAAGCACGAAAGTCACAGAAAGTGATACTCGGAAGAACCAGGGAATTCACTTACAGGGGATTCTCAATGGAAGAACTGATCAAGATGAGTGACGAGGATGTAATCGGAATACTGCCAAGCAGGGCAAGAAGAACACTGAACAGGGAAATGAACCATGACCAATTGGCAGCACACAGGAACCTTTCTGGTGATGAAAAGAATGTTAAGACCCATGTCAGGGACCTGATTATTGTTCCGAAATACGTTGGAAAGGTTGTCGAACTCTATAACGGTAATTCGTATGTCAAGTTTGAAGTGAAGCAGGAAATGATAGGGCATTATCTTGGTGAGTTTGCCCAGACAAGAAAGCCGGTCAAGCATTCCGGTCCTGGCGTTGGAGCCACCAGGTCGTCCAAGTTTATGCCGCTGAAGTGATCAATATGAAGGGATACTCAACTTTGAATTTTCCAGAGCAAAGCGCTAAGGCGCGCATTGTCGAGGCAAATATTTCACTTAAGGATTCGATCAACATAGCGCATTTCATTCGCGGCATGACACTCGATCAGGCCAAGGAGACAATTGATTCGGCTATACTGAAAAAGAAACCAATCAAGTACTTCAGGTATCTGGACAGCGTCTCCCACAGGAGAGGTTCCGGCCCTGGCAGGTACCCGGTCAGAGCACTAAAGGTCTTCAGGAAGGCTGTTGATAACGTTGAGGCAAATGCTGAGTTCAAGAACCTGAATCTGGAGAAGCTTCGCATAATTCACCTGGTTGCGACCAAGGGAAGAATGCTGAAGCGTTTTACACCGAAGGCGTATGGAAGGGCAGGCGGACTGGATCGTGATTTGGTGAACATTGAAATTGTTGTGGAAGAGGTGAAAGAGTGAAGGAGAGAAAATTTATTTCCGAATCGGTCAAGAAGCTTCTTGTATCAGAATACATCAGGAAGGAGACTGAAAGCGCCGGATTCGGTGGAATGGAGATGAAGAGAACTCCGTTCGGAACGAACATCACGCTGTTTGTAAACAAACCAGGACTTGTGATCGGAAGACGCGGCGGTAAGATCCAGGAGATTACTGCGACACTCGAGAAGAAATTCGGCGTCGAGACTCCCCAGGTCGAGGTAAAGGAAGTAGCCGATCCTGATCTCAACCCGCAGATCGTGGCTAAGAAGATCGCCATCTCTTTGGAGAAGGGCTGGTCATACAGGAAGGCAGGCAACACAACACTCAGGAGAACTGTAGACAGCAATGCAAAGGGTGTGCTTATCAAGATTGCAGGGAAGATATCAGGTGAAAGGGCAAGGTCTCAGAAGTTCATATCCGGATCGATCAAGTACTCTGGCGAGCCCGGAAGAATTGGAATGAAGTACGGTTTTTCCGCAGCAAAGCTGAAGCTGGGCATTATTGGTGTTTCAGTGAGGATCCTGGACTCTGAATACAAATTACCGGATCAGATTGATATAAACAATATTGACCCGGAAAAGCTGGTCCAGCCACCGGTCAAGGTTGAGGCTCCGGCTGAACCTGTTAAGGAGATAGCACCTGAAATTCCGGTGATAGAAAAGAAGAAGAGGGCTCCAAGGACACAGAAGGAACCTCATGCCGAGAAGCCAAAGAAAAAGACAGCGGAAAAGAAAGCCCCGGCTAAGCCACGGAAAAAGGCTGCAAAGAAAGAGGAAAAAGAAGACAAGAAGGAGGTTGTTGAAGATGCCGGAACTGAAGGCAAAGAAACTGAAAGAGATGAGTGAGCAGGAACTGAACGATACTTACAAGAGCCTGAGGGAATCGCTCATGAAGGAGAGAGCATCCGTGGCAATGGGCGGCGCCCCTATTAGTCCTGGCAAGATGCGTTCAATCAGAAGACAAATTGCCAGGTTAAAGACGGTAATGAACCTGGAGGATCACAAGTAATGAAGGACAAGAACTTCACCGGCGTTCCCAAAGAACTGCAGCCATGGGAGGGATTCACAAGGGAGTCTCAGGTAGTCAGGATAGCGGTTGATAAGAGGAGATATGGCAAGACCGTCACCATCATTGATGGAATCGACCCGAAGGCGGAGGACATATACGAAATTGCAAAGTCGCTGAAAAAAAAGGTTGCCTCTGGAGGGACTGTGAAGGACGGGAAGACGGTTGAGCTGCAGGGCGATCACAGGGAAACAGCGAGGAAGCTCCTTGAGGAACTTGGATTCAAGACGGAGGTTCACTGATGTCAGAGTATGAGAAATACGGGTCGAATTACATTGGCAGCAATGCAAAGGTTTGCCACTCAAGCAACCCACTCCTAAACGGAATTGCAGGTAAGATAGTGGATGAATCCAAGAACATGTTCACTTTCAGCACGGGAGCCGGGGAAATAAGGGTTCCAAAAACAGGATCAGAATTCATGATAATCCTGAAGGGAAATGAAATCAAGATCAATGGAAATGACATACAATTCACGGTCCAGGACAGAATGAAAAACACGGGCAAGATAGTTAAATCAAAGATGAAGGAGAGAAAGAGATGAAAACTAATATTGGAATTGACGTGAGGTCACCGGAAGGAGTCTGCACCGACAAGAAGTGCCCCTTCCATGGCGAGCTCCCCGTCAGGGGTCAGGTAATCGAGGGAGTGATAAAATCCGCTTCGATGATTAAAACGGTTGTGGTGGAGAGGACCTTTCTCAGAAATGTACCCAAGTACGAGAGAAAGGAGAGAAGATTCTCGAAATACCATGCGCACATTCCTGACTGCATCAAGGTAAAGCGCGGAGACATTGTCAGGATAGCAGAGTGCAGGAAGCTTGCAAAGACTGTCAGCTTCGTAGTTGTAGAGAAGGTGGGCTGAGTGAAAGGTATAGCCGGCCGACAGCAGAGAGGTCTTCCACTTGGCGCGGTAATGACGTGCGCCGACAACTCGGGAGCAAAGGTTGTCAGACTGATTGAGGTAAAAGCCTATCATGGCAAAGCAAACAGGATACCGTCTGCAGGCGTAGGTGATATGTTCATAGCGAGCGTTAAACGAGGAACGCCGGAGATGAGAGCAAAGGTCGTCTATGCAGTCGTGATTAGGCAGAGAAGACCGTTCAGGCGTTCAGACGGGATTATGGTTGAATTTGAGGATAACGCAGCTGTGCTGGTTACACCTGAAGGAGAAGTGAGAGGTTCAGAAATAAAGGGTCCCGTGGCAAGAGAAGCAGCTGAAAGATGGCCAAGGATTGCATCTGTTGCTTCAACTATAGTGTGATGAAACATGAATAAGATTGCAGTTGATTTGAGCTTGGATTTGAGGAAGAAATACGGACTGAGATCCTTTCCGATAGTCAAGGGGGACGTGGTAAGGATAATGAAGGGCGGCCGCAAGGGAGAAGGCGGCAAGGTGATGGACGTCGACCACTTAAAGAGGAGAATTACGGTTGATGGCATAACAATAGCAAAGGCGGACAACAAGCAGAAGGAATTCACACTTCATCCGGACTTCGTGGAAATCACCCGACTTGATTTATCGAGGAACGAAAGGGTGGATAAGATCAGGAAACTGGCTGCCCTTAAGAA
>DAHXNF010000007.1 GCA_027366585.1 Thermoplasmatales archaeon | reverse complement strand
TCATATCTTATGCGGTTGCTGACCAGCAGGGCGGTTGAAACAACGAATATGACCAGGACTTCGACTAACTTCAGCATTCGACCAGATCCTAACGGATCCCGGTTCCATAATCCGGTAGATAATTAAATTTGTTGCTTCCTGGAAGTGTGTTGCATAACTATGCATATGCCCTCGTGTTCTGCCTCATGACATTGTAGTAAAGAACCTTCATGCCCACTTCCTGTGATATGTATTCAGGCTTTCTTGCCTTGATCACTTCTCCCATTACCCTTTTCAATCCGGAGAAATATATCTCTGCGATCCATCTTTTTCCATAGCCATGTATCCTCTTCCATTCATCTTCCCCTAAATTCCGGATCTGCCTTGCTGTAATGTGCCTCAGCGGTGATCCCCTTGCTATTGTACGGAAGTTCTTCCTCAGTGGTATTATGGCATCAGTACCATTTCTTCCCAGCATGTTGAATATCTTCCTGGAATCATATGCCTTGTCTGCGAACACCTTATCTTCGTTTCCTGTAACCAGATGAGGAAATACAGGCGCATCATGCATGTGCTCCGTTGTGATCACAATCTTCTGGGCAGCTACACTCTCCGTGTCAACGGATGCATGCAGCTTGATCCATCCCCTCCTCTTCCTTCCCCACTTGTCTGATAACCAGTCTCCCCTTATTGTTGTCTTGAAACCTGTTGAGTCTACTGCTATGGATACAGACGGGTTTAGTATTTCAGGTACTCTGATCTTCCTTATCCTCCGGAATATGCTCGTGTACGATATCCCGGGTATACCGAGGATATCACCCATTATCCTCAGAAGCGACTCCAGCGTGCGGAATGATGCGTTGAATACTGCACGGATTCTGGCAAATATCTCTATCACACCATCCGGAACAATAAACGGTCTTCCATTCTTGCCTCTGTTCTGCTCTCTCAGATCCTTCATGGCATGTTTCAAGGAGTTCAGATCAAGAAGTTCTTCCATTCTCTTTACAAGAGAATCATTGTAAAGAGACCAAACTCTATTATCCTTCTTTCTACTACATTCAACGGGGTTGTGTGCTTTCATAACCAACCCCATTTATATTCCAGGCTTAATCCTTAATAGGGGTTGTGCAACACACTTGCTTCCTGAGTATATTATATTCCCAGGACGATTAAGCAGTCAAGCATCATTGAAATTTCCCTTCGGTCTACCGAAGTGTCCGGGAAATGCCATCATTACGATCACATAGATGAGTGCAGGTGAGAAGATTATCAGGGCGGAAGCGAAGCCAAAGTAATCGAACAGATATCCGCCGGAAAGACTTCCTGCTATGAAACCCACGCCAAACAGTACTTCATAATAGAGGACGCCATAGGAGGATGAGGAACTTCTTGAAATATACGACAGGATCTTAGAAAAAGCGACAGCCGCCCCGATGCCGGCCATGGCGAAAAGTACCGCAATCAGCAGCAGGGAGTGCAGGAAAAAGAGTATGATCGGCACTCCAAGCAGGAAGGCGGAAACCATGGAGTATCTGTTCCAGGCCTCTGACTTGATCCTTGAAAGAAAAATGAAAGAAATGGCAGAAAACAGTGCGGGTATGGAACCGATGATGCCAATTATAAGATATTGGGTATCCAGCGTTCTCAGGTATGGGTTGATCACGTAGTAGAGAAAGCCCGGCGATAAACCGCCGAATAGCATTGGCAACACCAGCGCCAATGATATCCCGGAATTCCGCTTGATTTGTGGTTTTCTTGAACCGACTCCACCTATTGGAAGAAAGATCACGGTTGCGGCAAAGAAGATCGTCGTTATGATGAAAAGAGGGACAAAGCCAAGAACCTGGAGGACCAGGCCTGCGATCAGGGGGGCAATGAGGTTGGGGACTCCCCATGCAGTTGAGTATCTCTCAGCAAGGCTTTCGGAATCGGTCGCACCAATTCCCAGTTCAATGGAAACGTAAAACATGGCACCGATGACGTCGGCAGAAATGACTAGCAGAATAAAAGTATAATTTTCTATGAATACAAACAGGAAGGAAACCGGCACCATCATGATTATCGCAATTCTAAGCGCAGACAGCAATCCACTTCCTGTTTTCTTAAGCAGAAGGGAGGCGAATATTATGAACGGAATTCCAGCGAATGTTCCTAGGACTCCGATGAAGCTTGAGCTGTACCTGAGGTGATCGGCATAGAGCGGAAACGAGAACGTGAGTGCAAAGAATCCCATCGAGAAGAGCCCGCTGACTGCTGTTACCAGCTTGGAATCGTTGAACTGCCTGTTCACTCCCACGGTATGTTTACTGTAAAGATAACATTTTGTTGGATAATGTCGCAGAATCCTAAATGGATTTGCAAATCCTTCCGATATGTGGAATAGCAGAAAGCTAAATAGAGAATTGTCACTCATGATGAAGGATAGAGATGGGCGCTTCAAATCCGGATATCAGGAACGAGGTGGATGAAAGCAGGGGGATCCTGAAGAAGCTGCAGCTTCTAATACCGGGATTCAGGGGATACAGGCAGGCAGAAGATCTGAGAGTGGCAGATGCACTGCTCAGGAAGCAGGTCTCCACTTATCTGGAGAATTCTCAGTCTAAACTGCAGGACTTCAGGTCTTCACTTGTAACAAGTGGTAATTACCAGCTCCTTACGATGGTTGCATCTGAACTGTCAAGGGTACAGCAATTCCAGGGTGAACTGCTTCATTCGGAGCAGGGCTATTCTGGAATTTCACCGTCAATTCGGATCGATACGCAGAAGCTCAACGCTCTCTACGAGTATGACTATGCTTTTCTTCAGAGTGCTTCAGACATGGTCACTTTATCTGACATGTCAACCGTGGACCTGACGGCGCAGCAGGATCTTGCCAAGAAGCTCTCAGATCTCGATGCAGCAATAAAGAATATGAAGAGCGCATGGGAGCAGCGTCTTGTCAAGGTTGAAGCAATCAAGCTCAATCCCGGGAGTGGATCATAATGTTCGGTAAGAAGTCAAGCAAGATCCCGTATGCCGGTGGGAGCGTAGCAGGGTCAATAACAATTGCATGGGAAACCCAGTTCAAGCAGGACAACGTCATGTGGAAGGTCCCAAGACTTATCCGGTTGAACGATAACATCGTCGTGCGTGAAGACGAAATAGCGGTATTCTTCCGGGATGGAAAGGTGTTGACATACTTTGACCAGCCAAACAGGTATGCGCTTACAGACTTCAATGCACCCGTCGTTGGAAAGCTGCTCAAGTTCTTTTCCGGTGTTCAGCAGCAGGCAGAAGTATACTACCTGCAGAAAAGGTTCCTGGACGGA
>DAHXNF010000005.1 GCA_027366585.1 Thermoplasmatales archaeon | reverse complement strand
TATGACCATTCCCCTATAATCATCTATGGGTTCAATAGCTCCAATCTAATGACGCTCGTTGAAGATTTTCTACGTAATTAAACCAATATTTTTTTAAAAATCATTTTCCCTAATTTTTCATTTATTAGTGATTGATAAACTGGACACGCTTGCGATTATCTTGGAAATTCACGGTACAGGCCGTTGCATCAATTATAACTATTTATCGACATATCGTTTGAGCATCAGTCATCATGACGAGGTGGTATCTTATCAAAAAATGGAAAGGAATATACTCCTCAAAAGCACCAGTACCGCGAAATTAAGGTTTATGCTTTTATCACCCTGATTGCAGTTACCTTGTATTCAGGGGTGTTCTGTTTTGAATCCCTGAATGGCCCTGTGATCTGGTTCAGGCTCACATCAGGATCATTGAAAGTTGCGAATGCAGTTCCATCCTTTATGTCATAATCTACAGAAAGTCGCGTCACAGCCTCTCCATATCTGCTCACCAGACGGACGCGTTCACCCGGCTCAAGCTTCAGCCTGATTGCATCGCTCCGTGAAAGATAGAGGTAATCCGTATCACGAAAGGCCCTGTTGCCTGATCTGTCCGTCATTGTCGCCGCATTGAACTGGAACAGGGACCTGCCGGTTGAAAGCAGTATCGGGTAATCTTCATCGGTAACTTCGACCGTTGGCCGGTACTGTGTCTCAGCCAGTGATGTCTTCTTTCCAATTGTGAGTTTATTAGTGTGCAGGATTTTTGTACCGGGATGGTCCTCTGATGGACAGGGCCACTGTATTCCGCCTTTTTCCAGTCTTCTGTAGGTTATGCCGCGACCACCTTCCCAGAGTTCCCTGCTCTCGTTCCAGATATCTTCCGGCGTACTGAAAGCAAAGTCCTTCCCGAACCCCATGGATTTCGCAACGAGATTTATTATCTCCCAGTCTGGTTTTGAGTTTCCCAATGGATCGATGGCCTTTCTTACCCTCTGTACCCTCCTCTCGGAGTTCATGAATGTCCCATCCTTTTCATAGGAAGTTACAGCTGGCAGAAAGACAGACCCGAATTTCTTCGCGGTCTCATTCATGAAGAAATCCTGGATTACTATGAATTCCATTGAGTTGAATGCTTTCTCCGTATGCTTCATGTCCGGATTTGTGAGGTATACATCCCATCCTTGAATCCACAGCGCTTTCAGGTCTCCCGAGACTGCGGAATCGATCATCTGCATTTCGTCCAGCCCTTTTTTCTCAGGGATCTTTCTCTTCCAGGTACTCTCGAATCTCTGTCTCCCTGACTCAATCGTCACATATCCTGTGAGCTTGGAAGGCTCGCAACCCATGTGTGCTGATCCCTGTACGTTATTCTGTCCCCGAAGAGGATTTACACCGGAGCCTTCTATTCCAATATTCCCAGTAAGCAGGGCCAGATTCACCACTGCCATGACTCCATCGGTTCCCTGTGAGTGCTCCGTAACACCCAGTCCATGAAACAGCATTGAGGGTTTATGCGATGCGTATATCTTAGCAGCTTCCCTGATCTTGTTAGCGTCAACTCCGCATATTTCCGCTGCCCTTTCTGCTGTCCACTCACGGACGGATTCACTGAAGGATTCGAAATTGTCGATACGATCGCTTATAAAATCGCGATCTACCAGACCCTCGTTTATGATGACATTTGCCAGTGCATTCAGCAGAGCAATATTAGTTCCAGGTCTAAGCTGCAGGTGAATTTTTGCCAGTGAAGCCAGCTCAGTCCTGCGCGGGTCAATCACAATGAGGTTTGCACCCTTCAGGGCCCTTTCCTTTATCCTTGCCCCGACGATGGGATGATTTTCCGTTGGATTCACACCTAT
Source organism: Thermoplasmatales archaeon (assembly GCA_027366585.1). Classification (GTDB taxonomy): domain Archaea; phylum Thermoplasmatota; class Thermoplasmata; order Thermoplasmatales; family Thermoplasmataceae; genus UBA582. The sequence goes on along the minus strand of DAHXNF010000005.1, from coordinate 1,490 downwards.
CAGCATCATGGTGTTTGCCTTCTCTATATCATCAAATGAGTTCGTGGCAGAACCCGTTCCTAGAATGTGACCCATACCGGCCGCGGTTGGAGCATGACATACCCTTGCGCAGCTGTCAACATTATTTGTTCCTATAACAACTCTAGCGAATTTCTGGGCAAGGTAGTTTTCCTCGTTGGTCGCTCGAGAGGACCCAAGAACTCCAATAGAATCAGGCCCGTATTTTGACTGTATTTTTTTGAAGTTTTCAGCAACAACTTTAATGGCATCATCCCAGGTCGCTTTTTTCCAGGAGCCATTCACCCTTATCATGGGATCGGTGATCCTGTCCGTGGAACTTGCAAAGCCGAACGAGTATCTCCCCTTCACGCAGAGATGTCCCTTGCTCACTGGCGAGTCACGGACAGGAAGTATCTCTACTATTTTTCCGTCCCTGGTTCCAATGTTGATCTCACATCCAGTTCCACAGTATGGGCATACGCTTCTGGTGTAATTTTCAGGATATCCCTTGTCAATAACAGAAACGTCTTCTATTGCTCCGGTTGGGCATGTATCCGCACACGCTCCGCAGCTCACGCATGAGCTTTCTTTCAGGCTTTCCTTGCCGTCAGCAAGCAGAGTGACCTTGTCGCCCCTGTTCCACTTCTGCCAGACAAACTGTCCCTGTACCTCTTCACATATGCGCACACAGCGGTAGCAGTCAATGCACTTGTCCATGTCAACACGTATGAACGGGTGATCTGCCCACTGTACTGATGTCGTTTTCAACGTTTCCTGTGATTTCTCATTAAGCAGCCCATAGTGAGCAAGATGCCTGTAGAATTCCTTTCTGGTATCGAGGCCGGACAGGTTCATTTCACCGTTCCTTGTCATAAGCCTGAGCAGGGTCTTCCGTTCCTTTTCAATATCATCCGGGAATGCATCGACCTGCATGCCGTCCTGTATCATTGCCGTGCAGGAAGTTTCTGGCCTTCTGCGACCGTTTATGCGGACTATGCATAACCGGCATCCTCCATACTCTTCCAGCCTGTCATCATGGCAGAGTGTAGGAATTTGTATCCCCATACTTTTTGCGGCCTGAAGAACGGTCAACTGATTCTCGAATTGCCCTTCCTTTCCATCTATATTTATGCGAAACATGCGTCAACCTCCCCGGGATAATTCTCGCTGGCACTCTTTAGGAATTCACCCAGGCCACCGCCAAGCCCGCACAGGCTCGTATCGAGAAGAGCATCTGAAAGAGCTTCGTAGTCTCCTCTGGTCCATCTGTCACCTGTCTGCAATCCGGAGAAAATTTTTTCCACAGTCCTGCTGCCCAGTCTGCACGGAGTACATTTTCCGCATGATTCATAAGCCACAAATGAGGATACGTGCGAGATCAAGTCCTTGATTGAAGTCGAAACTTCTCCACTGCCATCCTGATCGCCGATAAACTGAAGTAGGTAAGTCCCGTAGCCAAATTTTGCAAGGTAATTGAATATTTCCCTCAC